>NZ_NGJY01000001.1 GCF_003987565.1 Vagococcus fessus
AAAGTGTGGTGGCGATGGCAAGAAGGATACACCTGTTCCCATGCCGAACACAGAAGTTAAGCTTCTTAGCGCCGATGGTAGTTGGGGGTTTCCCCCTGTGAGAGTAGGACGTTGCCACGCTTAGATATTATTATTCCGGCATAGCTCAGTTGGTAGTAGCGCATGACTGTTAATCATGATGTCGTAGGTTCGAGTCCTACTGCCGGAGTAACTTTAAAATAGATTTAAGTAAGATCAACCTGGAGAGTTGTCCGAGAGGCCGAAGGAGCACGCTTGGAAAGCGTGTAGGCGGGAAACTGTCTCAAGGGTTCGAATCCCTTACTCTCCGTTTTAAAGTAAATAGTGTCTTAAGGCCCGTTGGTCAAGCGGTTAAGACACCGCCCTTTCACGGCGGTATCACGGGTTCGATTCCCGTACGGGTCATTAATATAGAAATATATTAAACTTATATATAATGGTTTGGTAGTTCAGCTGGTTAGAATGCCTGCCTGTCACGCAGGAGGTCGCGGGTTCGAGTCCCGTCCAGACCGTTTTTATATTAGGCTTGATAGCTCAGTTGGTAGAGCACTTGATTGAAGCTCAAGGTGTCGGCAGTTCGATTCTGTCTCAAGCCACCATTTGGAGGAATAGCGAAGTGGCTAAACGCGACGGACTGTAAATCCGTTCCTTAGGGTTCAGTGGTTCGAATCCACTTTCCTCCATTACATGTTAGGGGTATAGTTTAGCGGTAGAACTACGGTCTCCAAAACCGTCAGCGTGGGTTCGATTCCTACTACCCCTGTTTTAAATATTAAATATGGCGGATGTGGTGAAGTGGTTAACACATCGGATTGTGGTTCCGACATGCGTGGGTTCGATTCCCATCATCCGCCCCTTTTTATTATTAAATATTAATATGGCGGATGTGGTGAAGTGGTTAACACATCGGATTGTGGTTCCGACACGCGTGGGTTCGATTCCCATCATCCGCCTATTTTATTTTTGGGCTATCGCCAAGCGGTAAGGCAACAGACTTTGACTCTGTCATTCGTTGGTTCGAATCCAGCTAGCCCAGTTTTTTTATATTTACGGCGGTATAGCCAAGTGGTAAGGCAGAGGTCTGCAAAACCTTTATCATCGGTTCAAATCCGGTTACCGCCTTTTAATTTGCCGGTGTGGCGGAATTGGCAGACGCGCTGGACTCAAAATCCTGTGACCGCAAGGTCGTGCCGGTTCGACCCCGGCCACCGGTATTACAAGTACTTTCAGGACTTCCTAAAAGTAAAGAGAAACCTCTCAAGACGTTGATATAACAGCGTTTCGAGAGGTTTCTTTTTTTTGTGTATTTAAGACTATTTAGATGTTTTCAAAATATTGGTGCATTCATTATAGCTATCTAGAAGAAGTCGATTAATAGCATCAGTTTCTTTTTTCATTCTTTTCTATGATGTGAGAGTATATGTTCAGTGGTATAGATATATTTGCATGTCCAAGTCGTTTAGAACTATATTTCACACTTAGTAGCTATTGATTAAAGAGAATAGAAAGGGGTAAGCACGTAACTTGTTATTATTATAAAATCTTTAGTAAGATAAAATAGTAAGGAGGGAATTTATGGGATTATCAGTTATGTGGTTTAGAAAAGATTTACGTTTGGATGATAATACGGCTTTAAAATTGGCATTAGCAGAATTAACAAATAATGATGAACTACTATGTATGTTTCAACTTAATCCTGACCAATTCAAAGTCGGAACGATGAATCATGATTATTTCTTTACTGCTTTACAAAAATTTGCTAATTGTTCTAAAGATAAAGGATTCCCAATTCATTTTATATTCGGGGAACCGTTAGAGTCATTTCGTTCTCTTAAAAGAAAATATCCCAGTTGGAGTAAAGTTTATTTCAATCGCGATGAGAGGGGGAAAGGGTTTAAAAGGGATCAGATTATGATGGAGTATTTTCACTCAGAAAACATTGAAATAAATAGTACATTGGATGCCCATTTACATGGAGCATTTGAAATAAAGAAAAAAGATGGCAGTTCTTATAAGATGTTTACACCTTATTATAAGCAGTGGTGTAAATTACAAAAGAATGTCTATTCTAAATTAAAAGTTGAAAATTTTAAAGATAGAGTTATTGTTAATCCTACTGATTTTTTAGCTGGATCAGAATACTTTGAAAAACTTCTTCTTAATAGTCAACATGATTTTTCAGATAAAGTAGGTTCTAAACAGGCTGAATTATACTTAAATGACTTTATATTAAAAAAGATGAATGATTATGATGAGAATCGAGATATTCCTTCATTATCAGGTACAAGTAAATTATCATCATATCTTCGTTCAGGGGAAATTTCAATTCGAAAAGTTTGGCACACAGCCTGGAACATGGAAGATAGTGCTGGAAAAGAAAGTTTTCTGAAGGAGTTATGTTGGCGTGATTTTTATAATATGATTTCAGCTGAAAATCCTCATCAACACAATACTGAATTGAAAGAAAAGTATAAGAATTTTCCATGGAACCAGGGGTGTTTAGAATTTGAAGCATGGAAAAAAGGACAGACTGGCTACCCTATTATTGATGCGGCGATGCGTCAATTAAACCAAACGGGCTGGATGCATAATCGATTGCGGATGCTAGTCGCTTCATTTTTAACAAAAGATTTATTGATAGATTGGCGTTTAGGTGAAGAGTATTTTTCAAAACAATTAATAGATTATGATTCTGCAAGTAATGTCGGAGGATGGCAATGGGCCGCCTCGACAGGCACAGATGCGGTGCCTTATTTTAGAATTTTTAATCCAACAACACAGGGGAAAAAATTTGATGAAAAGGGAAGTTTTATCAGAGCATACTTACCTGAATTGAAAAATATTCCTGATAATTATATTCATGAGCCGCAAAAGATGACTCTTTCTGATCAATATAAGTACAAGTGTGTGATAGGGAGTGATTATCCTGAGCCTATTGTGAATCATAAAGTAGCGCGTGCTCAAGCAATAGAATTATTTAAAGAATGGTCGTAGTATATATATTAAGAGATAAGATATTAATAAACAGTTAACGAAATTATTTTTTGAAAAAAATCACTCCATTAATAAGTATCTAATAGAAGTAGTTAGATACTATCTTGGGATGATTATTTTTGTTATAATAGAAATGTTAAGTAAATGTTTGGAGGGACTGTTATCTTGGATATGGACGACAATTTAAGAAAAGTAAGAGATACAATTATTCAACTTGTGTTTGTTGTAGTTGTGATAATTGGCTTTGAGTATGTTTGTTTTTCTCAAATTATTAATAGTGCGACATTATCTGTAAAAATTTTATTTGGGTGTGTAGCAGTTGTAGTAGCAGGCTTATTATTATATATGTATAACTCTCAATTGAATTCATCGACCTTTAAAAAAGTACTAAAGAATTTTCTATCAATAATTTCAGTTTTATTGACAGTTTTTAATGCTCAATTTTTTAAGGGTGATTTGGATTCGAAATTGGTATATGTATTATTACCTCTAGTACTGAATCTGATTCCGATACTCTCTGATTTCTTTATGAATTGTTTAGATTTGAAATATGAATTAGAGTTGGGGCAATCGCGAAAAACACTTGAGGAAAAAAGACGTTTAGAAGCAGAAATGAGAGCATTAGAAGATGAAAAGAGACGTCTTGAGGCAGCTCAAAAAATGGAGCGTGCAACACAAAGACAATTAGAGACAATAAATGATAAATTAGATCACTTATTATCTGACAGATAGAAGGCTAGCCAAGTGGGTTAGTCTTTTCTTTTTATTTATATATGACAAGGGAGTGTAGTGACTATGAAAGCTATTAATTTTAATGAGGTAAGTCTCATAGAGAGTGTGGAATTGTGGAATGATTGTTTTAGTGATTATCCAACTCCTATGGTAATGACAAGTGAAACACTTAAAGCTAGATTTAACAAGTTTGGATTATCAGAAGAACTATCTTTTATTATGAAAGATGAAGAAAAGCTTCTAGGGCTTATTTTAATAGGAGTTAGAGAGTTTGATGGTATTGTGACAGCTTGGGTCGGTGGAATGGGTGTTAGGCCTTCAGAAAGACAGTCAGGGGTTGCTAAAGCGATGCTTACTGAAATGGAAGAGAGAGCAAAAGCTTGTGGGGTAGAAGTTATTAAATTTGAAGTATTGTCAGAGAATTCAAAAGCGAAGAAATTATACATGGCCAGTGGCTATTCTATTATGACTGATTTAGGTATCTATCAAGGTAGTGTTTCTAAATTTAATAAATCTGATATTTACATTGAAATGAGTAAAGATCAATTGGAGCCCCAAGATACACCATGGCAAAATAGAAATGTATTTAATGAAAGTTTTGATTTTATTTTAAACCATAAAAAAATAGGCGAACTTGTTTTAGACGAAGCTTCTGATAAAGAAGGAAAAAAATCATTGATTATACGCCAGTTTAGATTACCAACTTTGTATATAGAACAAGCCTTATCAACTCTTAATAAAAAATACGGTGAAATTAGTATAACATGGAGTAATTTCGATGAAGCGGATCTTGTAACCCAGGCACTAACCGACTATTGTTTTAACAAAGTCAATTCTCAACTCCAATTAAAAAAATATATTTAGTTACGGAAACAGTTGATAGAGTAGGTATTTGAACGAAATGAAAATAATGTTTTCATTTAATGTTATTTAGTCCTTTACTTATTAATAAATGTGAGGTATACTAAGTATGTAATAAGTTAGATACACATGCAGGTTGCTAAACATTTATTGTTTTGAGACACCTCTTTTGTAGCATCGATATTTATTGCAATAAAACGCGCTATGCGCAACAGGAGGAAACAACAATGGCTCAAGGAACAGTAAAATGGTTTAACGCAGACAAAGGTTTCGGTTTCATCACTCAAGAAGACGGTTCAGACGTGTTCGCACACTTCTCAGCTATCCAAGGTGAAGGATTCAAAACTTTAGAAGAAGGTCAAGCAGTGACTTTCGACGTTGAAGAAGGTCAACGTGGATTACAAGCTACTAACATCGTTAAAGCTTAATTCCATAACTTTACTAATTTAAACAACTAAACTTCGGTTTAGTTGTTTTTTTATTTTAAAAAACTAGAACAAAAAAGATGGAAGAATAATCTTCCATCTTTTTTGTTCTAGTAGTTTTGCTTGTTTTGCATTAAAAGTCTTACAGCTTCAGATACACCGATAAATATTAGGATTCCTCCGAAGACTCTGAATAACAGAATAATACTTGAGAATGGATTGAATATAAGTAAGACGCCGGCAATAATAATAATGACACTATAGATATTATGACCAAGTCTATATCTAGGATTAACTTCTTTAATAGTTTGATCAGTAGTTAGTTGAACTAAACCATTTAGAACAATTAAAATACCGAGTACAAAAGGCAGCATACTAATAATGACTTTTGAGAAAATAAGTACGATCACAGTAAATAAAAAGTACATGCACGCTGTAATAAACTCAGGCCCTAAAATTGTATGTGTGACTTTTGATGCTTTAATTGCTTGAATGAGATTTAAAATCCCAATCAAAAGTAAATAGGCGGCTAATGTATAGATAATACTTGTAAAGACTAGTTTTGGTTTTAAAACAACTAAAAAACCAATGACAATAAAGATTAAAATTCTAAGTAATGTGAATTTTTGTAGTTGATTAATCATATTTTTCAATGAAATACCCTCCATATTTTTAAGTTACTTATTATTTTATATTAAATAACAGTTAATTGCTAGATGTTCAAGATGATAAAGTCTAATAGTTTGTTAATTACTAGCCAAATCACTTGAAAACTCAGCCAAAAAAAGGGAAAATAGAGTAGTTAGAATAAAAAGAAATGAGGGAATAGTATGTCTAATCTTGATGCTATTGGATTTATTGATTCGGGAGTAGGTGGCTTAACAGTAGTTAAAGAATCGTTACGTCAATTACCGAATGAAAAAGTCATTTATTTAGGCGATACGGCTCGTTGCCCTTATGGACCTAGACCTGTAGAACAAGTGATTCAATATACGCGTGAAATGACGCAGTTTTTATTAGAAAAAAATATTAAGATGTTAGTGATTGCCTGTAATACGGCAACAGCAGTGGCTCTTGATATTTTAAGAAAAGAAATTGATATACCGGTAATTGGAGTAATTTTACCTGGTAGCAGTGAAGCGATAAAACGTACTTCAAATAATAGGATTGCAGTTATCGGTACAGAAGGAACGGTAGCAAGCCATGCCTACGGGAATACTATAAACGGGAAGTCCCCTGATACAGAAGTAATAGAGCTAGCTTGTCCTAAGTTTGTTCCTATTGTAGAGAGTAAAAAATATGACACACCACTTGCTAAAATGGTGGTAGCAGAAACATTGAAACCTTTAAAAGAAAAAAAGGTTGATTGCTTAGTTTTAGGCTGTACACATTACCCGTTATTACGTCCATTGGTTCAAAATGTCATGGGAAGTGGTGTTTCTCTAATTGATTCTGGAGCAGAGACTGTGGATCATATAAGTATGTTGTTAGATTATTTTGAAATAGCAGCACCAGCTAAACGCAATGACCTGTCACATGAATTTTATGCCACAGGTTCAGTGTCAATGTTTGAAGAAATTGCTGCCGATTGGCTAGGATTATCAAACGTTGAAGTTAAAAAAGCAAAAATAGAGCAAGATTAAAAAGGGGAATTATCAATGAGACATGATGGTCGCGATTATAATGAATTGAGAAAAGTAACAATTGAAAAAGATGTATTAAAACACCCGGAAGGTTCTGTTTTAATTTCTTTTGGAGATACAAAGGTTTTTTGTGCGGCGACGTTAGAAGACAGAGTCCCTCCTTTTTTAAGAGGGCAAGGTAGCGGATGGGTGACGGCAGAGTACAGCATGTTACCACGCGCGACTAATACGCGTAACAGACGTGAGAGCGCGAAAGGGAAGCTTACAGGGCGTACGATGGAAATCCAACGTCTAATCGGCCGTTCACTTCGTAGTGTTGTTGATTTAGAAAAATTAGGTGAACGTTCAATCATCGTCGATTGTGATGTTATCCAAGCGGATGGTGGAACTCGTACTGCGAGTATTACTGGAGCATTCGTCGCTTTGTCATTAGCTATTGAAAAATTGATTGAATCAGGTGAGTTAACAGAAAATCCAATAAAAGAACACTTGGCAGCTGTTAGTGTTGGGGTACTTCCCACGAAAGAAGTAGTGCTAGATTTAGACTACGTTGAAGATTCAGCTGCAGCGGTGGATATGAACCTTGTTATGACAGAATCTGGAGAGTTTGTAGAGATTCAAGGAACTGGAGAAGAATCAACGTTTACAGTAGCAGAATTAAATCAACTCTTACAAGTTGGAGATTTAGGGATAAAAGAATTAATTGCTAAACAAAAAGAAGTATTAGCTCCTCAATCAACAGATATGGAAGCTGGAGATGAATCTGTTATTTTAATCGCTACAGGAAATAAAGGAAAAGCAAAAGAATTTGAAGCTATCTTCAAGGAAAAAGGTTTGGATGTCAAAACCTTATTAGATTTCCCAAATGTACCTGAAGTAGAAGAAACAGGCAAAACATTCGCAGAAAATGCATTACTTAAAGCAGAAACAATCTCTAGACAGTTTAATTGTTTAGTTTTGGCAGATGATTCAGGTTTGATGGTCGATGCTTTAAATGGGCAACCAGGTATTTATTCAGCACGATATGCGGGTAAATTGAAAAGTGATGCTGCCAATAATGCCAAATTAATGCATGAGCTAACAGATATCCCACAAACAGAACGAATAGCTAAATTCCACTGTACACTTGCTGTGGCAGCTCCAGGTAAAGAGAGTTTAGTGGTTGAAGGAGAAGTTAAAGGTGAAATTTTAGCTATTCCTCGTGGCGATAATGGTTTTGGGTATGACCCGTTATTTTTAGTGCCTTCTTTAAATAAAACAATGGCAGAATTATCAGGTTCTGAAAAAAATAAAATCAGTCATAGAGCACAAGCTATTAAAGCATTAGATAGTGCTTGGGATGAGTGGTATAAAGGAGTTTAAGATATGAAGTATTTAGTGGTAAGTGATAACCACGGCGATCGTGATTGTTTAGTTGATTTAGCTAATACCTATAGAGGTAAGGTTGATGGCATGTTTCACTGTGGGGATTCGGAACTAGAACCGACAGATGAATTGTGGCAAGATTTTATTGTTGTGACTGGTAACTGTGATTTTGACCCTCGCTTCAAAAAAGAACAGTTAGTTGATATGAAAGAAGACAAAATTTTTATTGCTCATGGTCATCTACTTAATGTTAATCAAACATTAAATAATCTTGTTTACCGTGCAAAAGAAGTCGGTGCTACAGTTGCTTTCTATGGTCATACTCATAAATTAGGTGTGGAACGTATAGATGATGTCTTAATCTTAAACCCTGGAAGTATCTCACAGCCGAGAGGGATGTATTCATATAAGACTTATGCGATTGTAGAGACGACAGAACAAGGATATAGTGTGTCGTATTATGAACGAAATCATAAATGTATTGAAGAATTGTCACGAAACTTTCGAAAAGATTAAATTGTCTTAAGGAATAGTGAAAATAATGGAACTATTACTGATATAAGTTAAAATTAAGAGGAGTTCTAAAGTGGTTAAGGAGGATTTTTCATGATTGGAAATAAAGTTAAAGAGTTACTGCTAGAAAATGAGGACTGTTTTTTAATTCCAGATGAAAAAGTGGCGCATGTCATGGATGAAAATCCTTTAAACCATGCCTTACTTGTTTTGTCGAAAGTGAGTTATAGCAGAATTCCAGTTCTAAATAGAAAAGGTGAGATAGTTGGTTTAATTGGTTTATCTCACATAATGGATGCTATGTTTGATTTAACAGAAATTGATCCGGATAACTTAAATGATCGCTTGGTAAAAGATGTGATGGATACTACTATCAAAACTATCTCGTTACCGTATGATATTGAATATATTATGCATTTACTAGTGGATCACCCATTTGTACCGGTCGTTGATGATGAGAACTGTTTTGCGGGAATTGTGACAAGACGTGAAATTTTAAAATCGGTTAACCATTTAGCCCATTCACTTGAAAGTACTTATGAATTAGTTGAAAAATAAAACACCTGCCATTTGGCAGGTGTTTTTAAATTGGGGTAAGAGGAAGTGGCGATTGTGGTAATTCAATACCAGCCTCAGTTAAAGCTTCTAGATAAGCCTCTAAGAAATCAGCTTGAACTTTAAATTGACTCCCATTAAGAGTATAGATAATAATTTTAATCGCAAAGTTCCCATTTCCAAGGTCAACGAGCCCTTTGTTGATAGGGCCTTCTTTAATCTCTGGATAGCGAGGTAGAAGTTCATCGTTAACTTTAGCGATAATGTCAGATACTTTTTGTATATCAGTATCAGGTTTTATACGTAGCTTAATGAGCGCTAGCATGTTCTCACGAGACAAGTTACTTACAATAGTAATCTGTCCATTTGGAATATAATGAAGGGTACCATCTGCACCTTTGACTTGTGTTGTTCTCAGACCAACAGCCTGAACAAAGCCCTCTATTTCTCCAATGATGACATGGTCACCAACATCTATTTGGCGTTCCAAAATAATAAAGAAGCCAGTTAATAGGTCATTAATAAATCCTTGTGCTCCAAGCCCAATTGCTATACCAGCGATACCAGCACCAGCAATTAATGAGGCGACAGGAACTCCAAAGATGGATAAAATAGTATAAAGTAGTACAAAATAGAGTGTGTATTGATAGGCATTAGTGGTTAGTTTCTCTAGAGTATCAACTCGGCTTGCACTATAGATGTCTCTTTTTTTATATTTAGCAAATCCTTTTTTGATGAGGCGGATTCCGAGTTTCATAATGAGTGCAATGATAAATAGTGCAAGGATTAAGCTAAAGCCTTTAGAAAGAGAGAGAGAAATAAAGTTATCCCAATCAATAGATTGCCATACCCTTTTTAGATTTGAAATTTTTTCTGTAGTATCATTGGAAGTTGTTTCACCATAGACCACAAAATTTAATAAATAATAATTAGATAGATTCATATAATCACTCCTTATTTTTATTGTATCAGAAAAAAGAAAAATTCTAAAATAGGAGCTTTATTCTTTTTTTAATTGAGATATTTTACCATAGGTGGTATGCTAATAATGAAAAATAGACATAGAACGTAGAGAAAGGATTATAACTATGACAGGTGGAGAAATCGCAGCATTAATCGCAGCAATTGCGTTTGTAATTTTAGTTATCGTAATCATAATATGTTGTGTTATGACATTACCAAAAATTGTTAAGACAATTACGTCAACAAATGAAGCTATTGAAAAGGCGACGGTAATGATTGATGAAACAAATACAACAATTCAATCAGTAACAAAAGATGTTAATGTTTTAACAATTCAAGTAGAAGATTTATTGATGAAGAGCAATACATTATTAGCAGATGTTAATCAAAAAGTAGAAACAATTGATCCGTTATTTACAGCAGTGGCCGATTTAAGTACTAGCGTATCAGATTTAAATGAATCAAGTCGTAATGTCGCAAGTAAAGTTGGTGTTATTGGTTCTAATGCAGCAAAAGCTTCTCTTGCAACAAAATTAAGTCGTACAGCATGGAAAACATTCAAAAAATAAGTCTTAGGAGGAATTAGGATGAGTAAAAAATCAAATGGCTTTTTATCAGGTTTAATAATCGGGGGAGCAGCGGCAGCCGCAGCAGCTTTATTATTTGCACCAAAATCAGGTAAAGATTTAAGAGATGAGTTAACAGAAAAAACGAATGACTTTACTTCTAATGAAAATAATCCAGAGTTCGTCAATCAGGCAATTAGTAAGGCGTCTACATTGAAAGATAAAGCGGTAAAAACATCTAATGATGCTTTTACAACTATTAAAAATCAATCTTCTGAGCTTGCTAAAAAAGTTAAACCATCAACAGATGAGGATATGATGTCGTTTGAAGAAGCGATGGATCTGATGGACCGTGAATTAGAGGAAAAAGAAGAAGATATTATTATTGATTTGTCTGAAACAACTGAAGAAGTAGCAGAGGATGCTGAAGAAGTTTCTGATACAGTTGATGAAATATTAGAAGATGTAACAAAAGAAGATTAAAGGAACGAATAATCCTATTATGTTTATTAATCAGATTTTATAGCTTAAAAGAAAACCATTATTCTTAATAATGGTTTTCTTTTTTTCTTTATTGAAAGAAAACATAAAGTTTCATGAAAATATGAATAAAAACGCTTGCAATGGTGATGGAAATTTGTTAATCTTAGTTTAAAGAAATGTAAATAGATTTTTCAGAAAAAAAGAGACGTTTTCATAAACTAGATTTTTGGAATTTTATTGCTAAATTAAAGGAGAATTATTATGGAAAAACAAACAATTACAATTTATGACGTTGCGCGTGAAGCAAATGTCTCAATGGCGACAGTTTCTCGTGTTGTCAATGGTAATCCAAATGTAAAACCAGCAACGCGTAAAAAAGTATTAGAGGTAATTGATCGTCTTGATTATCGTCCTAATGCAGTAGCTCGTGGTTTAGCAAGTAAAAAAACTACAACGGTAGGAGTTATTATTCCTGATGTAAGTAATATTTATTTCTCATCATTAGCACGTGGTATTGATGATGTTGCTACAATGTATAAGTATAATATTATATTAGCTAATTCAGATGGTAATGATGAAAAAGAAGTAAATGTTTTAAATAACCTGCTAGCAAAACAAGTAGATGGAATTATTTTCATGGGTCATCATATTACAGATTCAATCAGAGCCGAATTTTCACGTTCTAAGACACCTGTTGTACTTGCAGGTTCAATTGATCCGGATAAACAAGTTGGATCAGTTAATATTGATTACCATGCTGCCTCTAAAGAAGCAACAGCTGTTTTAGCAGAAAATGGACATGAAAAAATTGCCTTTATCAGTGGCGCATTAGTTGATCCAATTAACGGTCAAGATCGCTTAGCAGGATATAAAAAAGCTTTGAAAGAAGCAAAACTAACATTTACTGAAGGGTTAGTTTTTGAAACACCTTATGAATATAAAGCAGGAGAAAAACTTGCCGAGCGTATTATCAATAGCGGGGCAACTGCAGCTTATATTGTAGATGATGAATTAGCAGTAGGAATTATGAATGGCTTACAAGATAAGGGTGTTAAAGTACCAGAAGAGTTTGAAATTATTACAAGTAATAATACTGTATTAACTGACATGGCGAGACCTCGCTTAACGAGTATTAGTCAACCATTATATGATATGGGTGCTGTATCAATGCGTCTTTTGACTAAATTAATGAATAAAGAAGATGTAGAAGAAAAAACAATTGTGTTGCCACATAATATTGTAAAACGTGGTTCAACTAAATAAAAAAGCTTGAGGAGAAATCCTCAAGCTTTTTTTTAACGTCTATAGTTATTGTTATAGTTCGTGTAGCCATTATTGTAGGTATTATAATTGTTATAATTCGTGTAGCCATTATTATAATTTTGAACCGGAGCTGGAGCTGGAGCCGGAGCTGGTGCTGGTGCTGGTGTAGGAGCAGGTGAAGCTACAGGCGGTGTGGAAGTAACGGAACCATAGGGATTATTCCATGCATCTTTGTAGTCTTGATCAGTACCCCCAATACCAAATCTAAAGGTAGATTTTTCAGGTCCTTTTTTGGCCCAAAGTGAGTCAATCTCCTTACCAGGCGTTTGTTGTGTATAGCCGTTTGCTTTTACTTTACCAGGTTTTTGGCCAGTAAAACTAGAAACTTTTTCTTTTTTTACAGTTGTATCTAGTTTGAATTTTTTATCAATTTTAAATAGGTCAGGATTTGCCATATAGGCAGCAGTTGTTAGACGGGCCCAAAGCTCTTTATTACGTTTATCCCATTCTTTATAAAGAGGGGTATTATCATCGTAACCTATCCATGAGCTGATTGTGACACCAGGTGTTGAAGCGATAAACCAATAGTCTCTGAATTCTTGAGATGTACCAGTTTTACCAACCCAGTCGCCTTTATGAGCACCGCTTGCCATTTCTTCCATATATTTCTTGGCATCCACACCAGTTCCTTTATTAACAACGTCTCTCATCATATCATTCATAATAGAGGCAGTTGCTTTCGAGTATACCTCAACAGGTTTTACTTTATGTTCATATAAAGTATTACCTTCACTATCTATGATTTTATCGATCACGTAATTTTCAGCGTATTTTCCTTCATTAGCTAAAGTAGCAAATGCATTGGTCTGTTCCAAAACGGTAGGTCCATAATCTGTTCCACCTACGGGAATAGATTCGTATTTAAATTCTTTTTCATCCATAACCATATTCATTTTATCGTAATAATCTTTTGGATTCGCTACTTTAAGTAACTCTTGGTAAAGTTCTACGACAGGCACGTTATCAGAAACACGTAGGGCTTCGCGAACTGTTTCAAAACCAGTGGTTTTCTTACCAGAGTAGTTTCTAAGTTGGTGTCCATCACGGTATTTTCTAGAGTTATTGGATAACATTGATTCGCTACCAATTAAACCTACATCAATAGCAGGTGCATAAGCAATGAGTGGTTTAATTGTTGAACCAGGTGAACGTCTTGTTTGAGTAGCGTGATTGTTTTGATTTGATTTAAAATCACGACCACCTACGAAGGCGATTACTCGTCCTGTTTGATTATCAATCATTGCACTACCATTTTGAATAGTTCCACGGCCGTCATCGATTTTCGGTGCATAGGTTGCTTCAGCCTCCTGAAGTGCAGTGTATACTTTTTGATCAATCGTAGTTTTTACAGTAACACCACCATTTCGTAATTCTTGTGTTGCAATATCGTAATAGCGCTGGAATTTAGCTTCATTTTCTTCTACTTCTTTACGTTTAAAACCATCGGCTTCATAATAGATGGGCATTAATTTTAATGCAGCTTCGTGAAACGCATATTGGTATAAGAAACTACTTGTATTAGCTTGAATATTTTCTTGAGGTTTAAAGTCTTTGGTGATGTCATATGAAAGTGCCTCTTCATATTCACCACGTTTGATAAACCCTTCTTTATACATGTTAAACAGCACATGATTTTTACGTTTTAAACCAAAAGATAGATTGTCTTCCTCTTTAATATCACCAGCACCATCAAATGGACTGTAGACAATTGGACTTTGAGGTAGGCCAGCGATAAATGCGGCTTGAGGTAGATTCAAATCAGCTGCTTTTTTATTAAAAATACCAAATGCTGCTTCTTGAATCCCTGCAATATTTTGTCCGGAGTTATTTCTACCAAAAGGTGAAACATTCAGGTAGGCGGTAATTATTTCATCTTTGGTAAAATATTTTTCTGCTTTTAATGCTAGTAATATTTCATTGGCTTTACGTTTGTATGATGTTTCATTGGTTAATACTTGTTGTTTGATTAATTGTTGAGTGATTGTTGAACCACCAGATGCGCCACCAAAACCTGTTAAGTCAGATACGAGTGCACGAATTATTGCTTTGGGTACGACACCTTCATGTCGTTCGAAATTTTCATCCTCTGTAGAGATTAAAGCTTGTTTAACTAAAGGTGATATTTCTTTTGATGCTGCCTTCGTTCTGAGTAGGTCAGATTTAATATCAGATACTTTTTCATCATTTTGGTAAGTGATTTTTGAAATCTGAGCGGAATTATTAATCTTTGAAATTAATTCAGATTTTGTTGGGACGTTGGTATCTGATACTAGGAAAGCAAAATAACCTGCACCAATACCAATACCTAATACACCTAATAATACAAAGATACAGATAAAGAAGAAAATAAGAGATTTTAAAACCCCAAATATAACATTAAAGAGTGTTGCAGGGGAATCAATCACTGCTACTTTTTGAGACTGTTTGTCTTGTTGTCGATTTATTGAACGTCTTTTAAACATTGACACGAATTTTCCACCTCGAAATCTAAAATATATTAGTTAATTATAGCAAAAAATACCAGTCATTCCTAGTATTTGTAGTTGTTCTGTTTGATAATAGAAGGATATTACATAAAAACTTAATAAATTGTGCAAAAATAGTAGGCAATAAGGTTGTTCTGTAGTAGAAAATAGCTTAAAGTTGTAGGGTAATACTAATCGATAATAAGTTTAAATATAGAGTGTATCGGAGGAAATAAAATGTTAATAGGATCACACGTAAGTATGAGTGGTAAAAAAATGTTATTAGGTGCAGCTGAACAAGCAGCGAGTTATGAATCAAGTACGTTTATGATTTATACAGGGGCACCTCAAAATACAAGACGTAAAGCAATAGAAGATATGAATATTGAAAAAGGTCAATTAATGATGAAAGAAGCTGGACTTTCAGATATGGTCGTTCATGCGCCTTATATTATTAACTTAGGAAATACAATCAAGCCAGAAAACTTCCCTTTTGCCACTCAATTTCTAAGAGAAGAAATTCAACGCGCTGAAGCTTTAGGTGCAACACAAATCACAATGCATCCAGGTGCACACGTGGGAGCGGGCCCGGAAGCTGGGATTGCTCAAATTGTTAAGGGCTTAAATGAAGTTCTAACCGAAGACCAAATTCCACAAATCGCTCTTGAAACAATGGCAGGAAAAGGAACTGAAATTGGGCGTACGTTTGAAGAAATTGCGGCTATTATTGAAGGCGTTACTCTTAAAGATAAATTATCGGTAACACTAGATACGTGCCATATTCATGATGCAGGGTATGATGTGACAGACTTTGATGCTGTTTTAGATGAATTCGACCGTATAATCGGTTTGGATAAATTGAAAGTTATTCATGTTAATGATTCTAAAAATGTTCGAGGAGCGCATAAAGACCGTCATGCTAATATCGGGTTTGGTGAAATTGGTTTCGAGGCATTGAATAAAATCGTTCATCATCCTAAATTAGAGAATTTACCAAAAATTCTTGAAACGCCTTATGTTGGTGAGGACAAAAAAACAGCTAAAGCACCCTACAAACATGAAATCGCGATGTTACGTTCAGGTGTGTTCAATGAAAATCTGTTAGAAGATATTGCTAACGACTAATGAAGTAAAAAACAATGTTATAATTTATAAGTTTTAACTTTCCATTTGGTGGCTTTTTTAGTACAATTAATTAGTAAGTCACAATGAGTTTAAAGGAAGGAGAGTAAAAGAAATGAGCACAGGTTTAGTTATTTTATTAGTTATCTTAGCGTTAATTATTGGTGCAGTAGCAGGATTCTTCCTTGCACGTAAATATATGGAAGACTATTTGAAAAAAAATCCTCCCGTTAATGAGGATATGTTGCGTATGATGATGATGCAAATGGGACAAAAACCATCTGAGAAAAAAATTCGTCAAATGGCACAAAGTATGAAAAATCAAGCCTCTAAACCAACTAAAAAATAGTTGGCTTAGTTTAGTAGATTAAAAAACGGGTAGATTACGTCTATCCGTTTTTTCTTTATCCTAAAAACAGGTAAAGGAGTGAAAGATAGAATGAGTATTTTCAAAAAATTAGGCTGGTTCTTTAAACAAGAACGAAAAGCTTACATTATTGGTGTCACGTCATTGATTTTAGTTTCTTTTCTACAAATCATTTCGCCACGTGTAATTGGTTTAGTTATTGATGAAATCAGTACTGGAAAGTTGACCGTTAAACGACTGGCGATGTGGATTGGATTATTAGTTGTCGTCGGTATTCTACAGTATTTATTACGTTATATCTGGCGTACAAATATTTGGGGAAGTGCAGCTAAGCTCGAAAAAAATATGAGACGCCAATTGTTCCATCATTTTACAGAGATGGACAATCAGTTTTATCAAAAATACCGTACAGGAGATTTGATGGCTCATGCGACCAATGACCTGACGGCTATTCAAAATGTAGCAGGAGCAGGTATTTTAACATTTGCTGATTCAATGGTGAATGGCGGAGTAACCATCTTAGCAATGATTTTCTTTGTCGATTGGCGTTTAACGCTAATTGCTTTAATCCCACTGCCCTTACTAGCGTTTACTTCTAGAAAATTAGGTAGTAAATTACACGATGCTTTTAAAGTGCAACAAGAGGCTTTTTCAAGTATCAACGATAAGGCCCAAGAAAGTATCACGGGCATTAAAGTCATTAAAACATTTGGTCAAGAAAAAGAAGATATCGAAGAGTTTGATTCAAAAATTAATGACGCTATTGGTAAGATAAAAAAAGTTATGCGTTTAGATTCACTATTTGACCCGCTTATTACATTAATTATTGGGTTATCTTATATTTTAACGATTATTGTAGGGAGTAGTTTTATTATGTCTGGTGATATTACAATCGGACAGCTAGTTACATTTATTGATTATATTTCAATGTTAATTTGGCCAATGTTTGCCATAGGTCGTTTGTTTAATGTTATGGAAAAAGGGAATGCGAGTTACGACCGTGTTCAAGAATTACTTTCAGAACGTTCAACTATTATTGAGCCTGATAATGCGATTAAAGCACCAGCTAAAGGTGATTTAGCGATTAATATTGACAGATTTAGCTATGATAAGTCAGAGCATGCGACATTAAAAGACATCGCAATTCATTTATCAGAAGGTCACACTTTAGGAGTTGTAGGTAAGACCGGTGCAGGGAAGACCACACTTCTTAAATTAATTATGCGTGAATATGACCAGTATAAAGGAAACATTACTTTTGGCGAGACGGATATCAGACAGTATTCATTTGATTCGATTTTAAATGCTGTTGGGTATGTCCCACAAGATCATTTCCTATTCTCAATGACCATTCGTGATAACATTCGTTTTGGTGAACCTAGAGCCACGCAAGCCCAAGTGGAAGCTGCTGCAGAGTTAACGGCAGTTCATTCGGATATTAAAGGAATGCCAGAAGGTTACGATACGATGGTAGGAGAGCGTGGTGTCTCATTATCTGGGGGACAAAAACAGCGTTTATCTATCGCGAGAGCTGTTATTACAGAACCAGAACTACTAATTTTAGATGATGCACTGTCAGCTGTAGATGCAAAAACAGAAGAAAAAATCTTACGTCATCTAAAAGAAGAACGTCAAAATAAAACGACAATCATTGCAGCTCACCGTTTAAGTAGTGTGATGCATGCAGAAGAAATTATTGTGATTGATGAGGGAACAATCATTGAACGTGGGACTCATCAAGAGCTACTAGCATTAAACGGCTGGTACACGAAAATGTATGAACAACAGCAATTAGAAAATAAAATTGAAGGAGGTAGCGCCGATGAGTAATCAAAATCAGACAAATGAAAATGCCTGGTCTAAATCAATACCAGTCAAAGAACAAGTGACGATTGTCAAACGATTATTACACTATGCGACTCCTTTTAAATGGCAATTTATAACCTCTATTGTATTATCTATTGTATTGTCAATTGTTAATATTATGATGCCTAAAATCATCCAAGTCTTAATAGATGGCTATCTAAAACCACAGAGTGCAACGGCACAAATTGTGTTATATTTTGCCTTGTTATACTTGGTTGCAACTATGGTTAAAGCTTTTATTTGGTTCTTTCAACTGTACTTGTATTCTGTGGCATCGACAAATACTTTCCAACATATTAGAAGTCAGTTGTTTAAAAAAGTTCAGTCAATGGGAATGCGTTACTTTGACCAAACGCCAGCTGGTTCAATAGTGTCTAGAGTAACGAATGATACCGAGTCGTTATTTGATTTCTGGTACGTTTTCTTATACGTCTTAACTGGAATTTTCAGTGTGACAACATCTGTTATTGCAATGTACACGATTAGTCCAACGCTAGCTGGACTAGCCCTGTTATTTTTACCTGTTTTAATATTAGTGATTTGGTTTTACCAAAAATTCAGCTCACGTGTTTACCGTAATATGCGTGAAAAGTTAAGTCAGTTGAATACTAAGTTAAACGAATCGATTTCAGGTATGAGTATTATTCAGCAGTTTAGACAAGAGAAACGTTTAGAAGAAGAGTTTGAAAAGACAAATGATGAGTATTTAAAAACGCGTTTCCAAATGATTAAGACCAATTCATTGCTTTTAGCACCGATTATCAACTTATTAGTTGCGTTAGCGATTGCGATGGTACTTGGTTATTTTGGGTATTCATCTCTGACTCAACCATTAGAAGTCGGGCTGATTTTTGTCTTTATTTCTTATGTTCGTGCGTTTTTCCAACCGATGATTAATATGATGGATTCTCTAAGTGTCTTTCAAGATGGAATGGTAGCAGGAAGCCGTATCCTTAAAATTATGGATTATGACGAATTAGCACCAAGTCAAAATCCTGATGCAAGTGAAGAAATAGTAGAAGGTAAAATTGAATTTCGTAATGTGAGCTTTTCTTATGATGGCAAACATAACGTCTTAAATAACATTAGCTTTGTCGCAAATCCAGGTGAAACAGTGGCCTTAGTAGGTCATACAGGAAGTGGTAAAAGTTCGATTATAAATGTGATGATGCGTTTTTATGAATTCTATGAAGGTCAGATTTTAATTGATGACCGTGATATTAGAGAGTACCCAATGGAGGAGCTTCGTCGTAAGATGGGGTTAGTTTTACAAGATGCCTTTATGTTTTACGGTGATATCTCTGGCAATATTCGGTTGTTAGATAAAACTATTACAGATGAGGAAATTAAAGCAGCTGCGGAATTTGTTCAAGCAGATAAATTTATTGAATCATTACCGGGAGGCTATCATGCGAAAGTTATTGAGCGTGGTGCCAGTTATTCTAGTGGGCAACGTCAATTGATTTCATTTGCTAGAACGATTGTAACGGATCCTAAGATTTTAGTTTTAGATGAAGCAACAGCTAATATTGATACAGAGACCGAAAGTTTAATTCAAGAAGGATTGAAACGAATGCGTAAAGGTCGGACAACTTTAGCGATTGCTCACCGTCTTTCAACTATTCGTGATGCGGAGTTGATTTTAGTCTTAGAAAAAGGCTCAATCGTAGAACGTGGTAATCATGATGAATTGATTGAACAAGAGGGATTGTACTACGATATGTATCGTCTACAAAAAAGCGAATAAAAAAAGTGTTCCCGTTAGGGAACACTTTTTTTATTTTTGAACGATAGTTGATTTGGTACGCCAGACACCTGATTTCCACCGGTAAATCATTAAGAAACTCCGGAGTATTTCATCGATAGAGTAGGCAATCCATACACCAACTAAACCAAGACCAGCTTTGATAGCTAGACCATAAGAGAATGGTAAGCTAATTACCCAAAGGACCATTAAACTTGCGAATAATGGGAATTTGACATCGCCAGAGGCATTAAGTGCATTTACCATCACCATGTTAATTGAGCGAGCTGCTTCAAGCAGAATATCTACTAAGAAGACCCATTTTGCAATTTCGATAACTTCAGGGTTGGTAGTAAAGATTCCCATGATTGGTTCAATGAAGATGAATGTTAAAATACTAATCACAAGTGAGCAACATGTGGCGATGACAATCGTACGAATCCCACGTGTGTATGCATCATCTAATTCACGCGCCCCAACTTTACGTCCAATCATGATTTGATTCCCTTGTGCTAATGAATTGGCAATCAGGTAGACAAATTGTGTAATCGCCGTGATGTATGATTTAGCAACGAGAACACTTTGACCAAGAGATGCCACAATCATCGTTACGACGATTTGAGCAGCTTGGTAAGAGAAAGCCTCACCTGATGAAGGCAGACCTAGTGTTAGGATACTCTTAATATAAGGGACTGAGAATAATTTCGGATGCGTTTTTAAAATGTTGTATTTAACATGCTTGATAAGTAAACGAGAAGCAATGATTAAGCCCATTGTATTCCCGAAAACACTTGCCCAAGCTAAGCCATTTACACCAAAGTTTGGTAAGCCGAATGGGCTGTACAAGGCAAAGTAATTTCCAATAACAGCTAAGATACTTGATGTCATTGGAATCAGTAAAGCTGGACGAGTTAGCCCATGACTTCTTAAAACAGCAACTATTGTCGCAGTAATCGAAGAGATGAATAAGCTTCCGCCGTAGACTTGAATGTAGCCTTTTCCGATGTTAACCAAATCAGCATCAAGGTTCATAAATTGAAGCAACTGACTAGGGAATAGGATAAAGACTAAACTGATTGTCGCACCAATTGCAACGGAACCGAATAGAGCAGTTGTGATAACCGTTGGAATTTCCCCTCGACGTTTCGCTCCTATTAATTGAGCGATGATGATTTGAGTTCCGACGGTGATAAAGCCGTAGACAAAAACGGACAAGTTAAGCAGCTGGTTCGCTGCTCCAACGGCCGCAACGGCAGGTTCAGAGTGACTGGAAATCATAAAGACATTGATATTACCGATAATAACACGTAGAAAAATCTCTACGAAAATTGGCCAGCTTAGAAATATCAATTCTTTATCTGAAATATTTAGTTTGAATTTAGATGGCATAGAATTCCTCCCTTTATAATAGGTTGTTTTATTTGTGTTCATAAATTGATAACTTTAAAAACTACTAAGTGTAATTTTATAGTAATAGCTTTCAAAGTCAATAGTATCTGAGGGATATGGAAGAAAAAAAGAAATTTGGTCAAAGTGACAGAAAAATTATTAACTCTGTCAGTTATAAATGTAGGCAGAAGTGTAGACAAAGTAGGAGGATAACGTTAAAGTAATAGAAGAAATTAACTTAAAGGATGTGTCTAAATGCGTGACGTAATTATTATTGGAGCAGGACCTGGTGGGATGACTGCCGCGTTATATGCTTCTCGTGCTGAGTTATCTGTAATGGTACTTGAAGGCGGTATCCCAGGTGGACAAATGAATAACACTGCAGAAGTTGAAAACTACCCAGGTGTTGGGGTTGTACAAGGACCTGAATTAGCAAGTAAAATGTTAGAAGATTCAAGTAACTTTGGTGCAGAGCATGCTTATGGCTTTGTCACAGGAATTGAAGACCACGGCGATTATAAAACTGTTGTAACTGATGATGCACGCTATGATACAAAAACAGTTATCATTGCAACTGGTTCAGAACATCGTAAATTAGGCGTTCCTGGTGAAGAAGAATTTGGCGGACGTGGTGTTTCTTACTGTGCGGTTTGTGATGGCCCATTCTTCCGTAACAAACACTTAATTGTGATTGGTGGAGGAGATTCAGCGGTCGAAGAAGGGAGCTATTTAACTCAAGTGGCTTCTAAAGTAACCGTTATTCACCGCCGTGATAAATTAAGAGCACAAAAACTTTTACAAGAGCGTGCGTTTAATAACGAAAAAATGGAATTTATCTGGAATACAACGGTAGAAGAAATTGTAGGAAATGACCGCCAAGTGACAGGACTACGTTTGAAAAATGTTGAGACAGGCGATGTCACTGAGATGGATGCAGATGGTGTCTTCATTTATGTAGGACTAGACCCATTATCAGAGCCATTCAAATCATTAGGGATTACTAATGAAGAAGGTTGGATTGAGACAGATGCTACAATGGCAACATCAGTTCCTGGGATTTATGCTATTGGAGATGTTCGTGCAACAGTATTACGCCAAATCGCAACAGCTGTTGGAGATGGTAGTATTGCAGGACAAGAAGTCTACAAATATATTGAAGCGTTAAACGATTAATCGTGTTAAACTAAACATAACTTTTAATCAGGAAACTTATAGAAAGACTTGGACAAAAGTTCAAGTCTTTTTTTGATGAGGTGTGTGATGAAGCATGTTTGAAACTAAAGTAAGAGAAATTATAGAAAATAATCAAGAAATCATGGACGTGTTAACGATTATCGAAGAGTTAAATTTAAAAGAAGGATGCTTGTGCGCAGGCACTATTCGGAATTTAATTTGGCAAGAGTTGTTCGAGGACTCAAAAGGCTCAAAGATTTTGACTGATGTGGATGTTATTTTCTTTGATCCAGAGATGAGTTACGATGAGACGCTGAAGCGAGAGAAAGAATTAAATAGTAATACTCCTAACTATCAATGGGAATTAAAAAATCAAGTGTATATGCACGTTCATCATCCAAACCAAACTCCTTACAAGTCAGTTGAAGATGCAATATCTAATTTTCCAGAACGATGTACAGCTGTTGGAGCGTATCTCAAAAATGGTAGGTTACAATTAATAGCACCATTTGGATGGGAAGATAATATAACAGGGATAGTGCGACCAACACCTAGTTTTAGTGAGTCCTTAACTCATTTAGCGTATTATAAAAAGAGAGTAGTGTCGAAGGATTGGCAGATTAGATGGCCTAAATTAATCATTAAAGAGGACTAAAAAGAGGTGAAAAATATGTTGAAAAGTTGTGGTGTTATTGTGGAGTATAATCCTTTTCATAATGGTCATCAGTATCATTTAGAAATGGCGCATGAAGCAAGTCAAGCAGATGTAGTAGTGGCTGTTATGAGTGGAAATTTTTTACAAAGAGGGGAACCAGCAATACTTGATAAATGGACAAGAGCAAAGGAAGCTATTGAAAACGGTGCTGACTTGGTTATTGAATTACCAGTCGCTTCAGCTGTTCAGTCTGCAGATTATTTTGCCAAAGGAGCAGTTAGAGTGCTGCATGAACTAGGCGTGTCCTCACTATGCTTTGGGACGGATAGTGAAGAGGAATTAGACTATGATCAATTTGCACGCTTTAATGAAGAAAATCAAAATGAAATTAATGAAACCTTTCAGTCGCTGAATCATCTAGGATTAAGTTATCCGCAACAAATGAATGAAGTGTACCGACTGTTGCTACCAGATTGGCCGGTGTCAAATCAATCACCTAATCATATATTAGGGATGAGTTATGCTAAAGAAAATCAAAAATATGCTAAACCTATGTCACTGTTTCCAATAAAACGCCAAGTCTCTAACTATCACGATAAAGAACTGAATGGCACCAAGTTTGCAAGTGCTACGGCTATTCGAGAAGCTGTATTAGCTGATAAATTTGAGGATTTAGCTGATGTGATACCAGTCGAAACACTTAACGACCTAAAGGGGAACGATCCGATTGACTGGGAAAAAGCTTGGCCGTTCTTAAAGTATCAGTTGATGGTCAACTCAGAAGAGGAACTAAGATCAATTTATCAGATGGTTGAAGGCATAGAATATCGTTTAAAAGAGATGGTATTAAAAGCTAATTCGTTTGAAGAATTTGTAACATTAGTTAAAACCAAACGATTTACTTGGACTAGAATTCAGCGCTTATGTGTTTATGTACTCTTACAATTAACCGAAGCAGAAGTAACACAAAGTTGGGAACAACCTTATTTAAGGATTTTGGGATTTAATAAAGTAGGGCAAGTATTCATGAAGCAACAACGTAAAATGGTTAGCTCTCCTGTCATCAGTAATTTGAAAAAAGAGCATCAGAAGATTGCAGAATTGGATATTAGAGCAGGATTAGTGTATGAATTAATAACTGGAAAAAATAACAAACAAGATTTTTATAGAATACCACATATCAAAAAATAAGATACTTCATTGGCACGCTCATAAGGGCGTGCTATTATTATCCGTATTGGATGTGGTTAAGTGAGCATGTATAAGAGATAAAGTACATTTGAAAAGATCAGTGCAGGAAATATTTTTATGGGGTTTGCCTATACAAAGTGGATGAAGCCTAATGATGGTGTAACAAGTGTTGCAATGATATTAGAAAAAATGACATCCTTCCGCCTTGCTTAATTTTTTTTAGAAGCGAAAGAAAAAGGTCAATTAGTTTAATTTTAAAATGAAAAATAACATATTTAAAGAGAATTTCTTTTATGTCGTTCAGAATAAAATATAAATAATCCTTAACAAATAGCGGAATACTTAGTATAATGAACAAGTATAAAAATTGAACTAGGAAAGAGATGAATATAATGGGTCGTAAGTGGGAAAATATTAAAGAAAAAAAAGCTGGAAAAGATTCAGCTAATAGTAAGATATATGCAAAATTTGGCGTAGAGATTTACGTTGCTGCAAAACAAGGGGAACCAGATCCGGCTCTAAACCAAAAGTTACAGTCAGTTATTGATCGTGCTAAAACATACAATGTGCCAAAACACGTTATTGATCGTGCTATCGATAAAGCGAAAGGTTCAAGTGATGAAACATTCTCAGAGTTACGTTATGAAGGTTTCGGACCAAACGGCTCAATGATTATTGTTGATGCTCTTACAAACAATGCTAACCGTACAGCATCAGATGTTCGTGCAGCGTATGGTAAAAATGGCGGTAACATGGGTGTGAGTGGTGCGGTTGCTTACATGTTTGATAATACAGCAGTTTTCGCTTACGAAGGTGATAATGCAGATGAAATGTTTGAAACGTTATTAGAAGCAGACATCGAAGTACGCGACGTTATGGCAGAAGCAGGTCAAGTTATCATTTATGCTGAACCAGAAGATTTCAATAATGTTCGTAACGCTTTACAAGAAAATGGCGTAAAAGAATTTACAGTAGCTGAATTAGAAATGTTAGCTCAAAATGAAGTTAGTCTTGAAGGTGAAGATTTAGAAAAATTTGAAAAATTAATCGATGTGTTAGAAGATTTAGACGATGTTCAAAAAGTTCACCACAATGTAGAGTTATAATAGTAAGGAAAAAAGATCGTTTACGGTCTTTTTTTTTATAAATATCAATCTATTATTAAAGTTTAGCTAAAATAAAATGTAAATAGCAAAAATAATCAGTTATATGATATAGTTTATAGGAATACTTTTTGGCAGAGGCTTGTTTAATAGAGTCAGCTAGTAAGTAGATTTATATTAAAGGGTTTGGAGAGGATAACATGAAACAATTACCCAACATACTGACTTTGTTAAACTTAACAAGTGGGTTACTATCGATTATATTTACAATGGAAGGTAATTTAGACCTAGCGGCTGTATTTATTTTACTAGGAGCATCTTTTGATGCTGTTGATGGTAGAGCAGCAAGACGAGTTGGTAATTCATCAGATTTTGGTAAGGAATTAGATTCATTAGCGGATATCGTGACTTTCGGGACAGCACCAATGATTATGTTATTGACGACAGCAGGTCATCCATTAGTCAAATTATTTGTAGCTATTATTTATTTAAGTTGCGCAGCGATCCGTTTAGCAAGGTTTAATTCAGAACAAAGTAAGCTGAAAGTATTTATTGGTTTACCAGTTCCAGGAGCAGCCTTATTGAGTTTGTTGGCCTATTTTGAAGTCAATCGTTTATTAGTTTACTATATTATCGTTATTGCTTTAGGCATTTTAATGGTGAGTAATTTAAGATTACCTAATTTTAAAAATATAGAACCGGATGAGGAGTAAGTAGTTTGTTGATGTTAAAAAAAATAGTTTATAAAAGTTGGACCTCTGTTTTAAAGATGTCATTTTTTGCGAAATGTGCGGATAAGTTAACCGGTTCGAAATGGAGTTCTAAATTAATTCCATGGTATATTAAGCATTATCAAGTTTCTGAGACCACAATTAATCGTCCTCTTGCAGAGTACAACTCGCTACAAGATTTTTTTACACGTAAAATGGATTTATCTAGTATCGAATTTAAACAAAAGGATAATTTATATATAAGTCCAGTAGAAGCAAAGGTTAAAGATTTCGGAGAAATTACTCCGGATAAGAAATTTTTTATTAAAGACAATTACTATTCTTTAATAGAGCTATTAGGCGATGATACATTGGACACTAGCAATAGCCATTTTATTATTTTATATTTGAGTCCTAAAAATTATCATCGTTTTCATGCACCTATTACTGGACAATATAGCATGTTACGTAAGTTGGGTAAAAGTTCGTATCCTGTAAATGATGCAGCTACAACGTATATTGACGGATTGTTTACCAAAAATCATCGTGGTGTTTATCAGATGAATGATGATTTCTATGTACCTGTAGGAGCTTTGAATATAAATTCGATTCAAGAAACGTTTGAAAACGGAATGACCTTAGCTGCAGGAGAAGAACTAGGCTACTTTAATTTTGGTTCGACTGTTGTTCTTTTCTTTATGAATAAAACAATAGAGTGGTCAAAGGATATTGAAAAAGAAAAGTCTATTAATTTAGGAGACGACATAGCAACAATTATCTTTGATAGGGGGTAATAGCGTGGTATCGGAAAAGTTTGAATTTTACATCATTAATTATGGTTACATCACCATTTTTTTATCCTTGATTCTTGGGTTAGTCGGCTTACCGATACCTGATGAAGTGTTGATGAGTATTATTGGTTATTACTCTAACACAGATAAGATAAATTTTGCTATGGCGTTGTGTGTTGCTGTAATTGGGACTGTTCTTGGTATGACATTAAGCTATTTTATTGGGAGATATATTGGGGGAAAGGCTTTAACCGGTTTGTTTAAATGGTTAGGTATTAAGCAAAGTAAATTTGATAAGATAGAACGGTGGATGGATAAATACGGATTCTTAACAATTATCATGGGGTTTTTCATCCCAGGTTTTCGCCATATGACGTTTTATTTTTGTGGAATGACACGCTACTCTTTAAAAAAATATTTAACAGTAGGTATTATAGCAGCCTTTATATGGACCTTATTTTATCTGATTATAGGAAGGTTTGTTGGTGTATTACGTTAAAAAGGAGCATTGAAATTTAATATTTCGATGCTCTTTTTTTAATCTCAACTATATTTTTTTATTTTATGAGCGTATAATAAAAGAATATAAAAGGAGAGATTGCTATGATTGAAAAATTGAAAGATAATATTTTAAAAGAAGCTTTAGAAATGAAAGACGAGATAATCGCCAATCGCCGTGTGTTACACGAAAATCCTGAAACAGAATTTAATTTAAAAGATACCGTTAATTTTGTAGAAACAAAATTAAGTGAGATGGGTTATGAACCACAAAAATGTGGAAAATCTGGGATAACTGCTTTAGTTGGACCTGATACAGGAAAAGTATTTTTACTTCGTGGAGACATGGACGCTCTACCGATTGTAGAAGAAACAGAATTAGAGTTTAAATCAACAAATGAGTTTATGCATGCGTGTGGCCATGATTTTCATACGACTATGTTACTTGCGGCAGCTAAGATTTTAAAAAATCACGAATCTGAATTACCAGGACAAGTTAAATTAATGTTCCAACCTGCAGAAGAAATTCTAGAGGGTGCGAAAGACATGATAGCAGATGGGCTTTTAGAAAATCCAAAAGTAGATGCGGGACTTATGATTCACGTAGCTCCTGGTGTACCTGCTGATAATGGGACAGTTGTGATCTCACAACCAGGTATTACACAGTCATCAGCAGATTGGTTTGAGATTAAAATTAAAGGACAAGGTGGGCATGGTTCAATGCCTCATAATGCAGTTGATCCAATTACAGCAGCCTGTCACGTCCATACAGCGTTACATGAAATTCATAGTCGTGAATTACCAGCAGATGCTATGGTTGTTTTGACAGTAGGAGAAATTCATGGTGGGAATACGTCAAATGTTATCCCTGAAAATGTCGTGATGAAAGGTACTCTGCGTACTTTAGATTTAGATGTCCGTGAGCAAGTGAAAAAACGTATGGAAGAGATTACCCAACATGTTGCAGCAGCCTTTAGATGTGAAGGGGAATGTGTCTTTACAAACGGTTGTCCGACATTAGTAAGTGATAGCAGTGTTATTGAGCCGATTGCGAAACACTTAGCTGATTTTATTGGAAAAGATAAAGCGTTTAATTTAGCTGATATGCCAGGGATGTCTGCCAATATGGGATCAGAAGACTTTGCCTATGTCAGTCAACAAATTCCGGTATTAATGCTAGGGTTATGTGCAGCAGATGCAAGAGTCTCACACCCGTATCCTGTTCATCACCCTAAACTTGTTTTATCAGAAGATGCTTTGCCATATGGTGCAGCAGCATATGCCGCAAGTGCGATTGCTTGGTTAACAGAAAATACTAAATAAAAAAGTAAAACGATTGAGGACTAGTTCTCAATCGTTTTTTTGTAGGCTAACTTCTGTTCAATAAAAAATAAGTAGTCTAAAATAGAGAGTATAGAGAAATCAATAGGGGGAATAGAAGATGAAAAAACTAACAACAATAGAAGAGGTTCAAAAAAATATAGAAGAAAATAACTTAGCGTTCATTTATATAGGGCAAGAAAACTGCAGTGTTTGTCATGGCTTAAAACCACAAGTTGAAACTATAATGGAAAAATATGAAGGTGTGAGCTTGGTTGAATTAGATGCTTTAGAAGTACCAGAGGTAGCAGAGGTTTTTAATGTTTTAACAGTTCCTGTCATGATGTTATTCGTTGAAGGTAGAGAGTATCTAAGAAAAGCACGAATGATTAATACCCGTGATTTTAGTCAAGAAGTTGATAAAATCATAAGGGGTTATCAAGAAATGTTAGCAGGTGAAAGTGATTCACAATAGCGAAAGTATGTTCGGTATGTTAAAATAGAGACAATGAGTAAGAACAGGCAAGGGGGATTTTAATGATAGAACGTGACGACCAAAAGCAGTTTGATTTAGTTTCAAAATATGAGCCAGCAGGGGACCAACCGGAAGCGATTAAGCAGTTAGTAGACGGTTTAAATAGTGGGAAGAAAGAACAAATTCTACTAGGGGCGACAGGAACAGGTAAAACTTTTACAATTTCTAATGTGATTAAAGAAGTGAATAAGCCGACCCTTGTTTTAGCACATAATAAAACATTAGCAGGACAGCTATATAGTGAGTTAAAAGAATTTTTTCCTAATAATGCGGTTGAGTATTTTGTCAGTTACTATGATTATTATCAACCTGAAGCGTATGTTCCGTCTAGTGATACCTATATTGAAAAAGATGCCAGTATAAATGATGAGATTGATAAACTACGACATTCCGCTACTAGTTCATTATTAGAACGTAACGATGTTATTGTGGTGGCTTCAGTATCATGTATTTATGGCTTAGGAAATCCTAATGAATACCAAGATCAAGTTTTTTCGATTCGAGAAGGAATGGAAATGGACCGTGCCCAATTAATAGAAGGGCTTGTTAATATTCAGTTCGAACGTAATGACATTGATTTTCAGCGTGGTCGTTTTAGAGTTCGCGGTGATGTTGTTGAAGTTTTTCCGGCTTCTAGGGATGAACATGCTATGCGAATTGAGTTCTTTGGAGATGAAGTTGAACGTATTCGTGAAGTCGATGCTTTAACAGGTGAGATTGTTGGCGAAAGAGAACATGTTGCCATATTCCCAGCTAAACATTTCGTAACTAACGAAGAGCAGATGGAAGTAGCAATTGAAGCGATTCAAAAAGAATTAGAGGGTCGTTTGACTGAGCTAAGAGAAAATGATGAGTTAATCGAAGCACAGCGGTTAGAGCAACGTACAAATTATGACATAGAGATGATGCGTGAGATGGGGTATTGCTCAGGGATTGAAAACTATTCAAGGTTTATGGACGGCAGACAGCCAGGTGAAGCACCTTATACCTTATTAGACTTCTTCCCAGATGATTTCTTAATTGTTGCAGATGAATCACATGTGTCGCTTCCGCAAATCCGTGGGATGTACAATGGGGATAGAGCACGTAAGCAAATGCTTGTCGATTATGGTTTCCGTTTACCAAGTGCGTTAGATAATAGACCTTTAAAATTAGAGGAATTTGAAGAGCATGTTAATCAAATCATATACGTGTCTGCGACACCAGGACCATATGAACAAGAACGAACAGACCGCATCATTCAACAAATTATACGTCCAACAGGCTTGCTTGATCCGATTGTTGAAGTTCGCCCAATTATGGGACAGATTGATGATTTAGTCGGTGAAATTAATGAGCGTATCGAGAAAAATGAACGCGTCTTTATCACAACGTTAACTAAGAAAATGTCAGAAGATTTAACAGATTATCTGAAAGAAATTGGAATTAAAGTCAAGTATCTTCATAGTGACATTAAGACGATGGAACGAACAGAAATTATTCGTGATTTACGTTTAGGAGAATTTGATGTTCTTGTGGGGATAAACTTACTTCGTGAAGGAATTGATGTTCCAGAAGTATCCTTAGTTGCGATATTAGATGCGGATAAAGAAGGATTCTTACGTAGTGAGCGTTCTCTTGTTCAGACAATTGGACGTGCGGCTCGTAACTCAGAAGGTAAAGTTATTTTATATGCAGATAAGATTACAGATTCTATGGAAAAAGCGATGTCGGAAACAGCTCGTCGCCGTGGCATCCAAGAAGCTTATAATAAAGAGCATGGTATTGTTCCGAAAACAATTATCAAAGAAATTCGTGACTTAATTAGTATTTCTAAACCAGCCGACAAGAATGGTAAGGGTGGTAAGATTAGTGTATCAGAGCAATACGATGAGTTATCCAAGAAAGAAAAAGCTGATGTTATTATGAAGCTTGAACATGAGATGAGAGAAGCTGCTAAGAGTCTTGACTTTGAACGAGCAGCAACGTTACGAGATACCGTACTCGAACTAAAAGCGGGAAACAAGTAGTGGAGGTTAGATTGTGGCAAATGACAAAATAGTAATTCGTGGAGCACGTGCTCATAACTTAAAAAATGTGGATGTAACTATTCCACGTGATAAATTTGTAGTTGTAACAGGATTATCAGGTTCTGGAAAGAGTTCGTTAGCATTTGATACGTTATATGCTGAAGGACAACGTCGTTATGTTGAGAGTTTATCAGCATATGCGAGACAGTTTTTAGGACAAATGGATAAACCGGATGTAGATAGTATTGAAGGATTAAGTCCAGCTATTTCGATTGACCAAAAAACAACAAGTAAAAACCCTCGTTCTACAGTAGGGACTGTGACAGAAATTAATGATTATTTACGTTTGCTCTTTGCACGTGTCGGTCATCCGATATGTCCAAATGATGGTACAGAAATATCAAGCCAGTCTGTTGAACAGATGGTGGATAGAGTATTAGAGTTACCCGAGCGAACAAAAATTCAAATTTTAGCACCGTTAGTAAAAGGAAAAAAAGGACAGCATAAAAAAGTATTTGAAACTGTCAAACGTGAAGGATACGTTCGTGTTAGAATTGATGGCGAATTATACGATATAACAGAAGTACCTGAGCTTGAAAAAAATAAAAAACATGACATTGAGATAGTTGTTGACCGTATTGTAGTTAAAGAGGGCATTCGCTCACGTTTATTCGATTCTTTTGAAGCGTCATTACGTTTAGCAGAAGGGTATGCTTTAGTTGATGTTATAGGTCAAGAAGAACTGTTATTTAGTGAACACTACGCTTGCCCGCATTGTGGCTTTACGGTAGGTGAGCTTGAGCCTAGATTATTCTCTTTTAATGCGCCGTACGGAGCGTGTTCTGACTGTGATGGATTAGGTATGAAACTAGAGGTAGATGAGGATTTGGTTGTTCCTGACCAAGGGTTAAGCTTGAGTGAAGGGGCGATTACGCCTTGGAATCCAGTGACGTCTAATTATTACCCACAGATGTTAGAGCAAGCATGTAAACAATTTGAAATTGATATGACTGTACCGTATGAAACGTTAACTAAAGATCAAAAGAATTTATTACTAAATGGTTCAGATGGTAAGACCTTCCATTTTCACTATGAAAATGATTTTGGTGGCGTAAGAGATGTAGAAGTACCATTTGAAGGGATTTTGAAAAATATTAAACGTCGTTTCCATGAAACGAATAGTGATTATGTTCGTGAACAAATGAGAACGTATATGACAGAATTACCATGTACCTCATGTAAAGGGAACCGTTTAAATCCTCAAGCTCTTTCTATAAAAATAGAAGGCAAGCATATTGGTGAAATTAGTAAGTATTCAATTTCAAATGCTTTAGCATTTTTCAAGAATTTGGAATTAAATGAGCAAGAAACAGCGATAGCTAAACCCATCCTAAAAGAAGTGAGAGACCGTTTGAGTTTCTTGGAAAATGTAGGGCTTAATTACTTAACGTTAAGTCGTGCTTCAGGTACATTATCAGGTGGGGAAGCGCAACGTATTCGTCTAGCGACTCAAATTGGGTCTAATTTATCTGGTGTCCTTTACATCTTAGATGAACCTTCAATTGGTTTACACCAACGAGATAATGATCGATTAATAGAATCATTGAAAAAAATGCGTGATTTGGGGAATACTTTAATTGTTGTCGAACATGATGAAGACACGATGCGTGCTGCTGATTATTTAATCGATATCGGACCAGGAGCAGGAGCTAGAGGTGGAGAAATTGTTTCTGCTGGAACACCAGAAGAAGTTGAAAAAGACCCTAACTCACTAACAGGACAATACTTATCAGGTAAGAAGAAAATTTTAGTTCCTAAAGAGCGACGTAAAGGAAATGGCGAAAAATTAAAAATTACAGGTGCATCAGAAAACAATCTTAAAAACGTATCCGTTGAGTTTCCATTAGGTAAATTCGTCGCAGTGACAGGCGTTTCAGGTTCTGGGAAAAGTACACTGGTCAATCAGATATTGAAGAAAGCGTTGGCGCAAAAGATTAACCGTAATTCAGCTAAGCCTGGCAAATTCAAAAAAATGACAGGGTATGAGTCAGTCGATAAAATGATCAGCATTGATCAAAGTCCGATTGGCCGTACGCCGCGTAGTAATCCAGCAACTTATACAAGTGTGTTTGATGATATCCGTGATTTATTTGCTCAAACGACAGAAGCTAAGGTTCGCGGTTATAAGAAAGGCCGTTTTAGTTTCAATGTTAAAGGTGGACGTTGTGAAGCCTGCCGTGGTGACGGTATTATTAAAATAGAGATGCACTTTTTACCTGATGTGTATGTACCATGCGAAGTGTGTCATGGTAAACGTTATAACTCTGAAACATTAGAGGTAACATACAAAGGTAAAAATATTTCAGATATACTAGATATGACGTGTGACGATGCAGTTGAGTTCTTTGAACATATTCCTAAAATTAATAGAAAAATTCAAACGATAGTAGATGTAGGATTAGGTTATGTTACATTAGGCCAACCTGCTACGACATTATCAGGTGGGGAAGCGCAGCGTATGAAACTTGCGAGTGAGCTTCATAAACGTTCAACAGGTAATAGTTTCTATATTTTAGATGAGCCGACAACAGGATTACACACTGATGATATCGCGAGATTATTAGAAGTGTTGAATAGACTTGCAGATGCGGGTAACACGGTATTAGTTATTGAGCATAATTTAGACGTAATAAAAACAGCAGATCATCTGATTGACTTAGGTCCAGAAGGTGGCGATGGTGGTGGAACAATCCTTGCAACTGGAACACCAGAAAAAATTGCCAAGGTTGAAGAAAGTTATACAGGTCATTATTTAAAAGCAGTATTAGATTAAGAGGGTGGGTTCTTATTATAAGAACCCCTCTTTTTTTGATAGGGCAATAGATTGAGTCGATACGCCCGGTATGATATAATTGTCTAGATAAAGAAAAGGGAGATGGTCAAATGGTTGAGAGTTTACAGTTAGTCATCATTACTGGTATGAGTGGAGCAGGTAAAACTGTGGCTATGCAAAGTTTTGAGGATATGGGCTTTTTCTGTATCGACAACTTACCACCACGTTTAATACCTAAATTTTGGGAGTTAATTAAGGAATCAGGAAAAGTAACAAAAATTGCTTTAGTTATTGATTTACGTTCACGTGCGTTTTTTGAAGAAATTCAAGATATGTTAGTCGAAATTGAAAATACAAAAATGGTTGATACAAGTGTTATCTTCTTAGATTCGACAGATGAGGAGTTAGTTTCTCGTTATAAAGAAACACGACGTACACATCCCCTTGCGATGGACGGACTTGTTACAGAAGGTATCCGTAAAGAAAGAGGCTTGTTAGAGGAAATTAAAGGTGATGCTCAACTTGTTATTGATACGACTGACCTTAGTCCACGCCAATTAAGAGAAATGTTAATTAAAGAGTATAAAACTACAGAAACAAAAATGTTTCGTGTTGAAATGGTGTCATTTGGTTTCAAATATGGACTTCCAATTGATGCGGATATCGTAATGGATGTTCGTTTCTTACCGAATCCACATTATATTGATGAACTTCGTCCGCAAACTGGGATGGATCAACCGGTTTATGACTATGTCATGAGCTTCCCTGAAACAGAAGAATTTTATACTAAATTTTATGATTTAGTAAGCAGTATTTTACCGGGCTATAAAAAAGAAGGTAAAACTAGTTTAACGATTGCTATTGGCTGTACAGGAGGACAACATCGTTCGGTTGCTTTAACTGAAAGAGTAGGGAAAGCTTTAGCTGTTGACTATCCTGTTAATACAACTCACCGTGATAAAGATAAACGCAAAGAGTCGGTGAACCGCTCATGAAAACCTATCGTATAAGAAAACCTAAGATTGTTGTTATCGGGGGTGGGACAGGCCTACCGGTTATATTGAAAGGATTACGTGATGAAAGTGCGGATATTACAGCAGTCGTAACAGTTGCTGATGATGGAGGCAGTAGTGGTTCACTTCGTTCTACTATAAATGTGGCACCACCAGGGGACCTAAGAAATGTTTTAGTGTCGCTTTCTGACATGCCAAAATTATATGAAGATTTGTTCCAATATCGTTTTAATAAAGAAGATAAATTTTTAGCTAATCATTCGTTAGGAAATTTAATTATAGTCGCTCTTGCTGAAATGAAAGGCAGTAGTTATGAAGCTATCCAACTGCTGTCGACAATTATGCATATTGAAGGAGCGGTCTATCCTGCATCGGAAGAACCTTTGACATTACATGCGGTTTTTGAAGATGGGACAGAAGAGTCTGGAGAATCTAAAATTACGAAACATCGTAAAAAAATTGATCATGTGTATGTAACAAATACCAATAATCCAGAAGAACCACAAGCAGCTCGAAAAGTGATTAAAGCTATCGAAGAAGCTGATATGATTATTTTAGGGCCTGGAAGTTTATATACAAGTATTCTTCCTAATATTATGATTAAAGATATAGGAGATGCCTTAGCGAATGCAAAAGGTGAAGTTGTATATATTTGTAATATTATGACTCAAAAAGGTGAAACGGAACATTTTTCTGATGCTGATCATGTGAAGGTATTACACGAACATCTGGATCGACAATTTATTGATACTGTTTTAGTTAATATTGAGAATGTACCTGAAGATTATATGGATCCTGAGATTTATGATGAATATTTGGTACAAGTTAGTCATGATTTCCAAGGATTACGAGAAGAAGGCTGTCGTGTAATCTCTACTGATTTCTTAAAATTACGTGATGGTGGTGTCTTCCATGACCGTGACAAAGTAGTAGATGAAGTGTTTAGATTGTTATATTAGTAGACTATGTAAAATGAGGAAATGAGGTAGCAACGTGTCATATGCAGCAGACGTAAAAAAAGAATTAACGACACTTGAAGTTCATAAAGAACACGCAAAAGCTGAGTTGGCTGCGATTATCAGAATGAATGGGGCGTTGACTTTATCAAATCGCCACTTTGTTTTAAATGTTCAAACTGAAAATGCTGCTACGGCTAGACGAATTTATTCGTTATTAAAAGAGCATTATGATGTTCAGAGTGAATTATTAGTTCGTCGTAAAATGAAATTGAAGAAAAATAATATCTATATTGTTCGATTAAAACAAGATACAGAGCGTATTTTGAATGATTTAGAGATTGTAGAGAATTCAATGTTCACTGATACGGTATCTCCTAGTATTATGGGGAATGCTCAAAAGATGCGTTCCTATTTACGTGGCGCATTTTTAGCAGGAGGTTCAGTTAATAATCCTGAGACAAGTCGCTATCATCTTGAAATTTATTCGTTATATGAGCAACATAGTAAGGATATCTGTGAGATGATGGTTTATTATGATTTAAATGCGAGAACACTTGAACGTCGCAATGGGTATATTACCTATTTAAAAGGTGCGGAAGATATTGCTGATTTTTTAACTTTAATTGGGGCAACAACCAGTATGCTTAAATTTGAAGATATTCGCATTGTTAGAGATATGAGAAATTCAGTTAATCGTATGGTTAACTGTGAAACAGCCAATCTTAGTAAAACGATTAATGCAGCTCAAAAACAGATTGATAACATTGAGTATATAGATCAGACAGTTGGTTTGAATCATTTACCGCAAAAATTACAAGAGATAGCAGAATTACGTTTGGAACATCCAGAAATTAGTTTGAAAGAACTAGGGGAGATGGTACCTTCAGGAGCTATTTCAAAATCAGGCATAAATCATCGTATTCGTAAATTAAATGAGTATGCAGAAAAATTAAGAGAAAATAAGCTATAAAATAAAAAGCTTAGCCCGGCGAGGCTAAGCTTTTTATTTGTCTAATAAATCAAGTAAATCTTCAAGAGAGATACTTTGATCGAAGATATAATTATTGATAACCATTGTTGGGACGAATGGAATATTCGCCGCGGTTGCTTCTTGTTGGATGGTTGAACTAAAGTTTTTACGATAATCTTCTTCTAATTTCAATTCATTTTTGGCGTAGTTACTGATAGCGTCGAATGTTTCTAAGTTACCCCAAATATCTTGCGTATTGTATATGCTAGTAAGTTGTTCTATAGCAAGTGGGCCATCAGTCTTTGAAATAAAACGATGCATGATATTCCCTTTGTCTAGTCCTGGTTTATCTTTGTCATAAAGTTTAATACAACGTTGTAATTTACCTTCTAAAACAAGCTTCATTAATAGTGTATTTGTATCTTCATGCCATTTTTTGCAAAAAGGACAGCGTACATTAATGAGTTCAATGAGTTTAATCGGTGCTGTATCTTGTCCTACTACAATCCCTGTAGTATGGTTTAAAAATGTTGCATTCATACTTGATGTATCCATGTGTCACATCCTTTAATTTAGTGAGAAAAAAACAACTTAGAAAATTCTAAGTTGTTTTTTGATTAACGGTTAACCATTACATCATCAATTAAGCCATATTCTTTCGCTTGTTCTGCTGACATAAAGTTATCACGATCAGTATCTTGGGCAATCTTTTCAATAGGTTGTCCTGTTCGTTCTGCTAAAATCGCATTTAAACGCTCACGTGTATTTAGAATGTGGCGAGCCGCAATTTCAATCTCAGTTGCTTGACCTTGTGCGCCTCCTAGAGGTTGGTGAATCATAATCTCTGCATTTGGAAGAGCAAAACGTTTTCCTTTAGCACCAGCAGTTAATAAGAAACTACCCATAGATGCAGCCATACCAAGTACAATAGTTTGAACATCTGCTTTAACGAAATTCATTGTGTCGTAAATAGCTAAACCGGCAGATACACTTCCACCTGGTGAATTGATATAAAGGTAGATATCTTTTTCAGAATCTTGTGCATCTAAGAAAAGTAGTTGTGCAATAACGGCATTAGCAACGTTATCATCAATACCACCACTTAGCATAATGATTCTATCTTTTAATAATCTTGAATAAATGTCATAAGAACGTTCACCACGAGATGATTGTTCAATGACTGTTGGAATTAAATTCATGTGTTTTCCTCCTACTTAATCGTTCTCTAAACTCTTATTTATTCTAACATAAAGCCCGAAACTTGACCACATTTATACTTTTATGCAATAATTAATATTACATTAATATATATTTTGTTATAAAAAGTTTCATATAACGAACCTTTGATAAAAAATGTAATATAAACGTAATAAATATAGTTTTAATGTAATGAATTGTGTTAAAATGTTCATAAGAAGGTCGGATAATAAAATAGCTTATAAGCAAAAATGGAGGTTCTGATATGCGTTACTTTAAAATAATAGTTAACCGTGTGTTGTTTTTTGTGTTTTTTATGAGTACATTTACCATCGCTAAAAGTTTAATGACTGATTCTGGTTTGTTTTCAAATAAAGCAGCTATAATTATGTTAGTAACGTCTCTAGTGGGGATAATCAATACAATTAATCCATTTGTTATTGGTAAAGTAACAAATACTAGGTTGAGACCTTCAAATGCTATTTTGCTTCTTATCGCTATTATTACTTTGGCAACGACAGGTGAGTTAACCAAAATGGCAAGTAGTGTGGAAAGAAAAATAACTGGGCAAACACCTAAGTTAGAAAAAGAGATTGCGGAAGAAGTAAAGAAAGAAACAGAAACGAAGACCGAGAAAACAAAGGTTGTGACTGATACTTCGAAAGAAGTGGGGCACAAGAAGCCTATCGATGAAAAGAAACAGAAAAAAGAACTTTATCAATTATTGTCAAAAAAAATAGATAATTTAGAAAAAGATGATGTTAATGGGCACTTGAGATACTCAAGCTCATATTTAGAAGATAACCATCGTTCTAATCAGGTATATCCGTATTTAGTTACATCAAGACGAGATGATATGGAAGATTTAACTATGAATTTATGGATTAGATATTCATATGCAGGTGAAGATGCACTGGACCTACAAAAATTTACAATCCAAACGGATACGATGGAGTATACGATGGATGCGTATGATGTTAGGGTTGATCGTGATCTAGGGTTACCTAAAGAAATTGATGAGACAGAAGAAACGAAACCTGAAGCAGATGGTTCGACTTGGGAATGGGTAGAATTTTCACCTAATTCAGACAAACTCGAAATGTTGAGAGATATGGCGAGTTCTAAACATGTCAGTTTACATTACAAAGGTAGAGAAGGTTCTGAAAGTCGGGAATTAAAAGAAGTAGAATTAGTTGCGTTAAGGCAAGTTTTACAAGTATATGATATATTCTTGGTTGCTAACACACCAGAAGATACTAAATAAAGCACTTTATAAGCTAGGTTATCCTAGTTTATAAGGTGTTTTTTCTAAGGAGAGGAAGTTGTTGTGATGTATCAAAATTTATGGGAGCAAACGTCTATTGCTAAAAGAATTGAAGAATTAACAATAGAATTAACTGAAGTTTTAAGTGTGACAGAGACAAAAGGGGAAATTGAAGTAAGTAAAAAAGTGTATGAACTTTTGAACAGGCTACCTTATTACCAAGAAAATCCTGAAAATCTTTACATTCAAGATATTCCGACAGATAAATTTGGTCGAAAAAATGTTATAGCTATTGTAAAAGGAAAGTCGACTTCAAATAAAGCAGTAGCTTTGTTAGGACATACAGATACTGTTGGAATCTCTGATTATGGTAATTTAGCATCATTATGTACTACTCCATATGAATTGACTGAAAAAATGGCTGAAATCAAAGATAATTTACCTCAATCGGTTCAAATAGATATTGAAGCTAAAGACGAAGATTATTTGTTTGGCAGAGGTATTTTTGATATGAAGAGTGGTAATGCAGTTATAATGGCTTTAATTGAAGCTATCACTATGGATGTTGAAAATTTTGATGGTAATCTTATTTATATGGCAGTATGCGATGAAGAAACAAATTCTACAGGGATGTTTGCGGCAGTGCCGGAATTAAACAAACTCGCTAAGCTAAATGAATGGGATATACAAGGATTAATTGATACAGATTATATGACGAATGACTATGAAGGTGATGATTCTAAATATATTTATATAGGTACAGTAGGAAAGTTAATGCCTTCATTCTATGTTGTGGGGAGTGAAACACATGTAGGTGAATCTTTTAATGGCTTAGATCCAAATCAGATTGTAGCAGAATTAACTAGAGAAATTAATTTAAATCCTGCCTATTGTGATATAGCAGAAGGGCAGGTGACGTTACCTCCTGTTACACTGAAACAACGTGATTTGAAACCAGAGTATTCAGTTCAGATTGCCAAAACGGCAACGGTATTCTTTAACTATGCCACGCATTGTAGCACACCTGATCAAGTATTGGAGAAGATGTTAGCTGCTGCGGAAAAGTGCATGGATGAAGTGTTAGAAACTTTATCAGAGCGCTATGAAATGTTTTGCAATCTATCTAACATAGAGAATCAAGGGTTACCATGGAAGACAAAAGTTATATCATATGATGATTTAATTAAAGAAGTTCGATTAGAGATTGGCGAGGTTGAATTTGAAGAGGTTAGGAGAAAAATTGAAGGTGACCTTTTGAAAGAGAAAAACTTAGATGAACGTGATTTTTCATTAGCGATGGTTGAAAAGATTCATACTTTATGGTCTTATCGAGATCCTGTTATTGTTGTTTACTTTACACCTCCTTATTACCCTCATATTTTGGTTGAAGGGAAAAATAAAAAAGAGAAAAACATGTTGAAAGCTGTTGAAAAAGCAATGGCAGAAACAGTAACGGATTACCCATTAGTATTAAAAAAGTTTTTTCCGTATATTGCAGATATAAGTTTTGCTTCGGCTCCTCAAGATGCGAATGTAGTAGAAAATCTCAAAGGAAATATGCCTGGTTTTGGATCGAAATATATAATGCCGATTGAAGAGATGCAGAAATTAAATGTCCCTGTATTGGATATAGGTCCATTTGGGAAAGATGCTCACAAATATACTGAACGTGTAGAAACAAATTATTCATTTAATGTAACACCCGAGGTTGTTTACAGAACAATTATAGAATTGTTAAAGTAATGAAAAAACTCTTAAGAAAAAGTCTTCTAGGACCATTCTTAAGAGTTTTTTTATTGATTGATAGTAAATTGGAGTGTGTTATCGTATATATAAACTTCTTTTTTCATTTTAGAGCCATCATTTGTTTTCCAATAATAAATAAGACATTCTACTTTTTCGCCATTAGTAAGTTTTTCTAGTAAGATAGTGCAATTGTCAGTTATATTGGACAACTCATCAATAGTCTGATTATCTTGTTTACTAAAAGCGTCTTGCTTTTGTGATTCAAGTAGGTCTATCGCTTTATTCAACTTTTTAGTTAGTTTTTTTGGTTCTGTAATTTCTTTAGAGGGTTTTCCAAGGTTTTGGATAATATCACTTTTATTCTCAAAAGAATTAATAGTTTGTATTTTGTCCTCAGATAAGTAAATTTTTTTTTCAGTAGGAATTATCCCACAGCCAGTTAGAAATAATACAAAACTTAAACTCAATACTAAAAATAATTTGTTCATGTTAATCTCCCCAAGTCATAAAATTGTTTTATAGTTACTATTCATACTTATCCATGATAGCATATTTAACGTTTAAATATATGAACTTTTTTCGAAAAATAAAAAACCTAAAGCGAAGTTTAGGTTTTAGTCTAAAGAGCCAGCAGATAAGCCATCGATTGATGAGATGCGTAAAGCAAATGCAGCTAGGCTTGTTTTATTGCCACTAGCTAACGATTTGATTGTGACATCTTCTAAATATAAGTAAGTAGGTTCGATTGTAAAAATTTCTTCAACTGAAAGTTCTTCTTTAGCATCTTTTGTACGGATGTTAATGCTTGCTGCAGCGATATCAAATAGAGGGTTACTGTTGTCTGAATCTTTATCTGCTACTAGTTTTGGATCATCGTCTGGAACAACAAATCCTGAAATAATAGTTTCTCCAACAAAAAATAACGGTTTGTTATTACCTAATTGTTTTTTACACATACTTGATGTTAAATGAGCCATGTGATGTGTATAATCATTATCTTTATAAATCATATTATTATCCGTCCTTCCGTCTTTCTGTGTTAATTATAACTTGTTGAGTAAAACTAAACAATAAATCGAAAAAAAAGACCTAAATAATACCTGTTTAACGAAAGTAGTAAGTTGAGAGTAAAAGTAGGGGAAATGCTAACTTTGTGTTAAAATAACATTATGAAACATAAAAAACTAGCCGGCATGAGTCGACTAGTTTTTACTATTATAATAAAAATACACCCTAAGGGAATCGAACCCCTGTCTCAAGAACCGGAATCTTGTGTGATATCCACTACACTAAGGGTGCAAGTACAGTGACCATTTTAGCGAATATTAAATGAAATAGCAAGGATTTATAGAGAACAAGAATCACGTATATTAATTTACTGAAAGGAGATCAGTATGAAATTATCACAAGGGATGACCCAAAAACAATCTCAAACTCAAAAAATGGCTATGACTCAGCAAATGCAACAATCCATTCAAATGTTGCAATATAATTCGGATGAACTTCAACATTTTTTAGAAAATAAAGCGTTAGAAAACCCGTTAATTGACGTGGTAGTTGAGGGAGATTTTTATGAACAGCCGATAAAGACATCTTCTAAGGTATCAAATCAAACAGAGGAAACAAATTATTTGAATCAAATTCCAGACAACACGCTTTCTTTATTTGAGTCATTATTAGAGCAAATACATTTGAATTATCGAGATACTCCAATTAGACAGACAATGATCTATTTAGCAGAGTTTATTGATGTAAATGGATATTTGATGATAGATTTAAATGACGTTGCAAGCGCAACTGGAGTCTCGTATATTCAAGTTGTAGATGCATTGACCTTGTTACAACAATTGGATCCACCAGGAATAGCAGCTAGAAGCTTGCAGGAGTGTTTATTGTTACAAATAGAAAGAGATAATGAAGCTCCGAACTTGGCTTATCTAGTGATTGAAGAAGAGTTTGAAAATTTTGCTAATCGTAAATGGCAAATTATTGCAAAAAAATACGAGGTGAGTTTAGCCGCTATCCAGGAAATCTACGATTTTGTTCAGTTATTAAGTCCTAACCCAGGCGCTGCATATGGTGAAACTATCCAACAATACATTCGACCAGATCTGATTGTAAAAAAAATAGAAGATGGGTTAGAAGTCAGTTCAACGCGTACTGCTTTCCCTATAGTTAATTTTCAACAACAGTATTTTGACAGAATGAAGCAAACGGGTGACCAAGAGGTTAATACCTACCTAAAAGAAAAAAAAGCAGAGTTTGAATGGATAAAAAAAAGTGTTGCTCAACGTGGAGATACTATTTTAAAAGTGGGGATAGAGATTGTAAATCGCCAAAGGGACTTTTTCTTAGAAGAAGGCAAACGATTAAAACCGCTAATGTTAAAAGAAATCGCGCAAGCGCTGAATGTGCACGAATCTACAATTAGTCGGTCTGTAAATGGCAAATATTTAGAGACATCTTTTGGAATTTTTGAATTACGTTCATTCTTCACAACAGGATTAAATGATCAAAGAGGTGGAGAGGATGTATCTGCTTCAGATGCGAAAATGTTGATTGATCAATTGATAAAAAACGAAAATAAAGCTAAGCCATTATCAGACCAGAAATTAGTTGACCTTTTAAGAGAAGAAGGAATAGAAATTTCTAGGAGAACAGTGGCAAAGTATCGTGATGCATTAGGTATTGCCTCATCAAGTAAACGTAAACGGTTTGATGATTAAAGAATTTTAGGTTGTTTTTACTTTTAAGTAACAACCGATTATTTCACAAAGAATAATATAGAACGACAAGTCTGAATAAGGCTTGTTGTTTTTTCTTGCTAAAAATTAAAAAGGGTGTTAAACTATATGTGTAAGTTAGTTGAGAGCGAATTATTAAACAAATGATTCGATTTCGCCCTTTTTTTTAAAGTTGATGGGTCGCTGAATGACACACTGGGTCGTTTTAAGTCCCATGAAGGAGTATAGTAATGGAAAACCAACTAGAATTAATTGAAGCAATTGCCCCGGATACGATGCAAGTCGTACAAGAACGGTATCTTGTTTTAAAGAATATCGATTGGATGGCTCCTGTTGGCAGAAGAACCTTAGCTTTGAAATTAGGTTTAACAGAACGTGTATTACGGACTGAAACAGACTTACTTAAAAACTTAGGTCTTATTGATGCCTCTAAGAGTGGCATGACGATTACCCCGAAAGGTAAAAGCGTGATGTTAGGATTAGAATCGCTAATGGGCCAATATTCAGGAATGAAACAAAAAGAACGACAAGTTGCAGATTACTTTGGCATTGAAAAATGTGTGATTGTTGCTGGTAACAGTGATGAAGAAGACAAGGTGCTAGCAAGTTTTGGTTTGATGGTTTCAGAGTCACTTCGAACGATACTGCCAGATAAAGAGAATGTCATTGCCGTTATGGGTGGCACAACGATGGCAGCAGTTGCAGAAAACATGACCGTCCTGGATCATAAACTTAGTAACAATATTTTCGTGCCAGCGCGCGGAGGGATTGGAGAGTCGGTTGGTATTCAAGCGAACTCAGTCAGTTCTACGATGGCTGCTAAAACAGGTGGCACATCACGACCGCTTTACGTACCAGAACGGGTAAGTAAAGAAACGTATCAATCACTTTTACAAGAACCATTTGTTCAACAAGTATTAGGATTGATTGATGAATCAACGTGTGTGATTCATAGTATAGGTCGAGCGTTACACATGGCCGAAAGAAGAGGCATGTCTGAAGAAGAATTTGTGATGTTAAAAGAATCTGGAGCAGTTGGGGAGTCATTTGGCTATTTCTTCGATAAAGAAGGAAAAGTTGTTTATAAGATTCCACGTATCGGCTTACAACTAGATGATTTGGAAAAAGTTCCTTATATTCTAGCAGTTGCAGGTGGCGCTAAAAAATCCCGTGCGATAAAAGCTTATATGAAACATGCACCGAAACAAACATGGCTCATTACAGATGAAAGTGCCGCAAATGAGATTTTAAAAGAGGAAACTCTTTAAAATAAAAATAATTTTGATTTTCATAAGGAGGAAATCTCACATGACAGTAACAGTAGGGATTAATGGATTTGGACGTATCGGACGCTTAGCTTTCCGTCGTATCCAAGAAGTAGAAGGTATTGAAGTAGTAGCAATCAACGATTTAACAGACGCTAAACAATTAGCTCACTTATTAAAATATGATACAACTCAAGGCCGTTTCAACGGTGAAGTTGAAGTTAAAGAAGATCATTTCTTAGTTAACGGAAAAGAAGTTAAAACATTAGCTAATGCTAACCCAGCAGAATTACCATGGGGCGAGCTAGGTGTTGATATCGTTTTAGAATGTACTGGATTCTTTACTTCTAAAGAAAAAGCTGAAGCTCACTTACAAGGTGGAGCTAAACGTGTTGTTATCTCAGCACCAGGCGGAAACGACGTACCAACAGTAGTATTCAATACTAACCACGACATCTTAACAGGTGAAGAAACAGTTATCTCAGGTGCTTCATGTACTACTAACTGTTTAGCTCCTATGGCTGACGTTTTAAACAAAGAATTTGGTGTTGTTGAAGGTTTAATGACAACTATCCACGCTTACACAGGTGACCAAAATACTTTAGATGCTCCTCACAAAGGCGGAGACTTACGTCGTGCCCGTGCAGCAGCTGAAAACATCATTCCTAACACAACTGGTGCTGCTAAAGCTATCGGCTTAGTAATCCCAGAATTAAACGGTAAATTAGACGGAGCAGCTCAACGTGTTCCTGTAGCAACTGGTTCATTAACTGAATTAGTAACTATCTTAGACAAAAAAGTAACAGTTGAGGAAGTTAATGCAGCTATGAAAGCAGCAGCTAACGAATCTTACGGTTACACAGCTGACCCAATCGTTTCTTCAGATATCGTAGGTATGACTTACGGATCATTATTCGACGAAACACAAACTAAAGTTATGTCTGTTGGCGATCAACAATTAGTTAAAACTGTTGCTTGGTATGATAACGAAATGTCATACACTGCTCAATTAGTTCGTACTTTAGAATACTTTGCTAAATTAGGTTAATTAACTGTTCTAACGAATTGTAATTAATTTACTACATAAGGCGGGGAAGCATCGCGCTTCCTCGCTTTTTTATTTCAATGATAGACATGAGGAGGAAAACAACTATGGCAAAATTAACTGTTAAAGATTTAGCCTTAAAAGGTAAAAAAGTTTTAGTTCGTGTGGACTTCAACGTACCTTTAAAAGATGGCGTAATCACAAATGATAACCGTATTTCAGCAGCACTTCCAACAATCCAACACATCACTACTGAGGGTGGGAAAGCAATTTTATTCTCACATTTAGGTCGTGTTAAAGAAGAAGCTGACAAAGAAGGTAAATCACTTGCACCAGTTGCGAAAGCATTATCTGATAAATTAGGTAAAGAAGTTGTTTTCGTACCAGGCGTAACTCGTGGAGAAGCTTTAGAAACTGCAATCAACAACTTACCAGAAGGTGGCGTTTTATTAGTTGAAAACACACGTTTTGAAGACGTTGATGGTAAAAAAGAATCTAAAAATGATTCTGAATTAGGAAAATACTGGGCTTCTTTAGGCGATGACATCTTTGTCAATGACGCTTTCGGAACAGCTCACCGTGCTCACGCTTCAAACGTTGGTATTTCATCAAACGTTTCTCAAGCAGCAGCAGGTTTCTTAATGGAAAATGAAATCAAATTTATCAAAGAAGCTGTTGAAGCGCCAGTTCGCCCATTCGTAGCGATCTTAGGTGGTTCAAAAGTATCAGATAAAATTGGTGTTATTGAAAACTTAATCGAAAAAGCTGATAAAGTTATCGTTGGTGGAGGAATGACTTATACATTCTTCGCTGCTAAAGGTATCGAAATTGGTGATTCATTAGTTGAATTAGATAAAGTAGAATTAGCTAAAACATTAATCGAAAAAGCTGGCGATAAATTAGTATTACCAGTAGATTCAATCGAAGCTAACGCGTTTGCTGGCTACACTGAAGTTAAAGCAACTGAAGGTGAAGCTGTAGACAAAGGATTCTTAGGCTTAGATATCGGTCCTAAATCTATCGAATTGTTTGAAAAAACAATCGAAGGTGCTAAAACTGTTGTTTGGAATGGTCCTATGGGCGTATTCGAAAACGAAGATTTTGCTAAAGGAACAATCTCAGTTATGGATGCTATTGCAGCTCAAGAAGGTGCAACATCAATCATCGGTGGAGGAGATTCAGCAGCTGCTGCAATCAACTTAGGCCGTGCTGATAAATTCTCATGGATTTCAACTGGTGGCGGAGCTTCTCTAGAATTATTAGAAGGTAAAGAATTACCAGGTTTAACTGCGTTAACTGAAAAGTAAACGACACTAAATAATAGACCATTGTCCTATAAGTTATCTTAACTTTTAGGGCTATGGCTATATAAAGGGAGATCATATAAATGCGTAAACCAATTATTGCCGGAAACTGGAAAATGAACAAAACTGCTTCAGAAGCAATTGCTTTCGTTGAAGCTGTTAAAAATAACATCCCTGCTAACTCAGCAGTAGATTCAGTAGTAGGATCACCTGCTTTATTCTTACAAAGTTTAGCTGAAGCAGCTAAAGGAACTGAATTAAAAGTTTCAGCTCAAAACTGCTACTTCGAAAATGCTGGTGCATTCACTGGTGAAAACTCACCTGCAGCAATTGCTGATTTAGGTGTACAATATGTTATTATCGGACATTCAGAACGTCGTGAGTACTTCCACGAAACTGATGAAGATATCAACAAAAAAGCTAAAGCTATCATTGCTAACGGCATGACTCCAATCGTATGTTGTGGTGAAACATTAGAACAACGTGAAGCTGGCGAAACAGCTGCATGGATTAAAGGTCAAGTTGAAAATGGATTAGATGGTTTAACTAACGAGCAAGTCGCTAACTTAGTTGTAGCTTACGAACCAATCTGGGCTATCGGTACTGGTAAATCATCATCAGCTGCTGATGCAAACGAAACATGTGGCGTTGTTCGTGAAACAATTGCTAATAAATTTGGTCAAGAAGTTGCCGATAAAGTACGTATTCAATACGGCGGTAGCGTAAAACCTGAAAACATTAAAGAGTACATGGCTGAAGAACATATTGATGGAGCTTTAGTAGGTGGAGCAGCTTTAGAAGCTGATTCATTCTTAGCTTTATTGGAGGCTGTAAAATAGTATGAGTAAAGCACCTGTAGCAATCATCATTCTTGATGGTTTTGGTCTACGTGACGAAACTGTCGGAAATGCTGTGGCACAAGCCAACAAACCAAACTTCGACCGTTACTGGAATGAGTTTCCAACTAGCTCGCTTAAAGCTGCTGGTTTAGACGTAGGTCTTCCAGAAGGCCAAATGGGTAACTCTGAAGTAGGTCATTCAAATATTGGGGCTGGACGTATTGTTTATCAAAGCTTAACAAGAATTGATAAATCAATCGCTGACGGAGAATTCCCTGAAAATGAAGCATTAGTTAATGCTATGGATCATGCTATTAAAAATGATTCTGCACTTCATTTATTCGGGTTATTATCTGACGGTGGTGTTCACAGTCACCAAAATCACCTTTATGCTTTACTTGAAACAGCTAAAGCAAAAGGTGTTAAGAAAACATACGTACACGCATTCTTAGATGGCCGTGACGTTGCGCCAACATCTGGTTTAGATTTCATGAAAGCATTAGTTGCTAAAATGGAAGAATTAAACTATGGTGAAATTGCAACTGTATCAGGTCGTTTCTATGCAATGGACCGTGACAAACGTTGGGAACGTGTTGAAAAAGCATACAACGCTTTAGTATTAGGTGAAGGTAATCAAGCAACTGATCCAGTAGCTGCTATCGAAGCTTCATACGCTGAAGGCGTTAATGACGAATTCTTCATTCCGACTGTTATTGTTAAAGACGGAGAGCCTGTAGCGAAAGTTAGCGATAATGATGCTGTTATCTTCTTTAACTTCCGTCCTGACCGTGCGATCCAATTATCAAATGCATTTACTGACGTTGAATGGGATAACTTTGAACGTAAAAATCATTTAGCAAACATCAAGTTTGTAACAATGACATTATACAATCCAAGTATTGTAGCAGAAGTTGCTTACCCTCCAATGGAAATGAAAAATGTTATTGGTGAAGTCTTGTCTAACAATGGCTTAAAACAATTACGTATTGCTGAAACTGAAAAATACCCTCACGTTACTTTCTTTATGAATGGTGGACGTAATGAGGAATTTGAAGGAGAAAGCCGTACACTAATCAACTCACCTAAAGTTGAAACATACGATTTAAAACCTGAGATGAGTGCTTATGAAGTAACGGATTCATTAGTTGCTGATATCGAAAACGATAAATTCGATGCTATCATCTTAAACTTCGCTAACCCTGATATGGTTGGTCACTCTGGTATGTTAGAGCCGACTATTAAAGCTATTGAAGCGGTTGATGAAAACTTAGGTCGTGTTGTAGATGGTATCTTAGCTAAAGATGGTTATGCGATTATCTTCGCTGACCACGGTAACTCTGAAACAATGTCAACACCAGAAGGTAATCCACATACTGCACATACAACTGTGCCAGTTCCTGTGATTGTTACTAAAAAAGGTGTTGAATTACGTACAGACGGACGTTTAGCTGACGTAGCACCAACAATGTTAGATTTATTAGGCGTTGAAAAACCAGCTGAAATGACTGGTGAATCATTAATTAAAAAATAAACTTGAAAACACTTGAAAATAACAGTGAAAAATTGCAAGTTTAGTAAAAAAAGCTTATGATAGAGTAGTAAACTATGTTGGAGTAAGTCTGACTTATTCCAATTTAGATATAAATTTAAAACCCAAAAGGAGAGACACAAACATGTCAATTATTACAGACGTATACGCACGCGAAGTCCTAGACTCACGTGGTAACCCAACAATCGAAGTAGAAGTTTACACAGAAAGCGGAGCTTTCGGCCGTGGAATGGTTCCTTCAGGCGCTTCAACTGGTGAATACGAAGCAGTTGAATTACGTGATGGCGATAAAGACCGTTACTTAGGTAAAGGTGTTTCTCAAGCAGTAGATAACGTAAACAATGTTATTGCTGAAGCTCTTATCGGTTTCGATGTTAGAGATCAAATGGATATCGACAAATTAATGATCGAATTAGACGGTACTCCAAACAAAGCTAAATTAGGTGCTAACGCTATTTTAGGTGTGTCAATTGCATGTGCTCGCGCTGCTGCTGACTTCTTAGAAATGCCTTTATACCACTACTTAGGCGGATTCAACACTAAAGTATTACCAACTCCAATGATGAACATCATCAACGGTGGATCACATGCTGATAACAGTATTGATTTCCAAGAATTCATGATTATGCCAGTTGGCGCTCCAACATTCAAAGAAGCTTTACGTATGGGTGCTGAAGTATTCCACGCATTAGCTAAAATTCTTAAATCTAAAGGTTTATCTACAGCTGTAGGTGACGAAGGTGGATTTGCTCCTAACTTAGGTTCAAACGAAGAAGGATTCGAAGTAATCATGGAAGCTATCGAAGCTGCTGGCTACAAACCAGGAACTGACGTAGTATTAGCTATGGATGCTGCTTCATCAGAATTCTACGATAAAGAAAAAGGTGTTTACGTTTTAGCTGATTCAGGCGAAGGCGAAAAAACTACTGAAGAAATGGTTGCATTATATGCTGACCTTTGCGAAAAATACCCATTAATCTCAATCGAAGATGGATTAGATGAAAATGACTGGGATGGTTTCAAAAAATTAACTGAAGTATTAGGCGACAAAGTACAATTAGTTGGTGACGATTTATTCGTAACAAACACAACTAAATTAGCTGAAGGTATCGAAAAAGGTATCGCTAACTCAATCCTAATCAAAGTTAACCAAATCGGTACTTTAACAGAAACTTTTGAAGCTATCGAAATGGCTAAAGAAGCTGGCTACACTGCAGTTGTTTCTCACCGTTCTGGTGAAACTGAAGATGCGACTATCGCTGACATCGCTGTTGCGACAAATGCTGGTCAAATCAAAACTGGTTCATTAAGCCGTACTGACCGTATTGCTAAATACAACCAATTATTAAGAATTGAAGATCAATTAGGCGATACTGCTCAATATAAAGGTCTTAAATCTTTCTACAACTTAAAAAATAAATAATCAATTTTGATTGTTAACCTCATCCTATTTTGGGTGAGGTTTTTTTGTTAGGAGTAGTAAAAAAATAGTAATAAGTAGTTCAAAATAAAGTTTTTATAACTGGAATTTATTAAGTAATCTAGTGGTACACTAAGAGTGTGTAAATGAGAGGAGAGTTTATTATGGTGTTAAATGAAAGAAAAGTCGACCGTCTCTTAAAGATTTTTACTGTCCTTATGCCAACTTCTTTTACTTTTTTTGTTATTATTGATAATATATTTTTTGCTTGGGATGATAATTTTCAGTTTGTTAAGCATGTGATGTCAATGGATACGGTCAATAGTGTTGTGGATTGGCGTAATTTTGATAGTCCAATGATTTGGAAGACCGCCTATACCCTTTTGATTTGTTTTGAAACAGCGACCTTCTTTATTGGCGTATACGCGTTAATTAGACTCTTAAGAGCTTTAAATAAAGATAATGATGCCTTTTTTAAAGCGAAACTTTGGGGTTACTTAACGTTTATATTCACGTTACTTATTTGGTTCTTTGGTTTTATTGATATTGGTGGGGAATGGTTTAAAATGTGGTTATCTCCTTCGTGGAATGGACAACCTATTGCTATGTGGCTTTCAATTTTATTTTCTGTTCTATTAGTTATTTTTCATCAACCAGAACGTGATTAAGCTAGATAATAGTAAAAGCTCAACCTTTTTAAGGGTTGAGCTTTTTTTAGATAAAGTTTTTACCATCTTCATAGTAGTTTGCTTCTTCTAACGTATTGAAGATAAGAGTGATTTCTTTTTCTTGATTATAGGTTGTGTTTAAGGTGTTGTACAGGTAGGTTGCTAGTTTATCTTGTACGTCTTGGCTACGTTTGAACCAACTAATTTCAAGAAAGATACTGTCAGAAGTTACCTCTGTTTGTTGAAAAAAGATTTTATTCTCTATGTGTTCAAAAGTAATCCAATCTTCTGGACAGTCGATAATTTCTGCACTTTTTGCTACAAGTTCTTGTGATAATTTTTTGACCTCGTCAACTGGAATATTTTTAAATATAAATCTGGGCATGAAAAAGCCTCCTTAATTTTTTGTTATTACAGTTGAATTATATATTATAGTAGTAAAAAAATAAATATTTTTGGGTAGGTTGAATTTAGAGATAACAGTTCTGCTTATAAAAAGCAGTTTTTGAAAACAACTTAAAATATTTTGGGATGAATTGATGACCAATGATGCACAGTTAAAGATTATGAATCAAGTAAAACTAGTAGTTTATTAGAAAAAAACAAGAAAAATTAAAGAATGGTTAGAAATTATAGATTAATAATTTTCTGAAAACACGAGGAGATAAGAGTGTTATTTTTTATAAAAGTATTTCTATTTTCGTTCAATAAAGGGTGGTTTTGATTTTTGGGATAATGGTTTTTATTTTATAGGTGATCAAAATATCGTATTTTTTTGATAAAATATTGTCAAAAAAATGTCATTTATCCGAATAAGTATGAATACATAGAAAAATGTATAAAAAATAAATTTGTATCTTTATAATACAAAATATTGAAATAACCACTTTTGATTATTAATGAACATTAAATGAACTAAAGTCTGTTTTTAGCATTATATAAAAAAAATGATATGATTTTATGTATATGTCTTGTTTTGTGTTATATTATTTATTATTAAAAATACAAAATATGAATATTGTTCATAAATAAGGGTGATATAATAAGAATAGATAATAATGAGGGAATTTGTCTTATTAAGTAAAAGTGTTATCTGAAAATGGTCCTAAGTGACAATAAATGTATTATTTTATATATTACATAAGAAATATTGAAGGATAAAACTTATTGATAAATATGTAACTATTACCAGATAAAAACAAATAAATAAAATAGACTTATTTCGTCAAACTATATAATATAAGAGGTGTTTACATGAGAAATGATAAAAAGAAACAAATTATAAAAAAGTGGAGTAAACGTAATTTAATAACAGGTAGTATGACTGCAATTACGATTGCTAATGTTATGACGCCGGCACTTCCTGCTTTGGCACGTGCGGCAACAATTGAAGAAACTAAAGCATCAGGTTTAGTGGTTTCTTCACCAGTATTAGATGGGTTTAGTTTAAGTAGTTATGAAGAGCAACTTAAGAAGTTTAATACACTTAAAGAGGATTACAAACTTATGACAGATTCTTTAAATGGTGAATTAACAAAGCTTACGGAGAAACAAGCTGCTTATGACAAATTAAAAGAGGGCTACGAAAGTGAGTTAACAACTTACGATAATGAATTAGCGACTTATAATAGTGAGTTTGCTGATATTTATGCAAATTATGTGAAGCAATATGAGCCTGAACTTAAAGAGTATCAAGGTAGATTAGAGAAGTATAAAAAGCAATTAGCTGACTATAAAGTGGTATTAAAAGATTATGATGACTTATTGTCAAAATATAATAAAGACTCAAAAGAGTATGAGAGCTTATTAGCTAAGTATGATGAAATGCTAGCAATTTATAACGAAAAAAAGGATACATATAACGCGCAGTTAACGGAGTTTGATAATAAGCTTAACGTTTATCAAGGTGATTTAGATAAGTACAATGAAGAGTATACCGCGTTCAAAAATGAATTGAATGAGTATGAGACAGTAACCGTCGTAGAGTATAAAAAAGGATTAGCAGCATACAATGAAGCCTTAACAGCTTATAAAGCCCAATTAGCTGAATACGATGGAAAATTAAAAGAGTATAAGCCTAGATTAGATAAATTTGAAGAGCAATTAAAAGATTACAAACCTACTTTAGAAAAATTAGAAGACAAACTAGCAGATTATAAACCAAAATTAGCAGCCTATGAAAAAATAGCGACAGATTACCGTGCTGAACTTGAGAACTATAGTGAAAAATTAACAGCCTATGAAACGGATTTGGAAACTTATAAGGCTCAAAAAGTAGCGTATGATAACCAAATGAAACAGACTAAAGAGGAAATTGCTGAGTATGGCAAAGGATTAACAACTTATAAAGAAAAATTAGCATCTTTAGATGAGCAATTAAACAAACATGAAGCAAGTGTGAAAGAATACGAGGCTATTGTAAAAGATTTTGAGGATAAAAAAGCACCGTATGAAACGCAACTAAAGAGTTATCAAGAACAATTAAATGGCTTTACAACGGAGTTAAGCTCTATTAATGGAGCTTTAGCTTCTTATGATACTCAAAAAGCAACGTATGACTCTCAGCTTGAAGCTTACAAGAAGCAATTGGCTGAGTATGAACAAACAGGTCAAACTGATACAGAGGCTTATAAAAAAGTTTTAGCGGCATACACTAAGACTATGGCTGATTTAGAACAATTAATGGTGACGTATAATGCAACTAAGCAAAAGCAACAAGAAATTTTGACACAAGAAACAACGGTTAAACAAGCTTATGAGACCTTAAATAAAGACTACCAAGTTCTTAGCGGTCAATATAATGAGGCACAGGCTAAATATTTAGAAGTAAAAGGAACATATGAGTCGACGCTAGCCGTAGCTAAGGAAACTCAAGTCGAGTACGATCAATTGGTAATTAAGTTAGAAAATGCTGAGAAGTTGTATGATGAGTTACAAGTTAAGTATGATGAGACGGTTAAAGTCTTTGATGACACACAAGTAAAAGCTGACGCGACTAAAAAAGAATATAAGATTATAAAAGAAAAGTATGATACGGCTAATGAAGAATTTGAAACTGTTAAGGCAGAGTATGATAAATTACAAAAAGAGTATGATGCAACAGTTGGCTCTTATGATAAATTAAAAACAGAGCGTGATGCTTTAAATGAAGAGTACGGCTTAATTGCAAAAGAGCGCCTAGACGTTGAGTCTAATTATAATAAAACCTCTGCTAAGTCAAAAGAGTTACAAGAAGAATTTAAAAAAGCGACAGATGCGGCTGGTAAAATCGAAGATAAGTTAGCGGGATTAAAAAATAAAATTGGCGGTTTAAACAAAACAAAAACTGATTTATTAGAAAAACGTCAAGTTGTTGCTGATAATTTTACAAAAACAAATGATTTATATAAAGAAACATTAGATAAATCCGAAGAAATCACTAAAAAATTAGGTGATATACAGGGACAAATACCTGAGTTAACAGAAAAAAAAGAAAAGACTGAAAAAGAGCTTGAAGTAATCGAAACAGAGTATAAGGAAGTTGAAAAGGGATATAACTCATTACTTGATATCGTCGAAAAAGCCACAGCGCATTACAAAAACATGGAAATAGAATACAGACGTGTTAAAGAGGCCTACGATAAAACCTTAGAAAGATATAACGAAGTTAATAAGGAGTTTAACGCTACTGATAAAGAAGCATTACGATTAGGTGATGAGATTAAAAAATTAAAAAATAAGTATACAGAAGTAACGAAACAGTATAATCTCTTAAAAACTGAATTCGAGTCAGCTACTAAAGAATACGAACAAAAAGTAAAAGAGCATGATGAAGCGGTGAAAGCGACAGAAGATGTTAAAACAATTCAATCTGCCTATAAAACGGCTTCAGAAGTAGTCAAAACAAATCAAACTAAAATTAAAGAATTAGAAGAGTTCATGCTGACTTACCCAATCAAAGAGAGTGAAAATCTCTCAGGTATTACAACAGAAAGAGATAAGTTTAATACACACTTTGAAGAATTAGTAAAAGAAGCAACGATAGCTAAAGAAGCTATCGTAAAAGCTGTTACTGACTATCAAACTGCTCTTAATGCCTTTGATAAGTCTCAAGGAAAAGAAGAAGGTTCACCTTCAGAAGCTCTGACTGAACCTGGTTATTTAGAAAGTCTGTCACAGTTTATGGAAGCTACTAATAAGTGGTATGAAAAGTCCTCAAAAATTTATCAAGACAATCATGACAGTATCCAACTGGCTAAAGACAGAAAGAGACAAGCTGAGGAACTTCTTAAAGATATGAAGGGTATTAAAATTGACGTCTCTAAACTAATTGAAGCTTATAGAGCGGAATCTAATGCAATGCTTGCCGAATATGAGAAGATTTCTGTATATGCAGGTAAGGGATTTACTCAGGTAACCAAAGAAGAGGCTTTCGAGATTGTACACAAAGTTCAGGACCTTACTGCTCATGATATAGATGCTGCTAGAGCTATGTTTGAAAAATACAATGGCCAGGCAACTGCTATCAAGCAAAAGATAGACGATGATGTGGCGAGATATAACGACACCATTAGAAAAATTAATGCACTTGGACCTGAAGAAAAGCTCATGGAACTTGATATGAACGGTAAATCAAGATTTGCTACATACTATAAATCATTAAAGAGCACCTTATTTGATAATTTATTCTCTCTGGATGAGGGGAATAAAAAAACAAATATCTTTAAAACCCTAGAGATATTAAAGAATAATAAAGATAACTATGATAATGCACTAGAGACAAAGAAAGAGCTAGATGCGTCAGGAGACCTATCAATTTATGAAGAATGGGGTGGTAAGGGGCATACAGGAGAGTGGACAGAAGAAGACAAGCTGTATGTTTTATTATTTTTGTACTCAAGTTCAGAGTGGGACCAAAAACAATTTTCCCCTAAAGGCATGCCTTCGTTCACAGAAGATAATACGTTGGATGTCACATTCAAATATGAATTCAAAGGGATTGAACATATAAAAGGGTCGACTTCTGATTTAAATGAACCTCTAGTGAAAAATATCGTAATACCAGAGGTACCAGATAAACCAGTCCTGCCTGATCGTGTTGAACCGGTCGAAATGAGTGTGGGAACAGTGACAGAAACAAGAGAACCTGACGCTCCAACATTAAAATCATTGATGTTAACACCAGAGACACCTGAAAAATTAGAAGAACTTGGTCAAATCCATGAGGTTACACCACTGCCTTCAGAAAATCCAGAAGAAATTAATGGACCTGGAGTAGTGGGTGGGCCAAGTACTCCAGAAGGCAAGCCGTCTGAGATTATCAAACCAGAAGGTCCAACAGGACCAGGGGATATTGATGCTCCAAATGAGGTGGATAAACCATCAGAGATGGTACCTGGACCATCAGAAATTATTGAACCAGGTGAAGTCAAAGATCCAGATCCTATTGATAAATGGGAAACAGAATTAGAAGAACCTGTCAAACCAGGGACACCTTCTGATGTCAATGATACTGAATTAGGTGAAGCGCCTGTTGAACCAGGTGAAGTAGGCGAGATTGAGGAACCAGAAGAACCAGGTAAACCTGTATTAAAACCGACACCGATTGAGCCGGGGATCCCTGTGGATCCAGAAGAGCCAAAGATTCCGTGGACACCAATTGAACCTGGGATCCCGACACCAAAACCAGAACCAAAACCAGAACCAAAACCAGAGCCAAATCCAGAACCAAAACCAGAGCCAAAACCAGAGCCAAAACCAGAGCCAAAACCAGAACCAGAACCAAAACCAGAACCAAAACCCAAAGACAGACCAAGCTATAATACGACTTATAAACCAAGTTATAACTCAACGTATAGTCCGAGCTATGACGCAACGTATAAATCAAACACGACAGTAAATACAAAACAGACAACTTTACCTCAAACAGGTGAGAAGAAATCAAGTTTTGCTTTAGCAGGTAGTGGTATGCTTGTATCATTATTAGCATTAGTAGGTCTGAGAAGACGTAGAAAATAAATTAAAGTTATAATTTATTTTCTTATTATCCGTAACTATTTTTTTGAACGAAATTTCACAAAGAATAAAAGACGTTACTCGAAGCTATTCTCTTTATGAGAAGCCTTAGAGTGACGTTTTTTTTGATTTTAAAAGGTATTGTTTTAAGATTCGATAAATTAAATTGTATAATAAATGTTAAACTGCCATGAAAAAGCAGCTCGTTTTTTTGTGAAATTGACGTTTTTATGAAAATTCCAACATTTTTTTCGTTTTTTAAGAAAAAATAATAAAAAAAATGAAAAAAATGTGTTTTTGTACACTTTACACTGATATAATGAACGTGAATTGGTGGATGGTTAGTCGTTTTATAGTTAAAAAAATGGATGTATAAGTTGCACCATTAAGGAATTTATAATTTAAGACAAAAAAACAATATAAAAGGGTGTATAAAAAAATGAGTAAAACAAAAAAACAAATTATAAAAAATTGGAGTAAGCGAAATTTAGTAACAGGGAGTATGACAGCTATTACGATTGCAAATGTTATGACACCAGCACTTCCAGCACTTGCGCGCGCTAATGCTATTAATGAAAATAAAGTTAGTAGTTTAAATGTGACGTCGCCGAAATTTAGTGGTTACGATTTAGCGAGTTATGAGAAAGAGTTAATAAAATTTAATGAACAAAAAGATAACTATAAGCAATTAGAAGAGACTTTAAAAGTCAAATTAACAGGGTTACAAAACCAACAAAAAGAGTATAAAGACTTAAAAGAAAAATATGCTACGGAATTAGCAACATACAAAGAAGAGTTGAACAAGTACAACACAGATTTTGCAGATGTCTATGATAAGTATGTGGCGGAGTATGAGCCAAAGTTAAAAGAGTACGAAGGTAAGATAGAAGGCTATAAAACACAACTGGCAGACTATAAAAAAGTATTAGAAGGCTATGACAAATTACTAGGCGAATACGATAAAGATTCTGTAGACTATAAAAAATTATTAGCGACTTATGAAGACATGTTAGTAAAATATAATGAGGCTAAAGTAAACTATCAAGCTCAATTAGCAGAATTCGATAAAAAACTAGAAGGTTATAAAAAAGATATTAATGCGTATAATGCTGAGCGAGATGCTTTTGAAAAAGAATTAAATGACTATGAAACAATTACAGTTGTGGAGTATAACAAGGCTTTAGAAACATATAATAAAGCATTAACCTCTTATTCATCACAATTAGATGAGTATGAAGCAACATTAAAAGAGTACAAACCTAAATTAGAACAATTTGAAAAAGAATTAGCCGAGTATAAACCAGTCCTTAAAGATTTTGAAGATAAATTAGCTGACTATCAACCAAAATTAGAAGCCTACGAAAAAACAGCAACAGACTACAAAAAAGAATTAGATGCATTTGGTGAAAAAGTGAAGGCTTATGAAGCTGATTTACAAAACTATGAGGCGAAAAAAGCAGAGTACACTGCACAATTAGAGCAAACAAAAGCTCAAATCAAAGATTATGAAGGTAGCTTGGTATCTTACAATGAAAAATTAGCATCATATGATGAACAATTAGCTACACATGAAGCGAGTGTTAAAGAATATGAAACATTAGTTCAAAGTTTTGAAGGTCAAAAAGAAGCTTATGATGAAAAAGCTAAAGCTTATGAAAAGCAATTGTCAGATTTTGAAGGTCAGTTATCGTTAATCAATGGCACACTATCATCATATGAAGGTAAAAAAGCAGAGTATGAAGGTAAATTAGCAGCTTATCAAAAACAATTAGCAGAGTATGAAAAAACAAATCAAACGGATACAGAAGAATACCGTAAAGTTTTAGCAGAATACAATGTGACTAAAGCTGAGTATGACAAATTAATGATGATCTACACTGCCACTAAAGAAAAGCAACAAACGTTAAAAATTCAAGAGGCAGAAGTTAAAACAGCTTATGAGGCTTTAAAAAATGAGTATCAACCATTATTAGCACAATATAATCAAGCTAAAACAAAATTTGAAGAAGCTAAAGCAAGCTATAAAACGACACTTGAAGCCTCTAATCAACTAAAAACAGAGGTAGAAAAAGTTAAGGCTGAATTAGAAACAGCGAAACAAAGCTATGAGTCATTACAAGTGAAGTATGAAGAAACAGTAAAAGCGTATGATGAAACAAAAGTAAAAGCAGAAGAAGCTAAAGCTGAATATGCTAATATTAAAGTGAAATATGATGCAGCTAAGAAAGAATACGATACTGTAAAAGCAGACTATGACAAATTAAAAGCAAGCTATGATGAAACAGTAGCAAGCTATGAAAAGCTAAAAGAAGAACGTCAAGCGTTAAAAGAAGATTATGATTTAATCAAACAAAAACGCATCGAAGTAAAAAAACAATACGATGCAACGTTAGTTGAGCTTGAAAAAGTTGAAGATGTGTTCAATAAAGCTTCCAAAAACGCACAAGATATTAAAGATAAATCAGCGGATTTAAAAGATAAAGTTGCGGAACTAACAGAAGCAGCAGACAAGTTAGAAACAGAACGTAATGAAGTAGCAAGTGAGTACGATAAAACAAATCAATTATTCGAAGAAACATCGGCGAAAGCGAAAGACGTTGCAGCTAAATTAGCAGATTTAGAGACTAAAAAATCTGATTTAGAAAAAGAAAAAACTAAGACAGAAGCTGCACATGCGGAGTTACAAAAAAAATATGATATAGTATTTGCTCAGTACAAAGAGTTACTTGCTAAATTTGAAAAAGCGACAGAACACTTCAAAAATATGGAAGCTGAATATAAGAAAGTCAAAGAGGCTTATGACAATACTCTTAAAAAATATAACGATATTAAAGTGAAGTATGATGGGGTTAAAGGTCAAGAACAACCGCTTAAAGATGAAATAGCTGAATTAGCTAAAGATTATGCGAGTGTTTCGGCACAGTATGAGAAATTAAACAATGAGTATTTATTATTACAAGATGAGTATGAAAAAGCACTTGAACAACACGAACAAGCTCAGAAAGATAAAGAACAAGCTGAAAAAGATTTAGCGACTGTAAAAGCAGCTTTTGAAAAAGCTCAAAAAGCAATTACAGATAACCAAGGTAAAATCAAAGCGTTAGAGCAAGTCATGACAGAATACCCGATGGAAGAGAGTAAAGGGGATACTAGTATTACAACAGAACGCGAAGCGTTTGATGCTAAATTCCCAGGCATTCGTACTGAAGCGGAAACAGCTAAGGAAGCCATTGCCTCTGCAATTGCAGAGTACCAAACAGCTTTAGAGACGTTTAATAATTCTGGTAGCAGTGCGACAGATTCACCTAAAAATGCAGCAAATCCATCAGATTATGTTGAACAGATTAATCAATTCTTTACAGAGACAGACGCTTGGTATAAAGAAGCATCAGATACTTATGATGCGAATAGAGAGGCAATTAAGACAGTTGAGGACTTAGAAAAACAAGCTCAAGAGCTTAAAAGTGAATTAGAAAAAGCCACAATTAATTTAACGGGTATTACAAATGATTTTTCAGATGAGATCAACGAACGACAAGAATATTATAATAAAGTTAGTAAAGAATATAAATTACAGCCTTTCGAGAATGAAACCATAGAAGAAATAACCCGTCGTATGAATGAACTGAAGAAACATTTGGATGGGGATATGCCGTTTTTTGAAGATGTGGTTAGGACCTATAGACAAAAAGTCATTGATCAAATGGCAAGATTAACCGAACAAGTCGATAAATATAATGCAGTTATTGAAAAAATATTAACATTAGACCCAGATGCTAACATTAAAAAACTAGATGTGACGGATGAGACTACTAATATTTACGATTATTTTGACCAAATGCGAGACGCGTTAGAATTGGAATTAAATCTAGATGTAGATAATACAGACTCCAAATTAAACGCCTTAAATAACCAAACAAATAAAAATAAGAGTAATTTAGAAAAAGCCCAAGCTGATGTTAAGGGTAAGGTAAGTGACAAAAAAATGGATGATTTTATTTCTGATTCAAACACACCCGATCGAGGGTGGACTGAAGATGATAGATTGTACTATTTCATGTTTAAAAAGCGTCCAACTAACTGGGCAGAAGAACAAGTCACGATTCGTGATTATCCAGAATATGCCGAGAATGGCGATATCATCTTTGAATTTGAATTTAAAGGAAAAGATGTTCCCCCTATCTCTGCCGTAAAAGTCACTCTAAATAAACCTAAAGGTAAAGTGATTAATGTTCCTGAAAAACCAATTGAACCAACTGTGCCAACTAATATTGAGAAAGTTGACTTAATAGTTGGAACGGTTTCAGAACCTGAAGTACCAGTAGTACCTGTTTTAAAATCTAAATTAGATGCTCCTGTAGCACCTGAGGTAGCAAACAAACCAGGTAATATCGGTGAGGTTACACCACCTTCAGAAACACCAGAAGGAATCGAAGGACCAGGTGAAGTGGAAAAACCAGTCGCACCAGAAGGAAATCCTTCAGAAATTACTAAACCAGAAGCACCAACAGAACCAGGTGAGGTTGAAGAGCCTAATGAAGTTGAAAAACCATCAGAAATCGCTCCAGCGCCATCAGAAATTATCGAGCCAGAAACAGTAACAGACCCAGAATCAGTTGAGAAGTGGGAAAATGAGTTAGAAGAACCAGTTGAACCAGGGACTCCAACAGATGTTGAAGATATTGAAATTGGTGAAGCGCCTGTGAAACCAGGTGATGTAGGAGAAATGGATAAACCAGAAGAACCTAAGAAACCTGTCTTAAAACCAAAACCAATTATCCCAGGAAAACCAGTTATTCCTAATAAACCAATTATTCCAGGGAAACCAGTTATTCCTAATAAACCAATTATTCCAGGGAAACCGGTCATCCCGAATAAACCAACAGTACCGCACACGCCAACTCCTAAACCAGGTCAACCGATTTTACCTCAAACAGGAGAAGAAGAATCAAACATTGCTTTAGCAGGCAGTGGTATGCTTGTGTCGTTATTAGCATTAGTAGGTCTTAAAAGACGTAGAAAATAAATTATGAAAAAATACTACATTTCTTTAGAAATGTAGTATTTTTTTATGGACATTTTAATGAACAGAAGTCAAGCATTTCCGACTCGGAATTTGTCCGAACAGGTCCAAAAGCTTTATTTTTTATGATATACTTTGAAATGGATACGCTTTAAATTGCGAAAGAGTTTTTAATAATGAAGAGTGAAAGTATAAAGAAGTGGAGAATTTTTGGTATGGATAAAAGAGTAGTAGCTGTATTAGGGTTGACAGGAGTAGTATTGATGCTATCGGTTATTAGTATTAAGATGGAAAGAAATAGCAGCCAAGCTGAAGTAGGTAAAGGCATAACAATCACAGATTCAATAAGTGAACCTGCTAAAAAAAATAAAGCATTTAGTAATGACTATGTTGTTACTGAACCATATTTTCCAAGATTATCGATGGAAGATGAGACTCTTGGACAAGATGTTTTGCCAATAGGAACATTAGTTTCTGTTAAGCCTATTGAAGGGAATTCAGATTGGGTTGAAATAGAAAGTGATCCTAAAAAAGGGTTTGTTGAAAAAAGTGTTTTGAAAAAAAGAGAAACCTATATAGAGAAACGTGAGTCTAAGCGAAAGCCTACTTTCTCATCAGGTGAATTTAAAGAGAAATTAGATGCTGATTTAGCTTCTTTTTTAGCAGAAAAAGGAGGAGACATTAGTGTTCACGTTGAAACCACAGATAATAAATTCGCCTATAATTTTTATGGAGATGAAGTAAAGCGAACGGCGAGTAGTATTAAACTACCATTTATTAGTTATCTTATGACATTAGTTGATAGTGGGTTGGTTGATTTAGATACGGTGTTAACTTATACAGCTAACTTTAAGCTAGACGGAACAGGTATCATTCAATTTGAGCCATTCGGTTCGCAATATACGGTTAAAGAATTAGCTGAATTAGTTATTCGTCACAGTGACAATGTGGCGTATATTATGCTATTAAATTTTGTGGGAGAAGCTAACTTTATTCAATTTTTAGCGGAACTAGATCCTGCCTCTCCTCCTAATCGAGTATTTTCAACTGCTCGTATTTTAAGTAAATCAATGGAGTATGTTCACAAAAAACAAGAGAAAAGTGATAATATGAAATTGTTGTATAACTGGATACAAAATAGTACCTTTGATGATGGGGTAGAAATAGGCTTACCTGGTGTTGATGTAGCCCATAAAACGGGTTGGATGCCAATGTATAAAGTAAGCAATGATATTTCGCTTGTTTTTGATAAAGAGAGACCTTACTATATGACCATCATGACAGTAGGGTATGGCGATGATTATAGTGAGCAGGCGATTGGTGATATCGCAAAGCTTGTTGATAAAAATATGTTACGTCTAAAATAGAGTAATTCATAGAAAAGGGATGAGTGTGATGACTCATCTCTTTTTTGTATAGTTGACGAATGTAAAGACGAACGCTAAACTTATAAGGTAGAATTTAAAAAGAATAAGGAGATAACTTATGATAATCCCAATAACAGTTGTGACTGGATTTTTAGGGTCTGGTAAAACAACTTTAATTAATAATGTATTAAATCAAGTCAATCATTCAAATGAAAAGATTTTAGTTATTGTGAATGAATTTGGTGAAGTGGGAGTAGACCATGATTTATTACAAACATCAAGTGAGAAGATAGTTCAGCTTAATAACGGTTGTGTGTGTTGTAATTTGAGAGAAGATTTAGTCAGTTGTTTACTAGAGAGTGTCAAACAACCAGAGGCTAAAAAACTAGAATCAATCATAATAGAGACAACAGGTGTTGCTGACCCATTGCCAATTATTAGAGCCGTCCAAACGTCTCCATACTTACGTCCATATGTCAGATTAGATAGTGTTATCTCAGTGGTAGATGGTATCAATGTGATGAAAAATAGTGAGCACGTATCAGAAGTAAAGCAACAATTAGCTTATGCTGACCGTTTTATTCTAACTAAATCAGACAAGCTAGCTAATGATAAAAAGCAAGAGCTATTAACGCACCTTACTAGCGTTAATCCTTTAGCAGATGTTCGCTATTTTAAGAGGGAAGAACTATTTCCAACGCAAGATTTCTTTAATTTGGAATTATTTGATGCAGTAAAAGAAATTGAGGGACTAACTTCAGAGGACCATGCTCACACTCATGACACGTCTTGTTCATGTCATAGTTGCGGTGGACATGGACAAAATAATTTTGAATCAGTAGTCCTTACAACAACTGACTACCTGCCAGAAAATAAATTGGTTCGTTGGTTAGATGAAGTAGTCCTACATTTTGAAGGAACGTTATACCGTTATAAAGGGTTAATTCGCATAGAAGACCGTGAGTTGATGGGCGCTTTACAAGGTGTGGTAACTCACTATGAGTTAAACCTGACTCCTCATTTAGCAGAAGATACTCCGACAAAATTAGTTTTTATTGGAAAAGGGTTAGACAAAAATTATCTAGAGGGTAGTTTTAAAAAATTAACCAACTAAAAAGAACATGCCGGAGGAGGCATGTTCTTTTGTTATTTTATGAAGTGCGTCGCAGGCATTGCGGCTTGTTTCTTTAATCGTGTCGTAAGTAATAACGCCAAGATACAAAGTAGTGTCGTGATAATGTATGCGACTCGTATGCCGTAAAGTAAGCTTTCCTGCGCAGTCCCACTAGATGTGGCTAGAAGATGGGTATCATGATAAGTGGAAGCCATACTCATAGCCGTGATTAATAATGAGGTCCCGATAGAACCTGCAATCTGTCTAGTGGTTTGAAACATAGCTGTACCATGTGCCACGATTTCGATAGGTAATGATTTAAGTGCTTCTGTCTGTAAAGGCATTAGGATAAGTACAAGTCCTATGGAACGAATAGTCTGTGCAAGACAGGCAAATGAAACGGTAGTTGTTTCATTCAGAGATGCGAACATTACTGTTCCGATAATCAAAATAATTAACCCCACAAATGTTACAGGTTTCGCACCATAACGGTCAAATAATCGTCCAGATAAAGGCGAAAGAATCGCCATAAAGAAAGCTCCAGGGAGCATGATAATACCAGAAAGAAAAGGCGATACCCCTCTAACATTTTGTAAGAACATGGGAAGTAATAACATTCCACCATACAAGGCCATGATAATAATAAAATTGATAATGGTCGTCATCGTGAACATTTTACTTTTAAAGACTAAGAAATTAAGCATTGGAATTTTTTGACCTAACTGTTGTTTGATAAACAAGTAAGTTAAAATTAATCCAATTGTAATGACACCTAGTACTTTGAAACTTAACCAGGGATTTTCACCAGCATTACTGAAACCAAGTAGTAATGAGCCTAAACCTAAACTTGATAAGATAACACCAAGAACGTTGAATTTAAGCATTTTTTGTTTCCCTACATTGGTTAAGAAGAAAATAGCGAGAATAAGATTAAGTCCTGCAAAAGGCAGTAATCCATAAAAAAGATAACGCCAGTGGTAATCTTGAACGACCCATCCGGCAAGTGTAGGGGCGATGCCTGGTGCAAAATTCATTGCCAGTCCAACAAGGCCCATAACACTTCCAATTTTATGAGGTGGGTAAATTGTCATTAAAGTAACCGTCATAAGTGGCATAATAATACCCGCTCCAATAGCTTGTACCATTCGTCCTGCAACCAAGATGATAAAGTTAGGTGCAAACCCTGATATAGCACTCCCTAGTAAAAACATAGTAATCGAAAAGATATACAGCGGGCGTGTCTTAAAGCGTTCAATTAAAAAGGCTGTGATAGGTATCATTAAGCCACTCACCAACATATAGCCGGTAGAAAGCCACTGTCCAAGACTAGCGCTTATTTGGAAATCTTCCATTATTTTAGGTAAAGCAACGTTAAGTAAAGTTTGATTAATATTACATAGGAACGTTCCCATTAAGAGTACAGCTAAAATTGTTGTATTTTTTTTAGAAGAGGCAGTCATTAGATGGTCACCTCATCGATTTTAGTTAATAGGTCATCGTGGATTGAAAGTAAAGTTTCGATTTTTTCAGGACCAATATCAAGTAGAGAGGCAAGATTTTCTAAATAAATATCATAGGTTTCTCTAATTTTCTTAAGCCCACAATCAGTAACATGCAATTGATGGCAACGTTTGTCTGTTGGATGTTCTGTTGTTGTAATAAATCCAGCTGTAATCATTCGATTGATTGTACCTGAAACGGTACTTTTGGCGAGTTTCATCTCTTTGGCTACATCCTGAGAATGAATACCTGGTGAGTGCTTAATAATATCTGCGATTAAAAGTTGGACGATTGTAATCTCTTTTTCCATCGCAGCGGCATTTAAAATATGTCGTGTTTTTTGATGAACCTCTCTAAAAGAAAGTAAAAGTGTTTTGAGTTGTAAATTTTTATCTTCTGTCATAAGTCTCCTCCTAATTAGTTCGCAAGCGAACTATATTATCATAACGCTTTTTTCAGCTAGGGTCAAGGGTGTAGGGAAACATCAGACTACCGACTGATGGCTAACTATAGGTGGGGTGTTAAACTCAGTGTATAATCAATTCAGGAGGAAAATAAAATGCGTTCATTAAGAAAAAGTCAATCAGATAGAGTGTTAACAGGAGTGTGTGGTGGGATTGGTCGTTTTTTTGGTATTTCAAGTAATTTAGTACGTGCAATTTTCGTTGTGACAGGAGCGGTATTAGTTTATATTTTACTTGCCTTATTTTTAGAAGAAGGAATGTAAAAAATGGATTGTAGAACCTCTCACAATCTGATACTCTGATATTAAGAAGTCAGAAGTTATCGGAGGGATAGTATGGCACGAGTGAAAAATGAGGGACCGCTTATTTTAGAAGAAATGCAAATGATAGAAGTCATGATTAAGCTTTATTATAGTAAGAATGCGTCAATTGCTGATGTGGAAGAAAATAGAATGTTGACTTATGCAATGAAACGACTGCAGTATTGTCAATTTGGTGAAAAAAAGACGACGTGTCAAAAGTGTCCGGTCCATTGTTATCAACCTAGATATAAAGAACAAATGAAACAAGTCATGCGTTATTCGGGTCCACGAATGTTGTTCAAGCATCCTGTACTGACTTTAAAACATGGATTTAGAGGTCTAACACGTAAAGTAGTAGTGAATTAATAGATAGAGTGATATAGGAGGAAGTTTGAATGAAATTAGCAGAGGGCTTATTACTCAGAGCTGAGTATCAGACAAAATTAGAAAATTTGCAAAGTAGATTACTTTCGAATTTGAAAATGCAAGAAGGTGATATCCCAAATGAGGATCCAAGTCTATTGTTAAATGAAATGGAAGAAACTAATAAAAAATTAACAGATTTGGTTAAAATGATTAACAACTGTAATGCTCGTGAAACGCTATCAGATGGACGAACATTATCTGATGCTCTAGTAGATAGAGAAGCATTATTAAAAGAACGACGTATTTTGGCAAATCTTGTTGGTCGTGCAAGTGAACAAGATTACCGTGTGAGTCGTGCGGAAATTAAAATGACAGTAACGTTATCTGTAAAAGAGTTACAATCAAAAATTGATGTGCTATCAAAAGAGTACCGTCAGTTGGACACCGAGTTGCAAGGTAAAAACTGGACAGTAGAGTTATAAAAAGAAGAGATGGTAGCTAAAAGAAAGTGGCCTACAAAGGTTTGCTGACTAACCTGAATAGTCACATTGCATGGTAGGACGATGGGCTAGTCCTTTAAGGTTCGATTCCTTAGATAATAAGTGAGGCCTCAACAGCTAACATGTCTACACTTAACAAATGATTCATTACAACCAGTAGCAGTTCTTTTAGTGAGGGTGGGATAGGGAAAATATATATTAAAGAATACAACACTTTTTAACGGATTAATTATGAACGTTAAATTATTTTTAATTATATCGTGTATGTTATGTTTTTAATCGACGTCTCTCGTAGACGTTTTTTTTATTGGTGTTTTTAATGGATTTTGTGTATACTAGTAACTGTCATTTAATAGAATATAAAAAGTTTAATTAGTAGGAGGGACAAGTTGAAAAAAATTACATCTAAAATAATAGTGGGTCTATTATTTTCAAGTCTATTATCACAACCAATCGTTTCTTTTGCAGACAGTATGGATTTAAGTAATCCAGGATTAGAAACTATTAATGTAACGGAAACTAACAATAGTAGTGAAACAGCAGCCTCAGAGATGCCTGAAGAAGTTGAAACTTCAGTTATACCAGAGGAAACACAAACATCGAAAGTACCAGAGGAAACACAAACATCGAAAGTACCAGAGGAAACACAAACATCGAAAGTACCAGAGGAAACACAAACATCGACAGTACCAGAGGAAACACAAACGTCGACAGTACCAGAGGAAACACAAACGTCGACAGTACCAGAGGAAACGCAAACGTCGACAGTACCAGAGGAAACACAAACGTCGACAGTGCCGGAGGAAACGCAAACGTCGACAGTACCAGAGGAAACACAAACGTCGACGGCACCGGAAAAACCTAACAAGCCAAATAAGCCAACTAAACCTAGTAAGCCAGTTAAACCAAACAAACCAGAAAAACCGGTTAAACCAAATAAACCAGTTAAACCAGTTAAACCAGTTAAACCGGTTGGACCTACTCAACCGTCGGTGAAAGTACCTCAAATTCAAACAGGTACGAGTGGTGTTAACGGCGTTTTACCTAATTATTCACCCAACGTTTCAAATGCATTAGGGGCTAGCTTTAACTATCATGTGACTCAAACAGCTAAAGAGTTCATTGACAAGATTGCTCCTTTAGCAGAAGAAGTAGCAGAAGAGTACGGTATCTATGCTTCGGTTATGATTGCACAAGCTGCACTAGAAAGTGGGTTTGGGAATAGTTCCTTAGCCACTGCTCCAAATTATAATCTATTTGGGATTAAAGGCAGTTATGAAGGCAAGTCTGTTTCGTTTGCAACTCTTGAAGATAACGGAACAGGTAGTATGTACCAAATCAATGCAGGCTTTAGAAAATACCCTTCTTATAAAGAATCATTAGAGGATTACGCAAAGTTACTAAAAAGTGGCATTGCAGGAAATTCTAATTTTTATAATGGAACATGGAAGAAAAATGCACCGACATTTAAGCATGCAACAAAATTCTTAACCGGTAAGTATGCAACTGATACAAGTTATGATAAAAAATTAAACGGTTTAATCAACGCTTATAATTTAACAGAATTTGATAATTATAAAGAGCGTATCTATATCGCTAACCATGAAGAAACTTTAGTAGATGTTGCTAAAAAAATGGGTATTAAGTTAGGTGATCTAAAAAAACTTAATAAAGAACTAAAAGAAGATTCAAAATTACCAAAAGGTACAAAAGTTATTTTGAAAAAAGTAAAACGTTATTCAGTATCAAAATCTAGTAAATCTGAAGCTGTAACGATTGCTCGTGAGTATATTGGAGTTCCTTATGTATGGGGTGGAACAACACCTCAAGGATTCGATTGTTCAGGTTTAACACAATATGTATATAATCGTCTAGGAATTAATTTACCTCGAGTTACGTGGAATCAAGAGTTTGCGGGTCAAATGATTGATTTAGCAGACGTTGCTGAAGGGGATTTATTATTCTGGGGAGCTAGAGGAAGCACGTACCATGTTGCTATGTACAGTGGAAATGGTCAAATGATTATGGCACCAGAACCAGGCGATTTTGTTAAAGAATTGCCAATGGCATCATTCTTACCAGATTTTGCAGTACGAGTTAAATAGAAAATACCATCCTATTAAATAGGATGGTATTTTTTTATTCTACGAAAGAAGTTTCTTCTGTCACTAATACCTCAGTAACAGGTGTTTGTTCTTGTTCATAGACTTTATTTTCGGCGTAGTCTCTTAGATTAGCGACATCATTTAACGCTTTATCTAATTTAGCTTGTGTATCAGAATTACTTTCTTTTAGTGATGTGTTTTCTGTTTCTAATGAATTTTTTTCTTGTGTTAAGGCTTCAACTTGAGTACGTGCTATTTTTGTTTGTTCTTCTTTAGTTATAATATCTTGCTCTAATTCAGTTATTGTTGCCTCAGATGCATCAATACGTTTTTGGGCGTCGATAAGAGTCTGTTTATTATTCTCAGAATATTGTGTCAGAAGAGCAACGTACTCATTTAGTTTTGCTTGTTTTTCTTGAAGTAAAACATCTCGTTCGCCTACTTGAGCTTGAGTAGCTTTCAAATCTTCCTGTAGTACCGTTAGTGTATCCACATATTCCTTCATTTCTGAATTGATTGAGTTAAGCTCTTCTAAGGCATTCTTATGGTCTTCTTTAGCTTTTTCTAAATTAGATTTAGCAGAACGTGCGTCACTTTTCGCAGTAGCTAAATCACGTTTCTTCACTGTTAATTGGCTATCAAGCGCATCGACTGCTTGATAAATTTCATCAATAGTGTCTTCACCACCCCAATTAATCAATTGAGAAGCTATAACACCGCCTCCAGTTCCTATAACCAATATTGCCCCTAATGCTACTAAACTTTTTTTCATCTTTTTCATTATTGTCTCTCCTCTTTAATTAACTCTGTAAAAATCATATCAAGTAAAACGGTTTCTTTCTATTCACAAATTGCGTGAGATTGAGTAAAGATTGACCTAATAGAAGTAGCATCTATGTTGTAGGATTTCTTGTTCGTTTTGTGGGTTAAAATAGAATCATGATAGTTGAAAATAGTGTTAAAATAAGCTACACATCAATTATTAAACACGTTATTTGCTCTAATTAAAATGTCTATTAAAAAATGTGTGGAAATTTTTATTTGCAATTAGATAACTCCGTACTTCGTGAAAAATGTTTCGTTTGTACTAGAATTACAAATTTAGGTTAAAAATTATTAATCCTAACAAGAAAATGATGGTTTATTATACGAAGTATTATATAATTAATGGAAAGGGTTATATGTATCTTTACTGATTAATTTATAAGGGGGAGAGGTTCTTTACTATACGTAATTTTTTGAAGTGTATTTTAATTAGTAAGAGTATTAAATCTACAGAAGAATTTCAACGTAATACAATTAAATAACGAATAAAAATAAAATGAAATCATTTGAGGAGAGTAGAAAATGTCATTTAATGAAAAGAAAAGTATGTGGAGTTTTAAGTTAAGTACGGCAGCACTTGTATTGATACCAGCAGCAGTAGGAATTAACTATATTGGAAAAACATTCGCAGGAGTTCTTAAATTACCGTTATGGTTAGACTCTATCGGAACTATTTTAGCAAGTATGTTAGCTGGACCGGTTGTAGGGGCTTTAGTAGGATTAATTAATAATATTATTCATGGGTTAACACAATCACCTATTTCATTCGTTTATGCGATAACACAAGTAGGGATTGGTGTAGTAGCAGGTGTTTTAGCTAAAAAAGGGTATATCAAGAATTTGCAAACATCTATAATTGCAGGTCTTTTAATAGGGTTAGTAGCGGTTGTGATTTCAACACCGTTAAACATTATCTTTTGGGGTGGTCAAACGGGTAATATTTGGGGCGATGCGGCTTTTGCTGCGATGCAAGCCAAAGGTCAAAGTGTGTGGTTATCTTCATTAGTTGATGAGATTGTGGTAGATATTCCAGATAAAATTGTAACAGTCATTGTGTGCTACCTGATTTACAAAGGCTTACCTCAAAAATTAACTTTAATGTATGATGATCAAGACATTCAAAGTTTCTAATTCATAAGGAGAGAATATGAACTCATTAAGTTTATATCATGACAATGATAATTATATTTATAAAATCGATCCGATTACTAAGATTATTTTTGTAGTAAGTATCATTGCAATCACGTATCTTATTCCTACCATTACAGGAGGTATCGTAACATTACTTAGTTGTATAGGGGTTCTATTACTTGCAAAAGTATTAAGAAAAACAGTGCCGCTTTTAAGTGTGAGTGCGTTGGTACTTGTTTCAATAGCTTTAATCCAAGGGTTGTTTTATGGAGGAAATGAAACACCTTTATTAGAGATGGGTCCTGTTGTTTTTTACAAAGAGGGAACGTTATATGCGACGTTATTATGTTTACGAATAATTGTTATTATTCTAGCTTTTTCAGTTTTGATTTTAACGACGAAACCCTCTGATTTAGTGGAGTCGTTAGTAAAAAAAGGCTTGTCACCCAAAATCGGTTATGTGTTATTGTCAGTTTTACAAATTATCCCTCAAATGAGTGCAACAATGGCAACTATCACAGATGCTCAGCGCTCTCGTGGTATGGAGACGGAAGGAAGCTTGATGACTCGTATAAAAGCTTTTATACCGTTAATGGGACCAGTTGTTATGAGTTCTTTGACTAATACAAGAGAACGTTCAATGGCTTTAGAAGTAAGAGCATTTAATTCGACTAAAGAACGAACATATATTAATGAGCCTGTTTTTCATAAGAGTAGTCTGTTTATTCGTATTGTGATTGTATTAGTACTAATTGCTGTTATTGTTTGGAGGTTTTTCCTATGGAAAGGATAGAAGTTGAGAACTTAAAATACCGTTATCCTTTAACGGATACTAATGCTTTAGATGATGTCAGTTTTACTATTTCTGAAGGAGAATTTATTGGGGTTATCGGGGAGAATAATGCAGGCAAGTCAACCTTATGTCAGGCGTTAGTAGGTTTAGTTCCTCATTTTTATAAAGGCTTATATGACGGTAAAGTTATGATTTGTGGTAAAAATGTCAGAGAGTCATCAGTTAGTGACTTATCAGAAAATGTAGGCTTAGCTTTTCAAAATCCCTTTACTCAAGTAACTGGAGCAAAGGTTACTGTCTATGAGGAAGTCGCTTTTGGATTGGAAAATTTAGGGATTCCAAGAGATGAGATGTCCAAAAGGGTAACAGAAGCTCTAGAATTACTAGGTATTTCAGAGTATCGTGATCGTAACCCTTTCGATTTATCAGGTGGTCAGATGCAACGTGTGGCTTTAGCGGGTGTTATTGCGATGAAACCAGATGTCATTATTTTAGATGAGCCAACGTCTCAATTAGATCCAAAAGGCTCTGAAGAAGTGTTTAAAGCGGTTCAAAAATTAAGTGAAAGTGGTATGACTATTATTATGGTCGAACACAAAATGGAAAAAATAGCAGCTTATTCTGATAGAGTGATGTTAATGTCTAACGGAAAAATTATTGATTTTGCGACACCTCATGAGATTTTTTCTAGGGATGATATCCAAGATTATGGTGTGATTGAACCAGTCTATACGCAAGTGGCAAAAGGGCTGGGGATTACACTTGAGAATGGCCTAAATCCTGTGACAGTTGATGAATTAAGTCAACTAATGAAGGGAGAGAGATAAATGTTAACGATTAAGAATGTTACCTTTTCTTACACACCGGATGTACCAGTTTTACATGATATCTCTCTGGACTTTGATACGAGAACAACAGCTATCATTGGTCAAAACGGAACAGGTAAAACAACTCTCGTTAAGTTAATCAAAGGATTACTAGAGTGTCAACAAGGTTCAATTGAGATACTAGGGAAAGAAACTAAAAATTTAAAGGTTTCTGAAATTGCGAAAGAAATTGGTTTGGTATTTCAAAATCCTAACGATCAAATTTTTAAAAATAAAGTCCGTGATGAAATAGAGTTTGGGCCTCTAAATATTGGGAAAAGTAAAGAGGAAACAACTAAGTTAGCTAATGATGCAATGGCGTTATTAGGCATTTCTGAATTAGCTGATAAAAATCCATATGACTTAGGGTTGTCAGAACGAAAGTTGATAAGTATCGCATCAATTTTAGCGATGGATACAAAAGTAGTCATTCTAGATGAACCAACGATTGCTCAGGACCATAAAGGCAAGCAACTCATAAAAAAAGTGATTAAGAACTTACAAGCAGAGGGGAAATTAGTTATCGCCATTCTACATGATATGGATTTTGTTGCAGAAACCTTTGACCGTGCTGTTGTGATGAAAAAAGGGCGTATCTTATTAGATGATAGTGTCAAAATCGTCTTCAGTCAGTCTGAGACTTTAGAAGATGCTTATTTAGAAGCACCAAGTGTGGTAAAGTTATCGCAAGCGTTAGGTGAAGATGAGGTATTTCTTACATTAGAGGAATTTTTAAAGAGTAAAGAAAAGACTGCTTATTAATTAAGTAGTCTTTTTTCTCTGTTAGAATTTATTAAAAAGGTGTATACTGACACTAAAATTAGAAATGTAAAGGAACGTACGAATGACTATAAAGAAACGGTTTAAGGAACTGGATACAGTAAAAAAAATAACAATTGGTTTTATCGTGTTAATCCTATTAGGAGCGTGTTTATTAGCTTTACCTATAACTACACGAGCTGGTAATGAAACGTCATTTTTAGATGCGTTGTTCATTGCCACGTCGGCTGTGTGCGTGACAGGACTTGCTACAGTTTCGGTGGCTGATCAATTTAATACTTTGGGCCAATTTATTATTATGTGTTTGATTGAAATTGGTGGCTTAGGATTTATGTCAGTTGGCGTGATGCTAGCGATAGCGTTAAGAAAAAAATTATCATTTAAGTCTAGAATGGTCTTACGAGATAGTTTAAATGTTGACTCTTTAGCTGGTTTGGTTAGCTTAATGCTATTTGTCTTAAAATCTGCTCTTATTATTCAAGGGATTGGAGCTATACTTTTTTCATTTATATGGATTCCTGAATATGGTTGGTTAAGGGGAGGATTCTACAGTGTTTTTCACTCGGTTTCAGCCTTTTGTAATGCAGGATTTGATTTATTTGGTGATAGTTTAATGAGCTTTCAAGAATCACCTTATATTTTAGTAGTGTTTAGTTTCTTGATTATCTCAGGGGGATTAGGCTTTCTAGTGTGGTCAGACCTCTTGAGTTTTCCAAAGAGAAAAAAATTGACGATTCATACAAAATTATCGCTTATCATTACGGTTTCTTTGTTAGTACTTGGAACAGTTTTCTTTTACTTAACAGACCTTTCTAATGGTGCTTTAGTATTTAATAATGGGAATAAATTCACTCAATTTATCAACTATCTCTTTTTAAGTGTGACCCCTCGTACAGCAGGCTTTGCAACAATTGATTATGGCATGTTGAGTTACGCTGGTTTATTTGTCACAATTTTCTTAATGTTTATTGGTGGGACATCGGGTTCGACTGCAGGAGGGATTAAGACAACGACTTTTGGTGTTTTGATTCTAGTTGTTAGAAGTATTTTAAGAGGACGTAAGGATGTAGAATTTCAAGAGAGACGTATTTCAGAGCAAGTCGTTAGGAAAGCCTTTGTTATTTTCTTTATTGGAATTAGCTTAATCGCTGTTACAAGTTTTATTTTATTATTAACGGAAACTATTCCTGCAGATAAGGGAATGGATTACATTATTTTTGAAGTAGTATCAGCTTTAGCGACTGTAGGATTGAGTGGCGGTTTAACTGCGGAATTAACAACAGTAGGTAAAATTGTAATGATAATTTTGATGTTTATTGGAAGAGTTGGGATTTATACGGTGTTATTTACACTTGTCAGAAAAGAAGATAAGAATGCAACGGGGAAAGTCAAATATCCTCAAGAAAGTATCCTAATTGGTTAGGGAGGAGGTTACAAAGTGAGGTTAATGATATCAGTATGTTTATTTATACTTGCCTTAATAATACTTCCAGTCATTGTCATCTTATCGTTTAAGTCGTATAGAGATTATTTTAGGAGAAAAAAAGCAAATCATTCGACAGTAAAAGCATTATCCTTAACGGTAATAGAAGGTTTAGTTGATATTATAATGTGTGTCTTATAAAAGTATTCGATATGGAATGCTTTTTTTTTTTGACATCATTGAGTAAGATTGGTATTGTTTAAGTGTTTTGAAGGTATTACAAAAATGAAAACGTTTACTAATGGAGGTTTTTTAAAACATGACATTTCAGAAAAAATTAAAAAAAGAAATGTTTATTTATAGCGTAATGTTGATTATACTCTCTACTATTGGTTTAGGAATCGGACTTTATTATTATGATTTAACAACTTCTAGAAAATTATTAACGAAGCAAGAAACAGAGATTTCAGGTGTGTTTTCTTCATTAGAAACAGATTTTAATCGTCTGTATGATGGTAATAAAGGACTTTACCAAAAATATTTAGCTAATAAGATAGAAGATGCAGCTGTTTATTATCAATTCTCAGTTTTTCAAAGTCATCAGTCTATAAAAAGTGATTTAATTTTACTAACGTCAAATGATGACGTAGCGTTTACAACCTCAGGCAAATTTTTAGACGACCCGCGTTTAAGTTATTATTTGAGTTTAGTCCTTAATAAAACTCAAAATTCTGAAAAGCTACGATTCAAAACATTTACAGATATGGAACGAAATCGTTATTTACTACTAATCAGAGGTCTAGAAAATAAAGGGTTTATAGTAGAAATGATTGATCAAAGAGAGCTGGAAAATAAGTTGAATCGAGTAGGAGCTAATTATATTATTTACGATGATTTTGATAATGTACTGGCTTCGTCATCAACACAATTTATTGAATCAAGTTTAAAGAAGGTGAATGCTCATTTCCTAGCAGAACATTTTGAGTATCAGGGAAACCAATATAGTTCGCATAAATTAACCTTAGCTAAAGGAATGAATGTTGTAACATTTACTGAGCACGAGCCTTTTGGACTTGTTGTAAAACGGGTTTTTTACTATATGGCCCCGCTATTTGTCATAATGCTTTTATTTGCTATTTATTTTGTTAAACGATTTTCTCAAAATAATTCAGAGTCGGTGTATAGGTTAAAATCAGAGATGGAAAAAATTATGAGTGATTCTACACATGTTATTGAAATAGAAGGAAAGGACGAGTTTTCTGATATTGCGGAAGCCATTAATAAAATGCTTGCAAGGTTAAATCACTCATATGATCAAAATATAAGATTAGCCAACGAAAATTTGATATTTGAACGAAAAAAATTAGAGGCACAATTTAATCCTCATTTTTTATATAACACACTTGAGGTCATTAGAAGTAGCTGCTTTTATGATACAGCCTTAACTAATCGTTTGATTTTATTATTAAATGATATTTTGAGATACAGTATTGATGAGACTATTACGACGCCATTATTAGTGGATGACCTAACGTATATTGAAAAGTATTTAGAGATTGCTTCTATTAGATTTGATGATTTTTCATATAAGATAGCGTGTGATTCCAAGTCCGAAAAGCTTATAGTACCTAAATTATTAGTTTTACCTTTAATAGAAAATAGTTTGAAATATGGCTTCAGAGATAAATCACAATTATCAGTTTCTATTAGTATTAAGGCATTGAACACTGAACAAATACAAATCACTTATATGGATGATGGAGGGGTTATGAGCCCAGAGGATATTGAGCGATTATTACACAATCTGAAAATGCCTCAAAACAATCAAAATCATCATGGGTTAATTAACTGTAAAAGACGATTAGAACTGATGTATCCAGGTAGTACGTTTACAATTTACCGAGCGGGCATTCAAACAGTGGTAGAAATGGTTATTGAAACAGGGGGTAGAGAGTCATGTATAAGGTTCTAGTAGTAGAAGATGAAAAAATAATACGTAAAGGGATTGTTTATGGATTTGATTATGCTAAATATGACTGTTTTGTGGTTGGAGAGGCTTCAGATGGTCAAGCTGGCATTGAGATGATTAGGGAATTGGAACCAGATATTGTGATTAGTGATATAAATATGCCGGTAAAAAATGCATTTGATATGTTAGAAGCAACACGAGACATGGTTTATAGTACTATTATTATTTCTGGTGTAAACGAGTTTAAAATGGCTCAAGAAGCGATAAAATATGGAGTGACAGAGTTTTTATTAAAACCGTTGGATATGGATAAAATGGCTCTCTCTATAAAAAAAGCAATAGAGCATAAAGAGATGCAGAGACTTTACCAAGAACAGATGAATGCGACAAATTGTACTCTATCCAAAGAGGTATTGGTTTTTAAAAAGGATGAGATGTCAGATAATCTGGCGTTAGAGATGATTCATTACATTGAGAAGCATTACGGTGAAAAAATAACGCTAGAAGAATTAGAACAGGAGTTGAATTACAGCAAGTCCGTCTTGCAAGCACGTTTTAAAAAAGCGACACATTATACATTCAATGAGTTTGTGAACCGTTATCGTATTCAAAAAGCTGTTGAGATGATAAAGAATAAACATAAAGTTTATGAGATTGCATCAGCCTGTGGGTTTAAGGAATATAAGTATTTTAATAAAGTGTTTAATAAGTATACGGGTATGTGCGTATCAGATTTTGCTTCCTTAATTGAGTAAGGAAGCATTTTTTTTTGCGATTATTTTTCCCGAAATCAAATTATTTTTGGATAGTTTTAATTTAAGTATACGCTTACAATGTGTGTATCAACTACAGAAAAGGGGTATTGTAATGAAAAAAATCTATTTAGGTTTAGGTATTTTAGTTGCGTCAGCGGCCTTATTAGTGGGATGTTCTACTAAAAATGAGGATAAAGCAAGTGGCAAGTCTAATGAGAAGAAAATTGTTATTTATTCACCCAACTCAGAAGGGCTAAGTGATGCTGTTATTCCAGGTTTTGAGGAAAAATATGGAATTAAAGTGGAACTCGTTCAAGCGGGAACAGGTGAGTTATTCAAAAAACTAGAGACTGAGAAGGAAGCTCCTGTTGCTGATGTTATTTGGGGTGGGGCCTATTCTCAATATGCAGAGAGCACAGATTTATTTGAAAAGTATACATCTAAAGAGAATGAAAATGTAGTAGAAGACTATCAAAACAAAACAGGATATTATACACCATACACTATCGATGGAAGTGTTATTTTAGCTAATAAAAAACTGATTGGTGATAAAAAAATAAAAGGCTATGGTGATTTATTAGATGAGTCATTTAAAGGAAAAATTTCTACAGCAGACCCAGCAAACTCATCAAGTGCGTTTGCGCAGTTAACCAATATGTTATTAGCAGAAGGTGGTTATGAGAATGAAAAAGCTTGGGATTATGTTAAGGATGTCTTTACGTTAGTGGATGGCAAAATTTCATCAAGCTCAAGTAATGTTTATAAAACAGTGGCGGACGGCGAAATGACAATTGGTTTAACTTATGAAGATCCTAGTGTGAAGTTGTTAAATGATGGTGCAGATGTCGAAATCATTTATCCTGAAGAAGGAACCGTTTTCCTACCGGCAAGTGCAGCGATTATAAAAAATGCAGTTCATGAAGAGAACGCGAAGAAATTTGTTGATTATGTTATTTCTAAAGAAGTTCAAGATATTTTAGGAACAACAACAACAAATCGTCCTGTTAGAAAAGATGCTAAAACTAGTGAAAATATGAAACCGTTATCTGATATTAAAACAATCGAAGAAGACCAAGAATATGTTATTAAAAATAAACAAGATATTGTTAAAAAATACAGTGATGTTTATGTAGACATCCAATCTAATAAATAGAGGAGTAGTCAAAATGAGTAAAATTACTATAAATCATGCTAAAAAAATATACAACGGATTGGAAGTTATTCCAGATTTATCTGTTGATATTCCAGATGGGTCTCTCTTTACTCTATTAGGCCCATCAGGATGTGGTAAAACCACCTTACTTAGAATGATTGCTGGCTTTAATTCAATCGAAGGTGGCGACTTTTATTTCAATGATGAACGAATTAATGATAAAGAGCCTAGTAAACGTAATATCGGAATGGTATTCCAAAATTATGCTATTTTCCCTAACTTAACAGTTCGTCAAAATGTTGAATTTGGTTTGAAACAACGCCAACTTTCAAAAACAGAAATTAAAGAAAAGACAGATACTTATTTAAAATTAATGCAGATCGATCAATATCAAGATCGTAAACCAGACCAATTGAGTGGTGGACAACAACAGCGTGTGGCCTTAGCCAGAGCGATTGCGATTAGTCCTGATGTGTTACTTATGGATGAACCTTTAAGTAACTTGGACGCTAAATTGCGAATTGATATGCGTCAAGCTATTCGTGAAATTCAAAAAGAAGTTGGGATTACAACCGTTTATGTCACGCATGACCAAGAAGAAGCCATGGCGATATCTGATAAAATTGCTGTACTTAAAGATGGCAAAATTCAACAAGTCGGTCGTCCGAAAGAATTATATCACCGTCCAAGTAACATCTTTGTGGCCTCATTCATTGGCAGAACAAACGTGATTGAAGGTAGATTAGTGAAAAAAGGAGGAGAGGCTGTTCTTATTTTTCCTAATAACTACGAATTGCCATTTCCTCAACTTAGTCATGTAGATGAGCAGAAGGTTAAAATCAGTATTCGTCCAGAAGAATTTGTCAGAACAGGGGATCATGGTATAGCAGCGGATGTTATTGATAGTATTTATCTGGGGTTGAATACAGAGTACTATCTAAATTTAGGTGGCAATCAAAAAATTCAAGTCACAGAAGAGTCGACATTTGAAGAAGATTTAACAACAGGTGACCGTATTTATCTTGAAATTAATACGCAAAAAATTAATGTCTTCAATGAGGATGGCAGTCAGAATTTACTAGGTGGTGAGTAGGATGGGAAAGAAAAAATTTAAATGGGACATTTGGAATGGGTCCTCATTGTTTATATTGGCAACATATTTAATTTTTTTAGTCTATCCTCTAGGAAGTCTATTAAAACAAGCGATTATCGTTTCTGGCAGTGTGTCATTTGAAAATTTCGTTACGTTCTTTTCTAAGACCTATTACTCTGAAACGTTGATTAATAGTTTTAAAGTGTCTCTTACGGCAACGGTTTGTGCCTTAATCGTGGGGATACTTTTAGCTTATTTGTTTGCTATGTATGAATTTAAAGGAAAAAAGGTTTTACAAATCCTAATTATCATTGCGTCAATGTCTGCTCCTTTTGTTGGGGCTTATTCATGGATATTACTTTTGGGACGCAGTGGTATTATTACAACATTCTTATCTCAAACATTTGGAGTTGTGATGCCAGATATATATGGATTTAAAGGAATTACTTTGGTCTTTACTTTACAATTATTCCCACTTATTTTCTTATATGTTAGTGGTGCTTTTAAAAGTATTGATAATTCCTTATTAGAAGCTTCAGAGAGTATGGGCTGCAGTGGTTTGGCACGTTTCTTTAAAGTTATTTTACCATTGCTACTCCCAACTATCTTAGCAGGGGCATTACTAGTCTTTATGCGTGCATTCTCTGATTTTGGGACGCCGATGTTGATTGGTGAAGGCTACCGAACTTTCCCAGTTTTGATTTATACAGAATTTATGAGTGAAGTTGGAGGAAATGCTTCCTTTGCTTCATCACTTGCGGTTATTGCAATCATCATCGCGCTAACTATTTTCTTGATACAAAAATATGTGTCAAATAAAAATACGTTTACGATGAGTTCTTTACATCCAGTGGCAGAAAGAAAAGTATCTGGACTTAAGCGTGGGATTATTTATGTCGTATCTTATGGCGTTGTTTTTCTTGCCATTTTACCACAGCTTTATTTAATGTATACATCTTTCCAAAACACAAAAGGAATGGTCTTTGTGTCAGGTTATTCATTAAACAGTTATACAGAAGCATTTAATCGAATGGGGTCAGCCATTTTTAACACTATTAGGATTCCGCTAATGGCTCTTGTTATAGTTGTTATATTTGCAGTATTTATTTCTTATTTGACTGTTAAAAAGAAAAATATTTTAACTTCAGCGATTGATATTCTAAGTATGGTTCCTTATATTGTACCTGGAACGGTGCTAGGAATTGCTTTCTTAGCGGCCTTTAACACGGGAATTGGTGGATCAGGTTTCTTAGCTATTACAGGGACCGCTTTAATCATAGTTATTTCGTTAACTGTTAGACGTTTGCCATATACAATACGGTCATCAGTTGCGACATTGGGTCAAATTCCTGACTCTATTGAAGAAGCGGCATCAAGTTTAGGGAGTAGTAAGATAAATACGTTCTGTAAAATAACAGTTCCGATGATGGTCTCAGGAATTGTTTCAGGAGCTATTTTAAGTTGGATTACCATGATTTCAGAACTATCAACATCTATTCTACTGTATAATGTTAATACGAAGACAATGCCAGTAGCTATATATACAGAAGTTATTAGAGGGAATTACGGAATTGCAGCAGCACTCTCTACAATTTTAACGGCTATAACAGTAGCGTCGTTATTATTATTCATGAAAGTAACGAAAAGCGATACGATTACAATGTAATCACTCAAAGCACTTCACTAAAATAGGTGAAGTGTTTTGTTGTTTTGAGAGACTGCGTTATAATAAAAGCATTATAAAAAATGGAGATGAGCGTAATGGAAGAATTAATGAAAGAAATAAATGAATTTAGAGATGAACGGAACTGGCGACCATTTCATACTCATAAAGATTTAGCTATTTCAGTATGCTTAGAAGCTTCTGAATTATTAGAAAATTTTCAATGGAAGAATGACAAGCAAGCCGTAGAAGCGGATATGGAAAATATCAAGGATGAGATTGCTGATGTTTACATTTATTTAATGATGCTGGCAGACGATTTGAATTTAGACGTGAAGGAAATAGTACGCAATAAAATCGTGAAAAATGGCATAAAGTATCCAGTAGATAAAAGTAATGAATTAGTCTAAAATAAGTGCATGATTTAATTTAAAAAGCTATGTAATTACTGGGATAAGTATATTTGTAATTTGGATAATTTAATAATATAATGGATAAGTATGAGTAATTGTTGCCTTTGGTATGTAAAGGTCCAGACGATGAATAGTTTGAAAAAACTTATCTGTGTGAGATAAGTGTTATTAAATTTCAAATAAAAAAGAAAGAGTGAGAAATATAATATGAGCGAATGTATTTTTTCTTTAATAATACCAGTATATAATGCTGAGGATACAATAGAACATTTGATACAGTCTATCGCAGGACAAACCTTTGAAGGTAGATTTGAATGTTTGTTTATAGATGATGGGTCACAAGATGGGACTCTAGAAAAATTAAAAGAGTTGAATGACCATTATTTCTCATCTAAACCAAATATCGATATTGAAATTATTGCTGATGGCCAAAATTTAAAACAAGGTACTAGAAGAAACCAAGGCATCATGAGAGCAAAGGCTGAGTGGTTGATGTTTATCGATTCAGATGATTCGATAAATATCAAGACTTTAGAACTATGCTACGATAATATGGTAAAAAACCCGAATGCTGATTTTCTGTATTTTAATTATAGTTATGATGCCTCTCAAGTTACAAAACGTAAGAGAGAAAGTTATACTCCTTATTTTAGAAATGTTAATTTTGGTTCAGAAGAGGTAGGGAAGTTAATTGGAAAAGAAACCAATTTGCTATTAAATCACCCCATATTCTTTACGGTTAATAAAGTGTATAGAAAAGAATTTTTAATCTCAAATAATATCTTTTATGGGGAAGGCTACTTATATGAAGACATTGAGTTCTATATAAAGAATGTAATTTTAGCTGATGAAGTGGTGGTATTACAAAATAGCTTCTATAATATTCGATTAAATGATCATTCGGTGACGGCAACTAACTATGACACGACTAAGCATACGGATGACTTGTTGACTTCTTTTAAAAAAATCAAATCAATGGAGTTTGAGTATAATCCCTATCCGATTGTTAAATATTATATAAACAGAGCACTTCATTATTCAGAAGAACGCTCTAGCTTGAATAAAAAAGAACAAATAGAATATCTTAAAGAATTTATTAATGAAATAAAATCATGGGAAAGTTTTGAACGATTTAGAGTACCTAAGAAGGTTGGGACTAATCTTGAGTATATGATATTCAAATCTGGTTACTTCCAAAATAATCAAGTTAAAAATATGATTAATATTAATAAGATGTTGAGGTATAAAATGACTAGACCAACATTGAATCTAGTTACAAGATGGAATAAAACAATAAGAAATAAAAAAATAGTGAAGATGTTAAATAAAGCAACTCAAATAAGAGTAAATTTATTTCCTCCTAAACGCACTTCTAATGCAGATGCTATTACAGTAGAAGATTCTTCGAAACCTGAATTAGATGATAAAATCCTATTACTAGGTTTTGACTATAAATATAATGGGAACTCGATGCACTTATTTAACGAGTTATCAAAATACTACGACTATAATCATCTGAAATTTGCGTGTAAAGAGCAACCAGAAGATGATAGTCATTTGTTACAAGCTTATACATTAACACCGCATAGTCAAGAATATAAAAAGTATCTAGCGACAGCTAAGGTTGTAGTTGCAGAATCATGGGTTAATTTAAACGAAAAAGAAGGCCGTTATTTAATTCAATTGTGGCATGGTAATCCATTTAAAAAAATGTTGTTTGATAGTCCTGAAACTGAAGTGGACAGATGGAACAAAAAGCAAAAAGTTCAGAAGTCAAAAATGATTTCTAAATGGCATTTTTTATTATCTGAACACAGAGATATGGATTTGAAATATGCCTCTTCTTTTAATATTCCATTGGAAAAATTAGTTCGTGCACCACAACCCAAAACCAAGTGGATGATAGAAAATAAAGATAATGCAGAACTCAAACAAGCTGTACGAACAGAGTTAGGTATTAGTGATGATAAAAAAATGGTATTATATGTTCCAACTTGGAGGGATTATAATTTTAAAAAGAATCTAGCTGCTATTAATAATGACTATATGGTTGATTTTAATAGGTTGAAAGAAAATATGGAAAATCCTGAAGATTATATTTTTGTTATGAAACCACATCCGATGGATAAATTAGGAGACAATAATAAGCCTGATATTCTTATAGAAGGTTCAGAGGCAATTGAAAAATACGTACTTGCGTGTGATTTGTTAGTAACAGATTACTCATCTGTATTATTCGATGCAATAAACGTTGATAAACCGTTTTATTTGATTATGAAAGATTTTGAGTACTACTCTAAAATTAGAGGGATGTATGAGGGAGATTTGAAAACATTTGAAAAAATTTCAGTCGATAATGAGAGAAACTTAGCTGAAGTGATCAATCGAAGGACGACAATCGAGTCGTCTGAATTAGATAAGTATCGTCCAAAAAGTATGACTTCTATCTCTCATACGATCATGGAATTATTAAAGAATGAACAGGAGTTAGATTAGATGGAAATTTCAAAATTTAAAACATCACTATTGTCTTTAGTCTTACCAGTTAAAAAGAAGCAGGTTTACTGTTGTTCTTTTTCAGGGAGATATTATAGTGATAGTCCTCGTAAAATATCAGAGTATATTCAAGAGCATTATCCAGAACATACTGTAGTTTGGGGCTATCATAATGGCTATCAAGATAATTTTCCAGATCATATAGAAAAAGTGAAGATAGGTTCTTTTAAGTGGGTTAAAGCAATGTTGACCTCTGGTTATTGGGTAAGTAACGCTCGATTACCTCTTGAGATGCATAAACCACATAAAACAGTATATTTACAGACATGGCATGGAACACCATTGAAGAGACTAGCGAATGATATGGAAGTTGTAAATATTGTAAATATGGACCCAGAAACATACATATCTGAGTTTTTAGAAGAAACATCTCGTTGGGATTACTTGATTTCACCAAATAAATATTCAACACCAATTTTTGAAAGTTGTTTTGATTACAAAGCAGAGATACTAGAGTACGGGTATCCTAGAAATGATGACTTGTTTTTAAGAAATACACCTGATGAAATAAATCGAATTAAAGAGGAACTTAACATTCCACAGAATAAAAAAGTGGTCTTGTATGCTCCTACATGGAGAGACACTAAAAATTTCAGACTTCCATTTAGTTTGTACCAAATGCGACAAACGTTAGGTGAGGACTATGTATTATTGACAAGATTCCATTATTTGGTCAGAGATAGAGTTGCAACAGGTCACTATGAAGAATTTTGTTATGATGTTTCAGATTATCCTGAAACTAGTGATTTGTATTTAATTAGTGATGTTCTTATTACTGATTATTCTAGTACTATGTATGATTTTTCTCTATTGAAACGCCCTATTATTCTATTTATGGACGATTTAGAGCTTTACAAAAATGATTTACGAGGTTTTTATTATGACATAGAGGCAAAACCTTTAGGGCAAGTTGTAAAAGAGCAAGAAAAATTGGGTGATGCCATTTTGAATAGTGAAAAGTTATTGCCTAATTTTCTCCCTAATTATGAAGAATTTACTTCGAAATATAACGGAGATAGTTCTAAACATATTGTTGAAAAAGTATTTAAATAAAGAAAGGACTATGATAGATGGCAATATAATTTGGCTCTTTGTTAATAAGGACTGATGAGTTAAATTAATAATGAACTATGAGAGAAAGCTTATCCTTTCTTTCATAGTTTTTTGTTTTGCTATTTTTATTAGTTGATTCATCATAAATAGTGTTAACTTCATATTCTCAAATGATTTAAATACATATGATACGCGCTTTAAAGTTTTTAGATGTGTATTTTCATCTTCCCATTTAAATAGGGGGGAATCATCGAATCTCTAATGCCTACTTCATACATTAAGTGGTCTTGAAGCTTCTTACGAATCTCAGAATTTAATGTTTGTGTTAATTTTGTTAAGGGTCGAAAAATAGACGGTGCTCCTTTATTCTAAAAGCGTCCATGATATCTTGAACGTAATGATAGACATTCTTTAAAGGTGCAGAATAACCCAGTAGACGATCAATCATCATGGCTTCCGTTTGGTAAGGATAGTTTAGTATTCTGAGTGGTTTATTTCTAATCTATTTTCCGTTAAATATTGCCAGATAGACGTTTGATGCCTTACGCCAGTATTTTTTACGCTATTCTTTAACCAGTTGTTTATCGGTAAAAAAATTTGGTGTTGATATGAATGCAGCTTCTTTCATGATGGCTTGCGAGTTTTTTTCCTAATGCTAATGCTAAAGTTATCATCGATCGCTTTTATTTGATTCAATTAATTGCACGCACTCTTAATCAAACGTGAATTAAAATTATGACTCAATTTAAGACCTCAAAATATGAGGATCAAAAAAAGTCTAGAAAACTCAAACGCTATTGGCGGTTATTTTTAAAAGATTCTAATACGCTTGATTTTAAGACTGTGTACTTAAGTCGAAATCTTTGTTTTCGTCTTATATGGTGATTTCTTTATAAAGACTTTCAAGTTACTTGTCACGCATCCAACATGCTTTTGATTATCTGGCTTATAACTATGGTCCTCTTGAAGGCAGCGTTAATAAAATAAAGGTTATCAAGCGAATTGCTTGCGGTTATCGCAATTTTTTTAATTTAGAATATCGTATTATGATTAATTTTAACGTCATACAAAGAGGCAGTTTTACCTAATATGGTAAAACTGCTTAATTATTAACTATATAGATAAGATCTTAGCTATTCACAGCATTTGACATAGAGTATAAAAGACACGGTCTTTTATAGCTGTTTTATTTAAAAATCTTTTCTCTTTTCAAATAACACGTATTATGACATAATAGACATATACTTAAGAAGGAGGTAATATCATGGTGAATAAAGATGAATTATTAGGAAAAGCTAAAGAAGGAGTCGGTAAAGTAACTGATGATGGTTCTAAGGAATTAGAAGGTAAACTCCAAGAAGGATTAGGAAAATTGAAAGAAAAAGGCGAGGAATTAGTTGACGATATTTCTCATAAAGTAAATGATACAATCGATCACGTAAAGCATTCAGACAAAAAAGAGTAATTTAAAATAAAACACAAAAAGACCTGTTAACTTTTATTGTTAGCAGGCTTTTTTTGTATTTAAACAAAAATTTAATATAGAAATAAAAAAATATATATAATTGGTTTTTATGCATTAAACTTAATTTTTATGAAAAAGTATTCACGTTCGTTCATAAAAGGTGTATAATTACAAATATTCCTTGTTTTTTGGAATAATTTAGAAAAATAAGGAAGCTAATCAGCGAAAAAAATAATTTAAAAGACAAAGTTAAGGTATGCTTTAAGATATAAAAGAAGAGTAGGAGAATAGTATGGCTCAGTTGGAGATGAGAAATCTTACTAAAAAAGTAGGATTTAGTTATTATTTTATAAATATAAATTTAAAGATTCCTGAAAAAAAAATTTTAGGCTTTTTAGGGAAAAATAATGCTGGAAAAACTGTCTTATGTCATATGTTGGCAGGTTTAGATATAGAGTATGAGGGTGAAATTATAAGGGAGTGTGCTACATCAGTTGGGTTGGTTGATGGGAAAGAAGAATTGAGCTCTTCAGAAACAATTCAATCTTATTTTGAGTCTATTATAGAGTTAGATAAAGAGGAAAACACAAGGGACTTGTTTCAAGTATTGGAAGAAGTGGGGCTTGATGGTAACAGTTTAATACCGCTCTGCGATTATTCAGATATGAATAAGAAAAAAGTTTTGATTGCTAAAGCAATTTTATTTAATAGAGAATTGGTGATATTTGATGAACCTTTTTACGGTTTAGATACGTTTTCGAAAATTGAAATAAAGAGCCTTATAATAAAAATGATGCAAAATCACTATACAATGGCTGTGACAAGCCCTCATGAGAAGGATTTGACGGAGATTTGTGATATTATATATCTAATTGAAGGTAGACAGATTCATCGTTTTGTTTAGAGAAACGATAGGAGTCGTGCTAAAGTTGATGACATAATTCTTAACGTGGGAGTGATTTTATTGGTGAAAAAACGATTTAGAGAAGAAGGTTTCAAATTAGATGGTGTACCGGGAATATATAATGCAATTACAGACGTAAAAGGTGTTGAAGTTGGTTATAGCACTGTTTGGTTGGGAGAGCCTTCTGACTATAAAGGTGACTTCTCTGATTTTGCTAGGACAGGTGTGACGACGATTTTACCTAGGGGTAAAAAAAGAAGTGCTGTTTATGCGGGTCGCTTTGATTTGAATGGGAATGGTGAAATGACCGGCTCTCATTGGATTGATGATTCAGGATTTCTACACGGTCCTATTGGTATTACAAATACTCATAGTGTTGGAATCGTAAGAGATAGTATCGCAAAATGGATGGTCCAAAATAAGTTTTATTACCCATTAATTATGAATGGCAAACCAGTTGAAAATTGTAGTTTCTTTTATCCCGTTGTAGGTGAGACGTGGGACGGAATGTTAAACGATACGAACGGTTTCCATGTAGAAGAAAAGCATGTTATGGAAGCTTTAAGAAATGCTAAATCTGGTACGCCTGCAGAAGGTAATGTTGGTGGGGGAACTGGGATGAAGTGTCATGGGTTCAAAGGTGGATCTGGCACCTCTTCTCGTGTCTTACCACAAGAAGAGGGGGGCTATACAGTAGGAGCTTTTGTTCAAGCTAATCATGGTCCAAGAGATAAATTTAAATTGTATGGTCTGCCAATTGGAAAATTAATTGAAGGCCATCAAGCAGTCTTGAATACAGATGCACCAAAACCTGGGTCTGGCTCTATTATTGTAGTATTAGCAACAGATGCTCCCCTTTCTCCAACACAGCTTACTAAACTATGCAAAAGAGTTCCAATAGGCTTAGGAGAATTAGGTGCGGGGTGTGAAAATGGTTCTGGTGATATTTTCTTAGCGTTCTCTACTGCCAATGAAAAAGCATATACCCCATCTACAAGTACAGCTGATGTATTAGGTGATGATTTGATTGATCCATTGTATAATGCGGTTGTTCAATCGGTGGAAGAAGCGATTTTAAATGCGTTGTTTGCAGCTGAGGATTTAGTAGGTCGTAATGGTAATACTTATTATGCTTTGCCGCACGATGAACTGAAGACAATTGTTAAAGAGTATCGTCCAGATTGTCTAGTCGAATCAGAGTAGAGCATCGGATAATAGAGCTGTTTTCTAAATAATTTTTATTTTTAGATGTTATTTTTCAAAATATTAAAGTTAATAATAACTAGTTTTATATAAAAAAGTGTGATAAAATCATAAAAGAGTAATATGGACAGAATAGGGAGGTTTCAACACGTGAGTAATTTTCTATTAGGCGTTATGATCGCCGTTTCAATTTTAATCATCATTGCCGTAATGATGCAACCAAGTAAGCAAAATAGTGCAGCAAGTGCTTTTACTGGTGGCGCAGACCAATTATTTGGGAAACAAAAAGCGCGTGGGTTTGAAGCAGTTATGCAAAAAGCAACAGCTGTATTAGGTGTTGTTTGGGTTTTACTAGCTTTAGTATTAGCCTACTTATCATCTAAGTAAAAAAACGAAGGCCTCCTGTTTTGAACAGGGGGCTTTTTTAGGTACAATGGTAGTATAAGAATGACTAATAGATAATATGAGCGGAGTGAAGAATAAGTGACTATTAAACAAACATTACCCAAAACTGTATTTTTCAGAGGGGGGAAACGTGCGGTTATTTTAATGCATGCTTATACGGGTACACCAAATGATGTTAGATCATTAGGACGATATCTAAATAATCAAGGCTACACGGTGTTGATGCCTTTATTTGAAGGACATGGTACAACTCGTCCAGAAGATATATTAGAAGCGGGTCCAGGTATCTGGAAAAGACAACTTAACGATTATTTGCAAGAATTCCAAGCTAATGGTTACAATGAGGTTGCTGTTTTTGGTTTATCGCTTGGTGGATTATTTGCCATGAGTGCGGTAACTGATAGTACGGAACAGATAATTGGAGGAGGCGAATTTTGCTCGCCGATTACCCCAGAGAATGAAACTAACATTTTCCCAACATTTTTATACTATGCTAAGACGGTTATGAAAAAAGCAGGATGTGGAGAAGCAGAAATTAATCGCCGTCTAATGGATATAGAAAAGCTATTACCTAAACAGCTTGGTGAGATAAAAGAATTTAGTTCTAAAGTCTTCAATCAGCTACCCTATGTAACGCAACCAACATTACTCGTCCAAGCAGCAAAAGATAAAATGATTAATCCGAATGATGTGTATGAGGTTGAAAAACAACTTAAGGCCTCTCCTTCTGTTGTGAAGTGGTACCCAGAAAGTGGGCATGTTATTACTGTAGGACCCGAAAAAAAACAATTACAAGAAGATGTCCTATCATTCATAAATAATTTAAATTGGTGCCAACCTAATTAGAATAGGTTGTTGAAGAAGCACCCCAAGGAGAACACATGAAAGAAACAATAAAAGATAAGATACTTGCAGCTATAAAAGCAAGTGATAAAAAAAGTTTTTCGATGGAAGAACTAGCAGAACTTTTAGGTTTTGCAAAAGGAGAAGACTTTAAAGTCCTTGTCCAAACCGTTGCTACTATGGAACGTGAAAAAACGATTATGTTTACCAAAAAAGGTAAAATTAAATTACCGCCTAAAGAAGTATTAGTAGAAGGTTTATTCAGAGCGAATGAACGTGGTTTCGGTTTTGTATCAATTGAAGGTGAAGAAAGTGATGTCTACATTTCAAAAGACCATACTGGTTTTGCGTTAAATGGGGATACAGTTAAAATCGACATCCTGCAACCTGCTAATCATATTGAAGATAAAACAGCAGAAGGTAAAATTGTTGAGATTGTAGAACGTGCTTTAACACAAGTGGTCGGAGAGTTTATTCCGTTTACCGAGGAAAAATCACAAGAAACAGATTTATATGGATATGTTAAACCGCAAGATAAAAAAATGTCTAACTATAAAATCTTCATCCCAGCAGAAGGTATTAAACCTGTTGAAGGAACGATTGTAGTTGTTGAAGTAACACATTATCCTGAACCAGAATTTCCAACAGCGTTAGAAGGATTAGTTAAACAAACAGTAGGGCATAAAAATGACCCTGGGATGGATATTTTAAGCATTGTGATGCAACATGGTATTCCAACAAAATTCCCGGATGACGTATTAACCCATGCTGATAGCGTTCCTGATACTATTTCTGAAGAAGATATAAAAAAACGTCGTGATTGTCGAGAGCAAGTTCTCGTTACGATTGACGGGGCAGATGCAAAAGATTTAGATGATGCCGTTACAGTACGTCGTTTACAAAACGGCAACTACTTTTTAGGTGTCCATATTGCAGATGTTTCTCATTATGTTACTGAAGGTAGCCCTATGGACATTGAAGCTTACGAACGTGCTACAAGTGTATACTTGACCGACCGTGTGATTCCGATGATTCCTCATCGTTTATCAAATGGTATTTGTTCACTTAATCCTAAAGTCCCAAGACTTGCAATGAGTTGTGAGATGGAGATTGATGAAACAGGGCATGTTGTAAGTTACGATATCTTTGAAAGTGTTATTCAAACAGCTGAGCGGATGACGTATACAGCTGTTAATGAAATTTTAGAAGAAGAAAAGCCTGAAACAATTAATCAATATAAAGAGCTAGTTCCTATGTTTAAGGAAATGGGAGAGTTACATAAAATTCTTGAAGGAATGAGAACTGAGCGTGGTGCGATTTCATTTGAGGATAAAGAAGCTAAAATTTTAGTTGATGAAATCGGAAATCCGGTTGAAATCCAGCTAAGAGATCGCGGATTAGGCGAACGTTTAATTGAGTCATTTATGTTAATGGCTAATGAAACAGTGGCTAAACATTTTAATTCTCAAAAATTACCATTCATTTACCGTATTCATGAGCAACCCAAAGAAGATAAAATGCAACGTTTCTTCGAATTTGCTACAAATTTTGGTATTATGGTTAAAGGAACAAAAGAAGATATTTCACCGAAAGAATTACAGAGTGCTTTAAATCAGGTGAAAGATAAGCCAGAAGAAGCTGTTATTAATAAAATGTTACTAAGAAGTATGCAACAAGCTAAATATAGTGAAGACCCAGTGGGGCATTATGGCTTAGCTGCTGATGATTACACTCACTTTACATCACCAATTCGCCGTTATCCTGATTTGATTGTTCACCGTTTGATTAAGTCGTATCAAACAAAACCAATCTCTGATGAAACAAAAGAGAAGTGGCAAGAACATTTACCAGATATTGCCTTACATAGCTCGCAAATGGAGCGCCGTGCAGTAGATGCTGAACGCGATACCGATTCACTTAAGAAAGCAGAATACATGGTGGATAAAGTAGGTCAAGAATTCGAAGGTGTCATTGGTTCAATTACTAAGTTCGGTATGTTCATTGAGTTGGCTAATACAGTGGAAGGTTTAATTCACATTAGTAAGTTACCAGAGTACTTCCAATTTGTAGAAAGTCATTTAGCGCTTGTAGGAGAACGTTCTAGAACAACTTACCGTATTGGTCAAAAAGTGGTCATCAAAGTAACCAAAGCTGACCCTGTCACACGAGAAATCGATTTTGAATTGATATCAGCTGAAGAGTTAGCTGAAAAAGATAAAGTCGATATACAGAAACGCGAGAGACGTGGCGGAGGTCGTGAGCGTGGTGGACGAGAACGTGATAGACAATCTAGAGGTAAAGGTAAACCATCAGGTCGTAAGCAAGGTCGAGATACGAAACAATTAAAGGTTAAATTAAATAGCAAACCAAAAGCACACACTGATAGAGATGAAAAATATAGTAAATCTAAGAAGAAAAAAAGTAAAAAACCTTTTTATAAAGAGGTAGCAAAGAAAAAAGGTAAAAAGAAAAAGTAGTTAAGAGTTGGGGGAATGAAAATGCCTAAAGGTGAAGGAAAACTAATTGCTCAAAATAGAAAAGCGCGTCATGATTATACTGTTATTGATACAATTGAAGCAGGTATGGTGCTTCAAGGGACTGAAATTAAAGCGATTAGAAATGGTCGTATGAATTTAAAAGATGGATTTGCGAGAGTGAGAAATGGAGAAGTTTTCTTACATAATGTCCATATCAGTCCCTATGAACAAGGGAATTTATTTAATCACGAACCATTGAGAACTAGAAAGCTACTGATGAAGAAAAAACAAATCGAGCGATTGATTGGTGAAACTAAAAATGCGGGTATAACATTGGTACCTTTAAAAGTTTATATCAAAAATGGTTACGCCAAAGTATTGATTGGTGTATGTAAAGGTAAGAAAAGTTATGATAAACGTGAAGACTTAAAACGCCGTGACATTAATCGTGAGATTGAACGGACATTAAAGAATAGATAAAAGAGAAGAACTTTGTGAGGTATGTGAGCGTTTATACCAAATACCAAAGTTTTTCTCTTTTTTTTATAAAAATGGCATAAAAAAAACCTTGAAATATCAGTATTTGTGAGGTTTTACTGTTTTAGTTTAAAGTATAGAACTGTTAGTGGCGAAATAATTCACATAATCCTTTAAAATTAGTGAAAACTTTGATAGGATAGAGGATGTAATAGACTATTTTGAATGAGAGGAGAAAGAAGATTCGAAGAGTAATGATTGAGAGATTACCAAAAATTGAAAAAGCAAATGATTCAAAAGAAAGTAGAAAACAGTTGTTATTTTGCTAATTTTAAAAATTATCGTTTTTTATCAATTATTTTCATGAAAAACTTTGTATTTTGCAATCAATGGTGGTATTATAATTTGTGTTGAATAGCAATAAGTAATAGAGCTATAATTTTTTACTTATAACACATTGCTCAGTTATTATTTTTGTTATTTTAAATCTTCTCTTTGGAAAAGAGGTGAAGTAAAATGGAAGAAAAATCCTGGATTGTTACTATTGCGGGTTTTGATTTTGACGCAACGGTATGTATGATGGTTTTGCTAACATGTCTGATAATTTTCGGATTTGTGATGTACTGTTCAAGAAATCTTCAACTGAAACCAACAGGGAAACAAAACTTTTTAGAATGGATCATTGATTTCGTTAAAGGGATCTTGAAAGGTAACTTGCCTGGTAATGAAGTGAATAACTATCATTTATTAGCGTTTACTATGTTCTTATTTGTTCTTGTTTCAAACATCTTGGGTTTGGTGACGAAAATCGGTATTCATAACACTCAGGGTGAAGAAATCAGTTTTTGGAAGAGTCCAACAGCCGATCCGTTAGTAACACTAACGTTGGCAACATTGGTTATTCTTTTAACCAATTATTTTGGAGTTGAGAAATTTGGTGGAAAAGGCTACTTTGATCACAGCTTTGCCCAACCGGCTAAATTCTTAATGCCAGTAAAATTGATGGAAGAATTTACTAACGTTTTAACGTTAGGTCTTCGTCTATACGGTAACATCTATGCAGGTGAAGTATTATTAACACTTATTTCAAGTAAATTAGCTGTTAATGGTCCTGTATCATTTGTTCTTGCGATTCCATTAGAAATGATTTGGATAGGATTCTCAATCTTTATCGGTGGTATTCAAGCGTATGTGTTTGTAACCTTGTCAATGGTTTACTTATCTCACAAAGTAGCAACAGAGCACTAAAAATGTAGTAACATGTAACAAAAAAAGTATATGGATTAATTAGGAGGAAGTATAATATGAATTATATCGCAGCATCTATCGCAGTTTTTGGGTCAGCAATCGCGGCCGCTTATGGTAATGGTAAAGTAATCGCTAAAACAATCGAGTGTATGGCTCGCCAACCAGAAATGTCTGGTGAATTAAAATCAACAATGTTTATCGGTGTTGGTTTAATCGAGGCCGTGCCAATTCTAGGTGTGGTTATCGCTTTACTATTAATTTTCTTATAAAATATACACGAAGGCAGGACGCCGAACGTATCGGACAACCGTCTCTGCTTTCTTTCTATTTTTAAGAAATGCTAGTCAGTGTGTCGATTAGTGAGTAATAATTTCTTCTATAGTAATGTTACTTTATAAGAAGATCAGGAAACTAGTATAAATGAGAGAGGAAGTTCGAGCGATTATGATCAATAATCTAGTTATAAGTAGTGTACCGACTACTGTTTTTACTACGATGGCTTTTGTCAGTTTGTCTTTTCTTATTTTAATTATCTTAATTAAAAAATTCGCTTGGGGTAACATCATGGCAATCATGGACGAGCGTGCTAATAAAATCTCTAGTGATTTAGACGGTGCGGAACAAGCTAAGATTGAAGCAGATGCTTTACGTCAACAAAGTGAAGAAGAATTAACCCTTGCAAGAAAAGAAGCGGCAGTCATCATTAAACGAGCTAAAGATAACGCAGAAAACAGTGCGCAAAGCATTGTGACAGAAGCTCGTACAGAAGCGCTTAATTACCGTGAAAAAGCGCAACATGACATGGCGTTAGAAAGAGAACAATTAATCGAATCTGCTCGTCATGAAGTAGCAGATTTATCAGTTCAGATAGCTTCTAAAATATTGAAAAAAGAATTGAATGCTGATACTCATAAAGAGTTAATCAATTCTTATATTGAAGGGCTGGGAACACAAAATGAAGACTGAAAATTTAACGATTGACAGACGATATGGTCGTGTTCTTTATGAAACAGCAAAAGAAGAAAAACATCTTGACGAAACTCACGACGAGCTAGTTGCTCTTAGAGAGATTTATGAGGATGTTCCCGAATTAGGTCGTATCCTTAGTGATGACCGTTTGGAACCTTTTGAAAAAGTCGACATTCTACATGAATTAGACAAAGAGTTTAGTGAGACCATTTCAAAATTTTTACGTGTTATTTATGAATACGGAAGAATGGATGAAGTGCCACAAATTATCGAAGAATTTGAATTCTTATATTACGAGAATAAAGGGATCTTAGTAGCAGACGTAACATCAGCTGTTCCTCTTACAGATGAACAAGTGACAAACGTTGAATCTGAGATTGCTAAAAACTTCGGTTATGAAAAAGTAATTTTACGAAGCAAAGTAGATCCTGATATTTTAGGTGGCTTAATAGTTAATGCGGCTCATAAAGTGATTGACAATAGTGTCAAAAAACAACTTGAAACGATGCATAAAGAACTACTTAAGTAAGGGAAATGAGAAAAAGAGGTGAAAATCAATGAGCATTAAAGCAAAAGAGATTAGTTCGCTCATTAAACAACAAATCGCCAATTATGCTGACGCCCTTGTCGTAGACGAAGTCGGTGTTGTAACGTATGTTGGGGATGGTATTGCGCGTGCTTATGGTTTAGAAAACGCTATGAGTGGTGAGTTATTAGAATTTTCAAATGGCTCATATGGGATGGCTCAAAACCTGGAATCCAACGATGTTGGGATTATCATTCTTGGTGACTTTGAGACTATTCGTGAAGGAGATCAAGTAAAACGTACTGGTAAAATCATGGATGTTCCTGTAGGGGAAGCCATGATCGGGCGTGTTATTAATCCTTTAGGACAACCTGTTGATGGTCTTGGTGAAATTAAAACAACAAACACTCGTCCGATTGAAGCGGCAGCACCTGGTGTTATGCAACGTCAATCAGTAGGAGAACCATTACAAACGGGTTTGAAAGCCATTGATGCATTAGTTCCAATTGGCCGTGGTCAACGTGAATTAATTATCGGTGACCGTAAAACTGGTAAAACATCAATCGCGATTGATACAATCATTAACCAAAAAGATCAAGATATGATTTGTATTTATGTAGCGATTGGACAAAAAGAATCAACAGTTCGTAACCAAGTTGAAACATTAAAACGTTATGGTGCAATGGACTACACTATCGTTGTAACAGCAAGTGCTTCTCAACCAGCACCGCTATTATACATCGCGCCTTATGCGGGAGCAGCGATTGGTGAAGAATTCATGTACAATGGTAAACATGTTTTAGTAGTTTATGATGACTTATCAAAACAAGCAGCAGCTTACCGTGAGTTATCATTACTATTAAGACGTCCTCCAGGTCGTGAAGCTTATCCGGGGGATGTATTCTACTTACATTCACGTTTATTAGAACGTTCAGCTAAACTAAGTGAAGACTTAGGTGGCGGTTCTATGACGGCGTTACCGTTCGTTGAAACACAAGCGGGAGATATCTCAGCTTACATTCCAACTAACGTTATTTCTATTACAGATGGACAAATTTTCTTACAAGATAACTTGTTCCATTCAGGTGTTAGACCAGCCGTTGATGCGGGACTTTCTGTATCACGTGTTGGGGGTTCAGCGCAAATTAAAGCGATGAAACAAGTAGCAGGGACACTTCGTCTTGATTTAGCAAGTTACCGTGAATTAGAAGCCTTCACTCAGTTTGGTTCTGATTTAGATGCGGCAACTCAAGCAAAATTAAACCGTGGTCGTCGTACGGTTGAAATCTTAAAACAAGATTTACATAAACCGTTAGCTGTTGAAAAACAAGTAACGATTCTTTATGCCTTAACTCATGGTTTCTTAGATAGTATTCCTGTTGATGATATCTTAAAATTTGAAAGTGAATTATTCACTCATATTGATGATAATTATCCAGAATTATTTGCTCATATTCGTGAGACTAAGAATTTACCAGAATCAGCAGATTTGGATAAAGCAATCAATGAGTTTAAAGATATCTTTGCTTCAACAAACTCTGTTGTAAGCGAGACGTCAGCTGACGCTTAAAAGGATGGTGAATTTGTGTGGCTGAATCATTAATTGAAATTAAAAGAAAAATTGCCTCTACAAAGAAAACCAGTCAAATTACGAGCGCGATGCAAATGGTATCAGGTTCAAAACTAAATAAATCTGAATCATCATCACGTAATTTCCAACGTTACTCAACTAAAATCCGTGAAATGGTAACACATTTAGCGGCAACTCAGTTAGAAACTTTGGAGAATGATTTTGCATCAGGTGGTAGTGATGACCTGAACCCAGATGATTACCATAGTATGTTACTTTCTCGTCCAGTTAAGAAAACAGGATATATTGTCATTACAGCAGACAAAGGTTTAGCTGGTGGTTACAATAGTTCTGTTATCAAACAAACTCTGGCTATGTTGTCAGAGGATCATGAAAGTGATGACGAGTATGTTATGATGGCAATCGGAAGTGCAGGTGCTGAGTTTTTCAAAACGCGTGGCATGACAATTGCCTATGAATTAAGAGGATTAAGTGATCACCCAACATTTGATGAAGTTCGTAAGATTGTTAAAGCGGCTGTTCAAATGTATGATAATCACGTGTTTGATGAATTATACGTGTGTTATAACCATCACGTTAACTCATTGTCTTCTCAATTCCGTGCTGAAAAAATGTTACCAGTATCAGACTTAGATTCAAGTGAAGCAAAAACTTATGAATTAGAATACATCTTAGAACCAAATGCAGATGCTATTCTTGATAAATTATTGCCTCAATACGCTGAAAGTTTGATTTATGGTTCGATTTTAGATGCTAAAACGGCAGAACACGCAGCGCGTATGACTGCAATGAAGAGTGCAACAGATAATGCTAAAACTATTATTGACGATTTAACTATTTCCTATAACCGTGCCCGTCAAGCAGCAATCACTCAAGAAATTACAGAGATTGTTGGCGGAGCAGCGGCATTAGAGTAATAACGGGAGGAATGTGAAATGAATTCAGGCAAGATTGTTCAAGTTATCGGTCCCGTTGTCGACGTGGAATTTCCTTCAGATCAATCATTACCAGATATTAATAACGCCTTAGTTGTCTATAAAGCTGGCTCTAAACAAAAAGTTGTTTTAGAAGTTGCTTTAGAACTTGGTGATGGAGTTATTCGCTCTATCGCTATGGAATCAACTGACGGCTTACAAAGAGGGATGGAAGTCCTTGATACAGGAGCATCAATTTCTGTACCAGTTGGTAAAGAAACTTTAGGACGTGTATTTAACGTTCTTGGTGAAACAATTGATTTGGACGAACCTTTAAATGAAGACATTGAGAAAAGTAGTATTCATAAAAAAGCACCGACTTTTGATGAATTAGCTACAAGTACCGAAATCTTAGAAACAGGTATTAAAGTAATCGATTTATTAGCCCCTTATTTAAAAGGTGGTAAAGTTGGACTATTCGGTGGTGCCGGTGTTGGTAAAACTGTATTAATCCAAGAATTGATTAACAACATTGCCCAAGAGCATGGTGGTATTTCAGTGTTCTCTGGTGTTGGTGAACGTACTCGTGAAGGTAATGACCTTTACTTTGAAATGAAAGAATCAGGCGTTATTGAGAAAACAGCCATGGTATTTGGGCAAATGAATGAGCCACCAGGCGCGCGTATGCGTGTTGCCTTAACTGGTTTAACAATTGCTGAATATTTCCGTGATGTTGAAGGACAAGACGTACTACTATTTATCGATAACATTTTCCGTTTCACACAAGCAGGTTCAGAGGTATCAGCCTTACTAGGTCGTATGCCATCAGCCGTTGGTTACCAACCAACTCTTGCTACTGAAATGGGACAATTACAAGAACGTATTACATCTACTAAGAAAGGGTCAATTACGTCTATCCAAGCGATTTATGTACCAGCGGATGACTATACCGATCCAGCGCCAGCAACTGCTTTCGCCCATTTAGATGCTACTACTAACTTGGAACGTCGTTTAACTGAAATGGGTATCTATCCAGCCGTTGATCCATTAGCATCTACTTCAGGAGCATTAGCACCTGAAATCGTTGGTGAAGGACACTACAAAGTGGCAACAGAAGTTCAACATATCTTACAACGTTACCGTGAGTTACAAGATATCATCGCTATCTTAGGGATGGATGAATTATCTGATGAAGAGAAAATTTTAGTTGGACGTGCGCGTCGTATTCAATTCTTCTTATCACAAAACTTCCACGTAGCTGAACAATTTACTGGTCAACCAGGTTCATATGTACCAGTTAAAGAAACAGTTCGCGGATTCAGAGAAATTCTTGATGGTAAACATGATGATTTACCGGAAGAAGCTTTCCGTAGTGTAGGTAGTATTGAAGATGTGATTGAAAAAGCTAAAAATTTAGGATACTAGAATAGGGGGTAGTACTATGACTTACTTAAACGTAGAGATAGTTACTCCAAATGGTCTTAGTTATTCAAATGACAAAGCAAAATTAGTCATTGTTAGATCTGTAGATGGAGACTTGGGTATCATGCCAGGTCACTCACCAATTATTGCACCACTTACTATAGATGAAGTTAGAGTAAAAGTGGCACGTGATACTGATGAGCAAGACATTATAGCAACTAACGGTGGTATCATGGAAGTCCGTGATGATCTTGTTACCATAGTAGCAGATAGTGCGGAAGAATCTTCTGATATTGATGTTCCTCGTGCTGAACGTGCTAAATTACGTGCCGAGGCTAAAATTGCAAAAGCCAAAGAAGAGAAAAATATTGATAATTTACGCCGTGCTGAGGTTGCCCTTAGTCGTGCAATTAACCGTATCAATGTCTCTAAAAAATAGTAAAAAGCAAGAGAGTTTGACTCTCTTGCTTTTTTTTATATTCTAACTATGATACACTAGGCTAGTATTGAAACTATACTGTCATAAGAGAGGTAAAGTTATGCAAGTGTTTGGTGTAGATGCCTTAGTTCGTTTAGCAAGTCATCTAAGCTTTGTCTATTTAGCTTTTTGGGGGATCCAATCTTTAAAAATAGATGTATTTTTTAAACACAGTAACCCAACAAGAATCAGAACGATTATAGTCCTTTTTTCTATTGGAGTAGGTTATTTGAGTAGTACGTTCTTTTGGGAATGCTTGACCTTAATAAGAAACTTTATGTTAACTATTCTATAAGTCAAGGGTTGAATAAAGTAGCGTTTGTAGTATAATAACAGTGTTAAATAAAAATTGAAATGTAAATTTTCTTGAAAATATATTTGGAGGTATCATGATGGATCAAATTATTGTCCGTGGTGGAAATAAACTAAAAGGTAGAGTTAAAATTGAAGGGGCTAAAAATGCTGTGTTACCAATTTTAGCTGCTGGATTGTTAGGGGAAGAAGGAACATCTGTATTAGATAATGTTCCAATTCTTTCAGACGTATTTATGATGAAAGAAGTCATTCATCATTTGAATACAGAAATAAAATTTGATCAAGATAATAATTGTGTCACTATTGATGCGACAAAACAATTATTAGATGAAGCGCCATATGAGTATGTTAGTCAAATGCGTGCTTCAATTGTTGTAATGGGTCCACTTTTAGCTCGTAATCATCACGCTCGTGTTGCAATGCCAGGCGGATGTATGATTGGTTCTCGTCCGATTGACCTTCATTTAAAAGGTTTTGAAGCGTTAGGTGCTATTATTAACCAAGAAGAAGGTTATATTGAAGCAACTGCTCCAAATGGCTTAAAAGGAGCGCGTATCTATCTTGATTTTCCAAGTGTTGGAGCGACTCAAAATATCATGATGGCTGCTGTTAAAGCTGAAGGAACAACGACTATTGAGAATGCTGCTCGTGAACCAGAGATTGTTGATTTAGCAATGGTCCTTAATAAAATGGGTGCTAAAATTACGGGTGCTGGAACTGAAACAATGAAAATTGAAGGTGTTAATAAATTATATGGTGTAAAACACCGTATTGTTCAAGACCGTATTGAAGCGGGAACATTTATGGTAGCTGCTGCTATGACACAAGGTGATATTTTAATTGAAGAAGCTATTATGGAACATAATGGCCCATTAATTTCTAAATTACGCGAGATGGGTGTTTTAATTAAAGAGGAAGACGAGGGTGTTCGTGTTATTGGACCTGCTGTTCTTAAATCAACAGATGTTAAAACATTACCACATCCAGGATTCCCTACGGACATGCAAGCGCAAATCAGTGCACTTCAAGTTGTTGCCGAGGGAACAAGTGTTGTAACGGAAACAGTTTTTGAAAATCGTTACCAACATTTAATGGAAATGGAAAAAATGGGCGCTAACTTCAAGATTGAAAATAATGTAGCCTATATTTACGATAAATCTAAATTACATGGTGCGGAAGTTGCAGCGACTGATTTACGTGCAGCCGCAGCACTAGTATTAGTTGGTTTGGTTGCTGAAGATCAAACAAAAGTAACTCATTTAGAGTACTTAGATCGTGGCTACTATAACTTCCATAAAAAATTAGAAGCATTAGGGGCTAATATTGAACGTATCAACCAACCTGTTGCGTCTAAAGAATCACAAGAAGAAACAGTTAAATCTGTTTAATAAGGAGAGTCCACAATGAGTAGTACGACTAGATATATTGTGAGAAAATTAATAGCGATCGCGTTATTTGTATTGTTAGCATTAGTTCTATTAGCAATTGGTCTAATGATTGGCTATGGTGTTGTGGGAGACGGAAATATGTTTGATGTGTTTCATAAAGCAACCTGGTCTCATATCTCGAAATTTTTAAATTAAAAAAGTCATGGGCAACCATGGCTTTTTTAGCATACTTATAAAAGAAAGTGAGTAATCATGAAAAAAATTATTTTAAGTGTCGTACATTTTTACCAAAAGCACATTTCACCTGGGCTTCCTAGACGCTGTCGTTATCATCCTACCTGCTCTCAGTATATGGTTGACGCTGTTAACTATCATGGTGGTTTTAAAGGCTTTATAATGGGTATAGGCCGTATTTTTAGATGTCATCCTTTTGTTAAGGGGGGAATAGATTATGTTCCTCTAAAATTTACAGTAAGACGTAATGAAGGTGGCGAATATGCTGGTCCGTATGAAAGGGAGAAACGAGATGATTAAGAGATTATCAAATGATGACGCCTTACCATGGGAGCTACTCTTAGAGGCAGACCCAGAAAAAGAATTAGTGGAAGATTATTTAGAAGAAGCAATTATTTGGGGTTATCAGTCCCAAAATTCAGGTAGATTAACCGGTGTTTTAGTATTAAAAAAACAGCGAGATGATTTATATGAGATTATGAATGTTTCAGTAGATGAAGTAGAACAAGGTAAAGGAATTGGTACGCTGTTGATTAAAGAGGCTTTAGCAACTGTATCAAATGCAACTCAAGATTGCTGTAAGGTCCAGGTTAAGACAGGAGATACTTCGAAGCCTGCCTTAGCACTTTATAAAAAAAATGGGTTTGAGATAAAAGAAGTTATTGAAAATTATTTTATTGAAAATTATAGTGAACCTATTTTTGAAGACGGGATTCTATTAAAAAATCAAGTTATTCTAGAAAAAATGGTATAGAAAAGGTATACTATTTATGAAATAACTTATGAAATGAGGAGATTTTATGTCAGTTTTAGTTTTTGATTGGGGCGGAACAGGGATTAAGCACGCTCTTTGGAAAAATGAAAAAGTTGAACAACAAGGGATTTTCCCAACACCATCAACTTGGGATGAGCTAAAAAACAAGATGAAGGAAGTTAAAGAAACGCATAAAAATGAAGAACTTGAAGGCGTTGCGATTAGCTCGCCGGGTGCAGTTAATAGTGAAAAAGGAATTATAGAGGGAATCAGTGCAATTCCATATATTCATCATTTTCCTATTCAAAAAGAATTGGAAGCGTTTTTTGAATTGCCAGTTTCGTTCGAAAATGATGCTAATGCAGCAGGGATTGCTGAAGTATGGAAAGGCGCTGCTAAAGAGTATAAAGATGTTCTTTTCTTAGTATTAGGTACTGGTGTAGGTGGAGCTGTCATAAAAGATGGGAAAGTTCAAACAGGAGCACACCTATACGGCGGAGAATTTGGTTTGATGTATATGGATGAGAAACATAGTTTTAGTGCCGTAGGAACGGCTGTTAAGATGTCTGACCGTTATTGTGTACGTAACAATGTACCAAAAGGAACCTACTCAGGTAAGGAAGTATTTGCCTTTGCCGATGCTGGTGATAAGATTGCTCAAGAAGAAGAAGAAAAGTTTTATAATTATGTGGCACAAGGTGTATTTAGCCTTCAGTTCACAATGGATCCAGAATGTATAGTTATCGGTGGTGGTGTATCAGCTAAACCTGGTTTATTGGATGAGATTAACAAACGTGTAAAGATCCTTTTTGATGCACATGAGATAAAGGATTTCTTCCCAGTAATAAAAGTGTGTGAGTTTCATAATGATGCTAATTTAATAGGTGCGGTTGCCACATTTTATCAGCAACAAGCTTAAAAAAAAGTCTACTTAATTTCGGGACTGAACCCCTAAAATGAGACAGTAATAAAAACACCTATGCGGTTACTTGTTTTCGATAATCTATCGGAGATAAGTAGCCGTATTTTTGTTGAATTCTATTTTCATTATAATATGTGATGAAATTTTGTACAGTTTCAATTACACTAGATGTAGAGCTTCCAAGCTCGCTTTGTATTCCGAACGTTTCAGTCTTTAGAGTGGAATGAAACGATTCTATTGGAGCATTATCAGCTGGTGTCCCATTGCGGGACATACTCCTGTGATGTTCTTTTCTTTTGTGGCTTTATAATAAGCGTATGACGCATAGACCGAACCTTGATCAGAATGTAATAAGCAATCTTTTGGTAAGTCAGGTAATTGGTGTAATGTATCTAAGACACAGGCAATGTCTTGTTTGTCACTAATTGTGTAGGCTAGTATTTCACCATTAAATAAGTCCATAATACTCGATAAATATAATCGTTTAGGCCCATAGTCAAGATAAGTAATATCAGTCGTTAGTTTCTCTAATGGCTTATCTGATTGAAATACTCTATTAACAACATTATCTGTTTTGAAATAAGGAGAACCTGGACGTTTACTTCTTTTGATTTTAACTTTGCAAGACAAACCATAGGTTTGCATAATTCTTTGAACAACTTTATGGTTAATTTTAAGTTCTTTACGAAGTAAATAGGTAATTTTTCTATAGCCATAAGTAAATCGATGGGTTTCACACAATCGTTTAATTTTATCTATTCTGTCATCCTTTTTACAGCAACTCTTGGTCCAGCGATAATAAGTACTTCTGGCTACGCCAAAGTAATCACATAACCATGTGATAGATAATTTATTTTTAAAGGTATTAACTAATTTTACAAACGTTTCTTTCTTCACATCCTTTCCAATTCCTTGTATTTTTTTAAAACGTCAATCTCCTGTCTTAAATACTTATTTTCTTGACGTAATTGTTCTTGTGGACTGAGTTCTTCGTGATCTTTCCCGTAACTATACTGTTTACCTACTCCTTGTGAGAATCGGTAAGATTCTCCATTTCGATACCATCTCCATCACGTTTTAACTTGAGTTTTACACTTAATGTTTAGGATATCCATAATTTCTTGTATTGTTTTACCTTCTAATTTCATTTGAATAGCCGCTTCTTTTACTTCAACTGGATAAGCAACTCTTTTTTTCATAGCAAAAAACACCTCCATTTTTCTTCATTGTACACTGTACATGAATTCAACGGGGGTGTTTTTATATGTGTCTCAACCTATGGGTCAGTCCCTTTCTTAAGTAGACTTTTTTTATGTTGCTAATATCATTACGAGTGTCATCAGTGCTAGACTTATTAGAATGCTAACAGATGATATAAAACCAGCTACACTTTCCTCAACACCTGCTTCGACACTATTAATAACTGAAAAAGTTGCAATAGGTGCAAAACAAATCAAAGTTAACACAAGTCTTAACAACTCATTAGGAAGAGGTATTATAAAGAAGATAACTGCTGCTAAAATTGCGCCAATACTATAACGCCAAAATAGAATTTTTCTTACAACGATGGATTCTTTTTTAGGTAAGACCAATTCGAGATAAATACCAATCATTAAAAGTGATAAGAAGCCATTAGCGTTAGCAAAAAGTTGTAAGATGCTTATAGCACCATCAGGTAACGCAAGGTGAAGTGAGCGAATAAGTAACATGACGATATAGGTAATGAAAGGGACTGACCCTTTTAAAGTTGTTAGAAGGGTATTTAGACCAGTTGAGGCATCATCTTTCTTTATAGCGCTAGTAACAATCATTTTTGTCCCACCGGCGAGCATGATACAGTTTCCTACATCAAACATAAAAAGATAGGCGCTCGCTTCAGGATAGAAGCTTTGAATAAAAGGTAAGGTAAAGTTTCCAATATTATACCCTGTGATACAGTACATAAATAAAATACGATGGTAATCTTCTTTTTTATTCCAGATTTTTTTAGCGAATAGTACGAGTATCAAATTTATAAAAATAGCAGATCCTGTTAAAATTAAAAACTCTCCTGTTACTTTAATAGGATTAAGTCCGATAATAATAGTAGCGGGTAGTGTGAGGTTTAAAATGATTTTTGATAAAATTTGGCCGTCTTTTTTATCTACTAAACCGATTCGTTTGATCGTAAAGCCAGCAATAATAATTAAAAATAAACCAAAGGCATTGATTAAGATAGTTAGCATGTAAAATCCTCCTAGTAGTTTATTATTATCCTAAATGGAAGTTTATGCAACAAGATAGTTAACAATTAGTGTAATTTATGGTATCTTGTATAAGATAAGAAACATGAGGAGGAAGTCACTTTGAAAAAAAATAAAGATATTGAAGTAACAGTTACTGAGAAAAAACAAAACTCTCAAGGGAAAACTGCAGAAGTTCAAGAATTAGCTATTGGCAAAAAAATTATTGGTGAAGTTGAGAAATTAGAAGAAAAGAAATTTGTGGTATCAATAGAAGGCGAAGGCCCTAAATATGTGAAGTCTTTTGACGAAGGGTATGAAGTTTTAATCAGTCATTGGAACCTTTTCCAATAAAATTAAAATAATCGCAAAAAAGACTTGAAATGAGTCGCTAAATTTTGTATTATATTGAGGTCGGGTTAATTAACTCGGTTTTGGAGGAATAGCGAAGTGGCTAAACGCGACGGACTGTAAATCCGTTCCTTAGGGTTCAGTGGTTCGAATCCACTTTCCTCCATTTTTTTATTTTTGGGCTATCGCCAAGCGGTAAGGCAACAGACTTTGACTCTGTCATTCGTTGGTTCGAATCCAGCTAGCCCAGTTGAAACAACATATAATTGTTTCAGAAAAGACTTGCAATATAACTGAATATTTAGTATTATATTGAAGTCGGATTGTTATCTGATTTTGGAGGAATAGCGAAGTGGCTAAACGCGACGGACTGTAAATCCGTTCCTTAGGGTTCAGTGGTTCGAATCCACTTTCCTCCATTTTTTATTTTTGGGCTATCGCCAAGCGGTAAGGCAACAGACTTTGACTCTGTCATTCGTTGGTTCGAATCCAGCTAGCCCAGTTACTTAAAACACCTAAGTTATCTTAGGTGTTTTTTTATGTGTTATCTTTTATTTTAGGTCTATTTTGATGTAGTATCTTATCCAATTTTTATAAAAGACTTCCATTACATTAAAACGTATCGTATCATCTAAGAAAGCGTTTTAAAATGTGTAAGGAGAGATAAAATGGAACTAATAGCTTATGTAGATGACAATCGTGAGTGGGAAAAATCTGACATCGATGCAAAAAACTTAACTATTATTAATTACGCCTTCGCTGATATAGTAGAAGGTAAAATTAGCAGACAGTTAAAAAAAATACACCTTATAAATGAATTGAAGGAAGAAAATCCTCATTTAAGGACTTGTATCAGTGTTGGAGGTTGGACAGCAGATGGTTTTTCTGATGCTGTTTTGACAGAGGAAAGTCGTACAGTTTTAATTGACAGTATGTTGGATTATATTGAACAGTATGATTTTGATGGAATTGATTTAGACTGGGAGTACCCCAAATTGGATTTAGCGGGTATCAAAGCTCGTGAAGAAGATTCTGAAAACTTATTACTATTACTAAAATCATTAAGAGCTCAGTTAAATGATTTGGGAAATTTAAATAACCGAGACTATTTACTAACTATTGCAGTAGGTGCAGCCCCTAAATTACTTGAAACAACAGCAACAAGTAAATGACATGAGTATGCGGAGTATTTGGATTTTATTAATATTATGACTTATGATATGCGAGGAGCATTTAGCCATATAACAGGACATCATACGAATTTGATGAGTTATTCTGAAGACTCTCCAGTTAGTGCGGAATTATCCGTTCGTTATTTAATGGAAAAGGGAATTCCTGCTGATAAATTGGTAATAGGGAGTGCTTTTTATGGACGAATTTGGGAAGGGTTTAATACTAAGGTTAATAATGGTTTAATGGAAGAGGCTAGAGAAACTGGCCACAAAACAATGGATTATAATGCTTTAGATACGTTGATTAAGCAGTATCCAGAAAATTGTTATTTTGATGACAATGCAAAAAGTTCTTATTATTTTGACGGTAATCAATTCATTTCGTATGATAGTGTTCAGTCAATTACAGATAAGGTTGAATTTGTAAGAGAAAACAAGCTGCGTGGGATAATGTTTTGGGAGTATTCATTAGATTTAACACGGACTTTATTTAATGCAATGGTAAGAGCTAAAAACTAAAAAAGAAAGGGCAAGTTTGACTTGCTCTTTCTTTTTTTGTTAAATAGTTTTCTTTTCAGACACTTTTAATAAGCTGTGACTAATAAAATGCAGAATGGCCACTAAACACGCTCCAATGAGGATGAAACTTATTCTATGAATGACAGCACCAGATGTTGGCCAAATCGTTTGAGCAGCAAATAAAGCATTCATAGTGATAAAGATTACCTGTATGAAATAAGCTTCGGTAAAGGTGTAGACGTAACCTAAAATTAACGTTAGATATATGGCGTAATGAGTTGGTACTATAAATTGGAAAAGTATTAAGTAACAGATGATACCTATTAATGTTCCAAAAGTTCTATGAAGCATGCGTTTTTTCATAACACTAGAATCTAATTGGGTTAAAGACATGACTGTCATACAGATCCACATGCTTTTGTCAAAAAAGTTTAAAGAAGCGATTAGTAAAACTAAACTTATTCCCAATGACATTTTTATTGAGAAGTGAATAAGGGCTGTATCGTTTAGAGCCTCTGTAACCATTGTTTTTAAAGGTGTATCATTTTGTGTTTGATGGTGTTTAACGAAGTAAGTAATGAAACTAATAATACCGACTAGACTAAGGTAAATTAAACGTTTTGAAAGGTTAAAATTAGATTCGATTGATGTAGCAGAAAATATATAAAGCAGGGTGTAGGCGATATAATATTTAAAATGAAACGGTTTTCCCATTAGTAAAGTTAGAACAAAGAGGGTTGTAAAATTAAGAACGAGACCTATCCAACTGTTTAGACTAGCAAGATAACTGATTAATCCAACTATAGGCCAAGGGAGACTCACTAGTAAAGAGCCAGCCTTTGGATTTATAGGAAGTGGAACGTAATAGAACATCAAAAGGCCTGTAACTGCTGCGACAGCAGTTAACTGTTCCTGTGGTCCGAAAAGTGCAGTGCTGATAGAAATGAATAAAATGATAAAAATGATTTGGATCAAGTTGTAAATGATTGTAGCTTTGTTAATAGTTTTCATAATTCTCTCCTAAAAAAATAATAGTGTTAAGCAGTGTATCACAAAAAAAAAGACAACGCCACAAAAAAAACAGCTAAATTTAATTAGCTGTTTTAATCACTGAAGTAACGTTGACCGTATGTTTCGTAATCTGGTGTTTCTTTTCGATTCATAGTATAGACTAATGCACCATTAAAATGGTCATCAGGACTAGTTGTTTTGATGAATAGAGCGGTATTTTGATCGTGAATATCTGGGAAAACTAGTGAATAGTTTTGTTTATTAATAACAAAACTATAATATTGGACGCCGCTAACGACACCAACTTGACTGTCAGGAAAAGTCATTTTTTTATTTTTTTTATCTGTCTTGATATCGATACTATTTTTTGAGATGGTCATTTTAATTTCTTTATTAAATGCATCTGCTGCATACCACTCGCCGTGGATGCTATTTGCTTTTTTTGAGCAACCAGCCAAAGTAAATGTAAAGGCAAGTACTAAAGTAAGCATTAAGGCTAATTTACGGTTCATTTTGAAACTCCTTATACTTAAAAATAATGGATAAACTTTTAAATTCAATTTAGTATAGCATAAAAATTTAGTGCCGCAAACCGCTTAAACGCTATTCTAATATACGAAAATAACAAAAAGTGCAAAACGGGTTGTTTTAAAAGGGTTTTTAATGAACAAAAATAAATTATTTTTTTTGTTCAAAACACTTGATTTTTAGGTGGTATAAGTATAAAGTTTAGGCATGCCATAATTAAGATGGACTTACAGGTTGAGGAGATGACAGTAGATGTCAAAGAAAAATGAACACAACCATTTTCTAACAGAGAAATTAAATGGTTTAAGTTTACCAGAAATTAATAATACGGTTACGATACCAAAAGACGCAGGGTTTTGGAAAAAACTTATAGCTTATTCGGGGCCAGGTGCTCTTGTTGCAGTGGGCTATATGGATCCTGGAAATTGGGTAACATCGATTGCAGGTGGTGCTCAATTTGGTTATTTGCTATTATCAGTTATTTTAGTTTCAAATATTATTGCGATGATTTTACAATACATGTCAGCTAAACTAGGTATTGTGACGGGTATGGATTTAGCACAAGCAACACGAATGAAGTCAGGTAAAAAGTTGGGAATATTTTTATGGATAATTACAGAACTAGCTATTATGGCAACTGATATTGCTGAGGTTATCGGGAGTGCTGTTGCAATTAATTTACTTTTTGGTTTACCGTTGTTACTAGGTGTAATTATCACTGTTTTAGATGTTTTTATACTACTAATGTTGACACGCTTAGGCTTTAGAAAGATAGAAGCGATTGTTATTGCATTAATTATTACGATATTAGCAGTCTTTTTATATGAGGTGCTATTGGCTCAGCCTGTATGGGGAGATATGATAAAAGGATTTATTCCACAAAAAGAAGTCTTTTTAGATAAAGATGCTTTGTTTATAACGTTAGGTATCGTTGGAGCAACAGTTATGCCACATAACTTGTATCTTCATAGTTCAATTGTACAAGCGAGACAATACGATAGAAGTGACCGCGATGAATTGAAAGAAGCGATTCGTTTTTCTAAAATAGATTCGAATATTCAGTTATCTATTGCGTTTGTTATTAACTGTTTATTACTAATATTAGGAGCATCGATGTTTTTTGGACATGGTGACCATTTAGATACATTAGGTTCTCTATATCGTGCCTTGTCAGATAATACAATTGTGGGATCGATTGCCTCACCAATGTTAAGTGTTTTGTTCGCAGTTGCTTTACTAGCATCTGGTCAAAATTCGACAATTACGGGTACACTTACTGGTCAAATTGTTATGGAAGGCTTTATAAAAATGTCTATGCCAGTTTGGGCAAGACGTTTGGTTACACGATTGCTAGCAGTAATTCCTGTTGTTATTTGTATTTTATTATTTGGTGGGACAGAAGAGGTAGTTGAAAAATTATTAATTTATACTCAAGTGTTTTTAAGTGTAGCTTTGCCTGTATCGATGGTACCGTTGACTTTATTCACGAGTAGTAAAAAAATGATGGGGGAATTTAAAAATAACAAATTGTTAACGACTGTTGCATGGATTATGACCATTGCTTTGACATTACTTAATATCAATTTAATTATTTCTACTTTCTAGTTAATAAAAATACAAAACTCCTGTTATTAGGTGAAATTATTTCTAAAAAAGGCTATAATAGAACATATTAAGTTTATTTAGTGATTGGAGGAGACAGAGATGATGTCAAAGAAAAACTGGAAAGAAAAAATTTACAAACAATATAAAGTATTGAAAAATGAGGTGGCTCCTAATATGCCACTTACAAAATCAGAAGCTATAGCTCCTTCTGAAAAAGCATTAGCAGAAGACTTTGTAGTTGAAATTGTTAATCCAACAAAACACGCGATTAAATGGCGTTCAAAAGGATATTAATAGAATCTTCTAAGCAGTTAGCTGCTTAGAAGATTTTTCTTTAACTAAAATGTATAAATTTATAATAAATTAGTGAAGTAAAAGTCACTCTGTTTCTTAAGAACTAGAAATATAGCGCTTTAAATGATAAAATAAGAACATAAAAATAGGAAAGTAGGCCCATTATGTCAGAATTTGTAACGGTACAAGATTTGGTCAACACTTTACAACTAGAAGTTGTTTCAGGTGAAGACTATTTAGATAAAAAAATAGAAACAAGTGATATTTCGAGACCTGGTTTGGAGTTAACTGGATATTTCAATTATTATCCTCAAGATAGAGTTCAATTATTCGGAAGAAAAGAAGCTACCTTTTCACAGAAAATGATGCCTGAAGAACGCGCTATGGTTATGCGTCGCATGTGCCATGAAGAAACACCAGCTATTATTTTTGCTCGTGATTTAGTGCCACCATCAGAATTAATTAGAGCGGCAGAAGAAAATAATACGCCAATCTTATGTTCGTCATTAAAAACATCACGTATTTCTGGGATGGTTTCTAACTTTTTAGAAAGTAAGTTAGCACCAAGAACATCTGTACATGGTGTACTAGTAGAAGTCTATGGTTTGGGCGTATTAATTCAAGGAGATAGTGGGATTGGTAAAAGCGAGACAGCTCTTGAGCTAATAAAAAAAGGCCATCGTTTAATTGCGGATGATCGTGTTGATGTCTATCAACAAGATGAACGTACAGTTATTGGAGAACCTGCCCGAATTTTAGAACATCTAATTGAAATTCGTGGGATTGGGATTATTGATGTTATGAATCTATTTGGGGCGAGTGCTGTTCGTCCCAGTGGTCAAATTCAATTAGTAGTCTACCTAGAAAATTGGACAAAAGATAAACAATTTGATCGTCTTGGTGGGGCGGCAGAAACTATGGAGATTGCTAATGTTGAAATTCCAAAAATTTCTATTCCAGTTAAAACTGGTCGAAATGTGGCAATTATCGTGGAAGTTGCGGCGATGAATTTCCGTGCTAAAACGATGGGATATGATGCAACCAAAAAATTCGAAGAAAATTTAACCGCCTTAATTCAAGATAATTCAGATAATGACTAAGGATGAATGAAAGGTGAGTAAAGAATGTCTATATTAGGAACTGTTAATGGTGTAGCTTTCAATCTATTTGGATTGGAAGTCAAGTGGTACGGTATTATTATCGTAACAGGGATGGTGTTAGCTGTTTGGCTAGCGACAAGAGAAGCAAAACGTGTGGGTCTTAGAGAAGACGATATTATTGACTTTATGTTCTGGGGACTACCGCTCTCTATTATTGGAGCAAGGTTATATTATGTTATTTTTGAGTGGGAGTACTATGCAGCTCACCCTAGTGAAATATTAGCAATTAGAAACGGTGGTTTAGCTATATATGGTGGCTTGCTAGCTGGCGGACTGGTGATGTATTTCTTTACTCGTTCTCGTTATATTTCTTTTTGGAAATTTTTAGATGTAGCAGCACCAGGTGTCATAGTTGCCCAGTCTATTGGACGTTGGGGCAATTTTATGAACCAAGAGGCATATGGTGGTGAAGTGAGTCGTTCGTTTTTAGAAAAGTTACATTTGCCTAATTTTATTATTGATAATATGAATATTGATGGAGAGTATCATCATCCCACATTTTTATACGAGAGCAGTTGGAATATGATTGGATTTTTCTTACTTCTGTGGATTAGAGCGAAGAAAAACTTTTTAAAAGAAGGTGAAATTACGTTCTTGTATGTGATGTGGTATTCATTTGGTCGTTTCTTTATAGAAGGAATGAGAACAGATAGTCTATGGGCATTTGGTGTTATTCGTATTTCACAACTTGTATCGGTTGTTCTTTTTGTAGTAGCGTTAGGTTTGATGTTATACCGTAGAAAACAAGACAGTACTCCATTTTATAATCGAAATGAGGGTGTTAAATGAGCAATTTAAAAGCAATTTTATTTGATTTCGATGGAACTCTAGCAGATACAAATCAACTTATAACGGATTCGTTTCTACATGTCTTAACACCGTTATTTTTAGCGATGTCTAAGCTGGGTGTTAAAGCTGATGAATGTATGATGGTTGGGGGATAACTGGCATGACATAGAAGCAGGCCATAATGTAGGGGTTAAACCTATTTTTGTAAAATGGTCTAGAAAAGAAAAGTCAGTTATTGAACCTTACAAACCTTACAAGATGGTCTCGTCTATGTTAGAATTGAGCCAATGGTTAATAAACTATAATGAAGAGGAGTGCCAATGATGAGACAAAAGATTGCGGTATTAGGCCCAGGTTCATGGGGAACAGCTTTAGCAAAGGTACTAGTAGAAAATGGTCACGATGTTACTATTTGGGGACATAATCCTGAACAACTTGTTGAGATTAATGACTCACATACTAACCACCACTACTTGCCAGATATCGCTCTTCCAGAAGGGCTAAAAGCAAATGCGGATTTAAAAACATGTGTGAGTGGAGCAGATGCAATTTTATTTGTAGTTCCAACTAAAGCGATTCGTTCTGTTTCTAAACAGTTAGTTGAAGTTATGGATACAAAACCCGTTATTATTCATGCAAGTAAAGGTCTAGAGCAAGGGACACATTTACGTATTTCTGAGATTTTAAAAGATGAGATTGGCGACAAGTGTAAAGATGTTGTTGTTTTATCAGGTCCAAGTCATGCGGAAGAAGTTGCTGTTAAAGATATCACAACGATTACAGCAGCAAGTGAAGATTTAAAATATGCTGAATATGTTCAATCTATTTTTATGAATGACTATTTTAGAATTTACACAAATACTGATGTAATTGGTGTAGAAACCGGAGCTGCTCTAAAAAATATCATAGCATTAGGTTCTGGAGCGATTCATGGTTTAGGTTTTGGTGATAATGCAAAAGCGGCAATTATGACGCGTGGTTTAGCTGAAATTAGTCGTTTAGGTGTTGCTATGGGAGCTGATCCACTAACTTTTATCGGATTAAGTGGTGTTGGTGATTTGATTGTAACGTGTACAAGTATTCACTCTCGTAACTGGAGAGCTGGCGATTTGTTAGGTAAAGGTCATAATTTAGATGAAATTCTTGAAAATATGGGAATGATTGTTGAAGGTGTATCTACAACGAAAGCGGCCTATGAGTTAGCAGCTGAGTTAAATGTAGAGATGCCAATCACAACAGCTATCTATGATGTTTTATATAACAATCAAGATGTTAAGGTTGCAGCTAAAAACATCATGCTTCGTGATGGACGTTCAGAAGTAGAGTTTTAAAAAAGTCGTATCAAAACCATGCAGTGACTACTGTATGGTTTTTTAATTGAGATTTAAAGGAGCTAGGAATATGGAAATAAAAGAGGCAGTTTTACAAGTGCTAGATTTAGAATCGAGTTCGTTACTATGTTCGCAACAAACACTGACACTAACGGATTACCCAGTTAAAACCTACTTAAATGGTATCGTTAAGAAGTTTGAAAAAGGTGATTTAAAGACTGGAACATTGAATGCGGATCATACTATTCTACAGCTGATAAATCGTGAGGATTTGAATTTTGTAGAGAAAAGTCAGGAGCTTTCTCAAATCGTTTTTGATTGCTTGGTCCAAGGTCAAGAAGTGTTAAGTGGTGATATTCTTTGTTTAACAGCCGAGCGTGAAGGACAAGAGCTGTTTGGGTTTATTAAATTAAACTACAAGCCGGCCTATACCCATTATGTAGATTATGAGGGTGAAATGTTATTAAATAACTTAATAATTAATAAAACAATTTTACCTGCCCTTACTCAAAAAGTAGAGGAAGCCTTTTTTATTAATATGAAAACAGGTGATTTTGAATTAGTTGAGAAAAAATATATGTTTGATGGTAAAAAAGCGAACTATCTATCTGATATTATTTTAAAAACTGCCGCAACACCTACGATTCAAGATAATATAAAAATCGTTAAAAAAGCGGTTAAGGAAATTGCAGATAAATATAATGAAGAAAAATATGTGAGTATGTCTCAAATTCAACAAGCGGTACATGAGAGTTTAGAAGAAGATGGTAAGATTAGCAATGAAAAAATTGCTGAGGCTGTTTTCGAAAATAACCATGTAGCCAAAACAGAATACTTGGAACGAGTTGAGCAAACCGATTTTGTAGAAGATATTCCCGTCAATGTTCCTAAGTATGAAAAGAAATATAGTAAGCAAAAATTAAAATTAGCAAATGGGATTGAAATGATTATCCCTGTTGATGTGTATCAGGACAAAGAATTAATCGAATTTATTAATAATCCAGATGGTACAATTTCTGTGATGATTAAAAATGTAGATGAGATTATTAATAAATTTTAGAAAAAAGCCGACTTTCCTAAGAAAGTCGGCTTTTTTTAGTGTTAATGATAGGTGTAGGTTTGTTCTTCTTGATAGTGAAGGTATTCTTCATACTCTCTTTCGGCTTCTATCTTTGAGCTATAGTAACTTTTTTCATCCCATACCATGTACCAAAGTAAAAATGGAAGAGAAATAATAATAAGTGCTGTTTTAATACCTAAAGTACCTAATAAGATACCAATAACTAATAATGTAAAAATAAATCCCATACGTCTGATTGCTAACATATCATGTCACCTCATATATTGTTTTTGCGAACATCTGTTCTATATTTATATTATACAAACATTTGTTCGTGTTGTAAAGAGGCAAATAAAAAAACTAGCTAAATGCTAGTTTTTTTATTTGTTATTGATGATGTATTCCAAGAATAAAGCTGCCGTAGGACTTAATGGCGCCTCTTTCTTATGGACAACGACTATATCAAATGGTTTCATTTTATCTTTAAGTTTAATCCAAACAAGTTCTTCGGTTGCGTATTCGGATTGAAGTTGGATAGGAAGTATCCCAATAGCACCTGTTTTTAAGATATTTTGTATTAGGACTTCATGACTATTACTTAGAAAATTAATAGTTGGTTGATAGCCATTTTCTCTCGCTTTTGTTTGGAGGACATGCCAAAGGACGTAGTCTTTTGACATGGACACGAAACTCGCTTCTTTTAAGTCTTTAAAAGATAAGTGTTCCTTTTTAGCAAGAGGGTGATCTGCGCGCATTACGACATAGGCATCATACTGGAAACGGTGGTGACTATTCTTTTCAACATTAAGGTTATTTTCAACGATTGGATAAGAAACAACACCAAGTTCTAACTCGCCGTTGGCAATTTTCTTTTGTGTCTTAATCGAACCATCTTCTTCAATAGTCAGGCTAGTTTTTGGATACTGGGACATGAAGCCTTCGATAAGTGGCATAAAGAAAGGAGAAATTACAGCATTAGAACCAATCGTTAATTCATCATTAGGATGAAGTGAGGCATCTCCTAATTCCTGAGTAAGCTTTTCAAAATCATTTACAATCTGAGTACCTTTGTCATATAACAAACTTCCGGCAGTAGTAGGCATAACTGTATTTCCTACTTGGTAGATGAGCTTAGTCCCCAGCTCTTCTTGTAGTTTAGTCATATTCCACGAAAGAGTGGGTTGGGTAATAAAGAGATTCTTAGCCGCCATTGAGTAGCTCTGGGTTTTTATAATCTCAATAAAATATTTAACTTGTCTGATTTCCATAAACTTGCCTTCTTTCTTTTGATTGGTATAGATGAAGTTTATAGCCCTATAAAAACTACCGATTTCACATAATAGTTACCACGGGCTATACTTGGTTCATAGAGAAGACGCTTACATTTGTGAAGGGTGGAAGAGTTATTTCTCCATAAAAGGAACGACTGATTATCCTTAATCTTACTAGATAAGATTGAAAAAGTCCAAATCAAAGTATACGAGAGGATGTGCAATTAATGGTTGTAGGAGATTTCGAAACGGAACTAGACACGGTTGTGATTGGTTCAGGACCTGGTGGTTATGTGGCTGCGATTAGAGCCGCACAACTAGGAAAGAAAGTAGCAATTATTGAAAAAGATTTTATTGGAGGAACGTGTCTAAATGTTGGGTGTATTCCTTCAAAAGCACTGATTCATGCGAGTCATGATTATTATCACGCTTTAAATGAAAAAACAAAAGGCGTACATGCAAAAGATGTCACGATTGACTTTGAAGAGGTTCAAGAGTGGAAGGATAAAGAAGTAGTATCAAAATTAACAGGTGGCGTAGAAATGCTACTGAAAAAAAATAAAGTAACAATTTTAAATGGAGCCGGTTATTTTATGGATGAACATCGTCTGCGTGTGATGCATGAATTTGGTGGTGAAACCTATTCATTCCAAAATGTCATTATCGCAACAGGGAGTCGTCCACTTGAAATTAAAGGATTTAAATTTGGAAAGCGTATCTTAGATTCAACTGGTTTACTTAATCTGAAAGAAATTCCTAAAAAGTTAGTCGTAATCGGTGGCGGTTATATCGGAAGCGAACTAGCAGGTGTTTATGCCAGTCTTGGAACTGACGTTACCATTTTAGAAGGAGCACCAAGTATTTTACCTAACTTTGAAAAAGACATGGTGAAATTAGTTGAAAAAAATTTTAAAGAGAAAAATGTGACGATTGAAACAAAAGCAATGGCAAAAAGTGCTGTAAATAATAAAGATAGCGTAACGGTTACTTATGAAGTAGAAGGAAAAGAAAAATCGATTGAAGCGGACTATGTCATGGTGTCAGTAGGACGTCGTCCAAATACCGATGAGCTTGGTTTAGATAAAGCTGGTGTTGAAATGGATGAACGCGGACTGATTAAAGTAGATGAACGCGGAGAAACGACTGCAAAAGGAATTTATGCGATTGGAGATGTCACAGCAGGGTTAGCGCTGGCACACAAAGCAAGCTATGAAGCGAAAGTAGTAGCAGAAGTAATTGCAGGACAAGATGTGATTATGGATTATCAAGCGATACCAGCTGTTTGCTTTACAGAACCAGAATTAGCATCTGTTGGCTTAACAAAAGCAGAAGCAAAAGAACAAGACGTTGCTGTAACTGTATCAAAATTCCCATTTGCTGCTAATGGACGTGCCTTATCATTAGGTGCAACAGACGGCTTTATGCAATTAGTGAGCGAAAAGGAAACAGGTAAACTTTTAGGGGCACAAATCGCAGGTGTAGGAGCAAGTGACATGATTGCTGAGCTAGTGTTAGCAATTGAAACTGACCTTACAATAGAAGATTTAGCTTTAACAATCCATCCACATCCGTCATTAAGTGAAACAATTATGGATGCAGCAGAGATTGGCTTAGGTTTACCAATACATGTTTAAGAATTAGAAGAGTGACGCATGACAAGGAAAAGGAATATAAAGAATAATCACTAGGAGGAAATAAGGATGGCAATAAATATTAAACCAAAAGATTTTACAATGAATGTCTTGAATGGTGTGGCCATGGGGGTTGTGGTATCACTAATCCCAGGTGCTTTATTAAGTGAATTATCAAAAACCTTAGATTGGTCATTCGGATTAACAGCAACAGGTATTGCGCAAACCTTAATGCCGATAGTCGTTGGTGTAGCAGTTGCAATAAACTTTAAATTTACACCAATCCAAATTGGTTCACTGGGTATGGCTTGTGTCGTAGGATCAGGTGTGGCAAGACTTAATCCAGAGGGAGGTTTTATTTTCCAAGGAACAGGAGATGTTATTAATACAGGATTGACCGCAGCAATTGGTGCGTTATTAATCTTAGTACTTGGTGAGAAACTGAAAGCGTTTACTATTTTGGTTATTCCGACTATTTTAGTGGTAGTCGGTGGGGGACTTGGCTTATTGTTACTCCCTTACGTTAAATACATTACAACAATGCTTGGACAATTCGTAGCCATGTTAACGGAATTCCAACCGATTCCAATGGCTATCGCGATTGCGATTATCTTCTCGATGATGATTGTATCTCCAATTGCCACTGTAGGAATTGCTACAGCGATTTCTCTAACAGGTGTCGCCTCAGGTGCCGCTAACTTAGGGATTTGTGCCGCTGGTTTTGGCTTATGTATTGCAGGGTGGAAGACAAACAGTATTCCAACATCATTAGCTCATTTCATTGGGTCACCTAAAATGCAAATGGCAAATGTGCTTAAGAAGCCTAAAATCATGTTACCTGTTATTTGTAACGCAGCGATTACAGGTGCTTTAGCAGCTTTCTTGAATTTACAAGGAACATCATTTAGTGCGGGATTTGGATTTAGTGGTTTAATTGGACCGATTAACGCTCTAGCCTTAGCTGATGGCGGATGGTCTGTTGGCAATATTATAAAAGTAGTTTTAGCGTTTGCAGTAGTACCAATTGCATTAGGATTTATTTTCAATTATATCTTTAACGAAAAATTAGCAGTAGCAGATCCAGAAGATTATAAATTAGATTTCAACTAAAACTAAAAATGATTTGGAGAGGAATGACGAGAAATGGCTAAAAAAGAGACAAATACAATCAATTTTGATGAGATTGTTAAAGAAAGTACAGACATTATCAAACACGTTCAGATTTTAGATGAAAAAGGAAAGTTAGTAAATAAAGGGGCAGAATCAAGTTTAACAGATGACGAATTAGTGGCTTTAATGAAAGATTTAGTATGGGGAAGAGCAGTTAACGAACGCTTGATTTTAGCAGGTCGTCAAGGTCGTATTGGTAACTTACCGCCATCAGAAGGGCAAGAAGCATCACAACTTGCAACATTGTTTGGTATTTCGGATGAGGATTTCTTAATTCCAACTTACCGTGATGTTATTCCTTTAGTCAAGCATGGTATGCCGCTTAAAAATGCAATTCTTTGGTATAGAGGGCACGTTGCGGCTAATAAATTCCCAGAAGGGTTACAAGGCTTACCAGCACAAACGATTATCGGATCACAATATGTGCAAGCAGCAGGCTTAGGATTAGCTTATAAATTAGATGGTAAAGATAAAGTTGTCATGACTTATATTGGTGATGGTGGAACATCACAAGGGGATTTCTATGAAGGAATCAACTTTGCAGGAGCATTTGACTCACAAGTGGTATTTATTGTTCAAAATAACAAATACGGGATCTCAGTTCCACGTGAGAAACAATCAAAAGCTCATACATTAGCTCAAAAAGCGGTAGCAGCAGGTATTCCAGGCGTTCAAGTAGATGGTATGGACCCACTTGCTTTATATGAAGTAACGAAAATGGCGAAAGAACATGCTTTATCAGGTAAAGGACCAGTCTTGATTGAAACATTAACCTACCGTTTCGGTCCACATACATTATCAGACGACCCAACTCGTTACCGTAGTGATGAAGAAGTAGCGGAGTGGCGTGAAAAAGATTACTTAATTAGAATGCGTAAATTCTTAGGCGATAAAGGTTTATGGACAGAAGAAATGGAAGAGCAAGTTATTGCTGATACAACTGAAGAAGTAAATAAAGCATTAGATGAAGCAGATGCAGAACCTAAACAAACAGTATCTGAATTACTAGCAAATGTGTTTGAAGAACCAACACCACGTATTAAGAAAGAAATTGAAATGTATAAAGCTAAGGAGGCTAAGTAAAATGGCTGAGAAAAATATGGTTCAAGCGATTAATGAAGCACTTTTACAAGAGATGAAACGAGACGAACGTACCTTATTATTTGGTGAAGATGTTGGGATTAACGGTGGGGTATTCCGCGCCACAGATAAGATTCATGAAGAATTAGGTGACAAGCGTATTTTTGATACACCATTAGCTGAATCAGGCATTATGGGAATGGCGTTAGGACTTGCAATTGGTGGCTTTAGACCAATTCCAGAAATCCAATTCTCAGGCTTTACAATGGAAGCGATTGATGGACTTTGCGGACAGTTAGCTCGTCACCGTTACCGTCTAGGTGGGACTGGCTCAGCTCCTGTTACAATTCGTTCGACATTTGGTGGAGGGGTTGGAACACCAGAACTTCACTCAGATAACTTAGAAGGATTATTTGGTCAAACTCCAGGGCTACGTATTGTTATCCCAAGCGGTCCATATGATGCTAAAGGATTGCTAGTTTCTTCTATTAGAAATAACGATCCTGTTTACTTCTTAGAACATTTAAAATTATACCGCTCGATTAAAGAAGACGTGCCAGAAGAGCTTTATACAATTGAGTTAGACAAAGCGAATATCATTCAAGAAGGAACTGATATTACTATCGTAACGTATGGTTCAATGGTTCATGAATCTAAGAAAGCCATTAAAACTTTAGAAAAAGAAGGCATTTCAGTAGAATTAATTGATTTAAGAACAGTTGTCCCATTTGATACCGATACTATTTTAGAATCAGTGAGAAAAACAGGTCATGCTGTCGTTGTTCAAGAAGCGCAACGTATGACAGGGCTAGCAAATCATATTATGGCTGAAATTTCAGAACTAGCAATGTATGACTTAGAAGCACCGATTGGTCGTGTGGCAGCTCCAGATAGTCACTTCCCATTTGGCGCAGCAGAAGGTGTATGGTTGCCAACGTCTAAAGATGTTGAAGCAGCAGTTCGCCGCACTCTTACAGAATAAAATTAAGTATATTGGAGGATAATCGTATGTCATATAAATTTAAATTACCCGATGTGGGTGAAGGTTTAACAGAAGCGGAGATTATTAGTTGGTTAGTAGCAGAAGGAGACGACGTTAAAGCGGATGATTCACTTGTTGAAATCCAAAATGATAAGTCTACCATGGAAATTCCATCACCTGTTTCAGGTCGCGTTGAGAAAATATTGGTACCAGAAGGTATTGCTTTAGTGGATCAAGTCATTATTGAAATTGCAACAGATGATACTGTAGCAAGTGAGGAATCAAGTGAACCAGAACAAGCTGAAGTTGCTGTTGAAGAAGCATCTGATACTAAAAAAGCAGTGAGTTCGACAGGTAAAGTTAAAGCGGTTCCATCAGTTAGACGTTATGCTAGACAACAAGGTGTGGACCTAAGTGCGGTTACACCAACTGGAAATGGAGGCAAAATTGTAAAAGCTGACATTGATACTTTCTTAGAAGGCGGTGGTTCAACAGCAACTCCTGCAGTAGAAACACAAGTAGCAGCGGCTCCAGTTGCCTCAGCAGCTCCGAAACCGGCACCAGCGCCTAAACCAGGTGAAGGGGACTGGCGTGAGAAGATGACTCCTGTTCGTAAAGCGATTGCAAAAGCAATGGTTCAAAGTAGAACAGAAATCCCTCACGTTACGGTTTTTGATAAAGTAAATGCGACTAATTTAATGGCACACCGTGCGAAATATAAAGAAATCGCAAAAGAAGAAGAGGTTCGTTTAACTTACTTACCATATATTGTGAAAGCAATGGTTCAGTTATTAAAAGAATTCCCATCATTAAATGCTTATGTTGACATGGCTGAAGGTGATATTGTCCATAAAGGTGGCATCCATATTGGGATTGCAACAAACACAGATCACGGCTTGTATGTACCAGTTATCAAAGATGCTGACAAAAAATCAGTCTTTGAAATTGCGAAAGAAATCACAGAATTAGGCGACAAAGCGGCAGCAGGTAAATTAACACCAGCTGATATGTCTGGAAGTTCAGCAACGATTACAAATATTGGTGGCATGCCAGATTCAGGCGGCGTGTGGTCAACACCGATTATTAATTACCCAGAATCATTCATTATGGGGATTGCTAGAATTGCTGACGAAGTGATTGTAAACAAAGATCGTGAAATGGAAATTGCACCAATCATGCGCCTATCATTCGCATTCGACCACCGCTTAGTAGATGGTGTAGAAGCACAAGAAGCGTTAGGTGTATTCAAAAAAGCATTAGCTGATCCAGATTTAATGTTATTAAAAAATTAAAACAAGGAAAGGTGACACCATGACAATTCCAAGTTTTGCTGATCTAAAGAGAGACCTTCTCTCTTTAGAATCAGTTGATAAAAAAAGAGTCGTCGTAGCAAATGCGACAGATGAACATACTCTTCAAAGTGTTCTTTCACTTTACCATGAAGGCTTAATCACACCAATTTTAGTTGGTGATGAAAAAGAAATTATAAGCTTACTAGAAACGTTAAAAGAAGAACCAAAAGATTTTGCGATTATTCACGGTAACGATGATACTGATACAGCTCAAAAGTCAGTAACGTTAATCAAAGAAGACAAAGCTGATGTGCTGATGAAGGGGCACCTTCAGACACGTGATTTACTAAAAGCTGTAGTAAATAAGGAGCATGGGATCAGAGAACAGAAAGTATTGTCTCATGTGGCAATCAATGAAGTCCCTAGTTACCACAAGTTATTATTTATTACAGATGGTGGCATGATGTTGACACCTGATTTACCGACTAAAGAAGAGCTTTTAAAAAATGCTTTATCTGTAACAAAAGCATTAGGGTACGACGAAACAAAAATTGGTGTGTTAGATGCCACTGAAAATGTGAATCCTAAATTACAAGCCTCATTGGATGCAGCTGAACTTAAAAAGTTAAGTGGTAAAGGGGATTTCGCTGGAAGTGTAATTGAAGGCCCAATCTCGTTAGACCTTTCAATCAGTAAAGAAATAGCTAAAGAAAAAGAATATAACAGTCCTGTAGCGGGTGAAGCTGATATTTTATTAGTACCAGATATTATTACAGGAAATGTCTTAGGCAAGAGTCTAACAACTTTAGCCGGCGGTAAAATGGCTGGGCTGATTGTAGGAGCGAAATGTCCGATTGTTTTAACATCAAGAGGATCAAGTACAGAAGAAAAGTTAAACTCGCTGATTTTAGCGATTTCACTTTAAGGAGGTTGTGTTATGAGCGATAAAAAAATAGTCGTAATTAATCCAGGTTCGACATCGACAAAAGTTTCTTATTTTATAAATGATGATGAACGTTTTAAAGAAAATATTTTCCATGAAACAAGTGAACTCGCTCAATATAATCGCATTGTTGATCAATATGATTACCGTTTGGGGATTATTTTAGATTTTCTGATGTCTAAAGGTGTTGAGTTAGCAGACGTAGATGCGGCTGTTGGACGTGGGGGGATGTTACCACCCGTTGAAGCAGGAGCCTATTTTGTAAACGAAGAGATGATTGATTGGTTGAGTAATAGAGCAGATATCGAACATGCTTCCAATTTAGGGGCGCTTTTAGCAGATGGCGTTCGTAAGTTAGCTAAGCCTGATGCGATTTCAATGGTGTATGATCCGATTACAGTCGATCAGTTCCAAGACCTAGCTCGTGTGTCTGGACTTAAAGGTGTGAAACGTCGCAGTGTGGGTCATATGTTAAATATGCGTTCCGTTGCGATGCAAACAGCAGAAAAACTTGAAAAGAATTATGAAGACCTAAATTTAATTGTAGTTCATTTAGGCAGCGGCTTCTCAATTAGTGCGCACGAAAATGGTCGTATGATTGATTTAGTCTTAGATGATGAAGGCTCATTCTCAGTAGAGCGTTCAGGTGGTTTGTCGCTTAAAGAATTAGTGCCAATGTGTTATAAATTATCAGAAGCAGAAGTGACACGCTTAACACGTAAACATGGTGGTTTAATTTCTTATCTTGATACGAACAGTGGAATTGAAGTTGAAAAACGTATTAAAGAAGGCGATGAAGAGGCAGCGCTTATTTTTGAAGCAATGGCTTATCAAATCGCTAAAGGGATTGGACAATTAGCGACTGTTCTTAAAGGGGATGTAGACGGTATCGTTTTAACAGGTGGTCTTAGCTATTCTAAGATGTTAACGGAGTGGGTAACAGAACGTGTGTCATTTTTAGGACCAGTTATATTATCACCAGGTGAAAATGAAATGTTTGCATTAGCTATGGGTGCAAAACGTGTGTTAGAAGGAACAGAAGAAGGACATACTTTCGAAGAATAAAAAAGACCAGAGAATATTCTCTGGTCTTTTTGCGTAACTTAAATCGTATCACGATATAAACTCACTACTTTACCTAAAATAGAAACATTGTCTAGAATAATAGGTTCTAGATAATCATTTTCGGGTTGTAAACGAATATGATTCTTCTCTTTAAAGAAACGTTTGCATGTGGCTTCATCTTCATCAGTCATGGCAATCACAATATCGCCATTAGAAGCATTCGATTGTTTTTTGACAATCACTTGGTCACCATCAAGGATACCAGCATTAATCATACTTTCTCCTCTGATTTTTAGCATAAATAGATTGTTTTCATCCTGCGATAAGTTAGGCGGTATGGGGAAGAAGTCAAGTGCTTCTTCTACTGCTAAAATCGGTTCACCGGCAGTAACCGTCCCGAGTAAAGGGATTGTTTTGTCTTGGATGCCTAAAAAGTCTAATCCTTTTTTAGTAAGCTCGATTGCACGAGGTTTACTAGGATCACGTTGTAGGAATCCTTTTTTTTCTAAACGGGACAAGTGGCCGTGGACGGTTGAAGTGGATGATAGATTTACGGCTAAGCCTATTTCACGAACAGTAGGCGGATAACCTTTTTCAGAAACTTGAGTATGTATGTACTTAAGAATGTCGGATTGACGTGTTTCTCTCGGTGTACTCATAGTAACCTCCTAGTCTTTATTTAACACTTTAATATTATCATAAGTAAGATTACAAATCAAACGCATGTTCGTAAGTTGAGAATAATTGTTATTTAAAATATAATAGATTAGTATAGTAAGAGTATTTAAAATTAGGAGGAACTATTATGTTATCAAAAGAAAAAATGGCACGTATTAATGAATTAGCAAATAAATCAAAAGCTGAAGGGTTAACTTTAGCAGAGCAAACAGAACAAAAAGAATTACGTCAAGAATACTTAGAGCGTTTCCGCGGGGGTATGCGTAATCATATCGAGGGAATGAAAGTGGTTGACGAAAAAGGAAACGATGTAACACCTGATAAATTAAAAGGTATCCAAAAAGAAAAAGGACTTCATGACCGTCACAAAGAAAACTAGTCATTAGGAGTAAGTGAAAAAGTTTTCATTGCATTTCTGTTCCAATAAAGGTAAAATAGACCTATAACAATTAAGGTAAAAAAAACCTAAACAACAGGAGGAATACATTCATGTTCGATAAAATTGATGAATTAGGCGTTAACTCAATCCGTACGTTAAGTATGGATACTATCCAAAAAGCAAACTCAGGTCACCCAGGATTACCATTAGGGGCTGCACCAATGGCGTATGCTTTATGGACTAAACATTTAAAAATCAACCCAAGCACGTCAAGAAACTGGGTAGATCGCGACCGTTTCATCCTTTCTGCTGGTCATGGTTCAGCAATGTTATATAGCTTATTACACTTAGCTGGTTACGATGTAAATCAAGATGACTTAAAAGGATTCCGTCAATGGGGTAGCCGTACTCCAGGACATCCAGAAGTTAATCATACTGATGGTGTTGAAGCAACAACTGGTCCTCTAGGCCAAGGGATTGCTATGAGTGTTGGGTTCGCTATGGCTGAAGCTCATTTAGCTGCAACTTACAACAAACCTAATTTCAAAATCGTAGATCATTACACATATGCTATTTGTGGAGATGGCGATTTGATGGAAGGTATCTCACAAGAAGCAATGAGTATGGCAGGACATATGAAATTAGATAAATTAATCGTATTATACGATTCAAATGATATTTCATTAGATGGTCCATTAGATAAATCATTTACTGAAGATGTGAAAGGCCGTGTTGAAGCAACTGGATGGCACCATATCTTAGTTAAAGATGGTAACGACTTAGAAGCTATTTCTAAAGCGATTGAAGAAGCGAAAGCTGAAACTACAAAACCAACAATGATCGAAATCAAAACTATCATCGGTTTCGGTGCACCAAACGAAGGAACAAACAAAGTTCACGGTGCCCCACTTGGAGCTGAAGGTATTGAAGCAGCTAAAAAAGCATACGGATGGGATACTCCTGAGTTTGAAGTGCCTGCTGAAGTTAAAGATCGTTTCAAACAAGAAATTAATGCTAAAGGCGAAAAAGCTGAAGCGGAGTGGAATGAATTATTCGCTAGCTATAAAGCTGAGTACCCAGAATTAGCACAGCAATTCTTAGATGCTTATGCTGGCAAATTACCAGAAAACTGGGATTCAGAAATGCCAACATTTGAAGTAGGCGATGATGCTCTTGCAAGTCGTATTACAAGTAAACAAATGATTCAAGCGTTAGCTAAAACTGTTCCAACTATCTGGGGTGGTTCTGCTGATTTATCATCATCAAACAACACAATGATGGCAGAAGAAAAAGATTTCGAACCTGGTCAATACGAAGGCCGCAACATCTGGTTTGGTGTTCGTGAATTCGCAATGGCAGCAGCTATGAACGGAATTGCATTACACGGCGGAACTCGCGTATACGGTGGAACATTCTTCGTATTCGTAGATTACTTACGTCCAGCTATTCGTTTAGCAGCAATCCAAGGCGCGCCAGTAACTTATGTTTTAACACATGATTCAATCGCTGTTGGGGAAGATGGTCCAACTCATGAGCCTATCGAACAATTATCAAGCTTACGCAGCATGCCTAACTTGACAACACTACGTCCGGCTGATGGAAACGAAGTACGTGCAGCTTGGAAACTTGCAGCATCATCTACTGACCGTCCAACTGTTTTAGCGTTAACTCGTCAAAACTTACCAGTTTTAGAAAACTCTAAAGAGTTAGCTGAAGCAGGCGTTACTAAAGGGGCATATGTTATCTCTGCTCAAAAAGGCGACCAACCAGAAGGTATTTTAATTGCAACAGGTTCTGAAGTTGCTCTAGCTGTTGAAGCTCAAAAAGAATTAGCAGCACAAGGTAAAGATGTATCAGTTGTTTCAATGCCAAGTATGGATTTATTTGAAATGCAAGATGCGGCTTACCGTGAATCAGTTCTACCAAAAGCTATCACTAAACGTGTAGCAGTTGAAATGGGATCATCATTCGGATGGGAACGTTATGTAGGATTTGAAGGAAAAACTGTTACTGTTGATAAATTTGGTGCAAGTGCACCAGCTTCAAGAGTATTACCAGAATATGGCTTCACAACTGAAAATGTTGTAGCTACTTTCAATAGCTTATAATTAAATGTTAAAGCAGTTTCACCGATAAAGGTGGAACTGCTTTTTGTTTGTTATTCTTATCGATGTTCCGCATAGTAGCGTGAACGGTTTGGAAATTAATCTAATTAATCTATTTCAATAGTGAATTTTCCGTGAATTTTTTGTATAAAAATGGTTTATTTAAAGCAGAAGTTTTTTTTATATGATAGAATAAAAGATAGAAATAATGACAATATGTAAGTGTAAAGTGCGGAGGAAATAGTTTGAAAAAAAATAAAGAGAAAAAAGTGAAAAAACCAATCACTAAAAAAGAGATTATTGGTAATATAGTATGGTTAGTCTGTGTTGCAGCAGTATTAATTGCAGTGAGACAATTCATTTTCACACCAGTTTTAGTATCAGGTCATTCGATGGATCCGACGATGGCAGATAGAGAACGTGTTTTTGCGTTAAGAAGTAAAGATATTGAGCGTTTTGATATCGTAACTTTCCCAGCGCCTGATGAGCCTAAAAAAAGCTACATCAAACGTGTAATCGGTCTTCCTGGAGATAAAGTGAAATTTGTTAATGATCAATTGTTTATCAATGGTAAAGAAATCAAAGAGCCTTACTTAGATGAATTTAAATCTAAACTTAAAGAGGGCGAGTACTTAACAACAGTTCTTGATCAAGAAGGTAAAATTCACAGTGAATTTGCTCTTGAAAACCTATTTGATGGCAATGATACAGTTCCTGAAGGTAAGTTATTCGTAATGGGTGATAACCGTCAGATTTCAAAAGACGGTCGTATGATTGGCTACATTGATATTGAAGATATTACTGGAAATGTCAAATTTTCATTCTGGCCACCAAGTAAATTTGGTAAGGTAGAATAAAAAGTTCAGCTTAATTGCTGAGCTTTTTTTATTTGTTTGTTGAATAAGTGTCATCATATGTCCGTAGCCTATGATAAAATAGGGGAGAGCATAAAAGGAAAGGTGTGAGAAGATGTCATTAGAATTTGTATACGGTCCAGCAAGTTGTCATCACGAGCTTGCATTAGTTGAAAAAGCAAAGGACTGGCTAGTAGAAGATGAGAATCATGAAGTTTTCTATTTAGTTCCTAACCATATAAAATTTGAAACAGAGGTATCCGTTTTAAAAAACTTACATCAGTTACCTCCATTTAATAAAGAAGATACTATGGCAAGCACGCGCCTACAAGTGTTTAGTTTTACGCGTTTAGCATGGTATTACCTTCAAAATACAAAAGTCTACCAAGAAGAGAAAATCTCTGAAGCAGGTAGTCATATGTTAATTAGGAAAGTATTATTAGATAACGAAGCACAGTTAACGATATTCAAAGGTGAAACAACGAAACCAGGGTTTATTTCTCAGTTGGCTGATTTATTTAATGAGTTACAAAATGGAAAGATTGAAGAAGTTGACTTCGAGAATTTAATTCAAAATTTAGGTCATTCTTCAAAAGAAGAAGACTTCAAGCGTAAAGCGTCAGAGTTTTATTTGTTGTATCAAGCTTATATTTTAGAATTAGGAGTTCGTCAAGTTGGGATTACCCAACAAATTACGTATTTAGCTGAGTATTTAAAAGAGAAGGACTTATCTAACGTGATGATTGTTATTTCGGGATTTTCTCGATTTACCGCACGAGAACAAGAGTTGATTCAGGTTCTTGTCACACAGGCAGAGCGTGTGATTATTAATCTAGTTCTAGACAAGCCTTACCTAGAGGAATATCCTAGTAAGCTTAATATGTTTTTTGACGCAGGGAAAATCTACTATGATTTTTACAATTTTGCAAGAAGGTCTAAAGTTAAAATTATGACAGATACTCGTTTAGTTTCAGATAAGAATGATTTTGAAAAACTGGATACGATATGGTGTGCCAGTCAAACCTTATCCTCAAAATTAGGACCTGTGACCCTTGAGTCGGATCGTATTCAATTATGGGCAGCCTCAAATCCCGTAACCGAATTAACGGCAGTGGCTAAGGAAATCAAACGCTTAGTGATTGCGGGTGAAGCGCGATATAAAGAAATAGAAATCTTAACGAGAGAGATGGATGCATATAAATTTATTATTGCCCCTATTTTTGACCGTTATGATATCCCCTATTACTTGAATACAGAACTTGAGATGACACATCATCCCTTGGTTGAGTTTTTGACAAGTTTATTTGATATTAATCGTCGTCAATTTAGATATGCTGATATTATGCGTTTTTTAAGAACAGAATTATTTGTTCCTGTATTAGAACAGTCAAGTTCTGTAGAGTATTGGCAAAAGTCTCGTCGTGAGTATCGTAAGAAGGTCGATTTAACTGAAAATGTTGTCCTAGCCTATGGTTATGAAGGGTGGTATTGGACGCAGGAGAAAGATTGGGAATATATTTCATACGATTTTCGTGACGAATCTGTTAAAGTAGATAAAAATGTTGTGATTCAAGAAACCTCTAATGACGTGCGACGAAATGTGCGTGAGCAGTTAGTCCCATTCTTTGATAAGTTAAAGAAAGCTAAAACAGGTCGGGAGGCAGCAACGTTACTTTATTCGTTCTTACAAACAAGTGGGGTTGAAAGTGAGCTGTTATTCTGGCGTCAGCAAGCCATTGAGCAAGGGGATTTAGAAACAGCTAAGATTCATGAGCAAACATGGCAAGCGCTAATGAACCTCTTAGATGATTACGTGACGATTCTAGGAGATGAAACTTTCCAGTTGGATGACTTTGTTGTTATTTTAAAAACAGGATTAGAGGGCTTAACATATAGTAAAGTACCGACAACGATTGACCAGGTCAGTTTAGCTTCTCTTGATTTAATTCATGCACAAAAAAATAAAGTCACATTTATCATCGGTGCATCAGACCAGTCTTTCCCTCAAAAAGTGGAAAATAAAACATTATTATCTGATTATGAGCGTGAGCTGATGACTGAAAACTTACCAGAAGATAAGTATTTAGCCAAACAAACACAACGCGATAGTGCCAAAGAGCCGTATATTGCTTATTTAGCCTTTCATTCAGCTAAAGACCGCTTGTATTTGAGTTATCCTAAGGCGAGTGAACGTGTGAAAGAGAGTAAAATATCACCTTATTTAGGAATTATTTCGAAGTATTTAAATTTAAAACCAATTCCTAAAGTCGCCTTACCTGAAGTTGAACAGTTTGAACCAAATGAGATTCTATCGAATCGCCAATTACTGTCAGACTTAATTGCGATGAACCGTTTAGCAGAGGAAAAAGAGTTGACGATGGCATCGGAATGGCAGTTACTTGAACAAAACTTGAAAAATAGTGACGAATACGGGTTACTTGCTCGTAAATTATTTGAAAGTTTGACTCATCTTAATGTACCTGAGACGTTAACACCTGAATTAGTGACCGCATTATACGGTGATACAGTTTACGGATCGGTTTCTAAAATCGAAAGCTTTAACCAATGTCAGTATAAATACTTTATGACCTATGGCTTAAATTTACGTGAACGTGATAAGTTTGAGTTAAGCCCAGCCGCAACAGGTGATTTCTATCATGATACTTTGGACCAATTATTCAAAACATTGATTCGTCGTGGCTTAACGTTAAGTGATTTAACTCAATCAGAATTAAAAGCGGTGTCGGATGAAGTCTTAGAGGGAATATTAGGCGAATCAAAATTCTCAATCCTTTCAGCAAGCCCTCGTATGGCGTATATTAGACATCAATTAAGCCGTACAATCGAACGTGTGGGACAAACGTTAAGACGCCAAAGTCAGCGTACAGGATTATCAACGCTTCAAACCGAAGTGTTATTCGGACAAGCTATGGCACAAGAAAGTTTATCAAGTCTGACCTTTGATTTAGGAAACGATAAGCATTTAGCCTTACGTGGTAAAATTGACCGCTTAGATGCCGTGGAAGTAGCAGAAACGACGTATCTATCAGTAGTGGATTATAAATCAAGTAAGCATAGCTTTGACTACCGAGATGTTTATTTTGGCTTAGCGATGCAGATGATTACGTATTTAGATGTAGCCATGCGTAATGCGGCGAAACTAGTTGGCAAAGAAGCTGTTAAACCAGCTGGTGCTTTTTATTTACAAGTTAAAAATCCAGTAGTAGAAGGTAGCTTAGGAGAAGAGTTAGCTGAAGAAGAATTACTGAAAGAGTTTGGCTATCAAGGGTTGCTATTAGATGATGAAAAACTCTTATCACAAATGGACCGCACATTAGAAGAGAAGACCAAATCAAGTGTCTACCCATTTGGTATGAAAAAAGATGGCAGCTATACGTCTAAACAATTTGCCTCAGAAGAAGAGATTAATTTGCTGATGACACACAATGAAGAAAACTTTAGAAAAGCGGGAGAAGAAATCTTTGCTGGTGAAGTGAAGTTAGACCCTGCTTACCGTGGGAAAGAACGTGTGGCATGTAAATATTGTCCATTCCGCAGTGTGTGTCAGTTTGATGTGTTACTTAAAGAAAATAGTTACAATAAAATACCGTCGATGACGAAAAAAGAAGTCTTACAGAAGATGAAAGAAAAAGCTGAAGGAGGTCTGTGTGATGCCGAACCAACCAACTAAAATTCCATTAAGAGACCCTAATAGTCAGTTTACTGATGACCAGTGGCAAGCTATCTATGACAATGGTACTAATATCTTGGTATCAGCTTCGGCCGGTTCTGGTAAAACAACAGTTCTTGTTAAACGTGTGATTGAGAAAATTGAAGCGCGTGTCAATGTAGATGAGCTGTTGATTGTTACCTATACAGAGGCAGCTGCTAAAGAGATGAAGCAACGTATTCAAGATGCCGTTCAAGAAAAAATAACGTCTGAAATTGATGATGAAACAAAACGTCATTTTGTCCATCAGTTGAGTTTAATTTCAACGGCCTCTATCAGTACGCTCCATTCATTTTGTTTACAAGTCATTCGTAAGTATTACTACTTGATTGATATTGACCCAGTTTTTCGTCTACTCACAGATGAAACAGAGATGCTTCTATTAAAAGAAGACGTCTGGGATGATGTTCGTTCGGAATTATACGAATCAGAGTCTGAATTGTTTTATGACTTAACGGAGAACTTTTCGAATGACCGTAGCGATGATGGCTTAACTCGTTTGATTTTTTCACTGTATGATTTTGCTAGAGCGAACCCTAATCCGAAAGAATGGTTAGACTCATTAGCAGAGGGTTACCGCGTTACAGGTGAGCTAGCAGAAACGCCAATTTATCAGACTATCTTAAAACCTCGTGTTGTGTCAGAAGTGAAGCAAATGATTCATAATGCGAAGGAAATGTTAGCTTTATCTGAAGCGGATGAACGATTTGAAAAAGTTTATAAAAAAATGCTCGAAGAAGCAGCGATGTATGAGATGTTAGAAGAATTAGTGATGACCGATCAACTTGGGAATTTACACGAGTATCTTAAAACTATCGAGTTTGGTCGCTATCCAACGCTGACTAAGCTTGAGCCTGCTGAAAAAGAGTTGAACAATCAAATTAAAGCTTTACGTGATGCGAATAAAAAAGCGGTGCTCTCTTGGCAAGAAGGGTTATTCAGCTTATCTCCTGAAGTAATGAAGGAGGTCATGGCAAAATCTGAGAAGATGGTTACGTATATGGCTGAGGTTGCTTATAAATTTGAGCAAGCGTATGCGGCCCGTAAATTAGAAAAAAACTTAGTTGATTTCAATGATTTAGAACACTTTACCTTACAGATTTTAGCTAAACAAGTTGAAGGTCAGTGGGAAGGGACAGAAGCCTCAACCTATTATCGTGACTTATTTAGTGAAGTACTGGTAGATGAGTATCAAGATATCAATAAATTACAAGAAAGTATTTTGTATTGGTTAAGACAGCCGAATGATGAGGACGGAAACTTATTCATGGTAGGGGATGTAAAGCAATCGATTTATTCCTTTAGGCTAGCTGATCCGCAACTTTTCATTGAAAAATATGAACGCTATGAAGAGTCAGATGAAGGACGTCGTATTATTTTGGCAGAGAACTTTAGGTCTCGTCGCGAAGTGTTAGACTTTACTAATCTAATTTTCCAACAACTGATGAATAAATCGGTAGGACAGTTAGAATACGATGAGCCTGCTCGTTTAGTGAATGGTTTTACAGGATTTCCTGAAGATGAACGCATGGTGCCAGAGCTTTTAATTTTTGAGAATGAAAATGAAGAGACGACCTTTGGTGACGAAGAGTCAAGCGAACCTGTGGAAGATGTTTCTGATACCTTTCAAATTGATGATAAGACAGAGGGCGAAATCCGTCTTGTAGGGAATAAGATTAAAGAGATGATGGCAAATGGTATGACTGTTTATAATAAAAAAACGAAAGAACCACGTGCTTTAAAATACAGTGATATTGTCTTGTTATCTCCTACTAAGAAAAATAACCTTGTCCTATTAGATATTTTTAAAGAATTGGGTATACCGCTACAAGTAAATGATACACAAAATTATTTCCAAGCGACTGAGATTAAAATCATGGTCTCTCTCCTGAATGTGATTGACAATCCGTATCAAGATATTCCACTTGCGTCGGTGTTACGTTCGCCGATTGTGGGAATTAAAGAAAATGATTTAGCTCGTATTCGCGTAAATTATCCTAAAGGCAGTTTTTATGACGGTGTAGAAGCTTATCTTAAAGAAGATAAAGCGGATAATCCTGAGTTGGTCGAGAAGTTGAGAGTGTTTTACAATCAATTGCAAGACTGGCGTGAATTAGCCCGTCGCGACCAATTGGTTCAATTGATTTGGCGTGTTTATCAAGATACAGGATTCTTAGATTATGTAGGGGGGATGCCTGCAGGAAAACAACGTCAAGCTAATCTACATGCGTTATATGAGCGTGCGACAAGTTACGAAGAGATGAGTTTTAAAGGCTTATTCCAGTTTGTTCGCTTTATTGAAAAAATGCAGGCGAAAGATAAAGATTTGGCAGAGCCAACAGATTTAAGTGAGAATGAAGATGCAGTTAGAGTAATGACTATCCATGGATCGAAAGGTCTAGAGTTTCCAGTTGTGTTCGTTCTTGATTTGACGAGACGTTTTAACCTTATGGATTTAAATCAAAGCTACCTTTTCGATGTTGATTTAGGAGCAGGGGTTAAGTATACAGACAATGAAGAACGTTTGGTTTACCGTACCTTCCCGTATTTGGCTATTCGTGAAGAGAAGCGTAAACAACTCTTATCTGAAGAGATGCGTAAGCTTTATGTGGCACTAACTAGGGCAGAAGAGAAGTTGTTCTTAGTAGGCTCATATAAGAGTAAAGAAGAAGCGATTAAAAAATGGAGCTTAGGGGCAGATGAGCCAAACGTTGTGTTAGGTGATGGTGTTCGTCTTAAAAATCAAAATCTAATGAACTGGATTGGGATGACCCTGATGCGTCACCGTGACATGGAAGAGTATCAAACGGAATATGGCTTTACGAAGTTAGAGACGGTTTATAATCATCCGGGTCGCTTCAAGATTACCTTTAGTAATTTAGAAGATTTACGTGCAGCAAGCCAAGGTGACGTTAAAGTAGATAGTGGCTTACTTGTTGAGTCAGAAAAAAAAGGAGCAAAACGAGCGGAGCCAGAGCTTGTCAAACAAGCCCGCTTCAACTTAGCGTATGAATATCTCTATGAACAAGCAACAAAAACAACAAGTTATCAATCGGTATCAGAGATTAAACGCGTCTTTGAAGACCCTGATAATAGCCAACTTCTAACTTTAGATTTAACAACTGAAGAAGCGAAAACAGTCGGGCGATATGTTGAAAATGAATTAGCTAAACCTGCTTTCCTAAAAGAAGAAACGAAGCCTAGTGCGGCTGAAGTCGGGACAGCGACCCATTTAGTGATGCAGCTTATCCCACTAAATACAGTACCGAATGAACAAGTTATTCAATCTATTTTAGACGACTTAGTAGCGAATCAGGTGTTAACAGAAGTCTTGGCAGCTTCTGTTTCAATTGAATCAATTGTCAGCTTTTTCCAATCAGAGTTTGGTCAAAAATTAATTGAAAATAGTGAAACGGTATACCGTGAGCAGCCTTTTTCTATGTTACTTCGTGCTGAAGAAGTCTTTAAAGATTATCCAAAAGCTGCGGGAGACCAATTACTCGTCCATGGGATTATTGACGGGTTTCTTGAAACGGAAGATGAGTTGATTTTATATGATTTCAAAACAGACCATCTAAAAGATACTTCAAGTGAAGCTGAATTAGACCGATTAGTTAAAAAATACCGTGGTCAAATTAGCTTATACGAAAGGGCTTTGTCTTTAACTAAAAATAAGCCAGTTACACAATCTAAATTGATTTTATTATCAAGCGATCAAGTAATCGATGTTTACTAGAATAAAAAGAGCAAAACAGGCGAATAGTCGCTTGTTTTGCTCTTTTTAAGTTGTCAGTCATAATTAGACCAGTTATAATGAAAAGGTATAGTATAAAACGATATCATCGTTTTTATAGAGAGAATAAGTAATTAGACCAATAGGATTTAGAAAGGATGAGTATCGTGAGCAAAAAGAATTTACCTGTATACATGCAGATACACGATAAAATTCAAGAAGAAATAGAACTCGGCAAATGGGCTGTAGGAGACAGATTACCATCTGAGCGAGAATTATCATTAATGTTCGGCGTGAGCCGAATGACATTAAGACAAGCGGTTCAAGCGTTAGCTGATGAAGGAATACTGGAAAGAAAAGTAGGCTCTGGTACATATGTAGCAAGAGAAAAAGTCCAAGAAACGATGACAGGAACAACAAGTTTTTCTGAAATTATGGCGGCTCAAGGTAAAAAGCCATCTAGTAAAACTGTTTCTTATTTTGTAACAAAACCAAGTGCTAGTGAAATAGAAAAGTTAGGTTTATCAGAAGATAGCCAAGTTGTCCGTATGGAGCGTGTGCGTTATGCAGACGATCTACCTATTTGTTTTGAAGTAACGACGATCCCGTATGATTTGGTAGACCAGTACAGTAAAAAAGAAATCACACAGTCTCTCTATCAGACGGTGACTAAAAATAATAATCATAAAATAGGGCATGCTGTGCAACGTGTGACAGCAATGTTGGCTTCTGAAAAAATTTCAGATTATCTTGAAATAAAAAAAGGTGATCCGATTTTACGATTGAAACAAATTTCTTATTTAGAAGAAGGGCGTGCGTTTGAGTATGTCCGTTCTCAGTATGTGGGAAGTCGTTTTGAGTTTATTCTTGAAAAGTAAAATCGGTTTGCCGTTTTTACTATAGTGTCGTTCTTTTAATGGTTGTTAAAAAGATTGAAAAGGAAAGGTGTGAGAGAATGGTTCTCGTTTATGTAAATAAAGTAACGGATACCCTATTGTTTGCTCGTCAAGAATTTTGTAGGTACATGACGAAAATTACAGAAGGAATTCGTTTTGAGCCGACTGTTTCCAAAGATGACCGAGGCGTTCATTTATTAGTTGATCCAAATTTATCAATTAAGGCACAGTCTGATAATCATGAAGCCAAGGACTGTTATAATATTGAAGCAAATGGGACAGATATTGCGATTGTTGGGAATTCAGATCGTGCTGTTTTATTAGGTGTTTATCGTTATTTAACAGAGTGTGGTTATTTATTTCTAGGACCAGGACCTGAGCATGAGCAAGTTCCTGATAAAATTGATCTGAAAAATCACTGCTTTACACTAATTGAACAAGCGCATTATAATAATCGTGGTGTTAGTCTAGAAGGGGCAGATTCATTAGACGATGTCTTGCATTTTATTGACTGGCTACCTAAATTAGGTGGAAATAGTTTTTTTATTCATTTAAAAAATCCATATGTCTTTTTGAAGAGATGGTACGAGCATGACCATAATCCAAAATTGGGAGCAGAACCTTTTAGCCTGGATATAGCAGAATGTATGACTGAACGAATAGAATATGAATTATCGAAGCGAGCACTTCTTCGTAGTCGATTAAGCCATGAGTGGTTTGGTGGGAAAATTGACTTTTCAGCAACACAAGGTTGGAATGATGATGAGCATAGTACGCCATCCAGCAATACTCAATTAGCACTACTTAATAGTGAACGTGCTCTTTATAGTCCTAATAAGGAGGTTGAGGGGCTTTGTCTGCATGACTCTAAGGTTTGTGAGGCTTTTATTGAAGGCATTGTATCGTATGCTGTATCTAGACCAGATATAGACTATCTTCATATTGAGTTATTAGATGTTTTTGACAGTAAGTGTGAGTGTGAGAAGTGCAGAAATGTTGATTTGACGGACCGGTATACTGAGATATTTAATCGTTTAGACGACCGTTTGACGGAAGAAGGAATGCCAACACATCTTTGCTTTGAGGAGCGTTATGGTATTTTTAAAGTATCTGTTTTTCAAAATCTTAAGACTCCTAATCGTTTTGTGAGAACTATGGTACCAAATAGAGATTCTTTTGAGGTGACACTAGGAGAAGCACGGGTACTAGAGAGTAAAAGAGGATTAAGACGGATTAAGAGTTTAATCTATGATTCTCCTTTGAAATTTACTCATTTTGGTGATCTGGGTTATATTAGTTTGTCCCAGACGATAGCTGGGGATTTAAAAAGTCTTGATACAGTAGGAATTAGTGGATATATTAGTTGCCAAGAAATAAGAGTAGGGCTACCCAATCACTTTCCAAACTATGTCATGGCGAAAATGAGCTGGGACCCGTCTTTGTTATTTGATGATTTGATTAAAGAGTATTTTGAAGGTGCCTACGGGTCAGAATGGAAAAAGGTCTACACTTATCTGGAGCAGTTATCTAAACTCTCAAGTCCGGATTACGTTAGTGGTAAAGGGACTCGGATTGACAATGAATTAGCAAGTAAGTTTACAGAGGTTTCTAAAGTTATTATTCGATTTTCTCCGGTTAAAGTTTCTCATTTCAGGCTAGATAATAAAGTTCACCGTAATTATTGGCAAGTTCTAAGCTATCATGATTTGTTTTGTGAAAAATGGTGTAAAGTATTATTTTATCAAGCGTTAGGACAAGAAGAGGAAGTAAGTAAGGAAGCACTGTCCTTAATTAGATTTATTCGAGATAATGAAAAAGATTACCGCTCATATCTTGATGTTTACAGCTTTATAGAGGGAATAACGGCTTATACAGGCTTAAAAATATAACTCAAATATAATGAAGTTCGTGAGGAATCACGGGCTTTTTTCTTTGTGAAATAACAATAAAGCCTTTTCAAAATTTTGAGTTTGATGTATAATTAAATAAAAGTTTAGGTTTGCCGAAAAGTATTTCTTGGAGGGGTTATAATGAAATTGTTAGAATTAAAATTAAAAGAAGAAGCCGTTATTAAAAAAGTAGCGCATCCTGATGAACAAATGAATCAACGTTTATTAGACCTTGGTTTTTATGCAGGAGGAAGAGTAAAGATGGTCTTGATTAGTCCTAAAAAAGACCCAAAAGCTTATGAAGTGAGAGGGACCGTCATTGCCATACGTAATGATGATGCCAAGTATATTGAAGTAGAAGTGGAGGAGTAGAAGATGGCAGAAGAATTTCAATTAATCAATGAAAAACAAGGTCATGTGATAGCCTTAGCTGGAAACCCGAACGTTGGGAAGAGTACAGTGTTTAACCAACTTACAGGACTAAAACAACATACAGGGAATTGGCCTGGTAAAACAGTAGGAATAGCAGAAGGAAATGCAGAGTATAAAGGTGAGAATTTTTGTTTAGTAGACTTGCCAGGAACGTACTCTCTTTCATCAAATTCTGAAGAAGAAGAGGTCGCACAAGATTTCATCCAATCTGATTTATCAGAAGCAACGATTTGCGTGTGTGATGCAACCTCACTAGAACGTAATTTGAATTTAGTATTACAGGTGATGCAGATTTCTGAAAAAGTAGTGGTATGTGTGAATTTAATGGATGAAGCTGAGAAAAAAGGGATTTCCATTAATTGTGCGAAGTTGCAATCATTACTCGGGGTTCCTGTCGTAGCAACTGCGGCGAGACAAAATGAAGGGCTAGATGACTTGATGAAGCAACTTTCAAAAGTTGTGTCAGAAGAAGTAAATATGAACCCATATATGAAAGAAGCACTTGAGAGTTTAAAAGGGAATCAAGAGGAAAATACAAAAGCCTTACTTGATAGAGCGACGGTTATTGCAAAAGACGTCGTAGAGTTAAAAGATGAGGATTATAACAAACGAGATCGTAAGTTAGATAAAATCTTAACGCAAAAGAGTACAGGTTTACCAATTATGATTTTATTATTAGTACTGGTATTTTGGTTTACTATTCAAGGTGCCAATGTTCCGTCAGATGCGCTAGCTAGTCTTTTTGCGACACTTGGCGATTATCTAAATCAAGGTGCAGCGGCTATTCATATGCCAGAGTGGTTACGTGCCCCACTTATTGATGGGGTCTATAATGTATTATCTACTGTTATTTCTGTGATGCTACCACCTATGGCTATTTTCTTCCCTATCTTCACCTTATTAGAAGATTTTGGATACTTACCTCGGGTGGCGTTTAACTTAGATAGCTTCTTTGCAAAAGCAGGAGCATGTGGGAAGCAAGCGTTAACCATGTGTATGGGATTTGGCTGTAATGCAGCAGGGGTAACAGGAACACGTATTATTAATTCACCCCGTGAAAAACTAATTGCCATTGTGACGAATAATTTCGTACCATGTAATGGGCGCTTTCCTATTTTAATTTCGATTATTACGATGTTCTTCGTAGGGAGTTCGGTTACATTTGGTAGTAGTTTATTGTCAGCATTTTTATTAGCTGCTGTTGTTATTTTAGGAGTTCTTACAACATTTTGGATTTCGCAATTATTATCTAAGACAATTTTAAAAGGGGTACCCTCATCATTTACGTTAGAGTTGCCGCCATATCGTAAACCAAAAGTAGGCTCTGTAATTGTTCGCTCTATTTTTGACCGTACGCTATTCGTATTATGGCGTGCCATGGTTGTAGCCGCTCCAGCAGGACTTGTTATTTGGATGATGGCTAATATTATGGTGGGTGACCAAAGTATCCTAACATGGATAACATCAACGATTGATCCCTTTGCGCGTTTGATGGGACTTGATGGTACGATTTTAATGGCCTTTATTTTAGGTTTACCTGCCAATGAAATTGTGATTCCTATTATGGTGATGGGGTATTTGAGTAAATCAACACTTTTCGAGTTCGATTCATTAGATCAATTTAAAAACCTATTATTAGATAACGGTTGGACGTGGTTAACAGCGGCTAATACCATCTTATTTACTCTGTACCACTGGCCATGCTCAACAACATTGATGACGATTTATAAAGAAACCAAGAGTGCCAAATGGACCTGGATTTCTTTCTTAGTTCCAACAGTGATGGGGATTGTAACGTGTATGCTTACAACATTTTTAGCACATTTATTCCATCTCGTATAAAATAAATGGAAAAACAGGTCATTTAACCTGTTTTTTTTTGTGATGTATTTTAAACGAGGAGAAAATGAGGTAGAATATATCTTAGGGTTAATTAATGAAAGTGTAAATAATAGGAGGAATTATGAAAAATACTAAATTTTTAACAGGGCTGGTTGTCTCAAGCTTACTGTTTTCAAATGTATTATCGGTAGGTTCTGTTCTTGCAACAGAGGTTGAAGTTAGTGCTAGTGAAATAAGTAAGTTTGTAGAATCTGAAAATAATGATGTTATTCCAGAAACTGAGGCTATAGTAAAAGAAGAGCAAAGTGGATCGTCTGAAGATGGGGCATCTAGTTTGACCGAATCAAAAGTATCAGAAAAGAATCAAGAAACAGTAACTAGTGAAACGGCTCCAATTGTTGGGGAACAAGAAACAGTAGCAACTGAATCGGATTTAACAGAATCGGTTGAAAAGGAAACTGAAAAGCAAGAAGTGGCTGAACAACCGGGGATGAGAGGAGCTATGTTCAAAAGTCCAAACCCAGAAGTTCAAAAAATGATTGATGCTTTAACGCCAGAAGATAGAGCTAAAGCTGTCGGTTCTGATGGTTTAGGGGAAGAGATGAAAGTAATCCCTGAAGTTAAAGCGGGTTTTGGTCAATACCCAAATGTAAATCAATATATAGCTGAAAAAGGGTTTAAAAACCCAACAATTACAAGAGATAGTCGATTTGGAACAACGCCGAAAAATGAGTTTAAATATGAGAAGCCCATTGGTATTGTGATTCATGAAACAGCTAATCCGAATTCAACAATTGATGGTGAAGTTAACTTCATGTTTAATAACTGGCAAAATGCATTCGTGCATGCCTATGCTTCAGGGAATAGAGTAATTGAAACAGCTCCAACCGATTATTTATCATGGGGAGCGGGACCAAACGCCAATCCATATTATATTCATATTGAATTGTGTCGTTCAAAATCATTTGATGATTTTGCTCGTTCAGTTAACAGTGACTCATACTGGGTGGCAAGTAAATTAGTTGAGTTTAATTTACAACCTTCTTTTGGTGATAATGACGGATTAGGATCTATCATTAGTCACAATGGTATAGCTAATTTTTGGGGTGGTACAGATCATACTGACCCAATTGCTTATTTTGCACAATGGGGTTATACAATGTCAGAGTTTTATGACTTAGTTGTAAAAAAATACAACATTTTAAAAGGTGAAGAAGAAGGATCTAAAGAATTAGCAACCGTCACAGAGAGCCAAACTGTTAATAAAAATATGAAAATTAAAAATGGAGATTATTATTTCTATAGTCAACCTTATAAAACGAAAGGATCTGCTCGCCTTTATCCAATTAAATATGTTAGAGATATCGGAGATACTGTTCACGTAATCAAAAAAATTAAAACGTCTCAAGGTGTTGTTGAATATCAATTATCAGGTGATTCAGAAGTTAATAATTATTATGTAGACGAAAAAGCGTTACAAGACTTTGAAACAATTACAGAAAGAAAACCAATTAATAAGAATATGAAAGTAGTAGATGATGGCTTTTATATTTACAGCCGACCATTTAACACAGAAGGCTCAAAACGTGTATTGAAAGTGTCTAAAAAATATCCAAAGGGTACGACTGTAAAGGTTTTAGAAGAAATAAAAACATCACAAGGTGTTGTGGTATATAAACTAGCCGAGAACGAATATGTAGACCATAACACAATGAAAGACTTTGAAACAATTACAGAAAGAAAACCAATTAATAAAAATATGAAAGTAGTAGATGATGGCTTTTATATTTACAGCCAACCATTTAATACAGAAGGTTCAAAACGTGTATTGAAAGTGTCTAAAAAATATCCAAAGGGTACGACTGTAAAAGTATTAGAAGAAATAAAAACATCACAAGGTGTTGTGGTATATAAACTAGCAGAGAACGAATATGTAGACCATAACACAATGAAAGACTTTGAAACAATTACAGAAAGAAAACCAATCAATAAAAATATGAAAGTAGTAGATGATGGCTTTTATATTTACAGCCAACCATTTAACACAGAAGGCTCAAAACGTGTATTGAAAGTGTCTAAAAAATATCCAAAGGGTACGACTGTAAAAGTATTAGAAGAAATAAAAACATCACAAGGTGTTGTGGTATATAAACTAGCAGAGAATGAATATGTAGACTGTAACACGATGAAAGACTTTGAAACAGTTACAGAAAGAAAACCAATTAATAAAAATATGAAAGTAGTAGACGATGGCTTTTATATTTACAGCCAACCATTTAACACAGAAGGGTCAAAACGTGTGTTGAAAGTGTCTAAAAAATATCCAAAGGGTACGACTGTAAAAGTATTAGAAGAAATAAAAACATCACAAGGTGTTGTGGTATATAAACTAGCAGAGAACGAATATGTAGACCGTAACACGATGAAAGACTTTGAAACAGTTACAGAAAGAAAACCAATTAATAAAAATATGAAAGTAGTAGACGATGGCTTTTATATTTACAGCCAACCATTTAACACAGAAGGGTCAAAACGTGTGTTGAAAGTGTCTAAAAAATATCCAAAGGGTACGATTGTAAAAGTTTTAGAGGAAATAAAAACATCACAAGGTGTTGTGGTATATAAACTAGCAGAGAATGAATATGTAGACCATAACACGTTAAACTAGCTAGGAATAAAGAATTTAATGAATCTTGATAGACCTAACTAAATAAAAAACACCCCCAAAAGTTAGACCAAAAACCTTACTTTTGGGGGTGTTTTTTTTATGACAAAATATAGTTTTGCATTTAAATTCAAAGCTGTTGAAACCTATCTTAGTGGTTTAGGAAGGTATCGGTATTTAGTTAAACAATGTGGTGTTAAAAGTAAGGCTCAAACTTATCGCTGGGTGAATAGTTATTCTGAAAAAGGGATTCGTTATTATAATAATGATTAAATTAAAACTAGGTTAGATGGTTTGAGTCCAACCTAGTATCCGTATAAAACAAAAATAAAAAAGGAGTAGATTTCTCTACCCCTAAAAAGTCCATTTTTTTATTATTTAGTTAATGTTACTAATGTGTAGTTCTTTTTACCTTTACGGACAAGAACGAATCGCTCATCAAATGAGTGAGCTGGTGTTAATGTGAACTCTAAATCAGTGATTTTTTCACCGTTTAATGTGATCGCACCATTTTTAATATCTTCACGTGCTTGACGTTTTGAAGGCTCGATACCTGCTTCGATTAACCAATCTACTAGTAAGCTTTCGCCGATAGGCATTTCAGCTGAAGGCATGTTTTTGAAGCCTTGTTCGATTTGGTCAGCCGTTAAGTTAGACACATCACCTGAGAATAGGGCAGCAGAGATTTCTAATGCTTCATCTAAAGCTTCTTGACCGTGAACGAAACGAGTCATTTCAGCAGCTAATGTTTTTTGAGCTTCACGTTTGTGAGGTTCTGTTTCCACTTTTTCAGCTAAAGCTTCAATTTCTTCTTTTGTTAAGAAAGTGAAGAATTTAAGGTATTTAACAACATCGCGGTCATCTTGGTTTAACCAGAATTGGAAGAACTCGAATGGAGATGTTTTTTCAGCATCTAACCATACAGCGCCACCGGCGGTTTTACCAAATTTAGTTCCGTCTGCTTTTAACATAAGAGGGATAGTTAAGCCGAAAGCTTTAGCTTCAGCGCCTTCTTTTTTACGGATAAGGTCAAGCCCAGCTGTAATATTTCCCCATTGATCCGCGCCACCAATTTGTAATTGAACGTTATGTTCGCGGAATAGGTGTAAGTAATCCATTGATTGTAGAATTTGGTATGTGAATTCAGTAAATGAAATCCCAACTTCTAAACGGCTTGATACGATATCTTTAGCTAACATTGTGTTAATGTTAAAGTTTTTACCGTAGTCACGTAAGAAATCTAATAATGTTAGGTCATGAGTCCAATCGTAGTTGTTAACCATTGTTAAATCTTGGTTAGCTTCGAAATCGAATAGGCTCTTCATTTGTGCAGTTAAAGCGTCAACGTTGTGTTGAACTTGTTCTAATGTTTGTAATTGACGTTCTGATGTACGGCCACTTGGGTCACCGATTGTACCAGTTGCTCCGCCAATTAGGATGTATGGATGATGTCCAAATGATTGGAAACGTTTCATCATCATGAACGGGATTAAGTGACCAATGTGCATACTATCTCCAGTAGGATCCACACCACAGTATAATGAAATTTTCTCGTTAGATACTAATTCGTATAATCCGTCAGCATCCGTTTGTTGGTTAATTGCGTCGCGCCATGTTAATTCATCAATAATATTCATTCTTTTTCTCTCCTTTTAGTTTTAATACATACAAAAAAGTCCCTGCAAGTTCTAGAAACTTGCAGGGACGAAATAAACAGATTCCGTGGTACCACCCAGATTGTATGATTAATAACTTAACCATACCACTTATTAAACCTGTAACGTAGGTAGCACGCTTGATTTTTTATGTGAGTGTAATTCATTACGATGTGTGTGCCAAATTCCAGCGACCTTTGGCTCTCTATAAACAGTGACAGGTAATTACTTCGCTCAATCAAGTTATTTTTGAATGTAAACCAAGTCTAGTCCATCTAATTTTAAATGTCAAACACAAATTTCCTTTATTATAATTTGATGAGAAATTAAAGGTAGGGTAAACAAAAGTGGTGGAATTAGTGAAAAAAAAAGTAGTAACAAAAAATTAGAGTGTTGATAACACAATGTTTGTAGTATCAGTTGTTATAGAACGGATTTAAGCTTTAACGCACTAAAGAATGCAAGCGTAGAATTAACGAAATGGTTTACTCATCATTTTTTAATAAAACTCAACAAATCGCTTTGACAAAGTGTTTTTTCGGAGATATACTTCACTTGTGAAAAAGTTGCATTAGCTTTTTAGGCCTAAAAAACAAAATGTGCGATCTTTTTTTAATAAGGAGGAACAATATATGTCACAAGGAAAAAAATTATCACTTTTTGGTTTGATCGGTATTACCATGGCATTCTTTGGTACCGTTCGTAGTGTTCCGACATTAGCATCATCAGGTTGGACACAAATTGTCTACATGTTAATTGCAGCACTTATGTTTGCTTTACCAATTGCTTTAATGTCTGCTGAACTATCAACAGCATGGCCTGAAGAAGGTGGCCCTCAAGTTTGGGTTAACAAAGCACTAGGAGAAAAATGGGGCTTTGTGACATCTTGGTTACTATGGGTACAAATGTTTTTCGGTATGGTTATGGTAGCTTCAACAGTAGGGGTCCTATTCGGATATGTTATTAATAAACCGGAATTAGGGAGTAACAATATTTTCATCTTCTTTACTATCGTGTTGTCATATTGGGTTATCACATTACTTAACTTAAAATATGACATGGTAAAAATCGCAGGTAACTGGGGAGCAATCATCGGTGTTTATATTCCTTTTATCGCTTTAGTTGGATTAAGCATTGCTTACTTTGCTAAAAATGGTATTAACCCAAATGGTTACTTAGCTGATTTTACAGTAGGTAAATTATTCCCAGATTTAACTAATTTAAAAACATTACCAATCTTAACAGGTGTTATCTTTATCTTTGCGGGTGTTGAAATTTCTTCAGTACATGCGAACAATATTGATAATCCAAAACGTAATTATCCAATCGCTGTTATTGCGTCAGTATTAGTATTAGTTGTCTTTAACTTAATCGCGGGTCTTGGTGTTGCCAACTCAATCGATGCAGGTCAAATTAACAACTCAGATATTACACAGCCATTCGTAGCAATGACGACAGATCTTGGTATCCCAGCTATTTTTAATAATATTATTTCATTAATGATTTTAATTGGGGTTCTCGTTCAATTAAGTGCTTGGGTTCTTGGACCAAGTAAATCAATGATTAAAGTAGCAGAAGAAGGTAACTTACCTCCGTTCTTCCAAAAACGTAACGGCAACGGTATTCCAATTAATATCGTGCTAGTGCAAGCTACTGTTATTTCATTAGTATCAACAGCCTTCTTATTTATTGAAGATGTAGGGGCAGCGTTCTTAGTTATTACGATTACTACAACAATTTTATATTGCTTAGTTTACTTGTTAATTGCGATATCAGCTATGAAACTTCGTAAAACATTACCAGAGATTGAACGTCCATTCCGTCTAGGTAATAAAGGCAATGGTTTAATGAATTTTGTTGCAAGTATTTCTATTATTAGTGTAATCTTAACAATAGCAGTTAGCTTAATCGCTCCTGAAGGGGTAGACAGCCAAATCGGCTATCTTGCTTATCAAGTTATTGCAACAGTTGTGATGGTTGGTATTGCATTGTTAATTTATAAATATAAAAAACCAGAGTGGAAAAAATAATAAAACGATAAACTACTATTAAGGAGAGAGTTAACATGTCAGAAAAAATTATTTCAGAAGAAATCATTGATCCATCAGAAACAAATTTAAAAGCGTTATTCTTAGGTGATAAAGGTGAAAACGTTGATATCTATAAAAATATTATGAACCGTATGATCGATGAGCATGTTGGTTGGAGACAAAACTATATGCCTCAAGATTTACCAGTGATTACACCTCAAGACCGTCGTGAAGAATCATTTCAAGCGACTGTAGATAACATGAACAGCGTATTCAATGTTTTAAGCTCTCGCTTACGTACAGATTCATTACCATGGCATACAGCAGGTCGCTTCTGGGGTCATATGAACTCAGAAACATTAATGCCTTCAATTATTGCTTACAATACAGCAATGTTATGGAACGGTAATAACGTAGCGTACGAATCTTCTCCAGCAACATCAAAAATGGAAGAAGAAGTAGGACAAGATTTATCAGCTTTAATGGGTTATGGCGATAAAGGTTGGGGACACATCGCATGTGATGGTTCAATCGCTAACTTAGAAGGTATCTGGTATGCTCGTAACTTCAAATCATTACCACTTGCTATTAAAGAAGTTGTCCCAGCAGCTGTAGAAGGTAAAACTGAATGGGAATTACTAAACATGTCTACAGAAGAAATTCTAGACGTATTAGATGAAAACCAAGACCACATGGATGAAATTAAAGAACGTTCAGCTCGTAGTGGTAAAAACTTAGAAAAATTAGGTAAATGGATTGTTCCTCAAACAAAACATTACTCATGGTTAAAATCAGCAGATATCATCGGTGTTGGGTTAGACCAAGTTATTGCGTGTGACGTTGATAATGAATACCGTATGGATGTTGATGCTTTAGAAAAACTTATCCGTGAATTAGCAGCTGAAGAAACACCAGTTTTAGGTGTAGTAGCAGTTGTCGGTTCAACTGAAGAAGGTCAAATTGACCGTGTTGATAAAATCGTAGCATTAAGAGAAAAATTAGCTGCTGAAGGCATTTACTTCTACATCCACGTTGATGCTGCTTACGGTGGTTATGCTCGTTCAATCTTCTTAGATGAAAACAGCAACTTCATCCCTTACGATGAAATTCAAGCGGCGTATGAAGAAAATGGTGTCTTCCAAGGTGAAAACCACTGGTTAACTCCTGAAGTTCATGCCTCATTTAAAGCAATCGAATCATGTGAATCAGTAACAATTGACCCTCATAAAATGGGTTATGTTCCATATTCAGCTGGTGGAGTTGTTATCAAAGACGTTCGTATGCGTGACGTAATTTCTTACTTCGCAACATATGTATTTAAAAAAGGTGCTGATATTCCAGCATTATTAGGTGCTTACATTCTTGAAGGATCTAAAGCAGGGGCTACTGCAGCAGCTGTTTGGACAGCACACAAAATCTTACCACTTAATGTTAAAGGGTTTGGTAAATTAATCGGGGCAAGTATTGAAGGAGCATTCCGTTTCTACAACTTCATCGATGGTTTAGAATTCCAAGTTGGCGATAAAACAATTGTAATGAATGCTTTAACTCGTCCTGACTTTAACATGGTTGACTATGTATTCAACGAAAAAGGAAATACAGACCTTAAAGTGATGAATGACTTAAATGAAGAATTCTATCAATATGCATCATACGCTAAAGGTGGAACTTACCATAACGAATTTATCACATCACATACTGATTTCGCTGTGCCAGATTATGGCGATAGCCCATTCCCATTCGTTGAAGGATTAGGCTTCAGTCGTGCTGAGTGGGATAAAGAACAAAAAGTAACAATCTTACGTGCTGCTTGTATGTCTCCATACGCTCATGACGAAAAAGTATTTGCTGAATACTCAGCTAAAATTAAAAAAGCAATTCAAGAAAAATTAGAAGCAATTTACAACGAAAAATAAAAACTTCTGATTTTTGACGGGAAAGGTGTATAGCGTTTGAGTTATACATCTTTTTCCGATTTTATTTAATGGATCTGAAAAGAGGGATTGTATGGATAACAACGTGTCTTTTAAAGAATCAGTTGTGATGTTACTTCTGATTTTGATAACTATTGGTTCAGGTATTATATATTTTCATCTGTCAGCACATATTGCAATTTTAGCTGCTATTTTTCTCTTAATTAGTTTTATGGTGTATAAAGGCATGAGTTGGGACGACATGCATGAGGGCATTATTTCAGGTATTACACCAGGATTAATCCCAATCGTTCTCTTTATATTAATCGGGGCAATTATCAGTGTCTGGATAGCATCGGGAACGATACCTACTATTATGGTCTATGGTTTTTCATTTTTATCACCCAACTTTTTCTTAGTGGCGGTTTTTATTATTTGTGGGATTGTTGGAGCAGCTGTGGGGAGTTCATTTACGACGGTGACAACTGTCGGGATTGCATTTGTAGGTATGGGTAAAATGATGGGCTTTGACCTAGCTGTAACGGCTGGGGCAATTGTATCAGGTGCCTTACTTGGTAATGTTATTTCACCATTATCTGATACCGCTAATTTAGCAGCGGCAACAGCAGAAGTTGATTTGTTTGAACATATTAAAGGTGTACTGAAAACAGTCGTACCTGCCTTTATTGTGTCGCTTATTTTCTTCTTTATCTTAGGTAGAAATCATACCAATGCAGTAGATACTAACGAGATTGATCAGATGGTTGCGGTGTTAAAAGGAAATTTCACAGTAACACCGGTTGTATTATTACCTGTAGTAGTGTTATTAATCTGTGCTTGGAAGAAAATCCCGGCTATTCCAACACTGTTATTAAATATTCTTTTATCAATCGTTTTAATAAAAATCTATCAAGGTTCAGCCGTGACAATACAAGATTTTGGTAGTTGGTTACAAGATGGTTTTGTGGCGGAAACAGGCGATAAAATGATCGATCCTCTCTTGTCACGTGGGGGAATTCAAAGTATGATGGGCTCAGTATCATTGATTATATTAGCCTTGACACTAGGCGGTCTACTTATTAAAATGTCTGTTATTGATACGATATTAGACCGCATTAACGACGTGTTATCTAAACCGAATAAGTTAATTATTTTAACCGCATTGACTGCGATAGGCGTTAATTTATTGATAGGAGAGCAGTATCTATCAATTATTTTACCAGGTAAGGCCTACCGTCATCGTTACGAGGCATTAGGATTAGAGCCGACATTATTATCACGAACATTATCAGATGCAGGGACAGTGGTCAATCCACTTATCCCATGGGGTGTGAGCGGAGTATTTATTGCAGGAGCCTTAGATGTTCCAACATTGTCTTATGTCCCTTATGCCATTTTCTGTTATGTTTTACCACTTCTAACGCTTGTACTTGGAGCGCTTTATAAAAAAGAAAAAGTGGCGTAATTATCTAAGGAGGAATTTTATGCGTATTGATCAATTAAAAGAGCAAGACATCGAAACGTTTTTTAAAGCGGTGATGTCACTAGAGAATGTTGATGAATGTTATGATTTTTTTGATGATTTAATGACACTTAAAGAAATGAAAATATTTCTGATGCGATTTAATGTTGCACAGATGTTACTTGATGGTAAAACCTATCAAGAGATAGAGGAAGAAACGCATGCGAGTACAGCGATTATTTCAAGAGTAAAACGCTCGTGTGAAGAAGGGAACCAGTCGTATCAACTCTTACGTGACCGTTTGGTAAAACAAGATAGACTGATAATAGAAGAAGCGCAAGGATTCAAGCATTAACTGATGGCCAAAGCCATCAGTTTTTTGTTTTTTGACAATCTGTCTTATTTCCTTTAGGATATAAGAGAACAAGATGTTTTAGGAGGAAAAAAATGATAAAATCACTATTAAAATCGATACTTGCTTATTTCTTAGGATTATCAGTATGGTCAATTGGAACCGGTATTTACGATAGTATGACAACTTTTAACGAAGCAGAAGGTGTCGGACCTTTCAGCTTGTTTTGGAAGTCGTTGCTACAAAATTTAGTGGATGGTGTGATGCAACATTTCTTAATTTTTGTCATTTTTATTGCCGTGGCTTTATTAATTAAAGGCAAACATTACCAAAGTATCGTTAAAGAAAGTATGATCATTTCAGGATTGTTTATGTTAGCTAATGTTGTGATTATGGTGGCTCATTATATTAGAGTGGGAACACTTGAAATGGGATTCAAAGCGATTGCGATTCAAGAAAGTATGATTTTGCTTCGATTAATTCCGTTTGCTATTCTAATCGGATTATTCTATTATGCGATTAATCATGACCGTCATTTTGATACGTATGATGAATTAGAAGAAGCGGAAGTTGAAGACGTATTAGAGGACAAAGATGTTGCGTCACACATGGCTAAGATAGAAGAAATTGCTAAAACAAGTAACTTACAGCCTGATTTAGTGGAACCGACAGAAAAAAATATTTCAGAAGAAGTCTTAAAGCCAACAACAGAAGAAGTGGCTAAAGATGATATAGACAAGTAAACTATTTAAATAGAAAAGAGGCGATTAGATGGTATTTCAGGCAACTAAGGAAGACTTATCTGACTGTGTAGAGCTGGCTCATTTATTATGGCCGAGTTCAGATAAGCTAGCACTTGAAAAAGAGTTAGAACAGTTACTGCAAGATTCTAATGCTGCTCTTTTTATTAAGAAAGATACGCTAAATCGGACGATTGGCTTCGCGCAAGTCCAACTTCGGTCAGATTATGTGGAGGGGACGAGTTCATCTCCTGTAGGGTATTTAGAAGGTCTGTATGTCTGTGAAGAAGCGAGACGTCAAGGGTTAGCTAAGCGATTGGTTACAGCATGTGAAAGCTGGGCGAAAGTTAAAGGATGTAGCGAATTTGCTAGTGACTGCGAACTGACTAATACAGAAAGTTATATGATGCATTTGAAATTAGGATTTAATGAGGCAAATCGTGTGATTTGTTTTAAGAAAGACATTGAAGATGGCGGCGAGTAATCGTCGTCTTTTTTTTATACTTTGATGTAAAGTTAACTTGACATTGTTTCGTGAAAATTCTATACTATGTATGTAAAGTTAACTTGTCATATAGGAGAAGGGGAAGAGATGAAAAATTGTTTAAGTGAGATAAGAAAGCAAGCGAATCTTAGTCAAGATGCCTTAGCTAAAGAGTTACGTGTTTCAAGGCAGACGATTAGTTCGTTAGAGAGTGGGAAGTATAACCCATCAATTATTTTAGCCATGCGGCTTGCAAGGCGTTTTGATTTATCAGTAGAGGATATTTTTATTTACGAGGAGGACGAAGATGATGAATTTAAATAGAAAAAAATTAACAACCTATTTATTATTAGGTGTAGGAATAGTATTAGTTATAGCTAGCTTTGTGACAAATGAAAGTTATTTATTAGGTCTGGGTGCCGGGGTAATTGGCGGTGGGATTGCCCAATTAATCAAGTACAAACGAGTACTGGGAACTGAAGAAAAAAGAGATGCCTTTCAAATTGAAATGGAAGACCCTAGAAATACTGAAATCAGAACAAAAGCACGAGCAAAAGCTGGTTTTTATTTGGATCTAGCACTTATACTATTGGTTCTAATACTACCATTTACGAGTGCACCTTTCTGGTTAACGGTGGTCTTAATAGTCTTATTTTTAGCTTATGAAGTTATGACTTACATTTTCATTAAACAATTAAATAATGAGATATAAAAAAAGAGCGGACGCTAGAGTCTGCTCTTTTTGTTTTAATCTTGATAGAAATATTTTTTAACTAAGAAACTACCATCGATGACAAGGAATAGTCCAACAATTAAAGTGAACCATGATACTGTATCGTTTTTCAAATACATAAATAGACTAAAGGCTAGTAGGATAATACCTGATACTAACATTGCTGTAAATGAAATCAAATTTTGAGTTTTCTTTTGTTTTTTGATTTTTAATTCAGACTCTAGCTGTTCGTCTGATTTTACCAGCTCATCGACTGATACGCTAAAGTGTTTAGATAACAATTTTAAGTTTTGAATATCAGGTAAGTTTTCACCGCGTTCCCAATTAGAAACTGCTTGTGGTGAAATATTTAACTTATTCGCTAACTCTTCTTGTGTCATATTAGCTTCTGTCCGTAATTCTTCTATTTTTTTTGAAATACTCATAATAAATCGACCCTCTCTTTATTATAATGGCGTTCATGTTGCATAAAAACGAACCGATTAACATTAACAATAACCGTTATAGGCACATTATAGCAATCTTTTCGAAAAATGTCACAAACTAACTGATAATTTTCATAGAATTGTTTCTAACGTCGAAAAAGTCTAAAAATAATAGATGTTCCCCTTTACAAAACGAACATACGTTTGTATAGTGAAGGTGTAAGAAACAAGAAGGTGATACGATGACGGTAATGATGGACTATACTAAGGAAAATCGCCGTGCGGTTCTTTGTATTGATGTGAAATCTTTTTTTGCTTCAGTGGAGTCAGTGAAACATGGTTTGCATCCGCTTCATAGTGAGGTAGTTGTTATGAGTAGAGGCAACCAAAACGGCGGATTAGTCCTAGCAGCTAGTCCAAAAGTAAAAGAAAAATATGGTCTAAAGACAGGCTCAAGAAAATATGAATTTCCAAGGAAACACCAGATATTGATAGTTCCTCCAAGGATGGGGCTGTATGTTAGAGTCAATGGACTGATTAATCAAATTTTTCAGCAATATGCGGCTAAAGAGGATATCCATACCTATTCAATCGACGAGTCATTTGTTGATATAACAGCAAGTTATCATTTGTTCGGTGACACTATTTTTGAAGTGGCTCAAAAAATTCAATGTCAAATTTGGGAGGAATTACGTTTAGCTGTAGCGGTTGGGATTGGTGATAACCCATTACTTGCTAAGTTAGCTTTAGATAATGAAGCGAAAGATACACTCTCACATATTGCCTATTGGTCGTACGAGTCTGTATCTAATACGATTTGGAAGATTCCTAATCTAACCGATATGTGGGGAATTGGGAAACGTACAGCCAAAAGGTTAAATGCTCTTGGGATTTATTCGGTCTATGATTTAGCCCAAGCTGATGCTGCTTTACTAAAAAAACGACTAGGTGTTATTGGTAGTCAGCTTTATTATCATGCACATGGGATAGACCGAAGTAGAATTTCTCAAAAACACATTATTCCACCAAGTTCTAAGTCGATAGGTACAAGCCAAGTGCTAGAGCGGGACTATACTAAATCCAAAGACATAGAGCTGATTATTAGGGAAATGACGATTGTTTTATCAGAGCGATTACGACAGTTAGAGAAACAGACCAGTTGCGTGTCTCTTTCGATTAGCTATTCTAGAAAAGAACGGTCGAAAAGTTGGACCAAGCAAATGACCATCAGTCCCACAGATCAGACTAAAGTTTTAAGCGATACATTACTTTATCTCTTTAGAGAGCATGAAGCAGACGGGGCGGTACGAACAATTGGACTCAGTTTTGGAAAATTAGTCAACCAGCCTTATCAGCAGCTCAATCTATTTGATGAACCGGAGCGTCAAGTCAAAACAAGTCAGCTAGATAAGGTGGTTGATCAAGTTAAGAGTCATTACGGAAAGACGGCCTTATTTCCTGCTAGCAGTCTGCAAGAATCAGGGACATACATTAAACGAAGTCAGTTATTAGGAGGGCATCAGCGTGATAGTACAAGTTGACGAAGAGTATCAAGATAGAGGGATGATGAAGTGGCAAGGGTTTATCTTAACTGAGCATGAAGAAGAGTTACTAAATTTGCCAGAATTCAAAGAAGTTGTTGAAAAAGTTGAGACTTATTGGGATTAAATTTATAAAATAGATTATTAAGTTTTTTAAATAATTGATTATATTTAAGAAAGTCAACACAAAGCAAAGGTAAAGTGGTAAAATAAATGGGAAGGGTGTACGAATAACTCTCGTTAATAACAAGGTTTGATTAATAGTAACAAGGAGGAATTTTTATATGTGTACAGGTGTAGGATTTATTACAACAGATGGCAATACAGTATTTGGTAGAACGCAAGAATATGCGATGCCATTACCAGTTCAAGGGGCAATCATTCCAAGAGGACATGTTTCAACTAGTCAATTGCTAACGCCAGTGACATTTAAGTATGCGACTGTCGCAATTGTTATGGATGGTAAAATGAAAGATATGAATTTAGCTGAACAATTAAAAGCATTCAACCCAGAAATGGCGGCTTTAGTTGATCAATCTGAAGAAACAGAAATGATCATGGATGGTGTTAATGAAAAAGGCTTAGCCGGTGGATCATTTTACTTTGGTAACGGCTATAACAAATATGCTGAAGTTGAAGATATTAAAGCTGCAGGCAAAACACCAATGCGTGGAGAAGAGATTGTCACTTATGTATTGGCTAACTATAGCTCAGTAGAAGATATTAAAGCTAACATTAATAACGATGTTCAAGCTGCAAACGTGAAAAATGTTTTAGGTGTTGCACAACCACAACATTACGTATTCTATGATAATACTGGTGCGTCAATCGCAGTAGAACCTGATAACTATAACGGTTTCACTATTACTGAAAATACAGCCATGGTATTTACAAATACACCACATATGGATTGGCATTTAAAAAATCTACAAAATTATGTAGGTCTTGATTACTATAAAAATGAACCTCGTGAAATTGGAACAACTATGGCAATGTCAGCAGGTAAAGGAAGCGGCGTCTTTGGTTTACCTGGTGATTTTACACCACAATCTCGTTTTGCGCGTGCCGGTGTTTTAAGAAACTTAATGGTTCAACCCAAAGATGCTGAAGAAGGGTTACACCGTATTTACAACTTATTAAACCAATTTGATTTACCGTACGGTATCGTTCGTACACCAGGTGAAATGATTGAAGGGGAAGATGCGGTTCATTATACAGAATACACATCAGCTTATAGCTTAGACCCTAACAAACTTGTTTTAACAGTTAGAACATTTGAAGATGGTCAAATCCAACGTTTAGAGATGACACCAGATATGTTCGAAGGCGATAAAGTATTACGTGCTACTGTTTCAAGAAAACAAACTTACAACGTTTTATCAGCAAATTAATTAATAAAAAAACAGCTTAGAAGCCCCAACTTCTAAGCTGTTTTTTTATTTTAATGATTGTCTATAGAGGTCGTGACTTTTAAAACCTGCTTTGAGGCAGGTGATCATGGTATCTGTTCGTTTCAGTTGAGTCGCCTCTTGTTTAGCGCTAAAAATAAAACGTGCCCAACTTCGCTGATAACCAGGAGTTAAACTTTTAAAAAATAATCGTTCATCTTCGTGGGCATCAAGTAAGTTTATAACATCGGGAACTAAGTGATCATAATCAGAAGCGATTTGGCTCTTAGTAGGCGATTTTAGCTGTTGTTTGGTAATGTATTTAAGTCCAACTATTGTGAAAGTGTCATCGAGGCTAACCATTCTAGAAAATTTAAGTAGACTGTTTGGGATATACCCCTCTTCATCTACCTCTAAGCTAGGTAAAATTTCATCTCGATGGACATAGGTGTCGTACATTTTATTTCCTTTTTTGGGATAGGCAATAAAGAGATAGCCATTTTCTTTTAAAAGTTGTGAATAATTGACTTGTCTAATCAATTCTTTCATGTCATCCATCGTTAAAGCAAAAGCAATAATTAAATCATAAGAAGCTTCTAAAACATCACGATCACAGTTGGTTAATTCTAGGTCTAAAGTATAGCCTTTAGGTTGTTTAAGAATCAGTTTACTAGGATATTTCGTCAGATTTAGTTTCTTGATTATCGGATGTGGTGTCACAGAGTATCCCTCCATAAGTTAAGTTGTTACTTGTAGTTTAGCACAATCGTGAGATTTGAGAAATAAACTAGATCATGAGATTTAATTAGTGAAAGTTTACAGAAAATATGAGATACTATTTCTTGTGATTTAAAAAATTTTATAGACAAGTGAAAGAGGCGTAGTGTGTGAATATATTAGTCGAATTGTATCAACCTTTTTTTGATAAAACGAACTGGGTAAATTTCTTTAGTTCATCAAGTTCTTGGATGTTGTTGTTATCATTGATTGTTATGGAGTGCTTATTATCTGTTGATAATGCAGTTGTACTGGCAGCACAAACTAAAACTTTAGATAATGAATCAGATCGTCGTAAGGCGTTATCTTATGGACTATGGGGTGCGTATTTATTTAGATTTATCGCGATTGGTTTAGGAACGTATTTAATTAATTTATGGCAAATCAAAGTAGCGGGGGCGTTATATTTAATCTATTTAGCCTATGCTCACTTTTTCAAACCAACAAAAGAAATTCAAGTTAACGAAAATGCAAGTTCTAAGAGTTTTTGGAAAACCGTGTTATCTATTGAATTAATGGATATCGCATTTTCAGTAGATGCTGTATTAGCATCACTTGCTGTAGCAGATAACCCTGTTGTTATTTTATTAGGTGGCTTTATAGGGATTCTATGTATGCGTGGTATCGCTCAGGTGATTGCCCGTTGGATGGATAAAATCCCAGAACTTGAAGGCATGGCATACTTCTTAATCTTCTTTATCGGAATTAAATTATTCTTATCTATCCCAATGATTGATTTTGAAATTCCAGCGAGTGTCTTTGCAGGTGTTGTAGCATTATCATTTATCGTAACGATTGCACTTAATAAATACCGTCAGAGTAAAAAAGTTTCAAATTAATTATAAATTAAAGTCCTCATATGTAGACGTCTGTATAGACTAACCTGCGTATGAGGACTTTTTTACATAAAGAAATAGAAAAAGATAAGGAGAATGAGAGCGGCTATAAAAAAAGGTGTGATGTAGGTAAAGATAAACTTAGAAAAGCGAAGGCCTATTCTTTTTTCACTATCATAGCGTGGGTCATTAAGGTCTCGCTTAAATCGATCAGGTGTTCGACTGAAAAATAAGCCCCCTGTTAGTGTGGTAACGAAAGCAATTAAAGTAAAGACACCAGAAATAAGTAAGAGAGTGATTAAGAGAGTAGTGATAGTTTCGGTTGTCATCGTTAATTCCCCTTTCTTGTTTAGAGGCTCTGTTACCAAGTAGTATAGACTTAAAGAAATAGTAAGACAACCTTGATAACATAGGCTTAGTAATCTCTTTCTATGGACTTTTTGCAGTAACGTGAGAGAATAAATGATAGTAACTACATTAACTAAAGGGATGATTATCATGGAACTAAATAAAAAGTTGAAAGCAAAACGTCAAGAATTATCTTTAACGCAAGAACAGGTAGCAGAGAAGATTTACGTTTCTCAGAAATCTGTTTCAAATTGGGAGACGGGTAAAAGCTACCCTGATATTGAGAGCCTAGTTCGCTTAGCAACACTATACGAGTTATCTTTAGACCATTTACTGCTAGAAGAACCAAAGGTAGTCGAGGAGAGTACAGAGCAAACGAAGCGAACAGTATTAAAAAAGCTATCACTTTTCCCATTTTTCACAACTATCGTATTGGTAATTATTTTATTAGGGCAAAAATGGTGGGGAGTACTTTCAGAAGAGGTGAGTCTTTTAATTAGTCTAGCAATTGTATTAAATCTTGTCCCACTGTATAGTTTAACGAAAAAGGAAATAGGACAGGTAAAAAATATCAGCGGTCAAACGAGTCGTTTTAAAAATAACGCAAGGCTTGTTTTTATCGTATTAGTGACGATAATTGGGTGCTTTTTAATGTATAAGATTCCAAGCTTACTATCCGATTAACTCTTGCAATAGGGTTAAAGCTTGTGTTTTAATCAGAGAGATATGAGACAAGGTCAAAGTCAGAAAGTGATGTGACATATGAAAGTACTAATAGTAGAAGATGAGGCAGATTTACGCTCAACGTTAGCAGAAGGATTGCGTTTGTCTGGCTATGCGGTAGATGAAGCGGAAGACGGAGAGCAAGCGTTATTTCTTTATGAAACGGAAGGTTATGATTTAATCATTTTAGATATTAATATACCGAAGCGTGATGGTTTTTCGGTATTAGAAACAATTCGGCAGTCTGATTTGGAAACAAAAATTTTAATGTTAAGTGCTCGTTCTCAAGTCGAGGACAAGATTATGGGACTTGATGTTGGGGCGAATGATTATTTAACAAAACCATTTGATTTTAATGAGTTAGAGGCTCGAATTCGTAATTTATTACGACGTCAGTTTATTCAAGAACCAGAGGAATTATGCTTTGATAATGTAGTGTTGAGTACGGCTAAGAATGATGTGACGGTTTTAGGGACGACATTAAAACTGACAAAGAAAGAATTCTCTATTTTGCGTTATTTAATGACCCATTCAACTAAAGTAATTAGCCAAGAAGAGTTGATTTCTCATGTGTGGGACAGTCAGGCTAATCCGTTTAGCCATTCGATTCGAGTGCATATAGCTTCTCTTCGTAAGAAATTAAAAGAACAGTTAGGCTACGATATTATTGTGACAAAAGTCGGCGTAGGGTATGCTTTGGCGTCTAAAGTAGGTGAGGACAATGGTTAAAAATCAGCCAATTCGAGTGAAGTTGATGGTCGTAACCATGAGTGTCTTATTCATTTGTTGTCTAGGATTAACGGTGTTTACCACATTATCAGCCAAAAGAATGTCACATCAGATTGCTTCAACAACCATACCAGCAATTAAGATTAATCCTTCTGAGGAAACAAAAGAAGATGTATTTCCCTCTATCCCTATGACTCAAGCGAATATTATGCCGGACCAAGAGGAAGTCAAAGCGAAGCAGGAGCAGATTTTAAAACAGTATTATCTGAGTAGTTTTGGTTATATGGTTGGGATTATTATCGTGGGTGGTTTATTAGCGTACTACCTTTCGGGGCGTGCGATGACTAGCCTGGTAGATTTGAATAGCAAGATTAAAAATAGCTCTGTCGATACACTAGCAGATGAATTAGAAGTTCCACCTACACATGATGAGATAGCTGAATTAACGGTCTCTTTTAATAATATGACACGCAAGTTGAAAGAATCCTTTGATTTTCAACAGCAGTTTTCAGCCAATGTAGCCCATGAACTTCGCACACCTTTGACGGTTCTTAATACAAAATTAGAGGTCATTAAACGTAAGAATCCAGAGTTGGATCAGGAGAGTACTCGTTTTATAGATGAATTAAGTCTACAAGTAGGACGTTTGATTGAGATGGTGGAGAAGTTGTTGCAATTGACGCATGAGTACCAGTTAGAAGAACAAAGCACGATTTTAGCAGAGGATTTAATCAATAGCATTTTGCCAGATTTTTCGGACGGTATTCAAGAAAAAGAGATAAGCGTAACGGTTGAGTTAGGTGAACAGGAAGTAACGGGTGACTTAGAATTACTGTACCGTGCTTTTTATAATGTGATTGAAAATGGGTTGAAATATAATGTACAAGGTGGCAGTTTAACTATAACAGGAAGTGAAACGCAGGGGTTTTCCAAATTTGTAATTGCGGATACGGGTGTTGGCATTCCGAAAGAATATCAGGACGAGGTTTTTCAGTCGTTATTCCGTGTAGACGATGCAAGAGACCGTAAAGTCGGAGGTGTCGGTTTGGGATTAGCTATTGTGAAGAAAATTATAGAGGCCCATCAAGGTACTATTACTGTAGAAGATAATCAAGAAGCAGGTAGAGGAACACTATTTAGTCTAACACTACCAAACAAAAAGGAAGCGAGCTAATCGTTTCCTTTTTTCTTTACATAAATTTAACACCTCTTTTGTTACAGTGGCAAAGTAAGAATAGGAGGAAGAATATGATTCAATTAAAAAATCTAACAAAAACAATCGAAGGGGACCGCATACTTGATGGAATGTCACTTACATTAGGTGAAGGTCTAACTTTCTTAACAGGACCATCAGGAAGTGGAAAGTCTACTTTATTACGCTTACTATCAGGAATTGATAAGGCTTATGAAGGTGAAATCAAACTAGGTGGGCAGGTCCTATCGGAGTTGAAAGGCAAAGAAAAAAGCTTTCTTTTAAATCAAAAAGTAGGCTTCATTTGGCAGGACTATAAACTATTTAATGAGATGACCGTATACGAAAACATGATGATGCCCACTCATTTAGCTAAAGGGAAAGTACCTAATGCAGAAAAAATAATGAATCAGTTAAAGCTATCCGTGAACAGTGGTACGAAAGTTCGTGACTTATCAGGTGGACAGCGCCAGCGTGTCGCAATTGCTAGAGAATTAATGAAAGATCCAGATTATCTGTTAGCCGATGAGCCGACTAGTGCTCTTGATAAAGAAACAGCTGCAGACGTTATGGCAATTTTTAGAGACTTAGCGAAAACAAGAAATGTGATTATTGTAACCCATGATAAAACACAATTATTAGAGACGGACCAAGTGGTGGAATTAGCTAAAGGACGAGTAAAAGAGGCTCGCAATCTTGATGAGACTGCCGTTAATCCAGCCTTGAAATTAGAGAAAAATAGAGTGTTACCCTTTAGAAAAGTAGCAACGCTTTTAAAAACAATGGTAATGACCCATAAAGGCCGATTTTTAACTGCAATCTTAGCATTAATTCTGGGTACAACTCTTCTTCTAGGTGCGACAAGTGGCACAGTAGAAGAGTCAAAAGAAGGTGGATTAGATAACGTATTGGAGACATATGGCGATACTGTATTAGACATGAATTTAGTTGGAAGCTTTACGGGTGCTGCTGGAACAGGTGGGGAGGATGATCAAGGGCCATCAGCCGATGTAAAACAAGATGTAAGTAGTTTATACACGCGCTATAAAGATGACAAACGTGTGCAATTTGTAGCGTATAGTGAAGCATTTAATGAAATTAATATAACAGTCGAAGGAAAAAAATACGATGTTACGAATTCTGGAAATGCTCCAGTTATTAATAAATTTTTAGCTGGAAGAATAGCAGATGGCAAAGAAAATGAAGTCGTGGTCCCTGTCAGTTTTGTTAAAAAAATGGGGCTTTCTAACGAAGATGCTTTAGGAAAAGAAATTGATTTTTCAGCAAAAGTAACCACTTGGAAAGGCGATGAGCCAATCTTTAAACCGACTGAAACCAAAGCTAAGATTGTTGGCGTAATCGATACGACCATTGCAACGGGGACAGGCGCGGACTTTTTCACGTATGAAATAGAAGATTCGTTCTTCTTTAGTGAGTCAGCTTTAACACAACTGCTGAGTGTTTCAGATAAAAAAGTCAGTGAGTCTAATTTTATCTTACGTGCGACAACACCTCAAACTTTGATTGAACTTAGAGATGAAATGACGAGCGAAGGCATTGTACCATTAGGCAATTTTGAAGTGGTGGAAGACGTAGTTAATCTGTCAGAAGAAACAGATGAGCAAAAATCAAACGTTCAAGGGATTATGCTTGTAGTGGTAACGGTAATGATAGCCGCTATTTACTTGATTAGTAGTCTGTTACGTCGTAAAGAGTATGCCATTTATAAGTTAAATGGTTACGATAGAGTGAATATGACTCTGTTAAATACTGTCGAAACAGTATTTGAAATAGTTATGGCAGGAGTGTTATTAGTCATACTAGCACCTATGCTGACTAACGTTATGGGAAGTGTAATGGGAGTAGAAGAACCTGTCCAACAACCAGTCAGCCAAACGTTATTAGTTGTGACGGTATTAGGACTATTAGGTGGTATTGTAAGAGAAGTTATTTTAAGAACAACAACGGTAATGAGAGCATTTAAGGTAGGGAAAAACTAATGTACCAGTTAAAAAATGTAACAAAAAAATACGATAAAAAAGTAGTCCTAGAAGATGTTAATTACACGGCACCGACCTCGGGTTTACTTTGTGTGATGGGAGAATCAGGGAGTGGTAAAAGTACCCTCCTTTCTCTTATTGCAGGACTGGACCGTGACTATGAGGGCGATATTCAGTTAGCTGGACAATCCCTGCATGAGTTGAGTGATAAGGCCTTAACCCAATATCGCAAAGACTATATTGGCTTTATTTTTCAAGAGTATCACTTATTAGAAGGGTATACTGCTTTAGAAAATGTGGTGTATCCAGGTGTTTTGAAGGAACAAACGCAATCTGCAGAATTAAAAGCTCTAGCTTTGCTTGAAGAAGTGGGCTTGAGCGATAAAGCGTCATCTAAAGTAGAAGCATTGTCAGGTGGTCAAAAGCAACGTGTCGCAATCGCCAGAGCGTTATTAAATGAACCAGAGGTGATTATTGCAGATGAGCCGACAGGTGCACTAGATCATGAGACGATGACTGAAATTATAACAGTACTTCAAGAGATAGCGAAGACGAGATTAGTTATTTTAATCACCCACGATCCAGAGGTTTGTGAGTACGCAGATGAGGTCTTAACTATTCAAGAGCACAAACTCATTGTGGCAAGGGCTATGGACAAAACCGTTCAACATGAGGCGCCCACGTTTCGTTTAACAGATTATCCAAAGGTTAATACTGCTAAATTGGCGGCGAAGGAAGTCAAAGTAGGGCTAAGTCATTATGCTTTATTAGCGTTATGTTTCGCGATTGCTAGTACCTGTATTATGCTTGCTCTGTCAGCAGGAGGTGTGGTAGATAATTCTATCGCTAAGTTTAAAGATAAAAATGAAGCTCTAGCAAATGGTTATCTTAATAAGAAAGACGGGGCAACAGATAAGGTTATCAGCGAATTGAAAAAAGACCCACGATTGGATACGGTATACAAGCAGTATGTCTTGAAAAACTTAAGATTAGAGTCTCAAGGTAAAACAGTAAAACTTGCCGAAAAATACCCAATGGCAAAATCAAAAGAAGGGTTTTCTTATGGGAGAATGCCTAAAAAAGGTCAAAATGAAGTGGCCCTTAGTGGGACTTTAGCCAAACAGTTTGCACCTAAAATTAACGAATTGATTGGTGAGACCTTAAAATTAACTGTAAATAATCAGACAGAGTCTTATAAGGTAAGTGGCATTTATAACGCAGGTTATGATGATATTTACCTGAGTTCTGATAGTGAGATAGCTTATTATAAGGCATTAAAAAATGAAAAATGGTACGCCGTTTCATTTGAGGTGACACAATTTGATAGTTTACCTCATGTCTACAAGGACTTAATGGCTAAGAAGTTAAAGCCAGAGATGGCAGTTGAAGAAGTAAAAGCAATGTTAGCGTCCTTTGCTAAGTTGAAATCATTATTTTTAGTGATAACAGGTTTAGTTTTACTCGTGTGTTTATTTTTAGTCAGTGTCATGATGATGAAACTTCAAGCAACACGAAAGAAAACGCTGAGTATCTTAGCTGCTTTAGGATTTAATAGAGCTTTGCTATCAAGGATAATAGACTGGGAAAATGTTATCTTAACATTAGGGACAGTAGTCTTAACCAGTCTAAGTCTTGTAGGGTGTTATGCCATTAGTAAAGGGTTCAATATCCCACTGATGCTAAGTCTGTCACAACTGTTGAGTATCATAGCCGTGACGGCAGGGACAGTTTTAATAATCAGTTGGCTAATGAAAAAAGTACCCAAACAAGCGCAATTGCTTATGGATTTAAGAGAATAAGGAAAACACCCCCGTTGAATTCATGTAAAATGAAGAAAATGGAGGTGTTTTTGCTATGAAAAAAAGAGTAACTTATGCAGTTGAAGTAAAAGAAGCGACTATTAAAATGAAATTAGAAGGTAAAACAACATGTGAGATTATGGCAAAGGTCGTGAAGAACTCAGTCCCCATTATGTTTGGCTTTTTTTGTTTTTAAAATAGTGATACAATAAATTTCGAAATGATGACAGAAAGATAAAGGAAATGTGCGGATAATGGAAGAGAAAAATAATGGAAAAAAACATGTAGCCTTTCCAAAGTATCAACAAGTAGCGTTAGAAATAGCAGAAAGAATTGTTGAAAATCGCTATAAATTTGGAGAAAAAATACATGCCCGATCAACGTTAGCTAGTAATTTTAATGTATCGCCTGAGACTGCTCGTAAAGCCATCAATGTCCTGGTTGATTTGGATATCATGGAAGTTCGTCATGGGAGTGGTTCTTATGTGGCCTCTCGTGAAAATGCCCAACGATTTGTCGATAAATATAAAGATGTTCAGTCGGTTCAGGAAGTAAAAATAGATATTTTGAAAAGTGTATCTCGACAAAAAGAAGAGTTAAACCATTTTTCTAAATTATTAAATGACCTTGTTAGTCAAACAAGTAAAGTTCACCATATATTACCCTTTGCCCCGTATGAGCTAGTCATCAATTCAGAAGCTGTGCTGATTGAAAAAAGCATCGTGGAATTGAATATTTGGCAAGAAACAGGTGCGACGATTGTAGCCATTCAAACAGGGACAGAACTGTTAGTCTCGCCGGGACCGTATGCTAGAATCAAAGAAAATGATACAATTTATTTTGTCGGAGATGAAAGCGCCTTACAACGCATGACCAGTTACTTTTATCCAAATGAATAAACCAAACCTAAGACTTGTAGCGGTTTTTACAAGTCTTTTTCTTTTGACACAAGTGACCATACAATGTTACGGTTGAATGGTCACTTTGATTTTTAGAAATCAGAAGTAAGTTTTAAGAGGGGTGTTTTTTTGAGTAAAGTAAAAGTGGAGAATCTAACGAAAGTTTTTGGTAAAAAAAGTCAACAAGCGTTAGCGATGGTTAAAGAAAATAAGAGTAAAGATGACATTATGGATGCAACTGGTGCAACAGTGGGAGTGTATGATGCCAGCTTCGAAGTTGAAGAAGGAGAAATATTCGTTATCATGGGTCTGTCAGGAAGTGGTAAATCCACACTAATCAGATTGTTGAATCGTTTAATTGAACCATCATCAGGACACATATATATTGATGGTGAAGATGTTTCTAAAATGAATAAAGACATGTTACGTGATGTGCGTCGTCATAAAATCAACATGGTATTTCAAAACTTTGGTTTATTTCCCCACAGAACGATTTTGGAAAATACCGAATATGGGTTAGAAGTACGTGATGTTCCTAAAGCGGAGCGAACTGCTAAGGCGGAGAAGGCGCTAGATAACTCAGGGTTACTATCGTTTAAAAATCAATATCCTGATCAATTATCAGGCGGAATGCAACAACGAGTTGGGTTGGCTCGTGCTCTAGCTAACGATCCAGAAATTTTATTAATGGATGAAGCATTTTCTGCGTTAGACCCTTTGATTCGTCGTGAAATGCAAGATGAATTGATTGAGTTACAAGCAAAAGTCCAAAAAACAATTATCTTTATTACTCATGATTTAAATGAGGCATTAAGAATTGGTGACCGTATTGCCTTAATGAAGGATGGTCAAATCATGCAAATTGGAACAGGGGAAGAAATACTTACAAACCCTGCTAATGAATTTGTTCGTGAATTTGTTGAAGATGTTGATCGCTCTAAAGTCCTAACAGCTCAAAATATTATGGTGCCGGCTTTAACAACGAATGTTGAAATTGATGGACCAAATGTTGCTTTACAAAGAATGCGTAAAGAAGAAGTGAGTATGCTTTTAGCAGTTGATCGTAAACGTAAATTAAAAGGTAGTTTGACGGCAGAGTCAGCACGTGATGCTAGAAAAAATAATTTAACTATTAAAGAAGTCATTGATAAAAATGTTAAAAAAGTTCATCCAGACACACTAATAACAGATATGTTTGATTTGATTTATGATTCACCAACTCCGTTAGCTGTAGTTGATGACGAAGATCGTTTGATTGGAGTGGTTATCAGAGGGAGTGTTATTGGTGCTTTAACTGATACAGATCACGATGCTGACGTGTCAGTAGAGGAAGCGGGAGGTGTTGCAAATGTTTAATATTTTACAATCGCCTATTCCGGTTGCAGAATGGGTTACGACTGCAACAGATTGGTTAACGAATACATTTTCAGGTTTATTTTCAGTTTTACAAAAATCAGGTCAATGGGTAATGGAACTAATGACGAATTCGTTGCTCTTTGTTCCACCGCTAGTAATGATTGCTATTTTAACAGTCGTTGCCTATGTTATTTCTAAACGTAAAATAGGTTTAACGAGTTTTACGTTGTTAGGCTTATTATTTATTTATAATCAAGGGTTATGGTCAGAATTAATGAGTACCGTAACATTAGTTATTATCTCAAGTTTAGTCTCAATTATTATTGGGGTGCCACTAGGGGTCTTAATGGCAAAAAGTGATAAGGCACAGAGCATTATCACACCAATCTTAGATTTCATGCAAACCATGCCAGGTTTCGTTTACCTAATTCCAGCCGTTGCTTTCTTCGGAATTGGGATGGTTCCAGGTGTTTTTGCATCAGTAATTTTTGCTTTGCCCCCAACGGTCAGAATGACAAATCTTGGGATTAGACAAGTACCAACTGAATTAGTTGAAGCATCAGATTCTTTTGGTAGTACGGGTAAACAAAAGTTGTTTAAATTAGAATTACCACTTGCTAAAAGTACAATTTTGGCAGGGATTAACCAAACTATCATGTTAGCCTTGTCGATGGTTGTTATTGCATCGATGATAGGAGCCCCAGGTTTAGGTCAAGGCGTCCTTTCAGCAGTTCAACGGTCACAAGTTGGAAATGGTTTTGTAAATGGCTTAGCGCTTGTTATATTGGCTATTATTATGGATCGCTTTACGCAACATTTAAATCCAAAAGAACGTCGTGCAACAAGTGATATAGCTAGTAAGAAAAAGAAAATTTTAACTCGTTTACTAGCTTTAGTCGTTATCTTTGCTATAGGTGGTGCAACCCTATCATCTTTTGTAAGTAAGAAGAAACAAGAAGTGACACTAGCCTATGTTGAGTGGGATACAGAAATTGCCTCAACAACTGTTGTATCTGAAGTGTTAAAAGACATGGGATACGATGTGAAAATGACACCACTTGATAGTGCGATTATGTGGGAAGCTGTCGCCAACGGTGAAGCTGATGGAATGGTAGCGGCTTGGTTACCAGGAACTCACGGCTCTCAATATGATAAATTTAAGGACGAGTTAGATGACTTGGGTCCTAACTTAGATGGTGGTGCGCGCTTGGGATTAGTTGTTCCGAGTTACATGGATGTTAACTCAATTGATGAGCTAACAACTGAAGGGAATCAGCAAATTGTTGGGATAGAACCGGGTGCCGGCGTGGTAGCGGCAGCTGAAGAGACAATGGCTGAATATGCTAATTTATCAGATTGGAATCTGATGTCATCCTCAAATGGAGCGATGACAACGGAACTAGCAAAAGCGATTAAAAATAAAGAAGAAATCGTCATTACAGGCTGGTCACCTCACTGGATGTTCTCTAGATATGATTTGAAATACTTAGAAGATCCAAAAGGAACTATGGGTGGTGATGAAAGTATTAAGACGATGGTACGTAAAGGATTAGAAAAAGATAGTCCGGAAGTGTATCAAGTCTTGGATAATTTTAATTGGGAGTTAGCTGATATTGAGTCGGTTATGCTAGCTATTGAAAAAGGTGAAAAACCGGTGGAAGCAGCTCGCCACTGGATAGACAATCATCAAGAACTTGTAGAGAGCTGGAAAAAAGCTTAGTTATTTGGGAACTGATCCCGTAGACTGAGATAAATATAAAAACACCTCCGTTGAATTCATGTGAAATGAAGAAAATGGAGGTGTTTTTTGCTATGAAAAAAATAGTACCTAAATGGAGAATCTTACCGATTCTCACAAAAGATTGGAAAACAATAGAGTTATGGCAAAGGTTGAGAAGAACTCAGTCCACAAGAACAATTACGTTAAGAAAATAAGTATTTAAGACAGGAGATTGAAGTTTAAAAAAATACAAGGAATTGGAAAGGCTGTGAAGAAAGAAGCGTTTGTAAAATTAGTTAATGCTTTTAATATTAAATTATCTATCACATGGTTATGTGATTACTTTGGCGTAGCCAGAAGCACTTATTATCGCTGGATCAAGAGCTGTACTAATATATTTATCGAGTATTATGGGCTTATTTAATGGTGAAATACTCGCTTAAACAATTAGCGACAAACAAAATATTGCCTGTGTGTTTTTATTACTGTCTCATTTTAAGGGTTCAGTCCCAAAAAAAGTAGTGGGGATTTTTTTTATCTGAAAGATGTTTTTCACCAATAAAAATACTAAAATAGTTGTTTTTTTACAACATTATAAAATAAAGCGTTTACATTTATTGGATATAGTTGTATTATATGGGTGTAAAGTTGTAAAAAAACAATTTAGGAGGCTGTTATGATAGACAATGCAAAAATTATTAGACGTTTAGAAAAACCAAAAGGAAGAGTAGATGTGGTGATTGATACAGATACCTATAATGAAATAGATGATCAGTTTGCATTAGCTTATTTAATTCAATCAGATGAAAAACTAGATTTGAAAGCGGTTTATGCGGCACCTTTTTTTAATCATCATTCAGAAAGTCCAGAAGATGGTATGGAAAGAAGTTATCAAGAGATATTTAATTGCTATAAATTAATGAGAGAAGAAAGATATAACGATGTGACATTCAGAGGCTCAACAAAATTTTTAACAGATGAAAAAACACCAGTTGATTCAGAAGCTGCTAGAGATTTAGTTGAACGTTCAAAAAACTATAATGAAGAAAACCCATTATATGTTGTTGGAATTGCAGCTGCAACAAATCTAGCATCAGCGATTTTGTTAGACCCAACAATTGTTGATCGAATTGTTATTTTATGGTTAGGTGGTTTAAGCTATGATTGGCATGATAACAAATCATTTAATTCTGGGCAAGACGTTGCAGCCGCACGTGTTTTGATGGATTCTGGTGTCCCACTAGTTCAGTTCCCAGGTAAAAATGTTATATCTGCATTTACAACAACAGGTCCAGAATTAGAGTATTGGTTAAAAGGAAAAAACGCCTTTTGTGACTACATGATTGAAAAAACAGAAGAAGAAGCCAGAATCTGTTATGGTGGAAAAGTTTGGTCGCGTGCAATATGGGATGTCGTTCCTGTAGCGTGGTTATTAGACGGTGAGTTCATGTTAGATACGTTAATTAAGAGTCCAATTATGCAATATAATGATTATTATAGTTTTGATCCAAGACGTCACTTTATTAAATATGTTTATCGTATTGAACGAGATAATTTAATGAATGATTTATTCACAAAAATATCTAAAATCCCTAGCTAATATACTAAGAAAGGAAGGTCCAGTATAATGACATCAGCTACTCAGGAAGTTAAAAAAACAGCTAACAAAAAGTTTTTTAATAAACTTGAGCCATGGATGTATTTAATACCATCTCTTGTTGCTATAGGTTTATTCACCTATTATCCATTTATAACAAATATTTTTGATAGTTTGTTTAGAGTCGATTCTTTTGGTAATCGTGGTGATTTTGTAGGAATTCAAAATTATCAATCTATTTTAGGGAATACTAAATTTTTACAAGCTATAGGAAATACTATTTTATTCTCGGTAGTGACGATTCCTGCATCTCTTATCGTAGGCTTATTATTAGCACTCGTTGCCCGTGAAAAAAGAAAAACATCACCAATTTATGAAGCAATGTACTCTTTACCTATGGCTATGACATTGGCGGCCGTAGCTATGATTTTTCAATTAATGTTGAATCCTACTTTAGGAATTGTTAATAAAATGTTTGATTTGGATATTAACTGGTTACGTAATGAAGTAACCTCATTACCAGTTTTAATGTTTATCGAGACATGGTTAAATACTGGATTTAATTTCTTATTCATGTTAACAGCTGTAAGAGGTATACCAGAAGAGATTTTAGAAAGTGCAGAAATTGATGGGGCAGTTGGCTTTACAAAAATTTATAAGATAATTTTACCTTATATTTCCCCAACAATTCTATTCTTACTTGTATCATCAATTGCTAAAGCTATGATTACGAGTGGTTTGACGCTGATTCTTACTCAAGGTGGACCGGATGGTAAGACTGAAACAATTGTTTCTTTTATTTATAAAAATGCAATATTAAATCAAAATTACAATATTGGATATGCTGCTTCAGTGATAGGGTTTATCATAACATTTATATTTGTAGGAATTAGCTTTATTTATGAGAAGAAAGGAGTTCATTACGGATGAGAAAAACAAAAGATATTGGCTACCAAATCCTTGCTTTGTTACTAGGGATTATAGTTTTAACTCCAGTTTTGTACGCGCTTTCTATCTCGTTTATGAGACCGGAAGAAATTTTAAGTAGAGATGTTAACTTATTACCAAGAAGTTTTTATTTAGGAAATTATATAGCAGCCTTTCAAAAAACAACATTGGCTAGATTTTTATTTAATTCTCTAATTATGACAGTGGGTTCTTCTACAGTTAGATTAGTGACAGCAGGTACAGCAGCTTTTGCATTATCATTTTATAATTTTAGAGGAAAACAAGCTGTGTTTCTTTTAATTATAGGAACAATGATGATTCCACCTGATTTATTAATCGTAAAGAATTATCGTACAGTTGCAAATATGGGATTAATTAATACTTATCTAGGAATGATGGTTATCTTTTTTGTAACAGCTTTAAATATCTTTGTCATGAGACAACACTTTTTAGCTTATTCTAAATCTATTTATGAAGCAGCTAAAATGGATGGATGTACTAATTTTATGTTTTTTATTAGAGTACTATTACCTTCTTCAAAACCGGTATTAATTACTACGTTTATTTCTTCATTTGTAGGCGTATGGAATCAATATTTATGGCCGTTACTTGTTACTAATCAAAATGAAATGAGAACTGCTCAAGTAGCTGTTACTTTATTGAATTTCCCAGATGAGAGTCCGCACGGTATTATAATGGCCGCTTCAATTTTAATTGTGATACCAACTGTTGTTGTATTTTTAACATTCCAACGTTATATCAAAAAAGGCATGATGGCTGGTGGAGTAAAAGGATAGAAAGGGAGAGATAAGAATGAAAAAATTTTTAGCAGGATTAGTATGTGTAGGAGCGATTGTTGGTTTAGCAGCTTGTGGTAAAAATGATAACGCTAGTAGTGGAGGAGATGTATCGCTAGTAAAAGATTTTTCAGATACAGAAATTGTGCTCTGGCATGCAATGTCAGGTAGCAATGGAGAAGCTTTAGACAAGATTGTTAAGGACTATAATGATACTCAGGGTAAGGAAAAAGGTGTGAAAGTTAGCACAGTTTTTCAAGATACTGAGATTGCTAGTAAAGTAAAAATGACTTCCTCTACAAATGATAGTAAAAATGCACCTGATATTATTCAAACGGTAGGTATGGATATCCCATCAATTTCAAAGTTACCTCAAATTGTTCCTGCTCAGACATTTTTAGATGATAAAAACTCATCAATAACAAAAGATGACTATTATGAACAATTATTACGTGGATTCACTTATGAAGATAAAATTGTTGGTGTACCAATGGCAGTTTCAACATTACTCCTTTATTATAATGAAGAATTATTGAAGAAAGAAGGATTTGATAAAGCACCTGAAACGATTGATGAATTAGCTTCATATACTAAAAAATTAGGTCAAATTAAAGATGTTAATGGTTTAAATACTCAAATCTCTCGTTATCAACTTGTTAATTTTTTAGTGAGTCAATTTCCAGAAAGTTTTGTAGGAGATAATGAAGGTGGTCGTAAGGCACCTATGACGAAAGTAACGATTAAAGAAGACGGAACGTTGGATAAGTTTTTAACAGAGTGGCAAAAAGTTATTGATAGTGGTGGTTACAAACACATTGAGGATAATGCCAATGAAGAGTTTGCAACAGGCATGAATGCTATGGCTCTTTTATCATCATCAAGATTAGGTGCAATCAAAACATTATCAGAAGGTAATTTTACGTTCAAAACAGCATTTTTACCAAAAGTATCGGCAGATGATACTAGTGGTGCAAGTACAGGTGGTAGTTCTTTAGTACTATACAATCACAACGATGAAAAGAAATTATCTGCTGCATGGGATTTTGTTGCTTTTGCTACATCACCAGAAGTTCAATCGAAGTGGTCACAATTGACAGGTTATATTCCTGTGAATGTTAAAACAGAAGAATTGTCTGAGATGAAAGAGTTTTATAAAAATAATCCTCAGTTTAAAACAGCATTAGATCAATTAAAAGCATCTGATCCATTAGCACAAGAACCTTTTGATTTAGTAAACTGGGAAATTAATGATATTATTACCGATGCTATGCAAAAATTTGCTGAGAAAAAATTAAGTAAAGAAGAAACTGCTAAAGATATTGTCGATAAAGTAAATAAAGCTTTGGATGAATATCATGAAGCAAATGGTTAATACTAGTGCATATGAGGTTGATAGCTATCAACCTCATATTTTAAATTGAGAGGAAAGGTAGAGCTGTCATGGCAATTAATTATATTTTTAGTGATATTGATGGAACCTTGATTCTAAATAGAGAACCATTAATAGAAGAATTTATTAAAGAAGTAAAAGAAGTGAGTAAACAAGGTGCATATTTTACGTTTGCCTCTGGTCGATTGCCATATATGATTCAACCATTATTGGAGCAAGTAGGATTACCAAATCAGTTATATGTGGCATGTAATGGTGCTTTAGTAAAGCAAGGTAATAAAACTGTTTATCAGAAAAAATTTTCGTTACAAATTCTAAAAGAAATAGTTGAAAAGGCATTGAATTCAAATATGACAGTTTTGTATGCGATTGATGAATTAGAATATGTCATGGCGGAAAATTCAGCGACAGTTAGAAAAAGAACAGAGAGAGGAACTTATCACCCACTAAGAAAACCGACAGAAGAGGAATGGCTGACGCTTGATATAGTAAAGTTGAATATACTACAGGATGATAGTTCTAAAGATATGAGTATTTTTGAAGTAGACTTTAAAGATATAGAAAAGGATATTCTAATTACCAGATATGGTTCATATGGATTAGAGTTAGTAAGTAAAGGTGTTAATAAATTAAAAGGCATAGAGCGAGTGTTAAAAGAGTTAAATGGTTCATTGGAAGAAACCGCAGCAATTGGAGATAATGAAAATGATTTTGAAATGATAGCAGCAGTAAGCTTTGGTTGTGCAGTAGAAAATGCAACGATAGAGTTAAAGAATATAGCAGATTTTCAAGCTAAAGGAATTGCTATACAGGGTGCTGCTAGTGCTTTGAAAAAAATAAAAGAAATAAATAGAGAGGAACTATAAAACATGAGACTGTCCACTTCAACTAATATTTTATTTGAACGAACATATGGAAACCCAATTGACCCAATTGAATGTATGAAACTGTGTAAGAAAGCAGGATATGATGTCTTGGATTTTTGTTTTCATGATTTAACTACATATAATAGTGAATTTATGATAGGAAATTGGGAAACATACATGCATAAGGTTAAAAATACAGCAGACGGTTTGGGAATTGAATTTAGTCAGGGGCATGCAGTTGTTTATGATTTTTGTAATTGTGACCTAGACCATCAGTATTTTGAAGAGATTTTGAGGAAAAATATTTTAGGTGCTGAAATTTTGGGTATAAATTGGCTAGTTATGCATCCATCAACAGTTAGGAATACAGCAACACCATTTAAAGATTCTAGAGAAAAAAATATAGAATTTTTCACAAAATGGTGTGATTTCGCTAATGACCATAATGTAGGAATCGTAATCGAAAACATGTGGGATTGCCATATGTCTCCATTTAAATTATATTGTTCCACTGCTGAAGAAATGGTAGACCTAATTGATGAAGTCCCATATTTAGGAGCGTGTTGGGATGCTGAACATGGTGCAATTATGCAACAGAATCAATTGGAATCTATGAAGCTATTAGGAAATAGATTGAAGGCCACGCATATTTCTGATTATACGAGTAATCAAGATATTCATTTATTACCGTATCTTGGTAAAGTAAATTGGGATGAGTTGATGTCAGCTTTTGCAGAGATTGATTATAAAGGAGATTTTGATTTAGAAATTCATCGCTATTTATTAACTATGCCGATGGAAAATGTTGAGAGTGCCATTCGTCTAAGTTATGAAATAGGGCAGGGATTAATTAAGTTATATGAGGATAAAAAGGAGTTGGTATAAGAATGACTAATTTTATAAAACAACTTCCTAAAGTAGAGCTTCATTGTCATTTAGATGGCTCAATTAGACCTAGTACACTAAAAAAAATATACGAAAATTCTTCTGAATTGTTAATGTTGTCGGATGAAGAACTATTAAAAGCAGTTAGAGCACCTGAAAAATGCAATAATTTAACAGAATATCTCTCATGTTTTCCTTTAGTAACAGCCGTTTTAAATACACCTAAATCGTTAAAAATAGCTCTAATGGATGTTATGGAACAAGCGTCTCAAGAAAATTTAATCTATCAAGAAATAAGATTTTCACCAAAACACTTGTCAACCTCAACATTTTCAATGGAAGATGTTGTAGAGAGTTTAGTTAAAGCAAAAAAAGAATTACAACCGTTTTACCCTGTTGAAGTTGGTTTAATTGCATGTTGTATGAGAGGTCAATTAGATTCAGTTAATTTAGAAATAGTTAGATTAGCCCAAAAATATCAAAAATACGGTATAGTAGGGATTGATTTAGCTGGAAATGAATTAAAATATGCAACTAAAGACTATAAAAATATATTTTTGAAAGCTGAAAGTTTAGGGATTCCCTATACGATTCATGCTGGTGAAACTGGGAGTGTTGAAAATATTAAGGATGCCATTGATTTTGGTGCTAAGCGAATAGGACATGGAATTGCACTTTCTAAAGACAAAGTTTTACTAGAAAAAATTGCTAAACAAAATATTTTGTTAGAGATGTGTCCTGTTTGTAATATTCAAACACGAGCTTCTTATTCTTGGAAGGATTATCCAGTTTCTTTATTCAAAGAATTCGGCGTGAACTATTGTTTTAATACAGATAATAGAACTGTTTCTAATACAACAATAACGAGGGAATTTGAAGAAATTGATATACATAAATATCCTATAACACGGGAAGAAGTCAATGCTACAACACTTCAAGCAATCGATTATCTATTTGTATCAAATATGAAGAAAAAGGATTTGAAAGAAAGAGTAAAACATGTTTAATTATAATAATGGAGACTTTTAAAAAATGCTAGGATAAAGACTTTTAAAAAAATAAAGGATTGATATAATGTCAGTAAGAGATATTTTATTCCGAATCTGCTTAGCGTTGATTTATTCGTCAGTGATTGGTTATGAAAGAGAAAAAAATCAGAGTAATGCAGGATTAAAAACACATGCACTTGTGGGAGTATCTTCTGCTCTAGTGGCTATCATTCAATCGGAGATTGGCCATCAAGCTTTAGTTAATGCTTTGGCTTATCCAGAGATGTCTAATTTTTTTAGTGCAGATCCCGCAAGATTAACAGCTCAGGTTGTTTCTGGTATTGGGTTTCTAGGTGCTGGAACAATTATAGTTACAAGACACAGTATTTCAGGATTAACAACTGCAGCATCTATTTGGTCTGTAGCATGTTTAGGGATTTCAATAGGTATGGGGTATGTAAATATTTCTATTATTGGCTTTTTAGCAATATTTAGTATACTGTATATCCTGAAACGATTTGTAAATTTATCAGTTCCAACAAAATTAATTGTTAAGTATACTGGGGGCGTGCATACTCTAGATAAGATTAGATTAGACTTAGAACGATTGAATTTGCAATATACGACTATCAAATATGATGTACAAGTATATGGAGAAATGAAATTATATACAAATATTTTTGAAATTAAATCTTTAGATCAAAAGTATTTTGATAAATTGTTAGATGTATTTGCTCATGATGAAGACATCATAAATTGTGAGAAAACGAAATTTGATAAATAAGGGGCGTTAATTTTGACTAAAATTGAAAAAAGACATAAAAAAATTCTAGAATTATTATCGTCTACGCCGTTGGCAACAACAGCGGAACTTTCAGAAAAACTAGGTGTTTCAAGTGAGACAATAAGAAAAGATTTAAAAATACTATCCGAAGAGAAATTAATAACTCAAACACATGGTGGTGTTGCTTTATCTGAAGGAAAAAATATAAATTATCCTTTTGATTATCGAATGAAGATAAATAGCAAAAGTAAGCAAAAAATTGGAAAAAAAGCAGTAGGGTTAGTAGAAAAAGATGATGTTATTTTATTAGAAAATAGTACGACTTCATTGGCCTTAGCTCGAGAGCTATGTAAAAATAAAGAATTATTAGATAGTTTAGTTATTGTCACTACCTCTTTTAAAATAGCGGCACAACTAGATGAAATTTTTAAAGAATATAAAACAACTTGCCGATTATTTTTCGTAGGAGGATGGACAAATTTTGAGCAACATGGAACATTTGGTTTGCATACAATGGAGACACTAAAATCGATACATGTGAAAAAGGCTTTTTTAAGTGGTGCTGCATTAGATAGTAAATTTAGGCTAAGTGGTTATACTGATGAAGATGTAGCATTTCAAAAAAATGCTATTCTATACTCAGAACAGGTTGTTTTGATGATTGAAAAAGGAAAATTCCCAAAATCAGGTTTTTCTATTGTTGGAAATATTGAAGAGGTAGATTATATCGTAACGGATATTCCATTGAATAGTGAGTTAGTTAGGAAACTAGAAGCTGTGGATGTACAGTTGATTGAAGTCGAATAAAGGATAAGTGAATATAAAAAACAGGTAAATAGTATAGATACCTGTTTTTTTTATTAAAGGGGTAGAAATAACTTTAAGGTCACCTTGATTAAAAAATAAGTGTTTTAATAACTATTCTGATTATCGATACATTAAAGGAGACGTTATGAAAAAAATTACAATGTTTTTCTTCTCTATAGGAATAACTGTTGCTTTTACAGTATTCTCATCTTTTCGTGTAGCAGCAGAGCAATTAAAACCAGTTATTGATATAACTATACCAAGTGTTGGGCAAACTAAAATTGCACCAGATAGAGATTTTTACATTATAGGAAATATAACAGGTATCGTACCAGAAGATAGTCAATTGATGGTTACAGTACAGGAAAAGAATACTAAAAAAATTATTCGTAAAGTTATCGTGAGTAAAAAAGACAATGAAGAAGGCATGGATATCAATCATCCTTTACTCAGTTATTACGGAAATAATCGTGAAGAACTGTCAAAATCTTTGATGCCTGATTTGGTTTATAACCCCGGTAATCCTTTATCGCTATTCTCTCCCTGGATGAAAGGTTATTTTACAGATAGTAATTTTACAGCAGTAATCAATAATGGTCAGTCTTATGATATGTACAGCAAATTTGACCAAAATGGAAAGCCTTATGTGCCGCTATCAGAGGGAGAATATATTATCTCAGTTATATTAATGGATGAAAATAATAATTTTTTAAGTAATCAATCTAAACAGATTACAATAGGTTATAGTTTGAATAAAGTATTGAGCCGTTTCTCTCCGAAGAATCATTTTGAAAGGGTACTTAGAGAGGCAGAAACATACGATTATCAAGTTTTTCTAGATCCGTTTCCTGGTTATTGGTCACCTGATAGTTTTATTCCAGGTCTTATAGGGAAAAATATTTTTGCAGAAATTTTACCAGAATGGAGACATGCTGATTTAGCAGAGTATCAAAGTGGTAAAACTCATTTTTATGTATATAATGTAAAAGAGTCTAGCGCGACTTATAATGTAGAAGTTGGGACATTGCAGGAGCAACAAATTATAGATAATCCAGAACGAGTTACCTATTATTATTATAAATGGGGAGAACCCGTGTTGGGTAGTAAGAATAGTCCCATTGGAAAGTTTACTCCAGGAGATTCATTAGAATTAACAAGGGTAGATTCAACAGATAAAGCATCGATACTTGAGGAAGGCAAAGTTGTAACATCAAATGATACAGAAGAGGTCAGTTCTACAGGAATTACAGACCATAAAGTATCGGTTGGACATGATAATTTCATATCATTATCAGGAGTTGTAACACCTATTCAAAATGATGAGAAAGATATTCAGCATTTGGAAGATAATTCATTTATTATTGGAAATAGAATAAACCAATTATATTATGAAGTATCATGTGAGGGTGATACCAAAAAAATAGTGAAACCGGTATCGGTTAATAGAGTAATGGATAACAAGGATAATCGTTCTGTATTAGAATTTAGTCATTTATTTGAGATTCCTTATTCATGGAGAGGACATGATATAACATTTAATATTAAAGGATTAGATTCTTTTAATAAGAGCGTCGAAGGTTCTGAGGAAAAAATAATCATTCAGTCTGAAAAATATGTATTGAGTTAGATAAAATAAAATGAGTATTCAGAATATATAGTTATAATTAAACTTATTGTTATATTTAATAATGGGTTAACTAAACTTTAAAGTTATTTTTATTTGTTTAAACAAAACAGAAGCCCGACATTACTCTATTACGGTAATGTCGGGCTTCTTTTATTTTATTTCTCAACCATCTCTGGCAGTTTTCGTTTAACTAATTTACCTAACGAGTTACGTGGGAGTTCATCAATCACGTAATAGCGCTTAGGTTGTTTGTAGTGAGCCACCAGTCCGTCTATCTCTTGTTTGATAAGCTCTTTGTCAAAGGAAAGACCTGGATGGAGGACGATATAAGCGGTGACGATTTCACCCCAATACTCATCAGGCTCACCTGTTACGGCGACTTCTTTCACTTGTGACGTCGTGAGTAGGGCATTTTCCACGCGGAGTGGGTAGATATTTTCACCACCAGAAATAATCAGTTCTTTCTTACGTCCAACGACATATAAGAAACCTTCCTCATCAAGATAACCAAGGTCACCTGTTTTTAGGAAGCCATCTGTTGTTTTAATCATCTCTGCATTGATGTAACCCGGTGACACATTTGGTGCTTTAATCAGGATTTCACCTATGCCATCTTCGTTAGGGTCTTCGATTTGAAGTTCCACAGGGAAGAGTGGCTGACCACTTGAACCGATTTTTCGCTTAGCGTCACGAGCGTTTAGTGCAATAACTTGCGATGCTGTTTCCGTCATACCAAAGGATTGAATAATCGGCAAATCAAGGGCATGGGCTTCTTCTAATTGAGCGACCGTTAGAGGTGCACCACCTAGTAAAACACAGCGAAGTGAGTCTTTATTCTCAGCAAAGTCAGGGACTTTGAGAAGTGCCGTTAGCATCGTTGGGACTAATGAAATGTGCGTAATACTAGCTTCTTTAATCAGCTGACAAATTAGTGTTGGATTAAATTTTTCGACAAGGTAAACCGTATTTCCATAGATTAAGCTCTTCATCATCATAGAATAGCCACTAATATGGAATAAAGGAACGGTTAGGAGCCATTTATCATCAGGAGTCATTCCGACATTAAGAGCAGAGCCTGTCGCACTTGAAAAGTGATTCTGATAGGTCTGTTTAACGCCTTTAGGCACGCCTGTCGTACCAGAGGTAAACATGATGGTCGCGACGTTATCAAGCTCTAATGGCTTCTGAGTATAAGTTAGACCCTCTGTTGTAATCTGTCTTAGTTTAGTTAAATCAAGGACAGGACACGAACAGTCTTTCAATTTGTCGTGAAAGAGTGGGTCAACTATTACGCAATCCGGTGTAGCAATTGTTAATTGTTGGGCGATTTCACCAGCCGTTAATCGGTTATTTAAGACCACCACTTCGACTTGTAGCAAGTGAAGGGCAAGGAGTAGTAAATAAAAGTCTGCATGATTACGACCTAAAACAGCCACCCGTTGTAAAGTGGGTGACTGTGAGGTAATCGCAGTGGCAAGTTGTGTCGCATCAGTTTCTAATTCTTTAAAGGTCCAGCATGTATCGTTAAATACTAAACCCAATTGATTCGGACTCATCTTAGCCCGTTTGATTAACCAGTTTTCCATACTTAGCCTTCTTTTTATGGGAATTTAGGGAATTGGTCAAAGTTAGGTTCTCTCTTCTCTAAGAATGAGTTTTTACCTTCTTTGCCTTCTTCAGTTGTGTAGTAAAGCATTGTGGCATCACCAGCGAATTGTTGTAAGCCAGCAAGTCCATCTGTATCAGCGTTCATAGCTGCTTTGATGAAGCGGATAGCAGTAGGGCTCTTCTTAAGAATTTCTTTAGCCCAGCTGATTGTTTCTTCTTCGACTTTATCTAAAGGAACAACCGTATTAATCCAACCCATTTGTAAGGCTTCTTCAGCAGGGTATTGTTTACATGTGAACCAAACTTCTTTAGCTTTCTTATGTCCAACGACACGTGCTAAGTAGCCAGAACCGTATCCAGCATCAAAACTACCTACGTTAGGGCCAGTTTGACCAAATACAGCATTATCAGCCGCAATTGTTAAGTCACAGACTAATTGTAAGACGTTACCGCCACCGATAGACCATCCTTTAACCATTGCAATAACTGGTTTTGGAATCACACGGATTAAGCGTTGTAAGTCTAAAACATTTAAACGAGGGATGCTGTTTTCGTCGATGTAACCACCATTCCCACGGACACTTTGGTCTCCGCCTGAACAGAAAGCTTTATCGCCTTCACCTGTAAGGATGATAACACCAATTGAAGCATCATCGCGAGAGATAGTAAAAGCTTCAATCATTTCTGAAACTGTAAGTGGTGTAAAGGCATTATGAACTTGAGGACGGTTGATTGAGATTTTAGCAATCGCACCTTGACGCTCAAATAAAATTTCGTTGTATTCTTTAATAGTTGACCAAGTCATATTGGATCATTCCTTTCTCGTATATCTAGGAACATTATACATTATTTTCAGAAAAAAACATTGAAACTGGCTCAAATTAAGCTAATATTGTTGAATGGACTTGTTATATGTGATTTACTTACTAAGGGAAAAGAGACGATTCAAGAGAGTTAGGAGGGATAAAATGGATATTATAAACTTATTAGGGATTGTCCAAGAGACAGTCACGAAAGAAAAAGTAGTGTTATCAATGGAAGTAAGAGAAGAACATTGTCAGCCTTTTGGTATTATGCATGGTGGTGTCTCTGCGGTACTTGCTGAAACAGCAGCAAGTTTAGGCGCTCTTGAGAATGCAGAGGAAGGTCGTATTCCTGTAGGGATGGACATCCATTCGAGACATGTTAAGTCTGTAGCAAAAGGAAGATTAACGGTAGAGGCGGAGCCTGTATCGATAGGGAAGACGGTTCAAGTCTGGGAAGTGACGATAACAGACGATAGAGAACGTGTGATTAGTCATAGTACGTGTAGTTTAATGATGATTGAAAGGAAAGGGTAACATGGCATTAACAAAACAAAATAAATTTTTAGCATTACTTTTAGTAGAATTTCTGATCGGCTTCTTGCTGAAAAGTGCCCCGTTTGGATTGAGCACTGTAGGGTGGCGTGCATCAGTCATATTCGCTTGTTTTATCATAAGTAGTTTATTAGGCTTGGCGCCTATTGGTGTTCAATCCTTAATCGTTTTAACGCTAATAGGGTTGTTTAAGCTAACGCCAGACAGTAAAGCGTTATTTGCAGTCTTTGGTTCGGAAAGTATTTGGCTAGTTATTTTTGCCTTTTTCATTGCCATTGGCTTTCGTAATACTGGTTTAGGTAAGCGAATTTCTTATAGTTTAATTCGTTTAACTGGAAACTCGGTCCAGTCAGTGGGGTATGGACTTATCTTATGTGATCTTGTTGTCGCACCCTTTATCCCAAGTAGTAATGCAAGGGGAGCAGGTGTCGGTTATCCGATTACGACATCTGTGATTGAGTCTTTAGAAATTGAGAATAAAGAAGAACGCAGACGAGCAGGGTCCTATTTTAGTATGGTAAGTTACCACGGAAATTTACTGACAAGTACGTTATTTTTAACAGCGATGGCGACGAATCCAATGGCGCTTTCAATGGCAAAAGATTTAGTAGATATTGATCTAAGTTGGGGAAAATGGTTAATGATTATGGCTATCCCTAGTGTCTTAGCCTTATTACTAATCCCATATATCTTAAAACGACTGATTAAACCTGTAGATTTTGATACAGCTAAAATAAAACATGATGCGTCAGTTAAACTAGCTGAGATGGGGAAATTAAAACAATCAGAGATGATTTTAATCGCAACCTTTGCCTTGATGATTTTCCTATGGTCATTCGGAAAGCAGTTTGGTGTGAACGCCACAGTGGTGTGTATGATTGCTACATCAATTTTATTAGTGACAAATGTGATTGCGTATGATGATATCTTAAAGGAAAAGAATGCTTGGGATATTTTAATATGGATGTCTCCTTTATTACTTTTAACGTCAATTATGACCAAAGAAGGTGTGATTGACCGTGTGGTTCAGTTAGCACAGAACTTACCAATGAGTGTCTCATGGGTAAGTGTTTATCTTATCGTATCGTTATTATATGTGTATTTACATTACTTCTTTACGAGTACAGTGGTTCATTTGCAAGTGTTATTTTTACCATTCTTAACGATTATGTTAAGCTTCGGCGTACCAAGTTTACTTGCAGTCCTAACCTTAACAACGTTACTTGCGATTACACCAGGTATGACGCATTACGGAACAGGGACATCTGGACTTTATTTCTCACTAGGTTATACGCCACAGAAACAATTATGGCTAATTGGATTTATTATTTCAGTCATTGAATTGGTACTATTCCTTGGGTTATTACCCCTTACAACAGGGTGGTTTGGATAATAAAAAAGAGGCTTAGGCCTCTTTTTTTTGTATTAAATTAGAGAGAGTAACCGGTATAAAAAGTAGCCCATAGCAATTAGGAGCCAAAAGCAACTGACGGTCATTACGATATGTAAATAAAAACTCGCAATAAAAGTGAGAACGATTAGGATAGGGATAGAATAACGTCTCAACCGGAAATGAGTTGGTATTGTTTCAACGCTATCCTCAAGAGAGGTTTGGAAAATTTGGGTTAAGTGAATGAGATGGGCGCTGTCAGGTTTTGCTTCGCCGCGTTCCCATTTTGAAATAGATTGACGAGTGACATTGAGTTTTTGAGCGAGGGCTTCTTGAGAGAGGCCTTCTTTTTTCGTAAGGCAACGAGTTTTTCTGATAAATCCATGACTACTCCTCCTAGAGTTTTCTTCATCGTAGCACAATATTTAGTGGTTGCGTAAGAACAGAGCGGTTGCGATTTGCTCATTTAATAAAAAAGACTTGCTTTTTATACAGTCACGCTATATAGTTTAACTATACAGTTTGACTATATAAGAGGTGAAAAAATGAGAAATTCAAGATTACCGTTAACCGAGACAGTCTATTATCTTCTATTAGTCTTTAAAAAGCCGACCTATGGCTATTTAGCTATTAAGGAAATCGAAGAATTAAGCGAAGGTGACGTCAGGATTGCGGCAGGAACGATGTACGGTGCGATTGAAAATTTATTAAAGTCAGAGATGATTGTCCAAGTGTCATCGGAAAATGAACGACGTAAGATGTATCAAACAACAGCTTACGGTAATGAAGTATTGGAAGAAGAAGTCGCACGTTTAAGTCATTGTGTACGTGTCTGGGAAAAACTGAATCGATAGGTATTGGAGGAGAACATAATGAGAGAGAAGAAAAAGTGGAAGATATTTGTATCATTAGATAAAGAAGAAGCGTGGTTAAACAAACAATTGGAGAATGGCTGGCGCTTTACGGGTATAACAGCTATGGGTCGTTATAAATTTAGAGAAGTTGAAGCAGTTGACCGTGATAAGGTTATTCGTGTTGATTACAGAAAATTTGAAAAAACAGCGCCGTATTCAGACTATCTTCAATTTATGGAAGATGCAGGATGGAAGCATTTGGCAGGCAAAAAAGATAGTGGCACCCATTACTATATTGGGAGTAAGTCGAATCAAATGGAACTCTATTCAGATGATGATTCAAAATTAGAACGAGATAAACGCTTAAGAAAAGGGTATGCGATGTCTATGTTACCGATTTTAGTCATTTATTATGTTTTATTTGAAAAAGGGAGTTTATCGGCGATTACAAATCCGTCGCAGTTTTTCCTAACTCCGGGACTATGGGAAAAAACAGGTAGTGCCTTTACCAAAGCCTTTTTATTTGAACTTCCATTTGCGGGAATGCGTTTAGTCTTTGCCCTATTATTCCCAATTTTACTGATTTTCTTTGGTGTAACCTTGGCTAAAATTCAGTGGAATATTTCTCAACGCGAGAAATCAAAAATGTTATAAATTGAAGGAGGAAGTTAATGATGCCAGGAAAATTAATTAGAGATTTACTTCAAGAACCGATTACCAAGACCTTTCCAGATGCTGAATTCACTCAGCTAACGGGTAAAGAATTACAAGCGGCCTTAACAGATAAATTACAAGAAGAAGTTTTAGAATATATCGAAGCACCAAACCGAGACAATAAACTGGAAGAACTAGCTGATATCTATGAAGTATTAGAGGCCTTAGTGACATATGAGGGATTTGATAAAGAAACAGTAGTCTCTAAAAAAACAAGACAAGAAAGCCGAACGTGGAGGATTTGAGGGCGGCGTGTATTGGGTAAAAAAATAAAAAGAAGGACAACTTGTTATTAAACTAGTTGTCCTTCTTTTTATTAAGCACTATTGATGATTAGAAATTTGAGCTTTGAAGAAAGAATTGAGAGTGTTCATAGTGATAAATCGTTTTAGAAAAATCAAAAGCTTGGCCCGAAGTAAGATAAAAAAGTTCCTCAATATGTAGAGAAGGATCTCCTTTTTTCAATTCTAATAATTGGGCGGACTCTTCAGATAATTTTTCAACGTGAAAATGTTTATCTGAAAAACCGATATTTAATTTTAGAATATCTTTCACATAGTGAAAGATGGAGTGTTCAACAATATCTTCATTAAGATAGTTAACAATATTTTTTAAATAAAAAGATTCTTCTATGCATAATATTTGTCCATTGATATAACGAATTCTTTTTATATGATAAATATCATCATCATTAGAACAATTTAAATTGTTAATTAATTCTTCAGTAGGTTTTATAATTTTAACAAAAACCACTTTTGAAGAAAGATTGAAATTTTCTAAATCAGAGGTAAAACCTTGATTTTCTAACATATTAATATAGCCTTTTTTCTTTCTTTTTCGTGCAAAAATCCCGCTACCCTGTATTTGATAGATAACGCCACGGTTCTCAAGTATAGATAATGCTTTAACTATAGTACTTTTACTCACTTGATAATAATCAATCAGATGGCCTAGACTAGGTAACTTTTCACCTTGGCCCATATTGTCTTCTATTATTTTTTGTTCGATGAGTTGTGCAATTTGTTGATATTTTAACATTTTATCCCTACTTTTCTAAATCTGTATTATATTCATTCTACCTAGTTTTAATTTATTTGTATAGCTAAAAAACAAAAACACATTGACAAACTGTGAATGCACAATTAAAATGTGAATGTACTATAAAAAGGAGGGGTATTAATGAGTAAGGTAAAAGATTATCAAAAATTAGCAAACGATATTCTTGATATTTTAGGTAAAGATAATATCGTAAGCGCTACCCGATGCGCGACAAGGTTAAGATTGGTGTTAAAAGAGACTCCAAAAGATGCTAAGGAGAAGATAGCAGCTTTAATAGGAGTTATTACAGTTGTAGAGAACGGCGGACAGTTTCAAATTGTAATTGGTAATCGAGTTGGAGAAGTCTACGAAAAGTTTAACCAACTTACTGGCGGAGTGGAGGGACTTGATTCAGTAGACGTACCTAAAGAAAGTGTCATGAATAGAATTATTGCTACAATGTCTGCAGTATTTGCACCATTTATCTATATTTTGGCTGCAGCTGGAATTTTACAAGGGTCTTTAATTTTAATAAATCTTGGATTTCCAGCTTTTGCTAATACGGATACTTATCAGGTATTAAGTATGATTTCTTGGGCACCATTTACCTTTTTACCAATATTTATAGCTTTAACAGCATCAAAACATTTTAAAACTAACACATATATTGCTGTAGCCTGTAGTGCGGCACTTGTTTCACCTAGTTGGGCTGAAATGGCAGCTAAAATTGCTGGTGGAGAGTCTATGAATTTTTTAGGGTTACCACTGAGTGAAACAACATATACGTCTTCAGTTTTACCACCTTTACTAATGGTATGGGTATTATCTTATTTAGAACGTTTTGTAAAAAAACATTTACCGGAAGTTGTTACGCAATTATTCACACCATTAATTTGTTTAGTAATTATGGTTCCTCTTACTATGTTATTAATTGGACCACTTTCAGCAGCAGGCGCAACTATGATTGCGGATGGCTATAATTTTCTTGTTGAGGTAGCACCACCACTTGCAGGAGCAGTTATTGGTGGGTTCTGGCAAGTTATTGTCATTTTTGGTGTTCATTGGGGAATTACGCCTGTTAACTTAGCTAATTATGATTTATACGGAAAAGATTCTTTCCAGGCTTTCCAAACTATTGCAGTTGTTGCTCAAGTTGGGGCTACTTTAGCGGTATTTTTAAAAGCGAAGGATAAAGAATTAAAAGGAGTATCGTTATCAGCTTTTATAACAGGTATCTTTGGGATTACAGAACCTGCTATTTATGGTGTTACTTTAAAATATAAAAAACCATTTATATATGGATGTATTTCAGGTGCTATAGGGGCTATGGTAGCAAGTTTCTTTAACCCATATTATTATGCGTATGCGGGCTTACCAAGTTTATTAACAACTGTAAACGGAATTAGCAGTGAAAATCCGATGTCATTTATTGGTATTATGATAGGTTGCGCTATAGCAATTGTAGGTCCAATTCTTCTAGTTCAATTATTTGGGTTTGGAGAAACAGTAGTAGTTTCTGAAAATGCGACTTTTTCAAATAATGTCATAGATAAAAATGAAGTGTTAATTTCACCGATGTCAGGCGAATTAGTCTCATTAAACACAGTTCCAGATGAGATCTTTGCTTCAGGGGCTATGGGAAATGGTTTTGGAATTATTCCAAGTGGAAATAAAGTATTTGCACCTTTTGACGGTGTGGTAACAATGGAAATGCCTTCAGGACATGCAATTGGATTACTATCAGATAACGGTGTTGAAGTATTAATCCATGTTGGATTAGATACTGTTAAGTTAGAAGGTAAACCTTTCAAATATCATGTTGAAGAAAATGCTCAGGTTAAAAGAGGAGATCTTTTAATTGAATTTGATAGAGAAGCTATTGAAGATGCAGGACTATCTTTAGTAACACCAGTTATTGTAACTAATAGTGAGTCTGTTAGTAGTTTTAAAATAAAAGAAGACGGTAAGATAAAATTAGGTGAAGAAGCAGCTGCACTTAATTTGGTTTAATTAGGAGGATTATAAAATGGATAAAGAATTTCTATGGGGTGGCGCTTTAGCTGCTCATCAATTTGAAGGTGGTTGGAATGCTGGTGGCAAAGGTCCTAGTGTAATTGATGTGATGACTGCGGGGGCTCATGGCGTACCGAGAGAAATAACAGAAACAATAGAGGAAGATAAATTTTATCCTAATCATGAAGCTATTAATTTTTACGAAAATTATAAAGAAGATATTTCTTTATTTGCTGAAATGGGATTAAAATGTTTGCGAACATCTATTGCATGGACACGAATTTTTCCTAAGGGAGATGAAAAGGAACCAAATGAGGAAGGTTTAAAATTTTATGATGATGTTTTCGATGAACTATTAAAAAATGACATAGAGCCAATAATTACGCTTTCACATTTTGAAATGCCATTACATTTAGCTAGAGAATACGGTGGTTTTAGAAATAGAAAAGTAATCGATTTTTTTGCTAATTTTTCAGAAGTTTGTTTCACACGATATAAGGATAAAGTTAAGTATTGGATGACATTCAATGAAATTAATAATCAAATGGATACAAATAATCCTATTTTCTTATGGACAAATTCAGGTGTAATTGTTGGGGAAGATGAGAATGCCAAAGAAGTAATGTATCAAGTGGGACATAATGAATTAGTTGCGAGTGCTAAAGCCGTAATAATTGGTAAAAAAATCAATCCAGAATTTCAAATTGGATGTATGATTTCACATGTTCCTATTTATCCATACTCATGTAATCCAAAAGATATAATGGCTGCGGAAGAAGCGATGCATCAAAGATATTTCTTCTCAGATGTGCATGCAAGAGGGAAATATCCTAACTATGCATTAAAAGAGTTTGAAAGAGAAGGATATCAACTTGATATTCGTGAAGAAGATTTAGAAATTCTAAAAAAAGGTACTGTCGATTATATTGGTTTAAGTTATTATATGTCTACAGTGGTTAAGTCAGGTGTTGAAAATGATGGCTTAGGTGATGTAGTTAATGGAGGCTTACCTAATGGTGTCGAAAATCCTTATATTGAAAGTAGTGACTGGGGATGGGCTATTGACCCAGAGGGCCTGAGATATGGATTAAATAGATTATATGATCGCTATGAATTACCATTATTTATTGTAGAGAATGGGTTTGGTGCGGTTGACGTCCTTGAGAGTGATAATTCAATCCACGATCAAAATAGAATAGATTATCTAGAAAAACATATCAAGTCATTCAAAACAGCGATTGAGAGAGATGGCATAGAGTTGATGGGGTATACACCATGGGGAATTATCGATCTAGTTTCATTTACGACAGGTGAGATGAAAAAACGTTATGGTATGATTTATGTAGACAGAGATAATGAAGGAAATGGGAGTATGAAGCGTTATAAAAAAGATTCATTTGAGTGGTATAAAAATATAATAGAAACTAATGCTAAATATTTATAGAATTGTCCAAAAAAAAGTAAAGCGAACACCGTTATATCAACGGTTGTTCGCTTTTTTTATGCATATGGTAGCAGTATAATAGCCGAGTAAAGAAGTTATGGTGGTGGCTATCTATAAATAGGAGGTGGTGCTTATGAAAATAAGGGCTAAATACTATGAAAGGAGAGGCCTTTTGTCAGCATTAGAGACGGTTAAGCTAATTTTAGCTATAGGGATGTTTACTATATCTTTAATCAGGTTAGTGGTCGACTTGCTAAAAAATGACGAAAAAAAATAACCAACCCTAAACTTTGACGAGTTAGTTGGTTATTTTTAATCAGATAATGTTGTCACCATCTTAAATGGCTTTACATAGAGAGTGATAAGTGCAAGTTGACTGTCATTCTCTTTTCACTTAGGATTATACGCTAGTTGTGTCGGAGTTTCAATTTTTATTTAATGAAAGGTGTGAACGTTGTGAGTGTACCATTGATGGTGTCTACAGGAGTGTCTTTAGTGTGTGTGGTTAGTAGTTTTATTTTTCGAAAAGAGAAGTACCGCTATAAGATTGGTTATAGCAGTAAACGAGCAAAATCGTCACGGTATTCTTGGGATGTGGCACAAAGTTTTAGTCTAGTTATCATTACTGGCATTAATTGTCTTTATCAAGTTGTAGGAATCAGGTTTCCTCAAGTAGGTAGTTATGGAGGAGTAGTGCTTGTTAATGGTGTTGCAGTAGCGTTAGCAATAGGTTTCACGGAATTATTATTAAAAAGGCAAGAGACAAAAAAATTATAGAGCGTAGTGAAGAGAGTATAGTCCGTAAAAGACCTGATGAGGGTCTTTTTTTGAACATTAAATTTAAAAAAAACTTGACATATTATTTTAAGTAGCATATTATACGTTGTATAGTATTATAAAAAGAAAAGGTGATAGAGTTGAAATTACTTAGCAGTTCACAGATATTAGAGTTAAGTGTATTAAGTTTGCTAGAAAAAGAAGATTTGTATGGTTACCTCATTACACAAAAAGTACAAGAAGTCATTGATATTTCGGAATCAACACTATACCCTGTTCTACGAAAACTTGAAAAGAATGATTTTGTTGAAACCTATAACCAAGAATTCCAAGGTCGAAATAGAAAATATTATTCTAAAACAGCCAAAGGAATCAAACGGTTGAAGGAGTTAACAGATGAGTGGACAGAGTTTTATACTAAATTTAATGAGTTAATAGGAGAATAATATGAAAAATAAGATGGAGTATTTATCAGAATTAAAACTTAATTTAAACAAAGTCTTACCGACTGAAGAAGCGGAAAATGCTTTTTTATATTTTGAAGAATATATTTTAGAAGCAGAGCTTTCAGACTATGGTGAGATTGAAGAAAAGTTAGGAACACCCAAAGAGGTAAGTTACAATGCGATTATTGATTATCAGGAAGATCAACTGGAAAATAAAGAATCAACTCGTCGTGTGAAGTGGTTACTACCGATTACGTTATTATTGTCCGCTCCAGTGGGGCTACCATTAATTTTAGCAGGGATTCTGATTGTCTTAAGTGCGTTAATTATATTAGGAATAGGCTTATTTTTACTAAATCTGATTGTTGTTTTGTGTTGGGGAATAGGCGGTGTACTTGTTTTGATGAGTGCATATACACTCTTTCATCATGTGCCTACAGGCTTATTTAACCTAGGAAGTGGCTTAGTTCTAATTGCCTTAGCTTGGATTTTAACACCGTACTTTATCACATTTTCAAAACAAGTATCACTGTCTGTTTACAAATTTTTATTAAATAAAATTAGACCTAAAAAAAGAGGCGAGGTGAGTTACCATGACTAAAAAATTAATCGTGTTGGGCATAGGAGCAAGCTTGATGCTAATAGGGTTTATATTTAAACCATACTTATCAGTATCTTATGATATGGATAAAAAAGAAATCGTAATGTCGCATAAAATAGATTAATCTGTGAGACGAAAGATGACTGTGAAATCTGAGTCTCTTTTATTATAAAACTAAATAATAGACCAGTCTGTCTAGTTGAGGTGTATATGAAAAAATGTGAAAGTTGTGCACTAGTAATAGTGACAAAAAATGAGCACTGTCCTTTTTGCTCAAAAAAATTAATATCAAGTGAAGGCGTCGTAAAAAATCCGATTTATTATCCTAAAAAGCCACTTACGACTAAAGATGTAAAAAAAACAGAACGTTTGATTTTGAAAATGGGCGTCATTTTAGGCGGCATCTGTCTCTTACTCAATCTTCTAACGTGGGTTATAAAGCCTGTATTATGGTCATTTGTGGTGATAGCAGCCTATCTATATGCTGGGAAATTTCTCACCGTTTATATGAGAGATTTTTGGAAAGGGAAGTTCGGTAGGTCCTTAGTAACTCATTATATTTTTCTGAGTTTTTTTGTGACAACAATCGATTGGGTTACAGGTTTTTCTGGATGGTCTTTAAATTACGTCATTCCGTTTTTACGAATTATAAGTGTAATCTTAATCGGTAGTATTGCCTTTTATCGAGGCAGTTTTTGGACCAGTGAATTTGGGTATATATTGACACTGTTTGCGACCAATGTTTTTTCCGTTCTGATGTTATTTTCAGACTCAGCACGGGTCATTTGGCCCAACATGTTATCAAATTGTTTTATGGGTGTGATGCTTATTATTTTAATAAGGCTGAAACCTAACGAATTAAAAGAAGAAATCAAAAAAAAATTACATTATTGAAAGAGGTTAATAGTATGAAAAATATTTGGGATTATACAGAAGTTGCATCAGAGGAGTCAATTGAGTTAACACAGGAAGCAAAGTTAAAATGTTTGGTAAGTGAGTTGAAAAAATCAGTCCCCTTTTATAAAGAAAATCTGCAACAAATAGAAGCCAGTGACTGTAACTTATCTAAATTAGAGACACTACCTTTTACGACCAAGCAAGACTTACGAGATAATTACCCATTAGGAATGCTAGCCACAGATATGAAAAAGGTTGTGAGATTGCATGGCTCTTCTGGTACAACAGGAAATCAGACATTCGTGGCGTATACTAAAAATGATTTAGATGTGTGGTCAACTTTAGTAGCGCGGTCATTAACGGCGATTGGTGTCACATCAGAAGATAAGATGCAAATTTCATTTGGTTACGGTATGTTCACTGGTGGTTTAGGAATTCACGGCGGTGCGGAAAAAGTCGGGGCAACTGTTATTCCTGCATCAGCAGGTAATACTCTCAAACAATTAACATTTATGAAGGATTTAGAAACAAGTGTTATTTGTTGCACGCCGTCGTATGCGTTGTATTTATCGGATGCACTCAAAGAACAAGGCCTAACATCGGCTGATTTAAAGCTAAAAGTTGGCTTATTTGGAGCAGAACCGTGGAGTAATGAAATACGAGAAGAATTAGAGACGACCTTGGGGATACAAGCCTTTGATATTTATGGTTTATCTGAAATTATGGGGCCAGGAGTGGCGTATGGGTGTCAAGAAAAAGAGGGATTGCACATTAATGAAGATCATTTTATCGCAGAGATAATTGATCCGCTAACAGGATGTCGTTTACCAGATGGTCAAGAGGGAGAATTAGTTATTACTACCTTGTCGAAAGAGGCTTTTCCACTATTGCGTTACCGTACAGGTGATATTACACGGTTAATTCCAGAAAAATGTAGCTGTGGTCGTACATTCAAACGAATGGCAAAACCAACAGGCCGAGTAGATGACATGTTGATTGTAAAGGGTGTGAATCTTTATCCCTCTCAAATAGAAGCATTACTTCTTTCTAATACGAATTGTTTGCCACATTATCAACTTGAACTTAGAACAGTTAATCATATGGATGAGCTTAGTATTAAAGTAGAGAGTCGATTGATTAATGAAAGAGACGTTGTTAAACTGGAAAAGGATTTAAATTCTCTTTTTAAAACAGAAATAGGTTTATCACTGCCTGTTAAGGTTTTAAAAGAACAGACACTAGAACGTTTTGAAGGAAAAGCGACACGTGTGATTGACAACAGGAAGGATGATTAATATGAAAGACGTATCGACAAAAGAACATATATTAATAATAGCTAAAGGCTTATTTCAAAAGCAAGGTTATGCAGCAACAGGTATTACACAAATTTTGAGAGCAGCAGACATTCCAAAAGGCTCATTGTATCATTTTTTCCCGGGTGGTAAGGAAGAACTGCTAATTGAATCAATAAAGGCGACGACTAAAGAAAATGATGCTTACTTAGCAACGTTGTTTCAAGGAATCGAACCAGGATTTTCACGTATTTACAAATTATTAGAAGAAGTTGGATCTTACGATTCTTATGAAGGTGTCGTTCCCTTCGCGCTTATCGCTCTTGAAACAGCAGAAAGTCACGAGGCTATCAGAGAGCAGTGTGAGCAAGCTTACCGCTATATCTTAAGTCGATTGGCTAAAGAGTTTGAAGCAGAGGGCATGAATTCAGAACGTGCGTATCAATTAGCAGGTATGATTGAAAGCTCACTTGAAGGTGCATTAGTCTTTGTTCATACCTTTAAAGATAAGGCGTACATCAAAACAACAGTAGAGAACCTAGCCCGCTTAATTGAGTTAGAAATGTCGTTGCTGAAAAATGATTAAAAAATGGCATAAACTAGATAATGCTAGCAAATTATTTAGTGCAGTGGCAACAGAAAAAAATAGTGCAGTGTTTAGGGTATCCGCTACGTTAGAAAAAGCTATCGATACGACCTTGTTGCAACACGTAACAGATCAAGTCATTCAAAGGTTTCCAGGATTCGGCTATACAATCAAAAGTGGTGTTTTCTGGAACTACTTGGAACAAAATACAAACAGAGTCAAAATAGAAAAAGAAACACCATTAATTGGGGCGCCATTTGATTTAACGAGTTATGATGAGCATCTTATTCGAGTGCTCTATTATCATAATAAATTATCTCTTGAAGTGTCCCACATTGTCTCAGATGGGGCAGGAGCATTAGAGTTTTTTAAAGTGTTGCTATTCTATTATTTAAGGGAAACAGGATGTCAGTTAGATGATCGTTCTTTTTTATTCAAATTAAGTGAGGAGCCCAAACTGGATGAGTGGGAAGATTCTTTTAGAAGATATGCAACAACTGAAGATAATAAGGTCACGACTCTACCTAATGCCTACCGACTTAAGGGGACGCCGTTAAGAGAGGTAGAGGTTATCCACGGTACAGTCTCACTGATAGAATTAAAAAAATGTGCAGCCTCTTATGACCTTAATATGACAGCTTTTTTGGCTAGTTTACTTAGTTATAGCTGTTACCAAACAAAGATTAAAGAAACCCAGACAGATGATTCAGTAGTAGTATCTATTCCGGTTAATTTAAGAGGGTTGTTTCCTTCAAAGACGCTAACTAATTTCTTTGGAACTATCACAGTTGAAGTAGAGGGAACTAAAGAACTCTCGTTATCTGATATTTGTGAGAGGGTTAGAATACAGTTTAAAGACCGCTTAACTAAAGAAATGCTTCAAAGAATGATTAATGAGAATGTCAAAATGGAATCTAAGCAGTATTCTCGCTTAACACCACTTGTAATCAAAGAACAAATCATGAGACTAGCTTTTGCCAAACGTGGCGAGCATAAAAAAACACTAACATTTTCAAATTTAGGGCGGTTCCAAGTACCAAAAGAACTACAAGCGTATGTAAAAGCGATTAATGTAGTTTCTTATCCTACTTCAAATGTTCCAATTAATTGTTGTGCTATCTCTTATAATGACAATATGAGCATTACTTTTGTTAGAAACATAAGTGAAACAGCTGTTATTCAATACTTTTTTAATTATTTGAGTGAGGCAGAAGGATTGAGTGTTGAAATTAGCACGTCCTAATAAGAATAGAGTTATCTTAAGGATAATTTAAGAAACAAAAGGACGTAATAACTGTACGCTTAGACTGATTCTGGGTTAAACTATAAATAACACTAATGTATAAGGAGTGAGAGGCAAATGAAAAAGAAATTACTAATAGGTACGAGTGTTGTCTTAGTTGCTGGCGCTTCATTTTACGGCTATAGAACTATGACAGATAATAAAAATCGTCAGAAAGCAGTAGATAGTTTTGTCTCAGATTTAAAAAAGCAAAACTTTGATGATTATAGTCAATTGTTTTCAAAAAAATCACTAGAAGATTACACCTTAACGAATAAAGCAGTAAAAGAACGTTATGAGACTATTTTTGGTAGCATTGGTGTTACTAAAGTGAAAGTAACTAATCTTAAAGATGAGAAGTATGGTAAAAAGAACTATAGATTGACTTATAACTTAGAATTAACTACTCCAGAAGGTGTTATTAAACCAGAGAAATATAAGGCAATTTATTCTAAATCTAATAATGGAAAGTTTGAATTTAAGTGGAATTCGTATTTGATTTTCCCAGGGATGGAAGCAACGGATAAAGTGTCGTTGCAAAATGATGTTGTCGAACGTGGGGCTATTTTAGACCGTAAAGGTGAACCTTTAGCTGAAAATAAAGAATTTGAACAAATTGGAATGAATCCTAGTCAATTAGGTGATGATAAAAAAGAAGCATTGAAAGAAATCAGCGAGGCGATTGATACCCCAGTTGATAAGTTAGAAGCTTTATTAGAACCAGAATGGACAAAAGGAGACGTTTTTGTTCCTATAAAAGTACTGGATGATAAGCAAGTCGAAGCTTTAAAAGATAAGCTGCCAAGGGGGACAAGTTTAGCTAGCAAAACACAACGCTACTATCCATTAGGGAAGGCTGCTGCTCATTTGGTTGGTTATATAGGGCAACCTACTGCGGAAGATTTGGATAAAAATCCTGACTTAGATGAGACTACTCCAATAGGTAGAATGGGACTTGAGCAAGCTTTAGATAACGATTTAAGAGGGAAAAATGGGCTTTCACTTGTTATCACAACAGCAAAAGGTGATGTCAAAAAAACTGTCTTTAAGCGAAAAGCAGTTGAAGGGAAAACGGTTAAATTAACACTTGACCGTGAAGCGCAACAAAAAGCGTTTGATTCCTTGGAAAATAAACCAGGTGCTATGGTAGCCTCTCAGCCAAAAACAGGCGATTTATTAGTGGCGACAAGTTCACCATCATTTGATCCAAACCAATTTATTACAGGAATGGCAGATAAAGAATATAAGGCGTTATCTGAGGATAAACATTTACCATTTCTTGCGAGATATGCTAATCGTTATGCACCAGGTTCAACCTTTAAGACAATTACCGCTGCAATCGGTTTAGATGCAGGTGTTATTAAACCAGAGGAAGCTTTACCCATCGATGGCTTGAAATGGCAAAAAGATAAAAGTTGGGGTGGATTTTGGACAACGCGAGTTAAAGAACAACCGACTGTTAATTTAGAACAAGCTTTGGTGTATTCAGATAACATTTACTTTGCTCAACAAGCTCTAAAAATGGGTGAGAAAACGTTAATGGATGGTCTAGCTAAATTTCCATTTAATAAAGAAACGACACTACCTATTCCAATGGAACCCGCAAGTATCTCAAATGAAGAGAAATTTAAAAATGATATTTTATTAGCAGATACAGCTTATGGACAAGGTCAATTAATGATCACACCACTTCAACAACTTGAGATGTACAGTGTCTTTATGAATGAAGGGAATTTGATTACTCCTAAGCTGATAGAGGATGCTAAGACTGAAAAGACAGATGGTATTGTTAGTGATAAATCAGCTAAAATAGTCTTAGATGATTTAGTTGGGACTGTGGCAAATGAAGATGGTTATGCTCATAATCTCTATCAACCAGGTTTTAATTTAGCAGCTAAAACAGGAACAGCTGAGATTAAAGAGAAACAAGATACAGTTGGAACTGAAAATAGTTTCCTGTTATTTTTAGATAAAGATAAAAGTCAGTTTATGGGACTCGTTTTTTCTGAAGATTCTAGAAAAAATGGAGCGGCAAATGAGAAAGCAAAAGTCTTGGTTGACTATTTAGAAAAGAACTATAACTAAAGTTAGTATTTAAATGATAGAATTTAGACCATAAAAAAGTAGTGATTTATAGTATTTAGCATGTGCGTTGGAGTCAGATATGAGGTAGAATGAAGGTGTCGATATAACCAGACGTGAAAGGAAGAAAACATGAAAACATTTAAAGAAGCGTTATTAAATGAATTAGATGAAGCAATGATTCCAAACGTAGCGGCACATTTAGTAGAGATGTATGAAACAGAATTAGAAGAGGATTCATTAAGACATGCTTTAGTTAGTTTTAAAAATTCAATCGCATCACTTAGCGATCAGCCAAATGATGAATTTAAAATTTTGATTGAAAAAGAGATCGAACCAATCACAAAGATAGAATATTGGAGTCCAACCCTTGTGAAAGTGGCAACTGAAGAACAATTTTCAACAGATTTAGTTCCCTTTGAAGTGGTGTTTAATTATATGATGGCTGAAGAGTTACCAAAAGATGCTAGTTTACTTGGTGATATTATCTGGGAAATTACCTTTGATGGATGGACGAAAGAAGAGCAATTAGAACGTATAAAAAATTACAGAGGATAATATCTCACATAAAGGCTCATTTCATTTGAAGTGAGTCTTTTTTTAGTGTTATTCAAGAGTGTTTAAGGAAAATAATCCTTGACTGTTCGGACGAACACTTCGTACAATAAGGATAGATAGAACACAATAAAAAAAGGCACTCTTCGACAGCCATCGAAGAGCCACTCATAGCCAGCCAGTTAACCTGACTAATCGTGTTGCCATAGTTAATGCTATCATCTAACGAATTAAATGTAAACGGTTTCTAAAAATAATTACCTATTATTTTTACGTCTAACTTAAGGTTAATCGTTATAAATTCGTTAGGAGATAGAGCTTATTTAACTATGTAAAGAGATTAGACAGACTCTGTTTAATCTCTTTTTTTGTGTTCTGTTTGTTGTTGTTTCTATCCGTGTTATTAGAGGTATCACGGTTATCACACGTCCGTTGTGTAGGGTTTAAAGGAGGATGACTATCATGGCATCACAAGAATTTGTTGAGTTAACACCTTATCTATTATTTGACGAAGAAGCTTATTTATTATCGAAAGAAATTATGGAGCGTTATGCACCTGATGTTGATGTGGCAATGATGGTTATGTTTAGTTTGGGTGTTGCCAAAGGAAAAGCGAATGAAAGGAATAGTGGACCCTATGATAGAAAAAGATAAGACCTATTTTATTATGAAAAATAAATTTGAATTACGTCGCTTAAAATTACTTCAAGTCGATAGTCAATTTGCCATTGAGTCAGGTGATTTATATCGTGGGTTCATTTCCCTTCATTGTTGTATGGAGCAGTTGATGTATATTTTTGTGGAAGAGTCAGTCCTTGCAAATGGAGGGGGACTTAAACAACTATCTGCTGTGAAATCTCAGAACTACCATAATCTAGTAAAAAAAGAAGTGAGTAAACTCTTGGACAGCAAAGATAATCCATGTAGGCTTGATAAGCCGGGGACCTTGCTCTATATTTATTGGAACACAGTCTATACATTGAGAAATAAAGCAGTGCATCGAGGTTATGTTTTAGTAGAGGACGAAGTCAGAGAAGCGTGTCAGATTATATTTGAGCTGATGAATCGGATTAGTGACACGAATAAAACAGTTGGGATGTGGGGCGTGTATTGAATAAAACAATCGTATCATAGGAATTTAAATACTAAAAAAGCCTCGAACGGTAACGTTCGGGGCTTTAAATTATTTCCAAGTTGTAATATCAGTGATAGGTAAGCGCGCTGTTTGTTTGCCTTCTTCTGCGGCTTTACCAATACTAACGATCATAACAGGCATATGACGAGTAGGGTCCATGTCAAAAGCTTCTGCTAAGTTCGCACGGTCAAATCCGCCAATAGCGTTTGTATCATAACCGTAAGCACGAGCTACTAACATTAATTGCATTGACACAAGTCCAGCATCGATTAGGGCAATTTGTTTCAAGCCTTCTTCTGGCATGTTGTCGTACATTTGAGCGAAACGATCTAATTGTTTTTCTTTGATTTCTTCGGTTAAGCCACCGATTTCAACTGATTTAGAGTAAATCTTTTCAGCGTTATCAAAGCTTTTTAAGTCACCAAAGATTAAAATCATAGCGGCTGATGAATCACTTTGTTTTGAATTAAAGCCAACAAGTGGACGTAATTTATCTTTGCCTTCAGGTGTATCTACCACAACAAAACGCCAAGGCTGCATGTTGATTGATGAAGGAGCCGTTGTAGTATCTTCTAAGATTTGTTTCATAATATCGCGGTCAATCTTCACGTTAGGGTCGTATTGACGAATTGAACGACGTCCTTTTAAAATATCGTTAAAATCATTGTTTATATATGTATGTTCACTCATGTAAGTGACCTCCTAATAGTTCGTTATAGTGTTCAAAAATATCTGAACCCAAACAATATAGCATGTTTCCATAGGCTTGTAAACTTTTAACATTGTGTTATAGTGAGCGAATTAAAGAAAATTAGTTTGAATAAAATGAAACCATTTCGTGAGATGATTACTCTAATAAGTATAGAGGCAAAGGAGTGAGTAAATGAAAGAGGAAGTAGTGGTCAAACGGGCCATAAAAGGGAACAGTGATGCTTTTGAAGAGTTAATGTCAATCTACCAAAATCAAATGTACCGTACAGCTTATCTTTATTTAGGAAATCAGGCTGATAGTTTAGATGCAGTCCAAGAATCAGTCTATCAAGCACTAAAAAATATTAAGCAAGTCAAAAAGCCAAAGTATTTTAAAACGTGGCTAATGCGGATTGTCATTAATAATGCGATGGCTTTAAATAAGAAAAAAGCACAAGTGATTTTCTTCCCAGAGGGTGATGAACGAGAGGGTATGGATGCTGTTATTTATGAAGAATCAGTAGAAAGACAGACGGACAAGCAAATTGATATTACGGCATCACTAGCACAACTCAAAGAAAGTTACCGAAAAGTGATTATTCTTTATTATTACCAGTCCTTATCCGTAAGAGAAATCGGTCAAGTGCTAGAACTATCAGAAGGAACAGTCAAAACGAATCTAGCTAGAGGCAGACAAGCGTTAAAAGAGGTCTTGTTAAAGGAGGGTAAACATGATGAACGACAAACAAATTAAAGAGAAAATGTCAGAGGTTGAAGTACCGACAGAAGCATTGGAAAAAGCAGTCAAACAAGGGATTGAGCGAGCTCAACAAGAAAAGACTGGGAGCGTCAAAAAAGGAATCAGCAAGAAAGGAAAAGTCTTACTGTCACTTGTAGCAGCAGGCATCTTATTTGTTGGCTCGGGTTATCTGATTCCATCTTTAGGAGAGGTTTATGCCGACATTCCATTTGTAGGGAAATTATTTCAAAGATTTGACCCAGATATAAACCTTGCAAGTACCTCTTTATCAGAATTGGATTTAATTGAGCCATTAGAAACTGACGGTTTAACGGTGCATATTGTTGGCAGTTATTATGATGCTGGTAAAATAGATATTGTGTATCAAATAACTTCAACAGATAGAGATAAGAAACCAGATGAAAAAGACTTAAAGTTAGGAGTTGATGTTGAAGAATCATCACTTATTAAGGGAAATGATGTAAGTAATGATATGCGTGAATCAGAAGATGGAGGGGCATTATTTGATGGGAAGTTAACGATAGATTTATCTAAGGATGAAATACCTGATAATTTGATTGTTCCTTTAATTGTTTACACTGATGGTAGTAAGAAAAAAATTAATGTTCCTGTTGAAAAAGTTGTAAGTCAAGCATTACCATCGGGTTATTCAGTAAGGACTGAAACAGAGGAAGGTCCTTATACGGCAACTATCACTAAAGTATTAAAAGGTGAGTCACGCACCATGATTGATTATAAAATTGAACAACCGAAAGGAACAAGTGTTGGCGCGAGTTGGGCATGGTTTATGGGAAAAGATAAGAATGGGCAAGAGGTGGAATGGCCTATTTATTCAACTGGAGCTCTTGTAAAAGTAGAAAAATCTTCAACTAGTGATATCAGTAGTTACCGTGCTATTTTGCCAAACCGCTACTTTGATAATGAAGGCGAGGAAGAAAATGTACTAGGAACTATTTCTGTTAAGTTTGATATCGCAAATGCACCAAAGAATAAGCCTGTAGTAGCAGTCAAAGATAACTTTCCCCGTGTTCTTCAAGCGAAAGATGAACGCTTTACGATGGAAGTTATGGATGTGACTGAAGCGGAAAATAAAATTGTAATGTCTGTGACATTTCCAAATTTATCGGAGGATTATAGCAAAGAAGATTTAGAACAAAGTTTAGTAGCCTTTACGTTAGGGAATAAAGGATATGTTTCCAGCAATACTATCCCAGAGGAGTATTTTTCTGATCCAACAACATTCTTACACAAAGAACCAGTTGTAACGGATGTTCACTTTGAGCAAGGTCAAGGCTGGTTGGGAACTGTTAGTTTTGATCTAAAAAAACTCCATGGATTTGGAAAAAATAAACACCCTAAATACGATCGAGATCAAGCTTATATAGGTGGAAATATTAGTAGTCAGAACGTTAGCTTAGGTAATTTAGAATTAGATTTAGGAGAATAAGTAAAAGCCACTACTAATAATAGTAGTGGCTTTTTCTGATGAAATATTTTAAAATATTAGTAAAAAATTTTAGAATTATGACCTTTTCCACACCAATTTCCGTATGAACCGATTGGAAATAAAGCTCTTAGTTTTTCCAGCAGTTTATCGTCTGTGTGAGTAGTAATCATTGAATGAGAAATATAATTAAATTGTTTTCCCATATAAATAATCTCTGATTCACCTTCTGATTCAGCTTTTTCATTATTCATGATTATCTTGCATTATTTTTAAAGCGCCTCTGAACTCGCTATAACATACTTTCTATAAAAAATAATTTAAACTCACTACCTGTATGTTACAGAAGGGATTATGTCGTACGAATAGAATAGCTTAAAAAAATAATACGTTATATAACTTATGGTCCGAATCCGTAATATAGAGTAACAAAAACGTACGCAAATAAATAGAAAACACTGGCAAATAAAATAATAAAAAAGGTACTTGCAACACCTCTAGTTATGTTATCAATTGTATTCTTTTTGAAAAAAGAAAGAGTTCTAACGTTTATTGCAATGAATATGGGGGCGACAAGTAAACAGTAAGAGTATTCAATCACTGTTAAAAACTGCATGTACAAAGGCATATTTTCTCCTCCACTGACTCCTTGTAATTTTGATCTTGTGAACAGCCAATAGACTAGGAACAAACATTGCATTACAATGCCATAAATTATAAATGGCTTAAACATCCTTGTTCTAAAAGTAACTACACCAATAAGCAGAAGATAAATTCCAGCTAATATATAAGGTAACCAAATTGAATTGCCTATCATAATAATTCCTCCTCAATTGTAAACTGATGGTTTGTCAAGTATAGCATGTATATTTATTGATTAAGCTTAATATTCTATTATCTTTTCAGATAGACAGATTACAGAGAAAAACAAGAAAATATAAACGTCCTCCAGCTTTCATCATTTTTGCTAATTATTTTTATAGTTAGACAAGCCAAAGTAAGCCCAATTTTCATGTGTATTTTTTCGTTCCCAACGAGTGTCTAATCTCCTCACAGTCTAAAGCCACTACTTTTAGTAGTAGTGGCTTTATTTGAGGTTTCATGATAGGTTAAGTCCTAATAGGAGGACTTTTATTTATCTGAAATTAGTGAATTGTAATTCGATTGGTAGTGTTAAGTCACGTGTTAATTTAATAACAGCTTGCAAGTCATCACGGCTCTTACCTGTAACACGAATTTGTTCATCTTGGATGGTTGCTTTGACTTTTAGTTTTGAGTCTTTAATCGCTTTGATGATTTTTTTAGAATTGTCGCGGTCAATCCCACTCACTAAGTCACCATATTGACGAGCATTTCCGCCAAGTGCGTGTTCGCTATCAGTAAATTGAATGTTTTTAATCGGCACATTGTGTTTGACTAATTTGCTAAATAAAACATCCTTTACTTGTTCAACTTTGTAGTCATCTTCAGCCACTAATAATAGTTTACCGTTTTCTAATGACATGCTGGCGATTGATCCTTTAAAATCAAAACGGTTTTTTATTTCTTTTGTTGCCACTTGTAGGGCATTTTTTACATCTTCTTCGTTAATTTCTGAAATGATATCAAAACTTGGGTCTTTTGCCATGTTTTATTCCTCCTAAAACGCTACTCAATCGTGCGTTACTATTTAAGTGTAAACGTACTCATACTATACCATGAATAGAAGAGACAAGAAAGTATGTAAAATAACGGTAAAAACGATTAAAAAAGCTTTATTTAAACAGAATAAACTGCTATTCTATCTAATGGAGAACAAAATGATGACAGAACGAAGGAGGAACGTTATGCAAACAAATTTAAAATGGACGTTTAAGAACGAATTATTAACGAAGTTAATTGTAGTAGTCGTAACAGGTATTTTAGCGGCTGTTTCATTAAATATATTTTTAATACCAGCCAATGTATTTTCAGCAGGACTTAACGGAGTTGCGCAATTAGTCTCGGGGGCATTTGATATGTACTTAGGGATGACGATCAATACTGGGATATTGATTTTTGTACTGAATATTCCCATCTTTTTAATCAGTTGGTTGAAATTAGGTAAAGAGGCAACGGTCTACAGTTTCTTAACAGTAGTCTCAATGTCAGTCTTTACAATGATTATTCCACAATATTCTATAACAGATAATGTGTTATTAAATACAGTAGCCGGTGGTGTAGTAGTAGGTCTAGGTGCAGGACTTTGTCTTGTTTTCGGATTTACAACAGGTGGACTTGATATTATCGCATTAGTCGTAGCAAAAACAACAGGTAAAACAGTCGGAAGTCTTTTGTTCTTACAAAACTTATTAATTATCCTAGTGTCAGGTTTGATGTACGATTGGGAAACAGCATTATATACTATTATTTCTATTTTCTGCTTAACGCAAATCGTAGACAAGATGCATACAGGAAGCCAAAAAATGACAGCCTTTATTATCTCTAGTAAATCTGATGAGATTAAAGCCGCTATTCATTCAGCGATTCCTCGTGGCATGACATTATTACCAGGACGTGGTGGTTTTACAAATCAAGAAAATACAGTCATCATGATGGTTGTAAGCAAGTACGAATTATATGATTTAGAAAAATTAGTTTATGAAATTGATGAAAAAGCCTTCGTTAACATTGTGCCAACGCAAAGTGTTATGGGACAATTCTTAAATGAAGATGAGCAACGTGAGCATCGTAAAGCGTTACAAACAAAATAAATTGTAAAGAGTGGGACTATAAAAGGTCACTGCTCTTTTTTTATAGCGGTTCTCAAGACTTTCTCATTTACAAACGCTAGTGTAACGGTTATTATAGATGAAGAATATAGGATAATTAAGGAGGCAACTGACGTGAGCGAAGTAAACGAGTGGTCAGCTGAAGAAATAGAAGAAATCCAAGGTAGAATTGTAACAGCCCTAGAAACAGTAGTCGATCCAGAATTAGGAATCGATATTGTAAACTTAGGTCTTATTTATGAAGTAGAATTAGCAAAAGATGGTTTCTGTACAATCAAAATGACTCTAACAACAATGGGATGCCCATTAGCAGATGTAATTACAGACGATATCCATAAAGCCCTAAAAGACGTACCAGAAGTGACAGATTCAGAAGTGAAGCTAGTATGGTACCCAGCGTGGACAACAGATAGAATGAGCAGATATGCACGTATTGCTTTAGGGATTAGATAAGGTTTACTAAATTAAGATTAAACTCTTTCACTAGCTAATCAGTTGGTGGAAGAGTTTTTTTTGTGTTAAAGAGTAAGTTTGATTTGATGAAGTATAAAAAAATAAAAGTACCAAATTTTAATGAGTTAGGTTGTAAAAACAATAATAGTACAAATATAAAAAGATACTTAACTATCTTGTAGTCAATGATATAATTACATTGTATGAATTAGATAAATTTTGATGGAATGATAAATAGATTTATTGATATTTTCTAAACAAACAAAACGAGTTTATAAAAAAATATTAAAGAGGTGCATATATGGGGTTGTTAGATTTTTTGAAAGTAAATGATTATAAAAAAGAATTAGAAGTATTAAAAGACGATTTTTCAAAAATGAAAAACAAGAAATTATCAGTAGAGCAAATGACAGTTTTGGAATTAGAAGAAGAGACTCTAAGACAAAGAAATGATTTAAAAATACTTGAAGAGAAAATAAAATCAAAGCAAATACAATATTGTGAAATTGAAAAAGAAGTGAATAAAAAAAGAGATGAAATTGATATATTACAATCAAAAGTTATTGTATTAGAAGAGGACATATTAATGGAATCATTCGGTTTATACGTTCCAAAATATGATTTTGCAAGCTCATTGGGCTATAAAGATAAGTTGGCTGATATTAGATTAGACCAAAAACAGATGATTAAGGACAAAAGTGCAGTGGATTATTTCGATAATTGGACAGTTGATGGGAGTAAAGCTAAAGGAAGAAAAATGTCTAATGATAACATAAAGCAGATTCTAAGATCTTTTAATAATGAATGTGAAGCATCAATAAATAAAGTGAAATATAGTAATATTCAATCGATTGAAAAAAGAATAGTAAAGTCTTTTGAACAACTGAACAAGATAAATGAATCAAATAGGTTATCGCTGACAAATGAATTTTTAAACTTAAAATTAAACGAGTTATATTTAGCTTATGAATACGAACGAAAAAAACAAGACGAGAAGGAAGAACTTAGAGAACAACGTGAACGAGAAAGAGAAGAGAAGGCCTTGCAAAAAGAAATTCAAAATAAAAAGAAATTGATTGACAAAGATATTAAACACTATCAAAATTTAATCGATGAATTAAATAAAAAAATTGAATTATCAAATTCTGATGAAGAAAAGGAATTAATTCAGCAACAAATTACAGACATTGGTATGAAGTCAAAAGAGAGACAAGAAGAAAAAGAAGAGCTAGATTATAGAACAGCCCATGCATCTGCGGGATATGTCTATATAATTAGTAATATTGGTGCATTTGGTAAGGATGTTGTAAAAATTGGAGTAACAAGAAGAATGGACCCGTTAGAAAGAATAAGTGAATTGAGTAGTGCATCAGTACCCTTTAAATTTGATGTACACGCTCTAATATTTAGCTATGATGCATATAAACTTGAAACAGAATTACATAAATATTTTGATTCTTATAGAATAAATAAAGTTAATAATCGTAAAGAGTTCTTTAGAGTACCCATTGAAAATATTAAGGAAAAATTGAAAGATTATGGAGAATTAACTATAGACTTTAGAGAAACTGTAGATGCTGAAGAATATCGTGAATCAGAGTCCTTGAATACTAAAAAAGAAAAGTAGTGAAGTTTTATAAATGAAACTAGTATGGTACCCAGCGTGGACAATAGATAGAATGAGCAGATATGCACGTATCGCTTTAGGGATTAGATAATCAAATAAAAGGCGGTCTAACTTTTTAACTAAAGTTAGACCGCCTTTTATTTAGCTGTTCTGCTATCAAAAAATGACAAAAAATAACTAAGCCTTAACTTTACCCAGTTAATTGGCTTTGGGAAAAGAAATCATGTTTCCGCATGTTTCTCTTTCAATTCGGATTATACGCCAATATATTTTGAGATTCAAGTAAAATAATCAAAAAAACACACTATAAATAGACAGGAGTAGCTATAAATTTAAAAGTGATAAATTGTGATGTTATTTAAAAATAAATGTTGGAGAAAGTAATACTTTAGATAAAGAAATCAGAAGATGAACTAGCCTTTAAACATTGTTATATCAATGTTTGTTCGCTTTTTTTATTTATAAGAAGTGCTATAATGATCGGGTAAAGAAGTTAGGATGGTGGCTATCTTAGAGTGGAGGTGGTGCTTATGAAAATAAGTGCTGAAATCTATGAAAGGAGAGGCCTTTTGTCTGCGTTAGATACGATTAATTTAATCATAAATATAGGGAAGTATACTATAGCCGTGATTACATTAGTCGTGCTGATATCAAAAAACGACAAAAAAAAATAACCAATCCTTAACTTTGACCGGTTAATTGATTATTTTTTTTTTGATTAACAACGTCACCATCTTAATGGCTTTACGACTAGAGAATCATGTTTATACATGGTTCTCTTTTCAATTTGGATTATACGCTAGATGGCTGGAAGTTTCAAATACAATTTATTTATTTATCTATTTAATTATATGGATGGTACCTATAATGAAACTAAAAAAAGATACTATGACTATCAATAAAACTCTTCGGTAATTTATTAGTTTTTTGATGAGTTACTATAGGTATTAAGATGGTTAGGATTAAGTAAAAATTGCTAAGGGCTATGTTATACTAAGAAAAAGACAACTATGGTTTGGAAAGAGGGAATTAATAGATGAAATTAAGTAATGGATGGAAAATAGACTATGGAAATGATGATTCTAAGTTTAAATTATTCTCAAATACAGAAAATGAAAATGAATATATTGTTAGAGGTAGTCTGGAAAACGGACCAATCATTTCATTTATATTGTCAGAGAATTCTATAGAGATATTAGAGACTGCGTGGCAAATAGCATCAGTAAACGTTAATTGGGCCAAAAAAGTCATTACTTTAAATGAGTATGAAGAAAGTGATGATTAAGAAATAAGAAACCATTACTTAATTTTTTGTTATTTAAAAAAAGTTACAGTTGATACGACTCCATAATAATGTCTGATTTTAAAGAAATTTGAGGGGTATCTAGTAATAAAAAAGCGAACAAACACTGTTATATCAATGTTTGTTCGCTTTTTTTATTTATAAGAAGTGCTATAATTGTCGGGTAAAGAAGTTAGGATGGTGGCTATCTTGGAGTGGAGGTGGTGCTTATGAAAATAAGTGCTGAAATCTATGAAAGGAGAGGCCTTTTGTCTGCGTTAGATACGATTAATCTAATCATAAATATAGGGAAGTATACTATAGCTGTGATTACATTAGTCGTGCTGATATCAAAAAATGACAAAAAAAAATAACCAATCCTTAACTTTGGCGAGTTAATTGGTTATTTTTTTTTGATTAACAACGTCACCATCTTAATGGCTTTACGACTAGAGAATCATGTTTATACATGGTTCTCTTTTCAATTTGGATTATACGCTAGATAGTTGGAAGTTTCAAATCGAATTTATTATTTTCTGTATAATGATAATGTTTGAAAAAAAGTGTATCAATTCCATACTCATCTTAGATAGAATATGAGTCCTTTTAAATTGATCTTAAAACTAAGTCTAAAGACTGAGATCAATAAAGACTATAGAAGCATTTATTTTTTTGGTCATATTGTTTAGAATTAGATATATAAAGGGTAATATTATGTTGGAGGATATAGTTTTGATTATTGGGTTGATAGTATTGTGTGAGGTTTTATTTTGGGTAGCCATTGTTTTAGGCTTGACCATCAGATATATTTTTAAAAAGGAGCGACTAGGCTTTAGAATCCTTTCATTAATACCGTTACTGGATTTAATTCTTTTACTAGCAGCAGGTTATGACATGTATCACGGCGCTACAGCAACACCGGCACATGCCCTAGCAGGAATTTATATTGGCGTTTCTGTTGTGTTTGGAAAAAGTATGATTGAATGGGCAGATGAACGTTTTGCTTATTACATTATGAAAACAGGTGATAAACCGGTAAAGTTAGTCGGAATAGAGTATGCCAAACATCAGTTTAAAGGATGGCAAAAACATGTCTTGGCCTTCATATTGGGAGCAGCACTGCTTATACTTACAACAGTTATTGTAGGCGATCCAGATAGAACGAAAATACTAACAGATATGATTCAGGCATGGTTAGTTGTACTTGGAATTGATTTAATTATGACGTTAAGTTATTTTATTTGGAAAAAGGCGTAGTTTAGCAATAAGATAATTGGTTAGATTGTTATTTATAATTAAATTTCACGTAATAAGAAGCCATTAGAACCGTTTAATTCTATAGTTTTAAAGTAATAAAAAAGCGAACAAACACTGTTATATCAATGTTTGTTCGCTTTTTTTATTTATATGGAGTGCTATAATGGTCGGGTAAAGAAGTTAAGCTGGTGGCTATCTTAGAGTGGAGGTGGTGCTTATGAAAATAAGTGCTGAAATCTATGAAAGGAGAGGCCTTTTGTCTGCGTTAGATACGATTAATCTAATCATAAATATAGGGAAGTATACTATAGCTGTGATTACATTAGTCGTGCTGATATCAGAAAATGACAAAAAAAAATAACCAATCCTTAACTTTGAACGGTTAATTGGTTATTTTTTTTTTGATTAACAACGTCACCATCTTAATGGCTTTACGACTAGGGAATCATGTTTATACATGGTTCTCTTTTCAATTTGGATTATACGCTAGATGGCTAGAAGTTTCAAATGAAAGTTATCTCTTTTACTAATCGTTAACATGATTTAGTCATATGGTTATCAGGTATAGTGTTATTTTAATTCTTCCAAAATACACTCTTGACCTTCTCGTGATGTCATCATTTATGATAAACACGAGGAGGAGATAATGATGACTATAACACTAGTAGATACACAACACTTTTATACTAAAGCATGTACTGAGACTGTCACAGAAGATCAATTCAAATATGAGGTCATGGCACCTGTTAAGGAAATGTGGGAGTATCTGAATGCCCCAATGACGGCGAAAACACCAGGTGGGTATGATGTGGTGATGGCATCAGAGATGCTTGGGATTTGGACGCCTAGAAAGAGTACAGATGAGATAAAACAAAGTTATGAGGCATTACGTGAAACAGGGATTTATGACGAAGCTGCAAAGGTTATTAAAAATGCGATCCAACAATTTGAGGCGATTAATTACACGATTCCTTTAGAGGATGTTGTGATTAATATTTTATTAGGTGATAAGGAAAATACGATTTTAATGGCAAGTGAGGGGTACAGTGGCTTTGGTGGTATTCCGGGTTATATTTTATTGGTTGTTGTACCTAATGCTTTTAATAAAACACGATTGAAGTCAGCGTTAGCCCATGAGTTTAATCATAATGTTAGATTTACCCATGAGCCTTTTAATCATGGGGATGTGACAGTGGGTGAGTACATCGTCATTGAAGGCTTGGCAGAGGTCTTTACTGAATCACTTTACGGTATAGAAAACAGAGGACCGTGGGTGTGTGACTATGACGAGGAAGAAATGGACTATACGATTGAGGTATTTAAAGATAGTCTGGATGTTAAAGGATTTGAACAAGTGGCTGCCTATATGTACGGTGATGAGGTGGCTAAAAGTATGGGCTATTTGCCAGTAGGTGTCTCACGAAACGCTGGCTATACCATCGGTTACCATGTGGTCAAACGATATCTAGAACAGACAGGTCAAACAATCGCTGAAGCAACCCTAACATCTTCAAAAGAGATACTAGAGATGAGTGGTATGTTTAAATAAAGAATGAAGATCACAAACGTTGAAAGATGTTTGTGGTCTTTTTTAAGTCTTAAAATGTCAAAAGGTCTTTACATTTTGTGCTAACTGTAGTTAAATTAAAATGTAAAACACATTTGACAAAGGGGTGTTAGAATGGAACTTTTATTAGTAGGTATATTTCTGTTATTTATCGTGGTAGCAATCGGTTTAATCGTTAAAATGTTTATTTCATTATCTGTAATGGGTGATGAAAGAAGAGTTATGATTATTGAGAAATCTGCTACCTCAACATTTGGGATAATAATGGGTCTATTGGTTTTGGATATCATTGAGAAAATGGTTAGGGTCTTTATGGATCCAGACACACCAGTAGAAAATACATCAAGTTTTATTTATCTGACAGTAGCTGCGATTGTATTTTATATTTCATTAGTTCATAACAAGCGAAAGTTTGGATAATAAATGGAAAACAAAATTAAAGAGCTTAGAAAAGAATTAGGTCTATCGCAAGACACTCTAGCAAAACAATGTAATGTCAGCCGTCAAACGATAAATGCCATTGAGAATAATAAGTATGACCCAACCTTACAGTTGGCGTTCAAGTTAGCAAAGACATTGGATACACCAGTAGATAGTTTATTTAACAGTGAGTCGATAGAATAATAAAAACCCTCAAGAGACTGTAAAAATAGTCTTTCGAGGGTTATTTTTTTGATTTTTTCTGTTATATAAAATAGGGAGTTTGAGTATCTTTCTCGATACAGTAACATCATTTGCTATGAGCTTGTTGGTTCCTTTTAATTTCATGAATCAAACAATAGACAAGTGCAACGAATGAAATAAGAACACCAATAAAAGCTTGGTTTAGACAGGTGAAAATAATATTAGCAATCAAGCTAATGATTATTATAAAAGAGGTTCTAGATAATGTTTTCAAGATGAAACCCTCCAATCTAAAGATAGGAATGATACTGTCATGTCTATTGTATCACAGTAGAGAGTTATTAATATTTAATAGCTAGTCTTTTTGAATTTTTGTTTATTTTCTATATAGAGTAACACAAGCAAAAATAAGTAGAATAAACAAGACGATAGGAGATAAGAAGAGAATATAGACTAAATTATTGGACAAGTGATGGAACAGTGTCATAAATGAACTGGTTTTTATATCGAGCATCAACAATCGACTTCCCCATGTAAATGGGAAAAATATCCAGATACCATTACCTAATGCGGTGAGTCCTATAATAGCTGTTAACAATGAACATGTTAAACCAACAAAAAGGATAGTTATAAAACTGAAAATTATGCTCAAAAAAAAGTAAAGGACAAATGATGTTAGAAAGGAAAACCATGTTAAAGTAAAGCCATAAAGAAACTGAATATAAAATGCTGTAAAAGAAACGTTAAAAGTTAGTTTGAGTAATATAAATGTTAAAAGTGAGTTAATAAAAAAAATGAGACTTAGCAATAAATAAGTAAAAATAAATTTAGATGAAAGTAACGAATAGTAGTGACGGTTCAGTCCAAAAATATTCTTAAAGTTCCCTGCTTCTCGTTCACAGTTCATTATCAATCCGAGTATGAAACAAATTATAAAAGGAATTAGGAAATTTAGGATTGAGAAATAATTAAAATAAAAACTGTCGTCAGATATTTTTTGATTGGTTAAATTAATGTAACCAAAGATTACCAGATTAAATAAAATAGGTGAACTGTACAAAATCATTCTTATAAAAGTATTCTTTGTTTTTAACCATTCCGCGCCAAGAGAAAAAGACATAACTTAATCACGCCCCTTTAGTTTGGATAAGATTATAGGGACACTGAAGTACAAGACTGTAAATACAAGTACTGACAGACAAAGACCCGGAAATATAATAGAGGGTGTGTTTAGGGGGTCGTTCTCTTTAAGTAGTGTTCCATTAGGATTAGTCTTAATAACAGGTGTAATTAAGCGTAAAGACCATCCCCAAGGGTTTATGTACCAGTAATCTTTTACAGTTGTAAAAATGCCAATAATAATCCCAAATAGGTTTATAACAATCGAAACCAGCGGTGTCGTTAATTGTGCGATTAGGATTGAAGTTGGAATAATAAATAATGTTGTTAGCCAAAGAATAAATGAGGTGACAAGAACATTTAAAGTAATGATAGTCGTCGGCTCATACATTATATGTTCCAAAACTATGGTTAAGATAGCAATTAGGCTATTAGCTAAGAATGAATACATGACGAGTGTTATCATTTTGGTTTTCCAAAACAATTTTTGATTCAATAGCGAGTAATAGTTATAAGTGTGACTTTCATTTTCTCTTTGAATGGTTTGGTAGCTTAATACAGATAACCCTATGGGCAAAAAAAGTGACGGCCACCAATTATAAGTTAAGGGTACAAAAAAGTTGATATCAAAATACATAAATTGTGAAAATGGAACACATATTAGTACCGCTAGTATAGGTAGCCAAGTAAAGAAAAAATGACTAAATGTTCTTTTTCCTTTGATGTATTCAGCCTCTATATAATGTCTCATATTATTTATCCTCATATTCTTTAGGATTTATAGTAGCTAAAAAGAAATCTTCCAAATCAGTATTTTTGGGTATTGTGCCTTCAAATTTTAAACATCCATTTGTCATAATTCCAACGAAATCTGTCATATGTTGAATTTCATTTAAATTATGACTAGATACGATGACTGTAATGCCAAGTTCTGGAAATGATCTAATTAGTTCTCGTAGTTCTTTAATTCCTATTGGATCAAGGCCGTTCGTCGGTTCATCCAATATAAGTAAATCAGGTTCTCTGATTAAAGCTGCTGCAATACCTAGACGTTGTTTCATCCCTAAAGAAAACTTAGAAATAGTTTTTTTACCAGTGTTCTTTAAGTTTACAAGATGTAAAACTTCTTTAATTCTCGTCTTTTTTAGACCTAAAAGCTTTACTAAAACTAAAAGGTTTTCTTCTGCAGTTAGATTTTTATATAGTGCAGGTTCTTCGATTAATGAGCCAATGGTAGGGGGATTAAGTGTCGTGTTAGTTAGGAGTATAGAACCACTTGTAGGCTTTAAACTTCCTGTTAGCATTTTTAAAGTCGTAGACTTGCCAGCACCGTTAGGCCCTACTAATCCGTAAATTGTTTTATTTTCTACGTGTATGGAAAGAGAATCGACAGCCACCTCCTTATTGAATCGTTTTGTTAAATCCTCTGTTTGTAGTAATAACGCCATATTATTTTAATCCTCTCTTTCAATTGATAGTTTTTAGAATAACACCAAACAATAAAGTTTTTATAAACAAAGTTCTTATAAATAAAAAGATAATAAGTTTATAAGAACTTTATATTCTAACGATATACTACGTATTGTAACCGGTTACTTACGAAAAGAAAGGAGTGAAAAAGATGCCTAAGTATGATGATTTTGATTTGAACTTAAAGCAAGTTTCTAACACTGATCATAAAAACCCTAGAATTACTAGTCTTATTGCTTGTACACCTGGAACATGTAACAGCAAATGTCCAAATACAAATTGGCTATGTTCGAATGTTTGTGTAACTAAAACTTGTTGGACATGTGCTTAATTTTAAAAGTATAAGGAGGAAAAGAAATGCCTAAATATGATGATTTTGATTTGAATTTAAAACAAAATATATCTAATTCAAATAATAAGGAGCCACGTATAACTAGTATTAAGTGGTGTACTCCAGGCACTTGTAATAATACGTGTCAAGGTAATTCGACATTGAAATCAAATTGTTGTGGGGGATCACTTATCTGTTCTTTAGGTGGATGCTAATACAAATTGCGGATATATTATTATCCGCTTTTTTTAGGAGGGATAATGTATGAAAGAATATCTAAGTGCAAGTAATAAAATTATGATACGCATACCTTTTCAGGATGAAAAATTTAAAAATAAAGCTATAGATATTTCGAATAATATTGATGAATTAAAAAATAATAAAGTATTTTGTGAACAGTTACTAATAGCTTCAAATTCTTTGTATGAACTACTAATAAAGAGTGAGTTTAATGAATTAACTTCTAAAAAAAGAAGAAATCTTATTGTTGCTGTGGCAAGTTATATTAATAGATCAGCAACACGAACAACACCTTTTGGGTTATTTTCAGGTGTAGGATTAATCGATATAAATAATAACCAATTAAATAACCTTGATAAAGAAAATAATATGTTTATTAAACATACCCGAATAGATATAGAGTGGTTAATGAATTTTATTAAGCAAATTGAGAAAAATCATTATTCAAAATTAAATTTTAGGTTAAATGGAAGCATATATATTATTGGCAATAGAGTTTTTTTACCATACAATACGGATTCTCGAACAGATAGAGTAAGTATTAATCTAACAAAACCATTTAAATTACTTTATAGTGTTTTTGATCAGAAAAAAAATTTAAGTTTTGACAATCTAATAGTTTGTTTACAAAATGAATATCCTTCTCGTGAGATAGAAGTATTTATATCTTATTTGCTCACTCTAGTAGAGAATGAATTTTTAATATCGAGTCTCAGACCACCTCTAACCAATACCGATGAGCTAGATTGGGTTATATCGAAACTAAGTGATAATCCAGATTTACTTATGTATAAAGAACTACTAGTAGGATTACAAGAAGATATTTTGAAATATAGTAAAACAGAAATTGGTGCTGGAATAGATTTATACGAATCTATTTTAGAAAAAATGAAAAATATTAATAAAATTAAGAGTAAAAGTTATTTACAAGTAGATTGTGAAATAAAAACTAATGCATCGATTTTAATTAAGGAAGATATTCAAGAATTAGAAAATTTCGTATCATTTTTACTTAAAATATCAAAAAATAAAAGGAATAAATACTTGGAGGAATTTAAATTAAGGTTTGTAGAAAAGTATGGTGAGTACATAGAGATTCCGATTTATGAAGTGTTGGATGAAACACTAGGCATTGGTGCCCCAATGAATTATATGAACCCTAAAAATCGTTATATTTCTTCTTTAGAAAATCACGTTCCAGCAGATGATTTAACTGATTATTTCATGAAGAAATATATTGAAGCAATTAAAATGAATACGTCAATTAGTCTAAGTTTAAAAGAAATTACTTTATATTTAAATGTAAATAATGAGGAACAAAATGATGAAATACTAACTAAAAATTTAGAACTAAATTTTTTAATAAAAACAGTTAAAAAAAATAAAAAGTTTTATTTGGGAACTAATATAGGATCCATTAAAGCAGGAAAATCATTTGGAAGATTTTCATATTTTTCGGATTCGTTTTTAGGATTTATGAAGGAGTGCGATTCACAATTTAAAAATATAAGTACAGAGGATGTTTGTGAGCTAGTATACTTTCCAAAAGATGTCAGATCAGGAAATGTTACAAGGAATTCTTCGTCAAATATTAAAAATATATCTTTATATACAAATTCTTATGACGAAAAAAATGAAATTAAAATATCATCTGTTTTAGTAGGGGTAGAAGATAATAAGTTATATCTTCGGAATCTCGCTGACAATAAAAAAATAGTTGTAACGAGCAATAATATGCTAAATCCTACTATTTCAGATAACGGTATTCGTTTACTTCAAGAAATATCGTTGCAAGATGAATTATCTTGGAGTAATTTCGCTTGGAGTGAAATCTATGCTCAATTCTCGTACGTTCCGCAAATCGAATTTGAAAACATTATAATTGATACCGAATTATGGAAAATAAATAAATATAGTTTAGAACTAACTGATACTAAAGTATCAATAGAAAAATTTGAGAGCCACTTCATAAAACTACAGAAAAAATTACAAATACCAAATATATTTTATTTGCAAAGTGCAGATAATAGAATACTTATAGACTTTACTAATCGAGTTTATATAGATTTAATGTATAAAAAATACAAACAATTTGGAGAAATGATTTTACGAGGTATAGAAGTTGGGGGAAATTTAAATACTATTTATAGTGGAAAAAGACCAGTTGAAATTGTTGTCCCTTTTTTTAAAACCTCAAAAAGTGAGGTCAAAATAACAAAAGAGATAAAAATCAATAAAAGTATTCATCAGGACAATAAATTTAATCCGTTTGATGAGTGGATATTTTATAAAATTTATTGTTCAAATCAAAATGAGGAGGAAATAATTAAATTAATTAGTGAATTTTTAGAAGAAATTTCTAAAGATTTTCCTATTTTTATCAGTTATTTTATGAGGTACAATGACCCATTTCCTCATATAAGATTGAGAATAAAAGCAGAAGCTGATCATCTCTTTGAAATTACTAAAAGATTTAATATTTTTATTTTACCATTACAGAATTTGAAATTAATTTCAAAATATTTAATCGATACTTATCAACCAGAATTTGAAAGATATGGTGGTAAGGATCAGATGGAACTAGTTGAGAAAGTATTTCAAATTGATAGTAGAGTAGTTACTAAATTAATGGTTCTGGATGAAGAAAAAGAAAAAAAGGCTGTAGTTTCAGTACTGCACTACTTAAATTCTTTTGGAATTACTTTTGAAAATCAATTGTTATTATTAGAGGCTGTGGTAGGTAAAGATAGTTTTAAATTAGAATTTAAAGATAAAAAAAATGAGTATGTAACTAACTTGGACTCTTATAATAATTGGTACATATTTAAAAAAAATCCGAAAAATAAAGAGCTGATTAGTCTTTTAGATCTACGTAATATAGCAATTCAAGGATATTTGAAATCATTATTTGAGAGCAAGCATTTAACAAATAATTTTGAGGATATTATTCTTAGTGTTATTCATTTGCATTGCAATAGATTGTTAGGTACCGATAGGCTTTATGAAAAGAAAATTTATTTTTTTGCATGGAGTACTTTAAAAGGACAAAGATATAAACGAAAGATGTTGATAGAAAATGAAACAAATACTTAGTAGTAATATTAAAAGGGTTTTAAAAACATTTTATTTGATTTTTTCAGTTAGTAAGAAGCTTTCAATTTTGGTGTTAATACTCACTGTGTTAAGTGGTCTTTCGCCAACAGTTTCTGTTTTATTGTCTCAATTATTACTAAATAGTTTACAACTTAGAACCAGTGGGATAAAAAATACGATTGGTATTTTCAGTTGCTATATTTTATTTTCAATTTTTTCAGATTTAGTAAGTAGTATTAATTCATATTATTCTAACAAACTTCAAATAATATTAAATTATAAACTCAACTATATGGTAATGGAAAAATGTGGAGAATTATCAATGGAACAATTTGAAAATTCTGATATATATGATCAGATCACGAGATTGGAAAATGATATTTCGACTAAACCTTATCAAACTTTTCAAGCAATTCTATCTTTCATATCATCTTTTGTAACCTTAATATCAGTTTCAATCATAGTATTCCTATGGAAACCGTGGGCAATTCTTTTAGTGATGTTAATTCCGTGTATTTCTGCACTTTACTATTTGAAAATTGGAAAAGAAGAATTTGAAATGAGATACAATCGGAGCAGTAAAGAGAGAGAGAGTTGGTATTTGAGTTACCTTATGACTCATGATTTTGCATTTAAAGAATTAAAAGTTAATAATCTGAAACATTTTTTTTTAGAAAAGTATTGGGATTTAAAAGAAGAGTTTATAGTACAAGAAAATATTATTAATAAGAAACAGGGAATAATTTCTGTGTTTTTTAATTTGTTACAAGAAATAGTAAGTTCTATAGTATTAATTTTTGCAATAATTGAAGCTTTTGAAGGGAAGATTCTTTTGGGGAATTTAACTTCATATATTAAATCTGTAAACATGATTCAAAGTAATACGATGGGAATTATTACTTCCTTATATTCTATTTATAGTAGTAATCTGTACATGGAATTACTTGATGTTTTTTTGAAATTACCTTCTGATTTGTCAAATGAAGGGGAAGAAATAACACAAATAAAATCTATAAAGTTTAAAGATGTATCGTATTCGTATGGTTCAAAAGAGGTATTGCATCATATGAATTTTGAGATTTATAAGGGTGATAAAGTAGCGATAATAGGTGAAAATGGTTCGGGAAAAACAACTTTCTTAAAGGTGCTAATAGGGTTGTATAGTCCAACTAAGGGAGAAATATATGTTAATGATTTACCATTTAATTCTTTAAACAAAGAGAAGTATAGTGAGAGAATATCAGTTCTTTTTCAAGATTTTCTAAAGTTGGAAATGAGCGTAATTGATAACATAGCCTTAGGGAAATTTTCTGATGAGCAGAATCATAATAGGGTAAATAATATTTTAACTGATTTAGATGTTGATTTCTTGAAAGAAGGTAAAAATAGGTATAAATATCTGCTAGATAATCAATTAGGAAATTGGTTTGATGAAGGACAAGAGTTATCAGGTGGGCAATGGCAAAAAATTGCCTTGGCACGAGCGTACTATAAATCTTGTGATGTGTACTTTCTTGATGAACCTACTGCTGCTCTAGACACGAAAGCTGCATCTAAAGTATTTGACGATTTCTTTAATATTTCTGAAGAAAAGATTGGTCTTTTTATTACTCATAAAATAGAGGCTGCTAAAAATGCTAGTAAAATTATTGTACTGGATAACGGTTCAATTGTTGGTGTAGGGACACACAATCAGCTTTTATCTGTTTGTTCGGTTTACAGAAAACTATATGAAAAAGAAATATCTTATTGAAAGGAGACGTATCATGAATGATATAGATAAATATATAAAGAGTGTAGCTTTGAAATTAAGAGATTTTGATTATATAGAGACGGTTTTATTAGAGAAAGAAAATTTTTTGAATTATTCAGGGAATAAGATATTCCCCAGTGACCCAGTAACAATGAGTCATGGACTACCAGGATTGTGTCTTCTCTATGCAGAATTGGATAGGCAATATCCAGAGGAAGGCTGGATGGAGTATTGTGATATATATATACAAAAATTAGTGGAAATAGTAAAACAAACTAAAATCGAAGATTCTTCACTATTTTCTGGATTATGTGGAATTTGTTTAGCTATTGGTGAAAGTTCGAATAATGGAAAGTTTTATAGAAAGTTTAAAAGTAGTGTAGACGAATTTTTAAAAAAGCTTGTTCAAGATAAACTTAACGTTATTAATTCAGAAAAAAATACTATAATATTCGAATATGATACGATGCAAGGCTTAGCAGGTATTCTTAATTATATGTTGTTAGATAATTTAAACAAAAAATATTTTAGAGAAGAAATAGAAGTCATTCTTAAATATTTTATTAGATTATCTAGTAAGTCTAACTATAAAGGGAATGACATTCCGCATTGGCGTATTGATTCTAAAGATTTGTTTTTAGAGGAAGAAAAAAAACTATTTCCTGAAGGGGCTATTAACCTAGGAGTATCTCATGGTATTTCAGGTCCATTAATTGTTATGTCCAAAGCTCTTGAGTCTGATATAAATGTTGATGGTCTTAGAGGATCAATATTATCGATAACAGAGCTATTAATAACTAAAATGGATGTTACGTATAAAAATTGGCCTAGTATGGTTGATATTCGTGATATAGCCAATAATGAGAGAATATATGAAAATAGTAGGGATGCTTGGTGTTATGGTAGGCCCGGAGTTGCCTTCGCCTTATTAAAAGCATCCCAGGCACTAAATGATAAGGAAATTTTGGGTATAGCTTGTGAATCTATGTTATCTGGTATTCATACTGAAATGGGTTTAATATCGCCAACTTTTTGTCATGGATATATCGGTGTATCGTATATTTACAAAAAATTCTTTGAGCTTACCAGTATCAAGGAATTTGATTATGAGTATCGTAGGTTACTTGAAGAAACTTTATTTTTTTATGATGAAAACTTACCATTCTGTTACCCTAATTTGGAGAATAATTTAAATGAAGAGAACTATCAAATAAAAAAAATAATAAATAGTATGGGTATATTAGATGGAGTAGTGGGAATATTACTTCCTTTATTGTCTATGTTGGGTGATAAAAAAACAAATTGGGATGCGGTTTTTTTACTTAACTAGATAATATAAGGAGATAATTTTATGAAAGAAATTTTATATGTTGATGATGATATGCAAATTACAACATTGGTCAAACAGTATTTAGAGATGTACGACTATCACGTAACGATAGTGTCTTCTTTTCAGGGATTAAGAGAGATAGATTTAAATATATTTGGCTTGATGTTACTAGATGTCATGTTACCTGCTATTAATGGAATTGAGATCTGTCAACGTATTCGAGAGTCAGTATCTTATCCCATAATTTTTATTAGTGCACTTGGCTTAGAGGAAGATATTATCTGTGGTCTAGAAAGTGGTGGTGATGATTATGTGACAAAGCCATTTAGTTTAAAACAATTAAAAGTAAAAATTGATAGTCACTTGAGAAGAGAGCACAGACAACATACACCTAAAAAAATAATTCAAACGCAAAATATCAGTTTAAATAAAGAAAGAAAAGAGATTAGTATAAATAATAACGTGGTAATATTTCCTAAAAAAGAATATTTGATTATTGAGAAATTAATGGAAAATAGTGGGCATGTATTAAGTAAGGAACAGATTTTTGAGGCGATATGGGGATTTGATAGTAATAGTAGTACTAATACAGTTACCGAACATATAAAGAAAATAAGATTTAAACTAACTAAATATGATGAGGATTTTTCATATATCCAAACAAAATATGGATTAGGCTATAGTTGGGAGCCTAAAATTGAAAAATAACTATTCTCTTAAACGTTCTTTTAGCTCATTGGTTGTTAAAGTAGTACTAGCCACTGTTGTATCAGTACTTGTTGTTAGTGCGGGTTGGTTAATTTGGTTAACTGTATTTCCTCGAACGTACTACAGTAAAACCTACTCAACGACATTTTTAGATACTGTAGAAAAACAATTACCGCACTTATTATCAGGCGAGGAATGTAGCATCTCTAATAAAGATTCTAGATTCCAGTATCTGATAGTGAGTGAGGATGAAATTAAACTAAAAAGTAAAGACTTTCCTTTAGAAGAGATAGAATTAAACAAAACATCTAGTGGAACTCACGCATTTGTAAAAGATAATAAGATGTATTCTTTTAAGGTATTTGAGAAGTATCCGACTGTAAAAGTATTAATGATATTCCCAGCTTTTTCTACTGGAAAACCGCTCATCGATGACATCAGTATAGGGCTACAATATATCTTAGTAACAAGTCCATTTGTATTTTTTATTATATTTCTTAGTTATTTTACAACAAGTTTATATAAAGAGATTCGTACAAAATTTAAACGAGTAGAGCACCATTTAAAAGAAATAGAAGAAGGAAATCTGGTAACACCAGTCCCTCATTTCAATGATAAAGAATTTGGTGAATTATCAAGACAAATCAATAAGATGAGAATTGAATTGAAGGAGTTATTAGATGATTCTCAAAGAAAAGCAACTATTCAGAAACACTTATTTTCTTCGATTGCACATGATGTAAAAACCCCGCTAACTATTATAAATGCCGAGACGGAATTAATAGAATTGTGTTCAATTGATACTATAGTTGATGAACGGTGCAGCGTTATTATATCAGAAGTATCGAGAGTGGATCAGTTGTTAACAGAACTTCTTAAAATAACACGTTTAAATACTGAGAGTTACACGTTAAATTTTTCAGAAGTGGACTGTGTTTCTAGCTTACACGAAACTCTATTAGAGTTTTCGTCACTAGCTAATAAAAAAGAGGTTAGCTTTCGAGAGAAATACGAAAATGATAACGGTAAAGTGTACGGTGATCGATTAATGCTAACTAGAATTATGCAAAATATTTTATCAAATGCACTCGAGCATGTAGATAGAGGTGGAGAAATTGTGTGTTCCGTGGTATGTCAACCTACAGAAACAGTCCTAACTATTAGTAATACGGGCTCACTCTTTTCGGATGATTATTTAGAGCAAGGTGTTGTCCCTTTTTATTCTGATGAAATTCAAAGGGAAAAAGAACATTTTGGGTTGGGTTTATATATGTCAGAGTTGATGGTAAAGAAAATGAAAGGCTCGTTGTTTATTAAAAATGAAAACCAACGTGCTACGGTATGTATAGTGTTGAAAAAAGTGAAGACAGGTGATGAAATATGAAGGAAATAAAAAGTATTACGATAATAGTAATGTTAGTATTTCTTACAGTAGTTCCGATATCCAATGTAACAGCTATATCAACAACGGGCTCAATAGAGTATTGGGTGACACCTAAAGTTGTACATATAAAAAATGATGAGTTTTTAAAGACCTATTTATCTCAGGATTACTGTAGAAATACAACACAAATGGTATGTGATTCTAAAAATAAATACAAATTAATTTATGATTCCGAGATAGCCATTACAGATCAATCAATGGGAATCGAAATAATTGGACATGTTTTTACAGATGCAGTATCTAAGTATCTTCCAAAATGGTTGGCAATAATTATTCAAAATCATACTGCTGTTATTGATTCTGGAGAGAGTTCTGTGGATAAGGATCGTTGGATTTGGGATTCGATTTCAGTAGTTTTGGGACATTATAATGAAATTATCTTGGCCGATAAAAGAAATAAATATATAACAAGTGAGAGTATTGTAGACATTATATATAATACTAATATAAATAGGACAGTAATTAGGTTAGATAGAGAAATAATGCTGAAAGTGGTCAATGATATACGAATTAACGAGATAAACCCAATTTTATTAAATGATTTTGTAATACATTAGTCTGATAAAAATAAAGAAATATTTATTTAATATCTTTTTTTAAAGTGTTTGTATCATGCTAATTAAATACAAATAGACTTTATAAATAAGTGATACTATAAAGTCTCAAGAAAAAATATTAATGTGGTATAACTATGGTATTATTAATTAAAAAAGAGCGCTTTAATTAGCGGTCTTTTTTGGTATACTAAAGTAAATAACTTAAGAAGCTTAATGAGGGAAGTGCGTGATGAATATAGGTGAAATAGTTTACTATAGATATCATAAAGTAGAAATAGTAGAAATTGATTATGAATTCAAATTAACATTAATTAAATTTATGGAAAATCAAAAAATTGAGTTTTTAAGTTCTAATCAATTATCTGATGCTCCAATTAATGAAAGTTTCATCTCAATAAAATTACTTGAAGGAGATAGGGAATGGTTTTAGAATGGTTAAATTATAAGCTGGATGGTAATAAGTGGGAGGAACTTTGTATTGAGATATGTCGTATTTACTATAAGAAAGATGATTTTCATGAAGTTCCGGCTAACTATAAAGGCGATGGTGGTATTGAAGGTTTTACTAAATCAGAGTTAGGGGTAGTAATCCAATGCTATTGTCCAAGTGATGAAAATAGAGATAATGATAGCCTATATAAGGCTCAACGAGATAAAGTAACTGAAGATATTGATAAAATAATAAACAATCATGAAATATTGAAAGGTTTGGGAGTTCCCAAAATATCAAAGTGGATTTTTATGGTTCCAGAATATAGGGACAAGAGGATTTTACAGCATTGTCAAGTCAAACAAGAAATGATTATTCAAGCAAAGATAGATAACCCTGATGAATTGAGTTTGATATCTGAAGATTTTAAAATTATCATTCGTGTTGCGGCAGATTATAAAACAGAAATAGCACGATTAATTAGATGTGGTATAACAGATATCAAACTTGATGTTCCGGAATTAGATGATTGTCCTATTGATTGGAGTGAAGTCGATTCCGAAAAATCTGATAATATAATAAGGAAGATGAAAGCAGTATCGCCTACGATAAATAGTAATGCAGAACGAATGAAAAAATTAATTGATTTTGAGGTAAAAAAATATATTCAAGGTAAAGTAACGATGGAATATTTTTGTAATGAGTATCGAGAGATTTGGGAAGATATTAAGAAAGTAGAATCAGTTTTTAAGAGGGATGTTCAAGAAAAGTGTATGATGTTGGATGATAATAAAATGAATTTAGATTTATACCATCAACTTTCTGATGAGTTTAGTCAATCGTTATCTAGTGAATTAGATTATTTGTCTGAAAGTACTATTAATTTAATAAAGCAATCTATTGTTGCAAGTTGGTTAGCTGATTGTCATATGGAGTTTTATTAGGAGGAACGTATGGAAATTTTAAAAATAGCAGGAGTTATTTTTTCTGAAAAAGATGAGTCCGTACCTTATCAAAATCGATTATCGTATAAAGGAACTATTTTATTATTTATATTATTAAAGAATTGTAGAGGCAGAGGCTGCTCTATAGCAAAATTTCAAATTATTATGAATTATATGTATTCATCTGAAAAGCAGGCAGAGTTAATTCAGTTTCTTGAAAAAAAAGATACATTTGTTTTTTTGAGGTTTGATTCAACTATTATCAAAACTATTGAATTTCTGTTAGCAGATAAGTTAATTAATATTCAAAATAATGGGAGTTTTACTTTAACAGATAAAGGAAAACAAATATCGAATACAATGTGGGAAGATACTGAAATTTTAGAATTTGAAAAAAAATTTATAACAAGTATAGGTAGTTCTCTGACCGAAAAACTTGTTTGCGATATAGAAAAAAAATTATTTTAATATTAAAATGAGGAGTGATTTTATGTTATTAGTAAATAATCTAGCTATTAAAATAATAACAGAATCTAAAGATTTTTATTTTAACGAAGTGTTTAAAGAAGGGGTTAATATAATCGCTAGTGAACAAAATACGTCAGGCAAAAGTTCTATTATTTCGGGGATAATGTATTGTCTAGGAATGGAAGAAATAATTGGCGGTAAAGGTTCAAAAGTGTTGAGCGCAGCGTTCAATAATAAAATTAAAGATACTCATGATATGGTGTATAGCGTGCTTAAAGCAGAGTTATACCTAGAGATTTCCAATGGAAATGAGATTATAACAATTTTAAGAACAGTAAATGATAATACAAGACACGATAATTTAGTAACGATCATTGAAAGCGATTATTTAGAAATTAATAATCCGGAAAGTAAGAGAAGTGATTTTTATGTACATGATGCTAATTCTGCCAGAGGTGAATATGGTTTCTTTAACTTTTTAGAAAATTTTTTAAATTTAAAGTTACCTAATGTTTTAGGATATGACGGGAAAGAAAAAAAATTATATTTGCAGAATATTTTTTCAGCAATGATAATTGAGCAAAAAAGAGGCTGGAGTGATATTCTAGCAAGAGTTCCTAATTTTGGGATTAAAGACTCTAAGAAAAAAACTATAGAATATTTATTAGATACCGATTCTATAGAACTTTCAAAGAAAAGATTAGTGTTAAAAAGTAGTTTAGAAACAAAAAAAGCTAAATGGATGCAGGTGTTTATAGAGGCTAATGAGTATTTTAAATTATTAAAATTTGATTTGAAAGGAGTAACTGAAAAAGCTAATTATATAGAGAGTAATGAAATAAATATTATAGATACTGAGACAGAAATGAATATAGAAAACTTGACATGTAAGCTACGTAAAGAAAAAGAAAGTATTTCATCACTAAAATATTCTGAAATTTATGAGAATGAAGAGTTAAGTATGGAATTAACTGAAACAATTAAGGCTATTGATGAGTGTATAGCTATTAATAAAGAATTAATTAGTAAAAAAAATCAAGAAAAGTTAGAAAAAAATAAAGTTAGTAATGCATTAGATATACTGAGGAATGATATTCAAAATAACAAGGATCTGAATAAAGTGAAGCAATATGGAGCTGAACATTCAGTGAATTTTTATGAAAATATCTGTCCTACATGTAGTCAAACTATTAACGATTCTTTGATAGTTTCACAAAATCAATCTAGAGTAATGACTCCTGAACAAAATATTAAACATTTAAAAAACCAAGAGGTTCTTTTTGAATCTATTTTAATTCAAAAAGAAAGAATAATTAAGGATATAGAAAGAACAGTAATACAAAATCAAGATAAAATAGAAAATTTAAGTAAATTAGCAAAAGCTATCAAATCTGATTTGTTTAATTTGAATGGAGAATATAATGAAAATGTGTTGTTACGAAAAATAAATTTAGATAAAAGGTTAGCTGAAATTGAAGAAGCTAGCAAAAAACTAAATAGTTACCGAAAAAAATTTGTAAATATCTCTAATGAGATAAGGCAAAAAGAATCTGAACTTCTAGAAATAGGAAAAGAAGTATTTTCAGACAAAGATAATCAAAAGCTATCAGCTCTTAAATCATTTTTTGTAACTAACTTAGGATTATTTGGTTATAAAAGTATCAATGTGGAAGGGAATATAAATATCTCTAAAGAGACATTGCTTCCAGAAATAATGGGATATGATTTGAAATTTGATTCTTCTGCGAGTGATCATATTAGAGGAATATGGGCATATACAATTGCTTTACAACAAGTTTCAGAAAACTATGGAGGGAATCATTTAAATTTTTTGATATTTGATGAGCCTGGTCAACATAGTATTATTGAGGCTGATATGGAGTCTTTTCTTGAAAAAATAAACTCTTTAAAAAACGTTCAGACAATAGTAGGTCTTACTATGAAAGATTCTGATTCGGTAGAATTAATGAAGAAATCTGAAAAAAGTGGTACAAATATAATTTATATAAGCGATTTAGCATTTTCGTAGCTAGTTAAAAATTTTTTTAGGCGTATATTCAGTTATTAATTTATTTAATAAATATCAAATAAAGGTTAAACTAAATAATTATATTGTATCTAAAAATATGTACTTAAAATTCCAGAATAAGGATGTCATATGAAAATTAATAAGCAAAAATCTAAGGAATATTTAAATATGAAGCATTGTCAATGTAGTGTAAAGTATTATCATGTAGTAAAAATAAAAAAACTTTCAAAATTATCAAAAGAATCTGATTTTTTGGAGTATTACAATAGCTATAAAAATTTTAATAATATTCATAAAGAATATTATGGGGTAGAAAAACATGTAGCAATACCCAAAAATTTTAGTGAAAATATAGTAAGAAATGCTTTAAGTTTGAAAGAATATGATGGTTCAGATTTTGATGCGAAGTGCGGAAATCAAAATTATGAAATAAAATGTACTTCTGATAATGGAAAAACAACATTTTCTAATAAAAAACCTGATGTAGTATTGTGGCTAAGAGTATCTTCTAATCATATGAGGATATATGAAAAAGAATTCAATAAAATAGATGATAAAATTTTAAAAGAGAGTAATAAAAGGTCTAATGTGGACCTATCTAAATTAAATATGGATTTGATTGCAATTATACTTATTCAGTAGAAGATAGCTTGAGCTAATGGGAATTTTTAAACTATATATGTATCAGAATAGAGTATTTGAACGTTAATTATGATAAATATTTACAATGAGATGAAAATCGGGAAGGATTTTTTTCCTTGACTTTTCGTATCACTTAGCACTACAATTACCCCATAAGAAATAAATCGCATAAAAAAATGGCACCTCACGATTACCAGTCGCGAGGACTTGCTCAGGTCACACAACAAGAACCACGACCCAATCAAGCTTGCCATAGTTAATGCTAACACCAACTGGATAAAATGTAAACGTTTTGGTTGCTTTTTTTATAGGCTTTTTAAAGTTTATTTAGCGAACAAAAAACAGAGTTTTATCCAGTAGGGCGGAGCCTTATTTAACTATGTCAGAGAGGTTGGACAGATACTTGTTCAGCCTCTCTTTTTGCGCTCTTTTAGCCTTTATGGTGATTTATTCTCTTATACTTGTTGTCTGTTACTGGCCGCCAACTGTTCGGAAAAAAATCAACTGACTGTCGTTTGATACACGTGTAGATACACATACGGTAATAATTAATTGAAAGTTGGGGTAAGGATGGATGATACAGAACAAGCACTACAAGTAACAGGTGTTCCAATTCCAGAGGAAGGCTCAATGGAATTTGAGAGAATGAATAAAATGGCAAAGAAAGCCGTGCCATTACTATTAATCATTTTTACATTTGGGATTTTAGAACAACAAGCATTTGGTATGATTTTTGTTAATATCGGCGAGCAACTGGGAACACCTGGATTGGCGCCGCTTATTACTTCAATACCTGGCATTATACTAGGTATTGTCTGCGTCATTTATGGGTCATTAGGTGACTTCGTTTCATTGAAAAAAATGACAATCTTAGGTGTGATTATTTTTGTTTTAGGCTCACTGGTTGGGTTCATTTTAGGACCAAGCAGTATATGGGCAGTTGTTATGGCAAGAGTCTTACAAGCTGCGGGAGGACAAGTCGCAGGTTCAGTTTTCTTAGTGTTAGTTTCAAAGTACATTAGTAAAGAAAATAGAGTCGTCTATTATGGGATTTTTGTCGCAGTCTTTCGTTTTTCAGCGGCATTAGGCGTAGTAGCTGCTGGTTATATTACTAAAGTCGATTGGCGCTGGTTGTTTGCTGCACCTCTCCTATGTATTTTCTTTATTCCACTCCTAGCCAAAAATCTACCTGATGATAAGGCAGAAGGAGCTACGATTGACTGGATAGGTTTTGTGTTGATTGGCGCATTTGCAGGAGCGGTAACAATGTTCTTTACGGATATGACACTCTTATGGGGTGTATCTTCTCTCATCACATTATTTCTTTTTGTGAGTTACATCAACAAGACAAAACAGCCATTCTTAAAACCGGAATTCTTTAAGAATAAAGCCTTTGTCGTAACAATGATTGTTATTTTTATCGGCTATTTCTTCAGTTACACAATAAACGCAGGTGTTAATGCGATTGGTTTAAATGTGTACGGTATTGATTCGGCAGAGGTATCACTGCTATTAGTAGGATCTATATTATTAGCCGCTGTTTTAGGATTTGTCTGTGGGCCTGTCGTTAAAAAAATCGGGCGTTCAGCAGCAATCATTATGGCACTTTTATTTATGAGTTTAGGATTAGTCGTCATAGCAGTAGCCATTCCATATGGGAAGGTCTGGACATTGGCTATTGCCCCGTGTCTTTATTATTTTGGGACGTCATTCTTTTATTCTCCAATAGTAGACATAGCTACTTCAACCGTTAATCCGGAAGAATCTGGACGAGTGTTAGGTGCGAACGATTTGGTTCAAGCCATCACAGGTTCAATAGGTGTCGCTGTGTTTGGAGGGATGATGTCATCAGGTGCACTGTCACATTCAGCTCTTACTGGTGTAGAGTCTGGTTTAGCCTCTACTTATTCAAATGTATTTTTAGTCGGTGGTGTTATTGTATTTTCAGCATTAGTTCTATTCATTAGTACGAAGAAAATGGTTTATAAGCACTTAGAGTTAACTAAAAGATAAAATCGAATAGGGAGGTACGACAGTATGAAAAAAATAATAATAGATTGTGACCCAGGGCATGATGATGCTATGGCGTTATTTATGGCAATGGCATCGAGTGAGGTAGAAGTAGTCGGGATTACCACATCAGCAGGCAATCAAAAGCCTGAAAAAACATTTCAAAATGCAAGGAAATTAGTGGCACTGGCAAATAAGGAAGAGATTCCAGTAGTAAGAGGGGCAAGCAAACCCATCCGTAGAGAGTTAATTATTGCAGAAGAAATTCACGGTGAAACAGGACTGGATGGAGCAGAATTACCAAATCCGACAGTACCAGAATTAGAACAATCTGCTAATGATTTCCTTGCCGAAACACTAAGAGCATCAGAGGAAAAAATAACGCTTATTGCAACAGGTCCATTAACGAATATTGCTATCTTTTTATTATCACATCCAGAATTAAAAGAAAAAATAGAGATGATTTCATTCATGGGAGGAGCTTGCTTTGGAGGTAATTACTCACCCCATGCCGAGTTTAATATCTTCGTTGACCCAGAAGCAGCTGATATCGTGTTGAAATCAGGCGTGCCAACAGCGATGTTTGGTTTAGATGTAACGCTGAAAGCACAAGTTTTTGAAAATGATATCCAAGACATCCGAGCTATTGATAATGAGGTCTCTCGAACAATGGCTGATTTACTTGATTTCTTCAACTTAACAACAACCATTCCTTTTTGGGCGGAGGAAGGGCACGTAGAAGGAATTCATATGCATGACCCTTGTGCGGTAGCCTATGTGATAGACCCTACATTATTTACCGTTTATCCAATGGCTGTTGAGGTAGAAACAAGTGATACGTTAGCACTAGGAAGTACGGTTGTTGATTATGATGATCTGTCAGACGGTGATAAAACGACATTAGTAGCATTTGATATAGACTTACCAAGATTTAAACAATTAATGATGGAAACAATGGCGTATTACAATTAGATAATGAAAAATATCCCACAAACTTTATGATTTTGTGGGATTTTTGTGTAATTAAGAGAGAATACAAAGCGCTTGTATATCAAACTAATAAGGAGTGATTACAATGAGTCATACAAAAAATAACCAACCGATTAAAGAAATAACTCACCAAGATATTTACAAGTTGCAGGATACCTGGGAACAGCTACAGTCGTGGCATGAGGTATTGGGGATGCTAGAAGAATTTTTTGAAGATGAAACTAGACCCGTCAACAAACAAAAACTCGTAAGAAAATACTATGCCAGTTCGAAAGTTTTTAGAGTATTTCATAAAGATTTCAATCAAACGATGGAGCGAATGAAAAAACAAATAGTAGAGCTACGATGTAGGAAGAAGGTTTGATTTTTATAGTTTCTATCCACTATGCTAAAATCTAATTTAAATGAGGAGGGGATGGAGTCCAATGGAAGTAACCGTTTATGTGGCAAGTGCGTTTAGTAAAAATCAAAAAGGCGGAAACAAAGCAGGTATTGTCCTGATGGAACAACCGCTAAATACCAATCAAAAAATGGAGATTGCGAGACAATTAGGCTATGCAGAAACAGCCTTTATCTCAACATCGGAAACGTCTGATTATTTTAGAATTAGACTTAATACAAAATCAATAATTAAAGCGCATACAATATAGGTGTGCTAAACTAAAATAGTGAGTAAAACATGTCGAAAAGGTGAGAGAGAATGGTAATGAGTAGAGAGATAAGAAGTATGATTGAAAGTGATGTGACACAACTGGATGAACAGTTTATCCAACAAGGATGGGGCTCGCGTTTGGAAGTTCTGTCTAATTATTTGAAGGAACAGGAAACGAAAAAGAGATGGGTGTATGTTGCGCTATTAGATGGCAAAGTTGCAGGGTATGTGACATTAGTTCCGCTAGCAAAAGAAGGACCATTTAAAGGAAAGTATCCTGAAATTGTAGATTTTAATGTATTTGAAACGTTTCAAAAACAGGGGATAGGCAATCGTTTATTAGATGAAGCTGAATCTCAGGCGAAGGATTTTTCTAAAGTCATTACACTTGGAGTAGGACTCCATAAGGGCTACGGACCTGCACAACGCCTTTATGTTAAACGCGGCTATATTCCAGATGGCTCAGGTGTGTGGTTTAATAATAAAAATGCCGAGATGGCTGAACCGTGTTTAAATAATGATGATCTCGCTTTGTATTTATCAAAAAATTTACTATGAGACTAGTGTTGTTCTAAAGTGCAAAAAGTACGATTATGACTCATCATTCTAAAATATTGTCTGATATTGATAAAAATATGTTTTTTTTCTTTGTTTTTGAACATTTTTTTTATACTTCTTGTGTTATATTTAATAAATAAAATATAAAAAGGGGTATTAGTGAACAGAATGATAGATTATAAAGATGATGAGTCGACAAATAGCCAAGGTATCGATTACGAACGTTTAGCTATGATTATCAGTCAGAAAAAGACGAGAGATAAAAAAAGTTTATTGAAACTTGAAATGGCACTAGCTTCAGATAGAACCGTAAAAAAAGCGTTGCAAAATATGCTTACAGGAATTGAAAAGGAAGAGCGTCGTAAGAAGATAATAGCAGCTCTTGTTTGTTTAGTGGTCTTATTAGGTGGAGCGTATTACTTTATTATGAAACAAGGTATTAGCTTACCTTCATTTAAAAAAGAGTCTGAGAAAGTAGTCGCTAAACAAAAGAAAGATAAAAAGACGGTACCTCCTAAAGAAAAAGAAGTTAAAAAAGTGCAGTTATCGGAGAGCCAGGTAAAAAAATGGGTGACGCTAGCTTTAGAAAAACAATACGGTACCAGTTCTAATGTCCCTGAATATGAGTTAAAGGTTCATGTAGGAGAGGATAGTTTACTTTATGTTGACATGATATCGACTCGTACAACAAATAAAATTGGAGTGTTTCGAGTGAATGCTAAAGGTAAGCTTGAAGAATCTGGTAAATATCTCGAAGGTGTTCAAAAGGACAATTGGGTTGCTCTTTCAAGCAACTATCCAGATGTGTCGAAAGTGAAGACGGTAGAGTTTGATGTTAATGCGAAGCCGCTTGAAGAAGAGGGCTTACAAATTGAAGAGTTTGCGAGTTTATTTGCTGCATGGCGCAAAAGCGATGCTCCTATAATGCCGCTTTCTCAATTCTCAGATGATTTTTCTAAGAATGCAGATGGTAGTGCTATTGTTTATAATTTTAGAGATTCAAACACACTTCAAGTTAGTGAGAATAAACCGGATCAACTGTTAAATTATTTTTATACGTATGATATGGATGAAGAAAAAGCGTATCAATGGGAAAATAAGGCAGAAGCAAAGAAAGAATTTTCACCTGAATTAACAGATTATATTAAAACTAATCAAAAAAAGAATTAGCTATATAGAAAAAGTCTTGTTAAATTTGTGAGTTGAATTTAATGAGGCTTTTTAGTTATATTAAAATAAAAAAAGTAGTTTTTATTTTATAAAATATTATTATTGAGTTTTTATTATGTTATATTTAACAAGGTAATATAACATAATAAAAGGATAGTAAATAAAATGACAGATTATAATTCAACCAATAGATCCCAATCCAATGAGCTTGATCGCTTAACGGCAATAATGCGTCACGAAAAGAGTAAAGATAGAAAATATTTATTGGAAATAGAAATCGCCAAGGCTGAAGATAGAACAGTTAAACGCACGCTTGAAAAGGTATTGGCGGATATTGAAAAAGAAGAGCGTCGTAAAAAAATATTAGTGGGGACCTCAGTCCTACTGGCATGTCTTGCTTCACTATTGGCTCTTTTTTATTTTACAGGGTCAGCAGGACAGTCAAATACGTCAACGGCTCCAGAGTCTGGAGAGTTGGATCTATCAGAAACCAGTTTATCTCAAAGTGATGAAGGAGAGGTAGATGCAACCAAACTTACCGAAACACAAGTGAAAAACTGGGTCCAATCCGTTATAGCTAAAAAATACCTATCAGAAGATGAATCTGGGACAAATAATTTTAATTATACAGTCAAACTTGGTGGTGATAGTTTGGTATATAGTGATGTAACAGTAGATGGTGGGAGTAAGTTGATTGGGAGTTTCAGAATTAATGAGCAAGGCGAACTAGAAGAGTCTGGTCGTTTTAGAGAGGACAGTGCTGTAGATGACTGGATTGTTATTTCGCGAGACTATCAAGATGTTTCCGAAGTAGAGTACGTCGGGTCATTTGTTGAAGATCGCCAATCTACCCAAGAGTCACCAGATATGACAGCTGAACAGTTTGCCAGATTGTATGCAAAGTGGCAAGGAGTGGATTATCCGGTAGTAGATGCTTCAGACTCTAACCCAGAGCTTGTGAAAAATGTTCCGCGTTTCATTCTTTATAAAGAACAAGATTCTAATACTCTTTTTGTTGCTGAATCAGATGGGATTAAATCTATCATGAGGTACTGTACCTATGATTTAACCGAGAAAAAAGCTTATGTAGTGATTGAAAATAAACGGGATAAAAAAAGTTATCTTAAAGAATTTACAGAATTTATTGAAGCTAATCCTTTATAAAAAAATAACCTTCCTATGATTAAGTAGGAAGGTTATTTTTTATAGATTATCGATTGGCTCATCAGTTCGGCTTGCTTTTAACAATCGATTGCTGAGCTGTTTAATTTCTTTATCACTGATAGGATAGAGATCCAAATAGCGCGAAAAATAAAGACCACCTACAACCGATTTAATAAACGTAATGGTTGCAGCATCAAGTTCCGTATCTGTATAGAGACTGTCCATGAGTTCAGCATACATTTCTTTGAAACGTTGAGGTGATTTCTTCATAATATTACAAGTAATCCCAAATTGTTCACCATTTAAAATATCTTCTTGTGCCGTATGTAAGAAGGCTTGAATGGGACTTAGAGGTCTGCATTGTCTGGTTGTTAGTGATAGCATGCGTGATTTAAAATTTTTAAATATTTGTAAGGCAATAGCATCTAACAACTCTTGCTTACATTGAAATTGTTTAAGTAAACAGCTTTTAGTAATGCCAGCTTCTTTGGCTGCCGTTTCTATTGTAAAACTTTCTAATTCATTATCCACTAAATAATGGATTGAGGCATCAATGATTTGAGTTTTCATAGGGCTCCTTTTATATAACAATATAATCTTTAGCTAGTCTAGTTTATCTAAATTTAAAATATTAGTCAAATAATAGTCATTATTTTGAATCTAAAAAAAATTAAGGTATACTTAAATTATAAAAAAAGTTAGGAGAACAAAGAAATATGGCAAAAAAACAGCATGTAATGTCTCTGCTTATTTTGAGTAGCCTTATTCTCGGACTAACGGGATGTACTGAGATGGTCGCAGATAAGCATGAACCTTCCCACGATACAACAGTCAAAGAAACAAGCACAACGACTCTAAAGGTTGAGGAGACTAGCAAAAAGTTATTGGTTAATTCAATTGGCGTTGATGTGAAGTTGAAAGTGAATGAGAAAGACCCGAAAGCTTTTGCGATTGAGGGTAAAAAATCAATTGTTCAAACTTATGATGATAAGGATCAATTGGCAATTGTATTAACACAGGTGACAAAAAAGAAAAATGATACGGTTACGATTAATGTGGGACAGGATAGTTTAAAGTCCGTTATCATAGACTTGAAAAACAGTAACCTTGAAGTTGAGGGTGAATTTAAAGGGGATACACTTGCAGTAACCTCTCAAAAAAGTAAGTTGGTATTTGTAGATAGTATTAAAACAAATGATGTGTCATTTAAATTAGAAGAAAGTAATTTAGAGGCAACTGATTTAGAAGTATCAGATGCCACTTTTACGGCAAATCAGGGAAGTTTTAAGTTTGATGCTGTTCAATCGAATACGTTGGACGTTGATTTAGTAAGAGGGAGTTTTGTAACGAAGGAAACAGAGGGGCATTTAGCTCTTTCAGCAAATCAAGGTGACATCAAAGTCGGTAATATTAAAGGCTCAGCTGCTATTAAAGTAGAGGAAGGCAGTGTAATTGGTAATTTTAAAGAACTAGAGGACGCACTTGTCCTAGAAGCTCAAAAGGGTCAAGTGAAACTGTTACTTCCAGAAAAACTAGCCTTTTCTTATGAGGCTAAGGGAGAAAAAGGAACAATTTCGACTGACTTTGATGATAAATTGAAGATCCATGATGGCCTTGCAACAGGTACGGTTAACAGTAATCCTAATGTGAAAGTTAAAGTAAAAGCAAAGGGTGGCGTTATAGATATACGTCGTCCACAAAAAGGAGAGAATGATAAAGATGCCAAGAACAATTAGACCCAAAGATTTTACAGGTGCAAAAAATGTTATTAAGTCAGCCTTTTTAGAAAAAGACCCTGAAGCCAATGAAGATATATTAGTAGAAGCATTAAGAGAAGAGCCGACGTACGACGAGGAGTTTGAGTTGGTTATCGAAAAAGATGGCGAGATTATCGCTCATGGTATGTTAAGTGATATTGCTATTGGTGAAGAGAAGGGCTTTTTAGCCCTTGCACCGCTAGCTGTTAAGAAATCAGAACGTTGTCAGGGTTACGGTGGGGCTATTATTGCTGAGCTTGAGAAACGAGCAGAGATGATGGGCTACCGTGCAATAAGTATCTTAGGTGATCCGGCTTATTATAGTCGCTTCGGATATACTCCAGCAGCAGATTATCAGGTAGAGTCTCCTTTAGAGGTTCCGACAGAGTATTATATGATAAAAGAACTTATTCCAGGAGCGTTAGCTGATACTTCGGGAATTGTAACGTATGTCGGTAGTTTTGGGATAGAATCATAAAATAAAACGTTTTCTACTTATAAAAAGACCATTTAGGTCTTTTTATTTTACCTAAACGAACAAAAACACGAACGATTAAATTAGAAAACGATTAAACAAACGACTTTTTGTTGTGGTGTTATTTTACAGTGGCTATACTAAGGGTGTTCAAAAGAAGCGAACGATACTATTTATCGGATAAGGATTGTTCGTTTTTAAAACCACTATAAAGGGGATTGGGTAGAGAATGGAGAAGTTTTTTAAGTTAAAGGAAAATAACACCACAGTAGGAACTGAAATTATGGCAGGTTTCACCACGTTTTTTGCAATGAGTTATATTCTTTTTGTTAATCCATCGATTTTATCTTTATCGGGAATGCCGTTTCAAGCAGTATTTTTAGCAACAATTATTTCAGCAGTAATCGGAACGCTTATTATGGGGCTATTCGCCAACGTTCCTTATGCACAGGCACCAGGAATGGGGCTTAATGCGTTCTTTACATTTACAGTAGTCTTTGGTTTAGGCTATTCATGGCAACAAGCTTTGGGAATGGTTTTCTTATGCGGGATGATTAATATTTTTATTACCGTTACTAAAGTTCGTAAGTTGATTATCAAATCAATTCCAGAAAGTATTCAACATGCTATCGGTGGCGGTATCGGAGTTTTCGTAGCCTATGTTGGAATTAAAAATGCTGGATTGCTTTCTTTCTCTGGTGACAATCAAGCGATTGTTGACTCAGTAGTAGAAGGTGGTAAAGCGACAAATGTGACGTTAAATGGTGGAATTGTTCCAAGTTTAGCGAATTTCAATAATCCAGGAATCTTACTTGCGATTATGGGTATTATCTTGATGATTGTTTTAGTGTTAATGGATGTTAAAGGGGCTATTTTAATCGGGATTATCGGCACAACAGTATTAGGTGTGTTGATGGGCGTGGTTGATTTAAGTTCAGTAGACAGTCAAAAAAATTCATTAGCAAATTCATTTAAAGACTTAGGTGTAACATTTGGTGCCGCTTTTGGACCGGAAGGCTTACCGTCACTATTTGAAGATAAAGCCAAAATACCTCAAGTTTTAATGACGATTTTAGCATTTAGCTTAACAGATACGTTTGATACGATTGGAACATTTATCGGAACAGGACGTCGTACAGGTATCTTTAGTAAAGAAGATGAAGAAGCATTAGAAGATAGTCGTGGCTTTAAGTCTAAAATGGACAAAGCGTTATTTTCAGATGCAATTGCTACATCGATCGGTGCGGTATTTGGGACGTCAAACACAACAACTTTCGTAGAGAGTGCAGCAGGTATTGGTGCAGGTGGACGTACAGGTTTAACCTCAGTTGTCGTTTCAATCTTATTCTTATTCAGTAGTTTATTAGCACCCTACATTAGTCTAGTTCCAGCACAAGCGACGGCTCCAGCGTTGTTACTAGTAGGGATCATGATGTTAGCTTCATTTAAAGAAATTAATTGGAGTGATTTAGAAGACGCAGTCCCAGCCTTCTTTGCTTCAATCTTTATGGGATTAAGTTACAGTATTTCGAACGGGATTGCTGCAGGGTTTATCTTCTTCATTATTGTTAAACTTGCTAAACGTAAACCAAAAGAAATTTCACCAGTTGTTTGGGTGATTACAGGATTATTCGTGGCAAACTTTATTATGATTGCAACAATGTAAGATGTAAAACTTCCTCGAAAGAGGGAGTTTTTTATTTTTGTCTCGTGTCATGAAAAGGTGTGTAACGTGCTTAGATATGCTATAATAGACTAAATGTCTACACAGAGGGAGAGTCACATGAAAAATTTATTAGGTAACGTATTTACAGCATTAATCACAGATGAAAATGACACATCATATTTCGTCCAAAAAGAGGGCGTCACATTTAAATTAGATAAGTCAGAGGGCGAACACGAATTAGGTTCAGCCGTTGAAGGATTTGCATACACAGGTCAAAAACAAGAAAACCGCTTCACAACTAACATTCCAACTGTAACGAGAGAGCGTTATGATTACGGAACAGTCGTAGCAACACGTAAAGATTTAGGTGCATTCGTTGATATCGGTCTTCCAGACAAGGAAGTTGTTATCTCTATTGATGAATTGCCAACTATGAAACAATTATGGCCTAAAAAAGGTGACCGTATCATGGTGACTTTAATTTTAGATAACAAAGATAGAATGTGGGCAACACAAGCAGACGAAAGTATCTTTATGGCTGTTGGTCGTCACGTGGCGCAAACAAGTAAAGAAGATTTCTTAAATAAAGATGTAGAAGTAACAGCGTACCGTCTAAAAGTAGCAGGCACACATGTTATTACAAATGATTCATATTTAGGATTTGTCCATCCATCAGAGCGTTTTGTAGAGCCTCGTTTAGGTGAAGTTCTTAAAGGGCGTGTTGTTGGATTAGCACCAAATGGCGTGTTAAATATTTCATTAAAACCACGTGCTCATGAAGTGATTTCGGATGATGCTATGATGATTTTAGCTTTCTTAGAAAAATCAGCTGATGGTACTATTCCATTTACAGATAAAACAAGCCCAGAAGAAATCCAATCTACATTTGCGATTTCAAAAGGTCAATTTAAACGTGCGTTAGGGTCATTAATGAAAGAACGCCGTATTAAACAAGAAGACGGTAAAACAATTTTATTAAAAGCTAAATCAGAAGACAGCGAGTAATTCTCGCTGTTTTCTCTTTTTGTTTTAATAATCGCACCTTTTTTCTAGCACTTTTTTGTTATTTTTGTTATTTTATAGGTAATTAATACTTTGTTATTTAAACGAATGCTGTTAATTGTGTAGGAATGACTTTAGAAAGAAGTGATTGAGATGACTTATATCAAAAGAAGAATAACTGAAGAGGAAAGACTACAATATGAACATATGCGGATGAAAGACCCTGTTACTATGCAGCCCAGTGAGGCGAGGCATGTGACACTTTCGGAACGTGATATGGCTTACATGATTTCGTTGTCTAACCAACGTATTTCATTTATTTACGAAATGCCCCGTTATTTTTGTTTTTCAATTAAAGAAAAATTTGTTTTTTTCTTTGTTATCAATCAAGCTGAAAAAGGCTCAGAAGATGCTAAAGTTATTTACGTTAAAGGGATGAAAGTTCCAAAAGCGTTAGAAGCGATGACCGACGAGATCCTTCCGATGATTGAAGAAGCCTTAATGGTCTATTATTCAGATTATGAAATTGCCAAACTATCTATCGAAAGTAAAGATAAAATTCAGTACTATTCTGAATTAAAAGATGGTGTATTATATTATTAGATTAACTAGCAGGTTGCTTGGCAATCTGCTTTTTTAGGAGGACGAGATGCAACAAGGATATGTGACGAAACAAGCCTTATCACTTGCTCTAAAAGACCTGATGAAGACGACTGAACTGGATAAGATTCGTGTCAGTCACGTGACAACAGCGGCAAAATTATCACGCAATACGTTCTATTATCATTTCTCTGATATTAATGAATTGTTAGCTTGGACGTATGATAACGAGGTGGTCAATGGCTTAGGAACTTTCAAGGAAATCAATACTTGGCAAGAAGGCTTAATGCGTGTACTAGATTATACGGAAGCTAATCGAGCGTTTTGTTTGAATACGTTTCACTCTTTGAGTCGTGATCGTTTAGAAAAATTCTTATACCAGATTACCTTTAATATGTTAGATGGCATCATGGCAGAGGATGAGCATTTGGTTGATTTAGAGGAAGAGTTAAGAAAAGAGATTGCTGATTTTTATGGACGTGCGATAGTGGCACAGATTATTCATTGGCTTGTGATTAATTTAAGAGAAGAAAAAGTAGACCTACTTGCTCGTATTGAGCGTATGACGGTAGGGGCTATTGATAGAATTGCTTCAAAATGTTCTAAGTTTCACTAGAATGTTTTGGGCAATTTCTTTGTTTTGCCCAAATTTTGGGCAGAAGGCTAGTTTTGTCTATAGTTTATAAATTCACAGGGCTTATTATAAGGGTGTAGAAATTATTACATACATTACTTATTTTGTAGGAGGAGAGTTATATGTTTTTCTTTGAAAGTATGCCTTGGCAATCAGCTCTAATGTGGTTTGTCGTATTAGGTGCCTTGATTGGGTTGAATGAAATCAGCCGTCTTAACAAATGGGTCGCATTAGTTATGTTCACCGTTGTACCAGTTGTGCTAACTGTTTTTGTTTGGCCGACAACAGCTGGTCCTGGAAGTAGTACGGGGACTTGGTTCCACTGGGTTAAAGTGTATTCAGCTTTAGCTGGGTGTCTTGGTTTCTGGTATATCCGTTATGTTAAAGGATCAAATGCAAGCAAATATTTATTAATGTTCCCACCTTTCATTTTAGCTTTTAATATTATGGAAGCAGTTGCTCGTGATTTCCAAGTATACGGCATGCATGTAGACGGTATGGTTGATGGCGTTCGTATGATTTCAGGTAGCTGGAATATTATGAATGGTATCGCTGGTATCTTAAACATCGTCACAATTTGTGGTTGGATGGGCATTCAAGTCAGCAAAAATAAACAAAAAGATATGGTTTGGGCTGACCAAATGTGGTTCTGGATTATTGCTTATGATGTATGGAACTTTGCATATGTTTACAACTGTGTATCAGATCACTCATTCTATGCTGGTTTAGCGTTATTATTATCATGTACTATTCCTGCATTCTTCATCAAAAAAGGAGCTTGGTTACAACACCGCGCTCACACATTAGCATTCTGGATGATGTTCACGATGACATTCCCAGCATTTGTTGGTGAGTCACAATTCGCAGTTCAAAGCTCACATAGTACAACAGCGTTATTCGTACTAAGTTTCGCTGCATTAGTGGTTAACATTGCTGTATTTGTTTACCACATCTACACAATTGTCACTAAAAAACGTAACGTTCTTAAAGAAGAAGTCTACGTTGGTTCTAAATCATTTGAAGAAGTGAAAAAAGCGAACTAATAGAACAGGAAAGAAAGGACAGTCAGTCAAGACTGTTCTTTTTTTATGTTCTAATTGAGAATGATTGAAATAATTAGAGGCTTAGATTATAATGGTTATAAATTCAATTAAGCACAAGAAGGTTTAAATTGTAATAATTCTAATTAAGGGGTAGGTATATGGATACTGGAGCTATGTTAACTAAGATTCGTAAACAATTACATGAAGGTGGCTATAAACTAACGCCCCAACGTGAAGCGACCGTTTTAGTTCTATTAGAAAATGATAAAGATCATATGTCTGCTGAAGAGATATACATGTTGGTAAAACAAAAAAGCCCAGAAATAGGCCTAGCAACGGTATATAGAACACTTGAAATGTTAACGGACTTAAAAATTATTGATAAAATTAGTTTCAATGACGGGGTATCTCGTTATGATTTGAGAAAAGAAGGGGCTCAACATTTCCATCATCATTTATTGTGTTTGGAATGTGGGTCTATTGAAGAAATCGAAGAAGATTTACTAGGAGACGTTGAAAAAATTGTTGAGAAGCGTTTCAATTTCTTAGTAAAAGACCATCGTTTAACGTTTCATGGTGTGTGTCGTAAATGTCAGGCTGGAAAATAAATCTAAAAGTGTAGGCGGGTCATCGTCTATGCTTTTTTTATACGAGAGTGTATAATAAATGTCTAAAGGATAGAGGTGTTCAGTTATGCAAAATAGAGAAGATGATTTAAGAGACTATATCCATTATCTGAAAGTAGAACGAGGATTATCTGAAAATACTATTGTAAGTTATGAACGAGATTTAAAACGATATATGTTATTTTTAGACAATCAAGCGATTGCGAGTTGGGATGACCTTGATCGTTATGTTATTTTAACTTTTCTGAGAGAATTGACAGATGAAAAGAAGTCAGCTGCGTCAATCACTCGAATGATTTCAAGTTTAAGAAAGTTCCATCAATTTTTAAAGCAAGAACGTTATTCAGATGTTGATCCTATGCAGCATATCGAAACACCTAAAAAGGCTCAAAAACTACCCAAATCTCTTTCTCAAGACGAGATTGTTCGCTTGCTTGAAGCACCGGATACTACAGATAAGTTTGGGATTAGAGATAGAGCTATTTTAGAGGTAATGTATGCGACAGGATTACGTGTATCAGAATTGATTGGTTTAAAAATGTCTGATTTACATTTGTCGCTAGGTTTGATTCAAACAATCGGTAAGGGAGATAAAGAGCGAATTATTCCGCTAGGGGATATCGCCATCCAGTGGATAGAGATTTATCTTGAGAGAAGTCGCCCTAAACTGAGTCGGCCTGGCCAGAACGATCCGCATTTATTTTTAAATCATCACGGTAAAGGGTTTAGCCGACAAGGAATATGGAAGAACTTGGTGAAACATGTTAAGACGGCAGGTATTGATAAAGAAGTAACACCTCATACATTACGTCATAGTTTCGCCACGCATCTACTTGAAAATGGTGCGGATTTGAGAATAGTACAAGAATTGTTAGGTCATTCTGATATTTCCACGACCCAAATTTACACGCATATTAGTAAACAAAGGCTTGCTGATGTTTATAATGATTATTTTCCAAGAGCTTAGTACCATAACTCAGTGACTTTCGCTCGTAAAATATGCTATAATATACAATTGCGAAGGAGTCGAGTCATGGAGAAATTAAATGTTAAACTAGATGTTTTTGAAGGACCGTTAGATTTACTTCTACATCTAATTAAAACGCTAGAAATTGATATTTATGATATACCAATAGCAGATATAACAGTACAGTATATGGAGTATATTCGGACGATGAAATTATTACAATTGGAAGTAGCCGGTGATTTTATCGTGATGGCGGCAACACTTATGTCGATTAAAAGTAAGATGTTACTGCCTAAACAAGAACTTCAGATGGATGAGGATAGTGAGTACGAAGAGGAAGAAGATGATCCTCGTGCGGACTTAGTTGCTCAATTACTGGAGTACCGAAAATATAAATATGCGGCAACAGTTTTACATGAATTAGAAGAAGAACGTGGGCAATATTATACGAAAGAACCATCAAATTTAGAGGAATACCAAGAAGAAATCGTTCCTCTAGAGACAGGAAAGGTTAATACAATTGATTTATTCCTAGCGTTTCATGAAGTGTTAGAGCGTAAAAAACGTTTAACTCCGATGGAAACAACGATTGTTCATGATACAACGACGATTGAAGATAAAATGACACATATTCGTATGATCGTTGAAGGTGTTGAAGGAACAGATGGTATCGCGTTTAATTGCTTGTTCCAAGATTATTCTAAAAGTGAAATTGTCACGACCTTCATGGCATTACTAGAGCTGATTAAAGGCTGTCATATCTTAGCAAAACAGGAAAATAATTATGAGCCCATTATGTTGTATAGACATCATGACCTTGTGATGGAATAGAGTAGGAGTTTATGTATGGAATTAGAAAGTAAAATAGAAGCGTTATTGTTTGTAGCAGGAGATGAAGGGATTTCTTTAGAAGAGATATCAGGTTTGTTAAAAGAACCAACTGCTATTGTGTTTAAAGCGATTGAAAAATTAAAACAACATCTTTTAGAGTCGGAATTATCAGCTCTTCATATTTTAGAAGCAGGTAATCAGTTTATCTTAACGACAAAAAAAGAGTTTGCGGATGTCATTAAAGATTATGCGCAATCACCGCTTTCTAATACATTGTCCCAAGCAGCGTTAGAAACGCTTTCGATTATTGCTTATAAACAACCTATCACTAGAAGTGAAATTGATGAAATTCGTGGTGTTCAAACATCAGGAGCCGTTCAAAAGTTAGTCGTGCGTCAACTGATTAAAGAAGTTGGACGTGTTGAGGGACCGGGACGTGCTATTTTGTATGGGACAACGGATTATTTTATGAATTACTTCGGACTAGAAGACCTTTCAGAATTACCGTCGATTTCAGAGATGGAAAATGAAATAGAAAAAGAATTACCAACCGATTTATTCTTTGCCAACTTCCAAGAAGAATTAGGATTGGGCGGGCTAGATGAATCTAAAAATAATGATGAGACACTAACTCTCACAGAGGAGAATGACGACTAAATGGAAAGACTACAAAAAGTTATCGCACAAAGCGGTGTGGCTTCAAGACGTAAAGCAGAAGAATTAATCCGTGAAGGACACGTACATGTTAATGGTAAACGTGTGACAGAGATGGGTGTTAAAGTAAACGCAAATGATACAATCGAGGTACAAGGTGTCCCGTTGTATCAAGAAGATTATGTTTATTTCTTATTATATAAGCCAAGAGGTGTTATATCAGCAGTATCGGATGACAAAGGGCGTAAAGTAGTAACTGACTTCTTACCTGGTGTTTCAGAGCGTATTTACCCAGTTGGTCGTTTAGATTATGATACATCTGGTTTGTTATTATTAACAAATGATGGTGATTTTGCTAATAAATTAACCCATCCAAAACATGAAGTAGAGAAAACGTATATCGCTAAAGTAAAAGGTGTTCCTTTCCCGCAAGATTTAAAACCGTTAGCACATGGTGTTAAGATTGATGGACGTAAGACAGCACCTGCTAAGTACCGTATTATTTCAACTGATAATGTGAAACAAACGGCGATTGTTGAATTGATTATTCATGAAGGACGTAACCACCAAGTTAAAAAAATGCTTGAAGCGGTGGGTTACCCTGTTACTAAACTTAAACGTGAATTATATGGTGATTTGAATCTGCATGGTATGAAGCCTGGTCAATACCGTTCATTAAGCAAACGTGAAGTGAAAGCATTGGTTGAATTATCAAAATAAACTGAGCGATCTAGTGGGGGATATAAAATGGAGACTCGTGAGTATCGTATTTTAATAGTGACACCTGAGAATAGAATTGCACTTAAATTAAAAGAAGCTCTAGAGCTTAAAAAATGGACTGTCGTTGTTGCCCCTACCTACAACGATGGTTTATTTTTGTTCCGTGAAAGTCAAATTGATCTTGTGATAACGGATAGTCAACTAGATAAAGGTGAATCGTTAGATTTTTTAAAGGAAATAAGAACAATTTCGTCTGTTCCGATTGTCGTTGTGACCAATCAAGAGACTAGCCGAACGGTTATTACGGCTTTTTCTATGGGAGCGGATGATGTTATTGAGCAACCCTACCATTATGAAGAGGCTGTTTGTAGAGTAGAGCGGTTATTTCGTTATTATTATCATAATTCTCCTTTCTATGAAGCAACTGGAACATTTATTTCTCCTGATTTATCAGTTGATTTTGCGCAAGAGACCGTGAGGGTTTTGAATAAGACGATTGATTTGACTCAGTTGGAATATAAAGTCTTGGTTTATTTGATTCACCACAAAGAAGAAGTGGTAACACGTGAAGAGTTGCTAGAAAAGGTTTGGGGTTATGATAAGTTTGGGTCGAATCGAACCGTTGATAATTTAATTCAAAAATTAAGAAAAAAACTTGCAGTGTATTCTCAAGAAGCTGCAGGTTATATTCGGACAGAATGGCGAAAAGGGTATCGATTTAAGGTGCCTAATTAAACGTTTGTGATTTTTTTAATTTAATAAGGTATTTCGATTGAATTTTATCTATTATTTGTTATAATACAATAGAACATAAAAATATTTTAAGGTTCGTCTTCAGGGCAGGGTGTAATTCCCGACCGGTGGTATAGTCCACGACCTGTTACCCCTTGGGTAATGGCTGAATTGGTGAAATTCCAATACCGACAGTATAGTCTGGATAAGAGAAGATAGAGCTTATTTGATGATACCCTCAGATAAGACTATGCTATTTTCTGCCCTCATGTAGAAAATAGCTTTTTTATTGCGTTGAGAAGTGTCGTTAAGTAGTTTGCCTGAGATGGGTCCTTGTAGGAGGATGACATGAACAGAAGTAAGACTCAAAAAATGGTAGGGGTAGCCATGCTAGGTGCTGTAGGATTCGTTTTAATGATCCCTGTGTTTCCAATTATCCCAGGATTTCCTTTTATGCAGGTTGATTTTAGTGAAATTCCGATTTTGATTAGTACCTATTTATTTGGCCCGCTTGCCGGTGTTCTCACAGCGTTTATACGATCAGTGTTACACTATATTTTAACGGGTGGCGATTTATCTAAATTAATAGGGGATGCTACGAGTTTTGTGGCAGCATTGACTTTCGTATTGCCAGTCTATTATTTCACTAAAAATAGACAGACGAAAAAAAGTTTGATAATTGGATTCTTTATCAGTACGATTTTCATGACGGTTGCAATGAGTATTGTAAATTATTTTGTAGCACTACCATTGTATTTCAAAGTGTTGAATTTTGATGTAGGAATGCCTTATGCGAAATATGTTTTAATTGGAGTTGTTCCATTTAATTTAATAAAAGGAGCGTTGGTTAGTACAGTATTCTTAATGATACATGCTAAACTTTTGCCTTGGTTACAAAAGAAAACTAAAGTCAAACGTTCATAAGAAAAAGCCGAAACTCTTAATTAAGAGTTTCGGCTTTTTTCTTGTTTTATTTTTGCTTTTCGATGATAATAGCACGTGTCGGGCATTCTTTATAAGCTGCCATAGCATCGTTTCCTGTCAAATTTTTGTCTTCTAATTCTAATGATAACGTGTTAGGGTTTTCTTTGAACAACACAATACCATTATCTGTATAATCAAAAATGGCTGGAGCAAGGACTTGGCAAAGCCCACAAGCGATACATTTTTCTGGAACAATAGATAGTTTCAATTTAAGTCACACTCCTAAGTGAGGTATAAAATATGAATACATTAATTTTAGCGTTATTTAAGTCAGGTGACAAGCTCAAACTTTCAAGTGTTTGTCATCTACTGAATGGTAAGCGAACAGCTTCCGTTTTGACATTTGGTTTTTTTCAAGATAGTTTGTCATTTTTTGGTTTATTTCCTACTATGACTTTAGAATTTTTAGAGAAAAGTTGTATAGGGCTTTCTGCGAAAGGATTACTAAGCAGAGAGGGTGACCATTTTGTTATAACAGAGAAGGGGGCGAATTTATTAAGTAATCAAGGGACCCAGTTAGCTAGTATGTTTGATGGTGTAACCTATAGCCGGACTGCTCAGTCTTTTTTTGAGCTTTTATTATTTGCCACTCAAGTTGTATCTAACGCCTCCTATCAAGAGAGTAACTATATCCCCATAGATTCTAATAATTTTCATCATTATCAAGTGAAAAGGTGGTACGCAAAACATAAAGTTAGCTCTTCTTTTATTGCTGATTTCTATGAAGAATGGCAACGGTTGGTTTTGGCGATTCCCGAAGAAAAAAGAAGAGGCCTTGTGGCGATGCTATCGGGTTATACTCAGGTTGGTCAAACGTTCGATCAAGTTTTTTATCAAACAGAACAGTACCAAAATAAATTAGAAAACTATTTAGCTAAAACCACTCTACAGCACGCGCTCATAAAAGAAGTTACTCAGTTTGAAAAGGACTATCCTTTGTTTAACTCATTATACGGGATATTACTGGAGAACGCAGGGAATCATAGTGCGTCGGAAACATATAGGTTGTCAAAAGAAGGACATTCAATTGAGTTTATTAAGCATAAGCGAAAGTTAAAAGAGAGTACGATAGTTGATCATATAATCGAAGGGTTGGTTTTGGATGATACTCCGTTGTATTCGTTGTATTTACCAGACGACTCAAAACGCTATTTTGAACAATATCTATCAGAAAATAGTGACTTTCAAAAGTGGCGTTTCCGTGAAGTGGTAGTAGATAAGTCTCATTCATTTTTATCGTTCAGGACTTACCAAATCATGAAAGAAAAGGAGCGACGTTCCCGTGCAAACTAAAGAAGAGCTTCTAACTAAAATTTATGGTTTTTCAGAGTTCAAGTCAGGACAAGCTGAGGTGATTGATTCTGTGATGAAAACAGGGCAAACGCTCGGCATACTTCCTACAGCAACCGGAAAAAGTTTGTGCTACCAATTAGCAGGCTATATGAGTCGTGGGACGGTGTTGGTGGTCTCTCCATTACTATCTTTAATGGAAGATCAAGTCAGGCAGTTACAAGCGTTGAAAGAAAAGAGAGTTGTAGCTCTTAATAGCCAACTGTCGATGTCCGACAAGCAATGGGTGCTTTCTCATTTGTCAGATTATAAATTTATTTTTATTAGCCCTGAAACACTGCTTCAGCCTATAGTTCTTAATCGGTTGATGCAATTAGAAATTGGGTTGTTTGTAGTAGATGAGGCACATTGTATCATCGAATGGGGTATAGATTTTAGACCGGAATATGAAAAATTACTTGATGTATACCGAACTTTAAATGCTAGACGTTTACTAGCGTTGACAGCTACCGCTACGCCAGAAGCTGAACAGGAAATTAAAGCCAAACTATTCTCCTTAGAACCTGCTGTCGTTAGGCGATCAGTGGATAGAGAAAATATTTCTTATTATGTAGAAGAAACAGAGGACAAATACAATAGACTGAAAGAACTTATTGGGAAGTTGACGGGCCCTGGTATTGTTTATTTTTCAAGTAAAAAACAAGCCGAACTGATCTCTAAGCAATTACAGGTGGATTTATCTGAGCCGGTCACCTTTTATCATGCTGATTTAACGCAACAAGAGAGAAGTCTTATCCAATCACAATACATTAATGGTCAAATTAGAATTCTGTGTGCTACCAATGCGTTCGGTATGGGAATAAACAAAAAGGATGTTCGTTTTGTTATTCATTACCATTTGCCATCTAGTTTAGAGGCCTATCTTCAAGAGTCGGGTCGCTCAGGTCGTGACGGGAAAGACAGTGTATCGATTATTCTGTATCAAAAAGGTGACGAACGAATTCACCATTTTTTGCAAGAGTCACTGATTGAAGAAATTGAGAATTTTAAACTATTTGTTTCACTTTCAGAAAAAAAGCAGAAAGATAGTCTTTCTTTATTGAGTGAGTTACAATTAAAATGGTTGGAAAATAACGCTCATCAGAGTGGAAATTGGGATCATTTATTTGATAAATTAGACGATAAAACAAAAGAAAAAAAAGAGAATATTGAAAGTGTCTTACGTTATTTAAAAGACAAAAACTGTAGAAGGGTACATCTACTCCGATATTTTGGTGAAAAAAAGTCTAAAAAAGCAACGTTTTGTTGCGATAACTGCGATGGGTATGGTAAAATAAATGACAGTGAAACTTCGGTGTCCGTTTATAAAAAGGTGCAGGAGTTATCATGGGAAGAAATGTTAAAGAATTTATTTAATTTTGGTTAATAATGGCACAATTATAAAATTGTGTGATAAAATATAACAGATTAAGAAATATCAAGGAGGAATAAATCGTGGCAGATAATAAAAATAACGAACCATGGGAACAACCTATTTTTGAAGATGAGCAAGGCGAAAAACAAGAGGAGCCTTCATCACGTTCTCAAAAACGTAGCAAAAAGAAAGGTGATAGCGTCTTTATCACAGTATTAGTTTTATTACTTTTAGCTATTGCGGGGTTACTTGTTTATATGTTTAGTATGTCAAGTAAACAATCACTAGAGCCTAATGATGGTCCAGTAATTGTTAATGGAGATAAAACATCAAAAGATAAAGATAAAATCAAAAAAGAAGCTAAAGAAAAAGCTGAAGAAGCCAAAGCTAAAGCAGCTAAAGAAAAAGCGGCAGCTGAAAAAGCTAAAGCTGAAAAAGAAAAGGCTGAAAAACAAAAAGCAGCTGAAGCAGCTAAAGAAAAAGAAGCAGCAGAAAAGGCCGAAAAACAAGCTGAACAAGCTGAAAAAGAAGCCAAAAAGGCAGCAGAAAAAGCAGCTAAAGAAGCAGAAAAGGCCGAAAAAGAAGCAGCTAAAACTGAAAATGATGGTGAAACAGCTAATGACCCACAAGATGGCGAAAAAACGCAAGACCCATCAAATGATCAAGAGAATCAAAATGGTGAAACTGGTGAACAGTTAAATCCGGATGGCACACCTAAGGATCCAAATGCAACACAAAATGATCAAAATGATCCGAATGCAACGCAAAATGATCAAAATGCAACGCAAAATGACGGACAAGCTAATGAACAAAACCAAAATCAAGGTGGCGGCGGTAGTGCTGTAACAATTCAAGGTGGAGAAACATTGTATTCACTTGCAGCGGCGCACGGCATGACAGTTGATGAGGTTATGGCATTGAACGGTATGGGTTCTCCAGACTTGCATGTTGGGCAAGTTATCAACTTTAATTAATAGTTAAAAAGAAGTTACCTAATGGTAACTTCTTTTTTTTTATCGTGGAAAATGATATGATTAAAAACGATGTATGATGAATTATAAAGGGGTAATGAGATGAGTAAAATTAGTATTGCTATTGATGGTCCTGCTTCAGCGGGGAAAAGTACAGTTGCGAAAATATTAGCAAAGGATTTAGGGTATATTTATTTAGATACGGGTGCGATGTATCGTGCGATAACTTACGCTGCTTTAAAATCAAATTGTGATTTAGCGAGTGAAGAAGCTATTGCTAAATTATTACCAACTACAATGATTACATTTAAGCAGACTGAGCAAGGACAATTAGTATTTATAAATGATGAGGATGTAACGGAAGCAATCAGAAAACCAGATGTTACTAATGCCGTTTCTCAAGTTGCAGCGCAAGCGGCAGTCAGAACTGATTTAGTGAGAAGACAACGGGCATTTGGTGAAGAAGGTGGCATTGTGATGGATGGTCGTGATATCGGAACAGCGGTTTTACCTAATGCTGAGGTTAAAATATTTTTAGTAGCAAGTGTCGTAGAACGTGCGGAACGTCGTTATAAAGAAAATATTGAAAATGGAATTGAAACAGATTTCGAAACGCTGAAGAAAGAAATTGAAGATCGTGATTATAAAGACACAACTCGAAAAATTTCGCCTTTAGTCCAAGCTGAAGATGCAGTGAAGATAGACACAACCGGTATGGGGATTGCGGAAGTTGTTTCAGCGATCAAAGATCAAGTTACCTTAAAAATGGACAAAAAAAGATAAAATAAAAATGTAGAAATCGCTTTATATTTAAGATACAATAAAATTAGATTATTAGTAATAGGGAGGCCGTTAGTCATGTCAGAAATCAAAGAAAACCAGATTGAGCAAGATGAAGCAGTAATGTTAGATGCTTTAAAAAGTTTTAAAGATGTTGAGGTTGGAGATATCGTTCAAGGTGAAGTACTTGTTTTAGAAGATAAACAGGCAATTGTTAGTATTCTAGGTACCGGTGTTGAAGGGGTTATTCCGGTGAAAGAATTAACAGCATTCCCAACAGAGGATATTTCTAGTTTAGTAAAAATCGGTGAGATTCTTGATTTGGTAGTAATTACATCGATTGGTAAGGATAAAGAAAATGGAAGTTATCTACTTTCAAAACGTCGTCTAGAAGCTAAAAAAATCTGGGAAGATGTTGAAGCTGCTTTTGAAGCGGATGAAGAAGTAGAAGGAACTGTTACAGATGTCGTAAAAGGTGGATTAGTTGTTGATTTGGGTGTACGTGGTTTTGTACCAGCTTCAATGATTGATACTCATTTTGTATCTGATTTTTCAGTTTATAAAGGCCAAACATTACGCTTTAAAGTAATGGAGATTGAGCCTTCAGAAAATCGTTTAATTCTTTCTAGAAAAGTATTACTAGCGAAAGAACAAGCAGCTAAAAAAGAAGAAGTACTTAATAGTCTTGCAGCGGGCGATACGGTTAAAGGTAAAGTTGCTCGTCTAACAGATTTTGGTGTGTTTGTTGATTTAGGAGGCGTAGATGGGCTAGTTCACATTTCTGAGATTTCTCATTCTCATGTTTCTAAAGCATCGGATGTATTAGAAGTTGGAGAGGAAGTAGAAGCTAAGATTTTATCAATAGATCCAGAAAAAGAACGTGTGTCATTATCTATCAAAGAAACATTAGCCGGACCTTGGGATAATGTAGCTGAAACAATTGGAGCAGGCGATGTTATGACTGGGAATATTAAACGTCTAACAAGTTTTGGTGCTTTCGTTGAGTTGCAACCAGGTGTTGAAGGATTAATTCATATTTCACAAATTTCACACAATCATGTTGTAACACCTCATGAAGTGTTACAAGAAGGTCAAGAAGTTACTGCAAAGGTATTAGAAGTAAACCAACCTGACCGTCGTATCGCATTGAGTATTAAAGCGTTAGAAGAGAAACCTCAGCAAGAAGAAGATTTCCAAGAGGAAGAAACTATAGAAATTCCTGAAGAAGTAACAGGGTTTAGCTTAGGTGATATCTTAGGAGATGCGCTTAATTCGACCGAAGATTAGATAGAATTAAAAGAGCTTGAGGCTAACCTCAAGCTCTTTTTTTGGTTCAAAAAGGAAAAAGCACTAAGAATTATCACTTTAATGGACGTAAAGACTTGTGTCGCGTGGATTGATAGGGTAAACTACTAAAGAGCTTTGGAATTATAAAGGAGGGATTGTCCTATGGCAAATCCAACAATTGCAATTGTCGGACGCCCAAATGTGGGGAAATCGACAATTTTTAACAGAATCGCTGGGGAACGTATCTCAATCGTAGAAGATACACCTGGTGTAACAAGAGACCGTTTATACGCTACTGGTGAATGGTTAGGTAGAGAATTTAGTATTATTGATACTGGTGGGATTGATTTAACGGATGAACCGTTTATGGATCAAATTAAATATCAAGCAGAAATCGCTATTGCTGAGGCAGATGTTATCATCTTGCTTTCAAGCGCGCGTGAAGGTGTTACAGATGCTGATGAAATGGTAGCTAGAATGCTATACAAATCAGGTAAGCCTGTCATTTTAGCTGTCAATAAAGTAGATAATCCAGAAATGAGAAACGATGTTTTTGAGTTTTATTCATTAGGGTTAGGCGATCCGTATCCAGTGTCAGGTAGTCACGGTATTGGTTTAGGGGATGTCTTAGATGAAGCAGTGAAACATTTTACTACTGAAGTTGAAGAAGAAGACGATGGAATTATCCGCTTCAGTTTAATCGGGCGTCCAAACGTTGGGAAATCTTCACTTATCAATGCGATGCTTGGTGAAGAACGTGTTATTGTATCTGACGTAGCGGGGACAACTCGTGATGCGATTGATACAGAGTTTACTTCAGCAAGTGGTCAGCCGTTTATCATGATTGATACAGCGGGTATGCGTAAACGTGGTAAGGTCTATGAAACAACTGAGAAATATAGTGTGATGCGTGCCATGCGTGCGATTGACCGTTCAGATGTTGTGTTAATGGTTATCAATGCTGAAGAGGGAATTCGTGAATACGATAAACGTATTGCAGGATTTGCTCATGAAGCAGGTAAAGGTATGGTTATCGTTGTTAATAAGTGGGATACCCTTGAAAAAGAAACAAATACTATGAAAGAGTTTGAAGATGAGATTCGTAAAGAATTTAAATATTTAGACTATGCACCGATTGTGTATGTTTCAGCTAAAACTAAACAACGTTTACACCAATTACCAGATATGATTGAAAAAGTAAGTATGAATCAGAACTTACGTATTCCGTCATCATTACTTAATGATGTTATTATGGATGCTGTTGCGATTAATCCAACACCGACTGACAAAGGTCGTCGTTTGAAAATTTTCTATGCGACACAAGTTGCGGTTAAACCGCCAACGTTTGTTGTTTTTGTAAACGAGGAAGAATTAATGCATTTTTCTTACGCACGTTTCTTAGAAAACCAAATCAGAAAAGCATTTACATTTGAAGGAACTCCGATTCACATTATTGCAAGAAGACGTAAATAGCGTGAAATCGGCATTTTAACACAAAGTCTGTTTATGTGCAATAAATTTAATGGGCATAAATTACATTTTATTTAAATTGTTACAAAAGAGTGAAATACCTTGATATAAAAGGATTTCTATGCTATCTTAATTAAAGAAATATTGAGTTAATCAATACTTCTGTAGTTGATTTAGTTTTCTAGATTAATTACTTAAGATGTCTACAAATTAAACATCTATTATTTATCAGGAGGTGAAAATGAACATGGCAAACAAAGCAGAATTAATTGAAAAAGTTGCTGAAAAAGCTGACTTAACTAAAAAAGATGCTACTACTGCAGTTGACGCAGTATTTTCAACTATCCAAGATTTACTTGCTGATGGTGAAAAAGTACAATTGATCGGTTTTGGTAACTTTGAAGTACGTGATCGCGCTGCTCGTAAAGGACGTAACCCACAAACTGGTAAAGAAATCGATATCCCTGCAAGCAAAGTACCTGCATTCAAACCAGGTAAAGCATTGAAAGATGCTGTTAAATAGTTAGCAGATATAGAGCTAGTAAGTTTCGACTTACTAGCTTTTTTCGTGCTTTTTTTGTAAGAATAGCCTATACTAAAAGGGGATTTATAAAAGTAGAATTGACTCATTATTTGAGTATAAAGATGATTTATCCTGACATAATGAGTGGATAGATAAGAGGGAGCGAAATAATGGAAACTTATAGCGAAAAAATGTTAGTGGCGATAAATGAAGGAGATAGTGTAGAGGCACAACTCCAATTTGAAAATGCACTAAAAAAGGATACACCAGAAATCCAAGCAGCACTAGGAGAACAATTGATGGGTGCTGGCTTTATAGATGAAGCTAAACTTATATTTGAACAATTGACAGAACAATTCCCTTCGGAGTATGGCTTATATATCCCATTGGCAGAGATTGCTATTGAAAATGATAAAACAGATGATGCGTTTGACTATTTAGAAAAAATACCGAAATCAGATCCAAGTTATGTAGAAGCTCTAATGGTTACTGCTGATATTTATCAAGTATTAGGTGTGCCGGAAGTAAGTATTAAAAAAATTGAAGAAGCTAAAACGATTATGCCTGACGAACCTGTGCTCGCATTAGCTTTAGCAGAGATTTATTTCACAATGAACCAATACGTTAAGTCAGCTGAATTATATGAGCAACTTAGAGGAACATCTATTACTGAAACGATTAACTTGGATGAGCGTATCGGGACAGCGTATGGTATGGTTGGTGAATTTGAAGAAGCAATCCCTTATTTAGAGAAAGCAAATCAAGATGATCCTACAGATGAGCGTGCCTTCCAATTGGCCATCACGTATATTCAAGTTGGGGATCGTGATAAAGCAATCGTATTACTAGAACAATTGCGTTTATTGAATCCAACATTTGAAGCATTGTACTTACCATTAGCCAGTGCTTTATTAGATGAAGGTGAATTGCCTAAAGCGGAGGAAGTTATTGCAGAGGGGATTAGACAAAATCCATACTCAGTTGATATGTTCCACTTAGCGTCTGATAATGCTTACCGTCTCGGTAAGATTCCGGATGCAGAAGAATATCTAAGACGTGCTATTTTATTAGAAGATTCAAAAGAGTTCTCCATTATGAAATTAGCCAACTTGTTACTTGCTGATGAACGCTATGAGGACGTTATTGATACGTTATCTGAATTTAGAGAAAGTGATGAACCACAAGCTTTCTGGACGCTTGCACAAGCTTATAATGCGTTAGAAGAGTATTCAGAAGCGGCAATGTTCTTTGAAAAGGCTTTGCCTGGACTGAACCATGAGCCGGAGTTCTTGAAAGAATATGGTTTATTCTTAAGAGAAGAAGGTCAGTTAGAGAAAGCGAATGCGCTTCTTTCTCACTATTTAGAACATGTTCCAGATGATATGGATGTTCATGAACTTTTAGGTTAGGAGGAGAACGATGGCTACTTTAGATGATAAGATAGCATTTTTGCATGAGGTTACAAATGAGTACCTTTTTGGACGCAGAGAAGTGTATTGGGTTTTAAATTATTTAGAAACACACCCGGCGATTCTAGAAAATGTTGTATTTGTAGAACATGCTGACAAAACAACTCGTGGATTAAAGATTATTTCTGATATAAATGAAAAAGACCCGATGACCCTTTATCTTTTTGATATGACATTTATTGACCCAGAGCAGATTTTCCACGAGATGCGTAAAAATTGGAAAAAAGAATTGTATATAGAAATAATTTTGCCAAATTCAAATGAATTGTCGAGTTATTTGGCAGTTTTAGAAGACAATCCCTTTAATTCATGGAATGATGCGATATCGTCAGAAGATGAAGCGTCAGTTGATAAAGCGATTGAATCGGTATTGTCTGATTTTTCTAAAGAGAACTTATTAAAACAAATTGACGAGGCTTTAGAAATGAATGATAGTGCCTTGTTTAAAGAGTTGTCAGAAAAATTAGTTCAAGAAACAAATTAACCAAATAGATTGGATAAGATAGTATGAAAATAAAGAACGTACCTAAAGAATTTACTGAAGCTAAACCTGTAATGGAGCAATTAGAAACTGCTGGATTTGAGGCGTATTTTGTCGGTGGAAGTGTCAGAGATTTATTACTTAACAAAGCAATTCATGATGTCGATATCGCAACAAGTGCCTATCCGGAAGAAGTTAAAGCTATTTTTCCTCGGACAGTTGATGTAGGGATTGAACATGGGACGGTACTTGTCTTACACGAAGAGGATCAATACGAAATCACAACATTTAGAACAGAGTCAACGTATCAGGATTATCGCAGACCAGATGAAGTGACATTTGTTAGGAGTCTAGAAGAAGATTTAAAACGTCGTGATTTCACGATAAACGCTCTTGCTATGTCACAAGATGGCGTGATCGTAGACTTGTTTTCAGGTATGGATGATTTAGACCGTAAGTTAATACGTGCGGTGGGTGAGGCATCAGAACGTTTTAATGAAGATGCGCTCCGTATGATGCGAGCTGTACGTTTTGCTAGTCAACTTGGTTTTTCTATTGAAGATGAAACGCTAAACGCTATTCATTTAAATAAGGCGTTATTAAGTAAGATATCAATAGAACGTGTGCAAATAGAATGGATCAAATTATTATTAGGACATGATAGAAAATTAGGCTTAGTATCCTTTATTGATACAGGATGCTATGAGTATTGTCCAGGCTTTGCGGATAAGAAAGAAAAGTTACAAGCTCTATGTGATACGTCTTCGACTCCATTTGTAGATGAAGCTCAGGCTTGGGCCTTGACCTTATGTTTTTTAGAAATTAATCCTAATGATGCGAAACGATTCTTGAAAAAATGGAAGCTCTCTAATAACTTGATGAAAAGAATTACTTTGATTTTATCAGCTCTTAACTGGAGACAAGAAAACGAATGGACAAATGAGTGGTTGTTTAATGTTGGAAAAGAGAATGCCAGTCTTATTGAACAGTCAATGGTTTATTTTGATCGTCCATTTGACGTATTAGAGACTGAAAAAAGGTACGATCAATTAGTAATTAAAACGAAACAAGATTTGGCAGTAGATGGGCAACTATTGATCCAAGCGACAGGGAAATCTGCTGGACCTTGGTTAGGCGAGATGCTAAATAATCTTCAATTAAAAGTATTGGATGGGGAATTATCTAATGACCAAGCAGAGCTTTTATCATACGCTAAAAAATAACAGTTATAATCTGATGAAATGAGGTCGGTTTGAATGAAAGAATTTAAAAAAAGTTATTTACCTAAAGAAAGTCATTCGGCAAAAGTGATGGGATCTGGTACTCTAAATGTTTTGGCTACACCTGCTGTTGTCGCATTTGCTGAGAATTGTTGTGAACGATTGTTAGCAAATGAGTTAAAAGAAGGTCAAGCTAGTGTTGGGACCTGGATTGATATGAAACACAAACGAGCATCTAAAACGGAGAGTAAAGTCGTAGTTTGTGCAACTATTATCGAACAAACTCCTAAAGGGGCCAGTTTTGAATTTGAGGTCACATGTGGTGATACTGTTATTGCAACGGGTCAACATAAGCGAGCGGTTATTGACGTCGAGCGTTTTATGGCGAATATATAGCGAAAAAGGTTCTTTAAATAATTTATGAATTATTTCACAAGTTTTTGTTTACATTTAAAAAGTTTGTGATATAATTAACATATAAACAAAACAAAGGAGCTAATTAAAATGACAAAACAAATGACAGGCTTTAGATTCTACTTCAGAAATAACGAAACATGGACTATCAAAAGAGAAAACATTGGTGATTTATGGATTAAACAAATCACAACAAGTTTTGGTCGTATCAATGGTGGCGAATTTGAAAAAATTAATCCATGCGAAGGATTCAAAATTGAAATATTTGAAGAAGCAGATCACGTACAAACTGATGACATCAACCTTGGTGGTTTAGAATTAGGGATGTTCGAGCGTGCGTTAAAATATCAAGACATCGAAAAAATGAACATCATTTTTGATAACGGAGAAGAAGATTTAATTTACTTCCCTTATGAAGATAAAGGTACACCAGGACAAGAAGGTCTTGATAACAAACATCAATCAAGCAAAATTTCAAAAGATGGTAAATTATACATTGTAATCGACCCAACTAAATCAGTTGAAGATGTTTACGGCGATAAATTTTAATAGAATATGATAATAGAGGCGGCTTAGGCTGTCTCTTTTTTATTACAAAAAGATGTCAGTTTGCACGAGATTGTCATATCTGTTAAAATTAACTGACTAATTAAAGACAGGTGGCAGTTAAATGAAAGAATTACGTATCGAGAATTTAACGAAAACATACGGTGAAAAGACCTTATTTGACGACATTAGCTTTTCTATTCGTACAGGAGATAAAGTTGGATTGATTGGAGTTAATGGGACAGGTAAAACAAGCCTGCTTAATATTATCGCTGATAAGGACGGAGCTGATAGTGGCGAGTTTAATCGTCCTCAAGAGTATCATGTAGGTTATCTGTCTCAGCAAATGGAATTTGATGGAGATGTAACAGTTGCTGAAGCAGTTTTCCAAGGCGATTCGCCATTACTAAGAGCGGTGCGTACTTATGAATTAGCACTAGTTAATTTAGAAAAAGATGGCAATAATCCTGAGTATCAAGCAGCTTATACAAAAGCAGAAGAAGTGATGAATAAAGAAGATGCCTGGTTGGCAGATACTAATGCAAAAACGATTTTGACACAATTAGGTATTACTGAGATTTCTAAAAAAATCAGTGAACTATCAGGTGGTCAAAAGAAACGTGTAGGACTTGCTCAAGTTTTGATACAAGAGCCAGACTTACTATTACTAGATGAACCAACCAATCATCTTGATTATAAAGCGATAGAGTGGTTAGAAGGCTATCTAGCACATTATCACGGGGCTTTAGTGATGGTTACCCATGATCGTTATTTCTTAGATCGTGTCACAAATAGAATCTTTGAATTATCGTTTGGTAAAATGTATGAGTACAAAGGGAATTATCAATCTTACTTAGGGGCCAAAGCTGAAAGAGAAGAGACAGAAAAAGCTCAAGAGCACAAACGCAAGCAACTTTACAAACAAGAGTTGGCTTGGATGCGTGCAGGTGTTCAAGCTCGTGGGACGAAACAGCAAGCCCGTATTGACCGATTTAATGACTTAAAAGGTGATTTAAACCAGGTGAACGAAAATGGTGCTGTTGATATTTCTATGGGAAGCCAACGTCTAGGTAAAAAAGTATTAAGTATTGAAAATGGCTATTTTGAGATGAATGGTCAAACCTTACTTAAAGATTTTGAATTACTAGTTCAGGGGCGTGACCGAATTGGGATTACAGGACAAAATGGTGCTGGGAAATCAACGCTTCTTAATATTTTAGCGGGACGTTTACCTCTAAGCTCTGGTGTCTACGAAATTGGAGAGACTGTTAAATTAGCGTATTATACGCAAGAGAACGAAGATATGGACCCGAATAAACGAATGATTTCTTATTTACAAGAAGTAGCTGAGGAAGTCAGACAAGCAGACGGGACAACAACAAGTATTGCTGATATGCTTGAACGTTTCTTATTCCCGCGCTCAAGTCATGGGACTATTATTGGCAAACTTTCTGGTGGAGAGAAACGTAGACTTTATTTATTAAAACTACTCATTGCACAACCTAATGTCTTATTATTAGATGAACCGACTAATGATTTAGATATCGATACATTGACTGTTCTGGAAGATTATATTGCTAATTTTAGTGGAGCAGTTATAGCTGTCAGTCATGACCGTTATTTCTTAGATAAAGTGGTTGAAAAGCTGCTAGTCTTTAAAGGAAATGGTGTCATCGAAACATATTTTGGGAACATGACACACTATCTCGAAACAGCTAAAGAAGAGAGTAAACAAGTCGAAACGGTTAAGAAAGAAAAAGCAGAGGTAGCTCCGACTGTTGAGGTTAAAGAGAAGAAAAAATTAACCTATAATGAGAAAAAAGAGTGGGATACCATTGAAGCAGACATTGAAAAACTAGAGGCTTCAATCGAATCTTTAACAGAAGAAATGAATCATCAGGGTAGCGACTTTACAGCGCTTCAAGATATTCAAAATAAAATTACCGAAGCAGAAGAAAACTTAGAAAACAAATTAGCAAGATGGGAATATTTAAGCGAATTTGTTTAAAGCGAAAAGGTGCTAGACGATTAAACGTTTTGAAAGGTGAGGCGAATGGAGCAAGCATATTTAGATCTTGGTAAAAAGATTTTAGACGAGGGGACAACGAAGTCTGATCGTACAGGTACAGGGACGAAAAGTATATTTGGACATCAAATGCGTTTTGATTTGAGTAAAGGTTTTCCGTTACTTACAACAAAACGGGTCCCATTTGGTTTAATCAAAAGCGAATTATTATGGTTCTTAAAAGGAGATACGAATATTCGTTATCTTTTAGAACATAATAATCACATTTGGGATGAGTGGGCATTTGAACGATTTGTTAAGAGTGAAGACTATAAGGGTCCTGATATGACGGATTTTGGTCGTAGAGCTGTTACAGATGAGGCATTTAATATCATTTATAAAGAACAATTGACACAATTTTGTGATCGTATTTTGGCAGATGACGAGTTTGCAGATAAGTACGGAGAGCTTGGTAATATCTACGGTTCTCAGTGGCGTAACTGGAAAACAACATCTGGCGAAACGATTGATCAATTAAAAGATGTGATTGAGATGATTAAAACATCACCAGATTCAAGACGGTTATTAGTATCAGCTTGGAATCCGGAAGATGTACCAAATATGGCACTTCCGCCATGTCACACTTTATTTCAATTTTATGTGGCAGAGGGTAAATTAAGTTGTCAATTGTATCAAAGAAGTGGCGATGTCTTTTTAGGTGTTCCGTTTAATATTGCAAGTTATGCTTTATTAACACACTTGATTGCACAGGAGACTGGTTTAGAGGTTGGGGAATTTGTGCACACGATTGGAGACGCACATTTGTATAGTAATCACTATGAACAAATGAAGACACAATTAGAACGTGACATACGTGAGTTTCCAACACTAGTGTTAAACAAAGATAAAAAATCAGTTTTTGAGTTTGATGTGAATGATATTCAGTTAGAAGGATACGAGCCACATCCAGCAATCAAGGCACCGATAGCCGTTTAGGAGACTTTAGGAGGATTTTATTATGTTAGCAGCCATATGGGCGCAAGATGAGAGTGGTTTGATTGGAAAAGAGAATAAATTACCGTGGCATTTACCGCATGATTTAGCTTTCTTTAAAAATACCACAGAGAATAATACAATTGTTATGGGGAGAACGACATTTGAAGGGATGGGTAAACGTGCCTTACCTAATCGTCACACAATTGTTTTAACGTCTGATCGATCTTACGAATCAGAGGGTGTAACGGTCTTACACTCAGTTGAAGACGTAGTAAAATATGCTGAAACCTTTGAGGGGATAACATTTATTACAGGTGGAGCTAAAGTTTATAAGGAGTTCTTATCACATTGTTCTGTGTTATACAGAACGGTGATACATGAAACATTTGAAGGTGATACTTATTTCCCAGAAGTTGATTGGGAAGAGTGGACGATGATAAATATCAGTGAAGGTTTAACTGATGAAAATAATTTATACAAACATTCTTTTGAAACATATCAACGAAAAGGTTAATTTAAAAAAAATCGTAATCGTTTAGATTACGTTTTTTTAATGATAAGTTTCTTAACAGAAACTTATCTTCTTATCAATTGATGGCGTTATAATTGTATGATATACTTCAAAAGATAATAGAATTAGACAATATAGTAAATTTATATAGAGATAGGAAGATGTTTATGTGCGGTATAGTTGGTTTTGTCAGCACGAGAGATAATAAAGCTGAAATTATTGAAAATATGATGGATACAATTGTTCACCGTGGGCCAAATAGCTCAGGTGTATTTACTGATGATCAAGTAGCGTTAGGATTCCGTCGTTTAAGTATTGTAGATTTATCAGGTGGCTCACAACCTATTTATAATGAAGATGAAACAAAAATCATTATTTTTAATGGTGAAATTTATAACTATCAAGCAATTAGAGAAGATCTAGTTGCTAAAGGACATGTTTTCAGAACAAGTGCCGATACAGAAGTTATTTTACATGGTTATGAAGAATATGGTGTTGATATTGTAAAACAATTACGTGGGATGTTTGCATTTGCGATTTGGGACCGTGAAACTAACGAATTATTTGGTGCACGTGACCACTTCGGTATTAAACCTTATTACTATGCAGAGATGAATGGTTCATTTATGTTTGGTTCTGAAATTAAGAGTTTCTTAGTTAACCCTGATTTCAACAAACAATTAAACAAAAAAGCATTAAAACCTTATATGACATTCCAATACTCAGCATTAGAAGAAACATTCTTCAAAGATGTTTACCGTATTCCAGAAGGTCATTACTATACATACAAAGATGGTAAATTGGAAATCACAAAATATTGGGATGCTGATTTTAAAGAAGAAGATATGACATTAGAACAAGCAGTTGACTTAATTGATGAAGCGGTTGAAGAGTCTGTAAAAGCTCATACAACTGGTGAAGTTAATATCGGTGCTTTCTTATCTAGTGGGGTAGATTCAAGTTATGTTGCCTCAGTATTACGTCCTGATAATACTTATTCAATCGGATTTGGTGACAAATCTTATAACGAATCACATGAAGCGAAACGTTTAACGGATAAATTAGGATTAAATAACACATCTAAAGTTGTAACGGGTGAAGAAGCTTTCGATTACTTCCCATTGATTCAATATCATTTAGATGAACCTGATTCAAATCCATCATGTGTGCCATTATACTTCTTATCAGAGATGGCAAGTAAAGATTCTACAATCGTATTATCTGGTGAGGGTGCTGATGAATTATTCGCTGGTTACCAAAACTACGGATTTAATACACGTAACAGACCTGTTCGTGTGTTTACTGAAACACTTAAAAAATTACCTAAAAAAGCACGTTATTCAATTGCACGTACTATCAAAAAAGCACCAAACTTTAAAGGTAGTATGCACATGTATACATCTCTTGCTCCTGCTGAAGATTTCTTCATTGGACAAGCTGAAGTATTTAAAGAACATGAAGCTGACACATTCTTAACGAAAGATTACCAAGAAAGTGAAACAGTGAAAACAATTGTTAACCGTCAATATACAAAAGTTAAAGATTTATCAGAAGTTAAGAAAATGCAATATTTAGACTTACATCAATGGATGCCTAAAGATATTTTACTTAAAGCTGATAAATTAAGTATGGCTCATTCTATCGAATTACGTGTCCCATTACTTGACATTCGTATGATGGAAGTAGCAGAACAAATTCCAACTAAATACTTGTTAAATGCAGAAAATACGAAGTATGCTTTCCGTAAAGCAGCTAACCGTCATTTACCTGATGAGTGGGCTGATCGTGAAAAATTAGGTTTCCCAGTGCCAATCAAAGATTGGTTACGTACTGAGAAATTCTACAAACAAGTACGTGAGATGTTCTCTGAGTCATTCGTACCAGAATTCTTTGAACAAGATAAAATCATTCAATTATTAGATGATAACTACAATGAGAAAAATGATGAGCGTCGTAAGATTTGGACAATCTATACATTCTTAACTTGGTATAAAATCTTCTTCATTGATGGAGAAAAACCAAAAGTTGGTTAATACTAAAGCACAAGCTTCTAGCTTGTGCTTTTTTTTGCACTTTTTGTGAGCAAATTCCCATGGTATTCTTCACTTTTTTTAGCGTTTTGTGATATAATGTGTTGATATAGAGAGGCTGTGATAGTGATATGATAACTTTAGCAAAAATAGCTAATTTATTAAAAGAACACCAATTAGTTAGAGAATTTATTATAGATAATGAGTGGCATTACGCTATCAGTGAAGACGTAGCTGAGTCCACTATTTCTCATATAACCTATGATTCACGAGCGATTAAAGAAGGCTCGTTATTTTTCTGTAAAGGACTAGCGTTTAAATCAGATTATCTTGAACAAGCGATTGCTGATGGTGCTGGTTTTTATGTAACAGAAGTTAATTATGAAATTGAATCTGATGCAATAGGGATTATTGTAACAGATATAAAAAAAGCAATGGCCTTAATAAGTATGGCTTTTTATGATTTTCCTCAAGAGGAACTTCAAGTGATTGCTTATACTGGAACTAAAGGAAAAACAACCGCTGCTTATTTCTGTAAATACATTTTAGAAAAAGCAACGAACCAAAAAACAGCATTGTTATCGACAATGGAAACAATCCTAGATGGTAAAACATCAATTAAGTCTTTACTTACGACACCGGAGTCTGTTGATTTATATCGTATGATGAGAGAAGCTGTTACAAATGGTATGAGTCATTTAATTATGGAAGTTTCGTCACAAGCGTATAAAACAGACCGTGTTTATGGTCTTAATTTTGATGTGGGTATTTTCTTAAACATTTCAGAAGACCACATTGGAACAATCGAACATCCTGATTTTGATGATTATTTCTATTGTAAGAGACAGTTATTAAAGCACTCAAAACAAGTGATTCTAAATAGAAATAGTGATTTTTATGCTATTCTAGAAGATGTAGCTAAGGAATCTACAGATAAAGTTATCACATATGGTGATGATTCAGTAGAAGCTGATTATACATTTATCCCTTCTTCAGAAGGCAAAGGTAAATTTGAAGTGGTAGCTAAAGAAGATACATTAGCGATTGCGGGCGATTATGCGATTAACCTACTTGGTGACTTCAATCAAGGAAATGCGCTTAGTGCGATGATGGCAACTGCTCTTGTAGGGGCTAAAAAAGAGGCGATGTCAGAAGGCTTATCTCTTGCTAAAGTCCCAGGACGTATGGACAGTTGTGTGACTAACAAAGGCGTTCCAGTTTATGTTGATTTTGCACACAATCTTTTAAGTCTACATACCTTACTTTCATTTGTTAAAAAAGAACATCCTGAGAGTAAATTAGTGGTTTTAATCGGAAGTACCGGTGGCAAAGGCGTGTCACGTCGTCATGATTTTGGTAATGTTTTATCAGAACTTGCAGATATCGCGGTTCTAACAAGTGATGATCCAGGTCATGAAAAAGCAGAAGATATTATTGCGGAAATCCAAGAAACAATGACAGATAATGTGCGTTGTGAAATTGAAGTAGACCGTGAGAAAGCAATTGAATTAGCGTTAAACCTAGCTGGTGAAAATGATGTGGTTGTTTTAGCTGGTAAAGGGTCAGATAAATATCAAGTTATCGGTGACGAACGAACACCATATGAAGGTGACTTAGAAATAGCAAACAAGTTAATAGAAGGTGGATATTAGAATGTCAAATAGTAAAGAACAATTTCAACCAGTATTGCTAGGTAGCGATATTAATGTATACGGAATGGCACGTTCATTCTTTGAAGAATTTGGAATCGTGTCAGAAGCGTATTCTTCTGCAGCCTTAGCACCGACAAAACACAGTAAATTAGTAAATGTTAATGTATTTCCTGGTTTCCATGAAGACCCAACATTTATTGAAACAATGCGTAAGATTGTAAAAAATCGTACGAACAATGATATTAAGTATGTTTTAATTCCGTGTGGTGATGGCTATGCTGAATTAGTTTCAAAACATCGTGAAGAATTATCTAAAGATTTTGTGTGTACAGCAATCGATCATGATTTATTTGAAACATTAGCGAATAAAGTAAGTTTTTATGAAACATGTGAAAAATATGATTTACCTTACCCGAATACATTAATCATTAAACAAGATATGGTTAAAGAGGGCGAATCAGTTGAAGTTCCCTTTGATTTCCCCGTTGCTTTAAAACCTGCGGATAGCGTGATGTATTTAGATGCTGATTTTGAAGGCCGTAAAAAAGCATTCACAATTAAAGACCAAGCAGAATTAGATTTAATTTTAGGCCGTGTTTATAATGCAGGCTATACGGCTGAAATGATTTGTCAAGATTTCATCCCAGGCGATGATTCAGGTATGCGTGTATTAAACGCATATGTTGATAAAGACAGTAATGTTCGTATGATGTGTTTAGGTCATCCATTATTAGAAGACCCAACACCAGATGCTATTGGTAACTATGTGGTTATCGCACCTGATTTTAATGAAGATATCTACAAACGTATCAAATCATTCTTAGAACGCATTAACTATACAGGTTTTGCTAACTTTGATATGAAGTATGACCCACGTGATGGAGAGTACAAATTATTTGAAATGAATTTACGTCAAGGTCGTAGTAGTTTCTACGTGACACTTAACGGCTATAATTTATCACGTTATATTATTGAAGACCGTGTTATGGCTAAACCTTTCACAGAAACAATTTATGGTAACGGTGATATGTTATGGATGGGTGTACCGAAGAAAATCGTTAAGACTTACGTTAAAGACGGTAAGGATAAAGATGAAGCAATGGATATGATTTCAAAAGGTAAATGGGGAACGACAGTCTTTTATAAAAAAGATTCAAGTCCAAAACGTTATGCTTTAATGAAATATAGCTTCTATTTATACCACAAACGTTACAAAGAATACTTTAAAGAAAACAAGGGGTAGAGTCCATGAAAAAATTCTTTACAATATTAGGTGGCATGGGAACTCTTGCCAGCGAGAGTTTTGTTCGTGTCTTGAACCAACGTACAATCGCTAAGACTGACCAAGATTACTTAAATTATGTATTGGTTAATCATGCGACAGTGCCAGATAGAACAGCCTATATTCTTGATAATACTAAAGCAAGTCCTGTTGCGGCTCTTGCTGAAGATATTAAGCAGCACGATCAAATTGGGCCTGAATTTTTTGTGTTGACGTGTAACACAGCTCATACATTTTATGATGAGCTATGTGACGTCACAGACACACCAATTCTTCATATGCCACGTCTGGCGGCTGAAAAAGTTGTCTTTGATTTCGAACCAACGGAAGATAAAGCTGTAAAAGTATGCTTATTAGGGACACTTGGTACGGTTAACTCCGGTGTCTATCATAAAGAGTTTGAACAAAAAGAAGGATACGAATTAGTGACACCTTCAGAGCAGGTTCAAACTGATGTGATGAACTTGATTTACCGTGATGTAAAAGAGCATCAATTCTTAAACGAATCATTATTTAAAGATATTTTAGATCAAGTTTTAATTAAAGAGGACTGCGATGTTGCGATTTTAGGCTGCACAGAACTTTCTCTTATGAATGAAGTAACGAAACATAATTATGCTGTCGTAGATGCACAATCAGTATTAATTGATGAAACAATTAAACGTGCTAGAACATAAAAAAGAAGCCCAACATTGGGCTTCTTTTTTATGTATAAAGTAAGATTGAAAAATACATTAAAGCAGCAGCTAAAATAACAAATAGATGCCAAATGACATGCATGTATTTTACGTGTTGAAATTTGTAGACTAATGCGCCTAAAGTATAAGCAACACCACCTAAGACGAGTAGAAGAGTACCATTGAATCCTAAACCATCATAAAGCGGCTTGGCAGCGATTAAACAAAGCCAACCCATAATAATATAGATGAAGACAGCAGCATTTCCTTTTCGACTTAGAAATATTGATTTATAGACAATTCCTAGAATTGCTAGAAACCATATAATTCCAAATAAAGTCCAACCCAGCCAGCCTTTAATTGTTAATAGACAATAAGGGGTGTACGTCCCTGCAATAAGCAGGTAGATCGAGCTGTGATCAAATATTTGAAATACTTTATTGGCCTTTGTAAAAATTAAACTGTGGAACAATGTAGATGCTAAAAATAATAAGATTAGTGTTGCCCCATAAATCGAGTATGACACGATATGAATAGGAGAGTGAAGTCTTGCACCTTTGATAATTAAAATAACGAGACCAGCAATACTCAAAGCAGTTCCAATCCCATGTGTGACAGCGTTTAGAACCTCACTAATAATCTCATATTTTTTTGAATGTTGTGTTGAATTCATAATTTCCCTCCTTTTTTATTAGTCTAAAGAGTGAAAAACTAAATAGTTTCTGTTATACTAAAAGTATCAGAGCACTCTGGTACCTATTCTACATGAATAATTTCTTTTTTTAAAGGATGGAGTAAAAATATGTCTAAAGTAAAAATTGTAACAGACTCATCTTGTAATATGGAGCCTGGATTAGCAGAAAAGTTAAACATTGAAGTGATTTCATTATCAGTAATGATTGATGGTGTAATCTACAAAGATACCGATTTAACCGGTGGAGAGTTTATGGATATGATGGCAAGCGCTGCTGCCCTACCTAAAACAAGTCAACCGCCAATTGGTGAATTTGTTGAGCTCTATGATGAGCTAGGGGCTGATGGAAGTCAAATTATCTCAATTCATATGACAGATTTGATAAGTGGGACAGTTAATACCGCGGAACAAGCTGCTCAAATTTCACAAAGTGATGTGACTGTCATTAATAGTACATTCACAGATCAAGGTCTTTCTTTCCAAGTTATTGAAGCGGCAAAAATGGCTGCAGAAGATGCTGAAAAAGAAGAAATTATTACCAAAGTCAATCAAATCAAGGAAGATACTAATTTATACATTGGTGTAGCATCTCTTGATAACATGGTTAAAGGTGGACGCTTAAGTCGTGCAACTGGTGTTATCACAAATTTATTCAATATTAGAGTTGTTATGCAAGTTTTGGCAGAAGAGATGGTGACATTATATAAAGGTCGCGGTGCTAAAGCATTTGCTAAATGGTTTGAGGATTTGAAATCAGAGTTGGCCACAAAAGAAAATGTAAAACAAGTAGCAATTACTCATGCTGATGGACTAGAAACAGCATTAAAATTTAAAGAGGAACTTCAAGAAATGTTCCCTGATATGACAATACCAGTACTAGAGGCTTCTTCTATTATTGCGACTCACACAGGTAAAGGTGCATTTGCTGTCATGTATTATAGCGAGTAACCTCTTTGACAGACCACATTGTTGGTCTGTTTTTTTAAATTAGAAACTAAGTATATGAGAGAGGGATTTGTATGTCGTATATAAAGAAACATTTATTTAGTATAACAGTATTTTTGGTGACAGTATTAATTGGTGTAACTGTTTTGGGATTTTCATTACCAACCGCCAAACCTTTATTAAAGAAAACAGCTTCCCAATCAAGTAAAATGAAATATAAAGAGGTCATACGTTTTTCTGCTATTGGAGATTCACTGACTGAAGGTGTTGGAGATAGTACAGAGTCAGGTGGTTATGTCCCCTTATTAAAAAATGATTTGGTAGATACTGAAAAAATTTCTGTTGTAGAAAGTTATAATCACGGAAAAGCAGGAGATACGGTTAAAGATTTAATAAAACGAATTAACGACTCTAAAAGTATTCAAGAAGATTTAAAAAAATCTGACTTCATTACAATAACAATTGGTGGTAATGATTTGATGAAAGTGATAAAATCGGAATTATTAAATGGTTTAACATATGAAACATTTAAAAAACCAAGTGAGGAGTATCAATCAAATTTAAAAGAGTTGTATAAATTAGTGAGACATTTTAATAAGGCTGCTCCGATCTATCAACTCGGGATTTACAATCCTTTTTATTTAAGTTTGGATAATATGGATCAACTACAAGAGATAGTTGATTTTTGGAATCAGGCGAGTAAAGAAAGGGTCGAAAAATCTAAAAATAGTTCTTTTATTTCTATAAATGAAGCCTTATATAAAGGAATAGATGGGCAAAAAGCATTTGGAACTGAAGAAACAATTAAGAACGGTGAGGAAGAGAAAGAGTCTGGTATAAATAATCTGATCTCAGATACGGATAATTTCCATCCGAATAGTTTGGGCTATCAAATTATAGCCAACGCTTTTAAAGATGAATTAGTAAGAACTAAAAATGAATGGTTAGAAAGTAAGTAGGTTAGATAATGAAAAATAGACTAGTCGAAAAAGGAAATGAAATAAAAAGTAATCCTTGGAAATTTGCTTTCCTATTATTAGCAGGGCTGTTATTAGCTATAACATTAGTTGTTAGTTTTAAAGCCTTTGGTGAACGAGAACCTGATTACAAACCCAAGGTATCTCAACAACAAAAGAACGAGGATCCAAGTTTTCAAGTTCAATTAAAAAAAGAGCAAGTAAATCAAATTATTAGTTTTTATTTAAATGATTACTTGAAAGAATCTGGAGTTAAATACAATTTCTATCTAGAACAAAATGCATTGTTAAATGGAACGTTTAACGTGTTAGGATTTGATATGCAGTTTTATCTTTACTTTGATCCGTTTGTTATGGATGATGGAAATGTTCAACTAAAGGCAACAAGTTTATCAATTGGAAAACTAGCCTTACCGATTTCTCAAATAATGAAGTATGTGTCTAAAGAATTCAAACTACCTGAGTGGGTAGAGGTTAAACCTAAAGAACAAACTATAACTCTGCACCTCAATGATTTTGAGTTACAAAATGGGATGTATTTAAAAGCAGAAAAAATTAATTTAATTGATGATGATATAAAATTTAATGTGTACCTTCCGATAGAAGATACTAAAAGCAAGGAGTAGATCGTTTGAAAAGAAGTTTTTATCATTATATTATGACCCTTAGAGGTCCAAAAATATCCGATGCGGTCACGAAATTTGCTAATGATTTAGCGCATGATAGTCTATTTCCCAAACAGTCGACTGATTATCATGAGATAAGTGATTATTTAGAAATGACAACAACTTATTTAGATAATATGACCATTTTTGATGAAGCTTGGGAATTATATCTTGAACATAATTAAAAGTACAGCGAAAGCTGTACTTTTTTTAGTAATATTTTGGTAATAAAAAAGATAATCGCACAACAATATGAATTGTTTATTAATTTTTGTTTTGTTATAGTATTTTTTGTTACATTACTGTAATTATTATGATACAATGTAACATGTGCTAGATGAGGAAGCCCAAAAAGCTTACTCATGTTTTTTTATTTTTATATGAGAGATTTAGTCATAAATTATTTTAAAGTACTGATATTTTTCATGAAAAATTCAAGTAATTACTGTAGGGTTACATAGTATTATCAAAAGAAAAATAAATCGGGAGGGAAGGAAAGATGACGACCAACCGTAACCAAACAAGTTACTTAGCCAGCCTTGACGGGGTCAGAGCGTTAGCCATTATTTTAGTATTAGCTTATCATTTTAATATGTCCTTTTTTAAAGGTGGATTTATTGGTGTGGATATATTCTTCGTATTATCGGGTTACCTCATAACGAGTAAATTATTACAAGAATGGCAAACACATAAAGAAATTAATTTGAAAGTTTTTTGGATCAAACGAATTAGGCGTTTAATGCCAGCTGTTATTATTTTGATCAGTGTGACTCTACTTGTCTGTCTGATTTTATTCCCAGCCGTATTTAAAAAAAGTTGGCAAGATGGTGTTGCTTCACTATTCTATGTAAGTAACTGGTGGTATATAGTTAAAGAAATTCCGTACTTTGACTCATTTGGTATACCAAGTCCATTTAAGCATCTGTGGTCATTAGCAATTGAGGAACAATTTTATTTGATTTGGCCGTTAGTTTTTGTGGGTCTACTGAAAACTTTAAAGAAACGACAACATGTTCTTAAAGTCATATTAGGTTCTGCTTTAGTGTCAGCTGTATGGATGGCCTTTCTTTACTCACCAGAAAATATAGATCGTGTTTATTACGGAACAGATACACGTCTTTTGACATTAGCGGTGGGATGTAGTTTAGCTTTTGTTTGGCCGTATTATTATTTAGAATCGGGTATCAGTGAATTTGCTCGGAATGTTATCGATAGTGTTGGTATAGTTTCATTAGTGAGTTTGCTTGTGATAGCAACAACGGTGAGTGCGGGTCAGCCTTTCTTATACTATGGTGGCTTTTTATTAGTAGCGATTCTTTCAGGGCTATTATTGGGGACATTAGTACACCCCGATAGTCAAATGGGGTTGTTATTTTCGCATCCGTGGTTAGTTTGGTTAGGCAAGCGCTCGTATAGTATTTATTTGTGGCATTTTCCTGTCACAGTTTTAACAACACCGATTAAAACGAGTGGAACGTTACATCCAGTACTTATTGTATTGCAGATAGCATTGACAATGGTCTTAGCAATGGTATCCTATGAATGGTTAGAAGAGCCAGTTCGTCGTTTAGGATTCAAAGCGTATGCTGAGAAACTGAAAGATGGTTTAAATTATCGTTCAAAAAAATTAATGTATTGTTTACTGGCTATTGTAGGACTTAGCGGAGCTCTAACGATGGCATATGATTATTATGATTCAGGAAAAATTTTAGGCTATATAAAAGAGGTTACAGTACTTCCTAAAAAATCTGATGACAATCTGAAAGATGCTCAAAACAATGTTGAGATTCATAAAATGTTAGCTGTTGGGGATTCAATCATGCTAAGTCTTCAAAAAGAACTAGAAGAAGAAATACCTGGTATCAAAGTGGATGGTAAGATTAGCAGACAACTTTGGCAAGCAACGGATTTAATTAAGAAAAAATATAAAAATTATAATTCGGAAGATAGCCTTGTTGTTTTGGAATTGGGTACAAATAGTGAGTTTAAACAGGAACAATTAGATGAGTTGCTTGATCTTTTTGATAAAGCTCATGTTGTAGTTATCAATTCAAGAGTACCTAAGCCTTGGGAACAAATAGTTAATGACATGTTATTGACTGCGGCAAATAAAAGAGATAATGTCAGATTAATTGATTGGCATTCGATTGCGGTAGCAAATCCTCAATTATTAAACAGCGATGCTGTGCATCCTAATGAAGAAGGAATTCCGATTTACATTAAAATGATTACTGATAATCTTGAGGGGTATGATTTAAAGTTACCTGAGGTAAAAAAAGAAGTATCCGATCCTAAAAAAGATACAACTGATAATACAAAATAATAAAGACTTTCGACAAAAATCCCACGTTATAATAATAACGTGGGATTTTTGTAAAAAGAATAGAATTCTGTAAAATATTCTTGTTATCTGATTAGAGTATGAGATAATTAAAAAGTATAGATTTAGAAGTGGGGGAATGTTTGTGGAACTTTTTGAAAAATTCAAAAAGAATGATGGATTAAGACGATTTGCAGTATTGTTAGTTATTTTATTAGTACTATATTTGATTCGAGATATCATTAGTCTAATATTACTAACTTTTATTTTAACGTATCTTATCACTCGTGTTGTAAGTGTATTAAATAAGTGGATAAAATTACCTAAAAAAATATTGGCGATCATGCTTTATATATTAATAGTAGTATTTATGTATTTTTCGATTACAATTTATGTCCCAAGATTGATTAACCAAACGTTTTCAATGGTAGAATCTGTGATTAATTTTTATCAAAATCCTAAAACGGACAATAGTCTAGTGGAATGGTTAAGTAAGAAAATTAGTTTTTCAGAAATAACAGATCAATTAAAATCTGGTGCTAAGATGTTAGTGACGTATGTGACCAGTGTTGGGTCAATGGGTATGACATTCTTAATGTCCTTTATTTTAAGTTTCTTCTTCTGTTTAGAAGAAAACTGGGTTAAAGATTTTAGCAAAAGCTTTTTAACAAGTAAAATTGGCTGTTTTAGTCAAGATGTTGCTTACTTAGGTAAAAAATTCATCAATACATTTGGTGTAGTTCTAGAAGCACAATTTCTAATTGCCTTAGTGAATACAGCCTTAACAACGATTGGATTATCATTAATGGGCTTTCCGCAATTACTGAGTTTAGCGTTGATGATTTTCATCTTTAGTTTGATTCCTGTAGCGGGAGTAATCATTTCATGTATTCCATTAGCTTTAATCGGCTATACAGTCGGTGGAATTCAAGATGTTGTTTATGTGTTAATTATGATTGCAGTGATTCATATGTTTGAATCATACTTCTTAAATCCTAAACTAATGAGTAGTAAAACCGATCTACCAGTATTTTACATCTTCATTATTTTAATGTTCTCAGAACACTTTTTCGGAGTGTGGGGACTTGTGATTGGAATTCCAGTATTTGTGTTCTTACTCGATTTATTGGATGTGAAATCGTCTGATCGACAAAAATTACCAAAATTACCGATTTCTAAAAACTAGCGCAAGCTAGTTTTTTTATTTTATGGCATTATAGACTAGAAGCTTAATGTCTTTAGTAGTAGAATAAACATAGGTTAAATAGAGAGAAAGAAAGGTGATTGTTTGAAACTAAAAGAAATACAAATGACGAAACAATTGACATTTATTATGGCGATTGTGTGTGGTATCTCGATAGCGAGTCTATATTACATTCAGCCATTGGAAGGCTTAGTAGCAAAAGAAATTGGAGTGGATGTTGCTAAGATCGGTTTGGCCCCTACATTAAGTCAGATGGGGTACGCTTTAGGTCTATTATTCATAGTACCACTAGGAGATATCTTTGAACGTAAGAAACTTATCATGACGATGTTGTCTATCGTTGCAGTCGTATTATTTATTACAGGATCAACAAGCAATTATTTAGTATTAATGATTTTAATGTTATTGATTGGGTTATCTTCGATTGTACCGCAACTTATTATTCCATTTGCAGGTCAGTTAGCAAAACCGGAAGAACGTGGTTCTGTTTTAGGAATTGTCACAGGAGGACTCTTGATTGGGATTTTATTATCACGTACATTTAGTGGATTAGTTGGAGATGCCTTTGGTTGGCGCGTCGTTTATTTTGCAGGTGTTGTGTTAGCTTTAGTCTTAATAGTACTAGTTTGGTTCATGTTCCCAAGAAATACGCCGGTTTCTCAAATGAGTTATGCCGAATTAATGACATCACTTCCGCGCTTATTTATGACACAACGTGTTGTAAGAGAAAGTGCATTTAATGGTTTCTTTGCCTTTGGTGCCTTCAGTATTTTCTGGTCAACTTTGATTTTCTATATGGAGAGTCCAGCCTATAATTTAGGCTCAAAAGAAGTTGGGTATTTTGGGCTTGTTGGTGTTATTGGATCGGCTGCATCTGTCTTAATGGGACGTGTCGCTGATAAAAAAGGAGCACGCTTTGGTGTTGGTATCGGTTCTTTTATCGCGATGTTATCTTTCCTTGTGTTATGGATTTTTGGCTCAAGCATTGCTGGTCTTGTCGTAGGGTTAACGTTGTTAGATTTCGGAACATCAACTACTCAAGTATCAAATCAATCGCGTATCCAGTCGTTAGGTGATGAGAATAGAAGTCGTAATAATACGATTTACATGTTTTCTTTCTTTGTAGGAGGAGCAAGTGGGTCATTATTAGGCTCATTCGCTTGGCAATTAGCAGGATGGACAGGTGTCTGTCTACTTGGAATGGTTTATGGTTTAATTGCAATTATAGGTCATCATATTATTTATAAACCTGTTTCAAAATAAGTAGGTTATGAAAAGGGTCTCACAATACTGTGAGGCTTTTTGATTATAAAAAATGTTCAAAAAATAATACTTATCACTTGATATATGAAATATATTTCTGTATCATTAAGAGGTTCTAGCAAAAAGGAAAGAGGGTATGATATGTCTTTAATAATAAATAAAATGAAAGCACAAAAAGGGTACGTTTTTATGTCGTTACTCCTTACTATTGTGATTGTTGCCTCGCAATTATGGCAACCGAAATTACTTGAAAATGTTATCAACGCTGTATCAATGGATGACAAAGACAAGATTATGTCATTAGGAATTAAGCTATTAATCATTGCATCAATTGGCTTACTTGCTGGTGTCTTAAATACTGTGATAGCAGCACGTGTTGCACGTGATGTGTCTGCAGATATTCGTAAAGACGGATTTGAGAAAATTCAAACTTTCTCATTCAGTAATATTGAACAATTTTCAACAGGTAACTTAGTGGTACGTTTAACTAACGATATCACTCAAATTCAGAACTTAGTGATGATGATGTTACAAACATTATTACGTATTCCGATTTTATTTATCGGGAGTTTTATCCTAGCTATGATGACAATTCCTCAATTATGGTGGGTCATTATTGCACTTGTTGTCTTAGTATTTGTTACCGTAATGGGACTATTCGGTATCATGGGCAAACATTTTGGAATGATTCAACGTTTCTTAGACCGTGTTAACGGAATCGCGAAAGAAAACTTAGCCGGAATGCGTGTGGTTAAATCATTCGTACAAGAAGAAAACGAAACAGAACGTTTTTCAGATGTTAGTGGAAACTTAACAAAGCACACGATTATTGTAGGACGTTTGTTCTCAGTTATGGTGCCAACATTCACACTGATTTCAAGTTTAGCTATGGCGTTAACTATTTTCTTCTCAGCTGATTTAGCTAAAGATAATTTAGAAATTATTGGTAAAGTAAATTCATTTATTAACTACTTAATGCAAATCATGATGTCAATTATCATCGGTGGTATGATGACAATGATGGCGTCACGTGCGTTTGTATCATTAGGACGTATGAAAGAAATCTTAAACACAGAAGCAGATATTACATTTGATGATGAAAATGGCGAAGAAATCCAAAATGGTGATGTTGCATTCAATAACGTGACATTCCAATATGTAGGAGACGAACGTCCATCATTAGAAAATATTACATTCAACGCAAAACACGGAGAAGTTGTTGGGGTAGTCGGAGCGACAGGTTCTGGTAAATCAACACTGGCTCAAATGATTGCGCGTATGTATGATCCAACTGAAGGATCAATTGAGATTGGTCATGTTGATCTTAAAAAGACGAAAAAAGAAGATTTACGTGAGTCTGTAGCGTTAGTTTTACAGAAAGCTATTTTATTCTCTGGTACGATTGCAGAAAACTTACGTCATGGTAAAAAAGATGCCACATGTGAAGACATGGAAAAAGCGTCTAAGATTGCTCAAGCCAAAGAATTCATCGACCGTCAAACAAATGGTTACATGGGTGATGTTGAAGAACGTGGAGCTAACTTCTCAGGAGGTCAGAAACAACGTTTATCTATCTCTCGTGGTGTTATTGGAAAACCTAAAGTATTAGTTCTAGATGATAGTACAAGTGCCTTAGATGCCAAATCAGAGAAGCTTGTAAAAGAAGCGTTAGCAAGTCAATTAAACGATACAACAACATTTATCATTGCTCAAAAAATCTCATCAGTGGTACAAGCCGATAAGATTTTAGTTTTAGATGATGGTAAATTAGTAGCAGAGGGAACTCATAAAGAATTAGTTGAGTCTAGCCCAATTTACCGTGAAATTTACGATACTCAAAAAGGGAAAGAGGTGGAGTAGTATGAACAAAAAAAATAGTATTCCAGGCTTTTTCTGGACGTATCTAAAAGCATTTAAGTTACAACTCTTCATCATTATCATTGCGATTATCGCATCGACATGGTTACAAGTTCATACAACAAGCTTCATCGGAGATGCGATTAAAGAATTAGCAACATATGCCTTTACGTATACCCAACTTGGTGATGCAGATAAATCACCATTTATCAAAGTCATCCAGTTATTAATCATGATGTATGTTATGAACTGGGTCGCAATGTTCATCCAAAATATGTTGATGGCGGGTGTGACTGGTAATTCTACAAATAACATGCGTATCTCATTATTTAAAAAGATGGAACGCATGACAATCAAATTCTTTGATAGTCATCAAGATGGAGAAATTTTAAGTCGTTTTACAAGTGATTTAGATAATATTTCTAACACAATGAACCAAGCGTTAATTCAAGTGCTTACCAACTTTTCAATGATGATTGGTGTTCTGATTATGATGTTCCAAAAAAATGTGAAAATGACATGGGTAACATTAGGTATAGCACCAGTTGCGATTATCGTAGCGATTGTTATTATCCGTCAGGCACGTAAAAATGTGAACATCCAACAAGATAGTATTGGTGAATTAAATGCTTATATTGACGAACGTATTTCAGGTCAAAAAGTAATCATCACCAATGGTTTAGAAGAAGAAACAATTGAAGGTTTTGATGTTTTAAATGACAAAGTTAAGAAATCAACTTTTAAAGGTCAAGTTTACTCAGGTTTACTTTTCCCAACAATGCAAGGATTATCCGTTTTAAATACAGCAATCGTGATTTTCTTTGGTAGTATGTTAGTGTTAGACGGTACGATGGATAGAGCGACAGGTTTAGCCTTAATCGTAACATTCATTATGTATTCACAACAATTCTACATGCCATTAACACAAATCTCATCACAATTTAGCATGTTGCAATTAGCCTTTACAGGCGCTCGTCGTTTGAATGAAGTCTTCGCAGAAGATGATGAATTTGAACGTGAGAATGTTTCAAATATTACTGGTTTAGACGAGTCAATCGAGCTTAAAAATGTTGATTTCTCATATAATCCAGATAAACCCATTCTTAAAAACATCAACATCAAAGCGAACAAAGGTCAGATGGTTGCCTTAGTTGGACCAACAGGTTCAGGTAAAACAACAATTATGAATCTATTAAATCGTTTCTATAACGTAGACGGTGGCGAAATCTTACTTGATGGTCAAGACATCCGTGATATTTCATTACCAAGCTTACGTTCTCAAATCGGTATCGTGTTACAAGAGTCAGTGTTATTTAGCGGAACAATCCGTGATAATATCGTCTTTGGTAAACCTGATGCGACAGAGGAAGAGATGATTGATGCAGCGAAACAAGCCAACATTCATGACTTTATCATGAGCTTAGAAGACGGCTATGATACAAAAGTAAGCGATGAAAATAACATCTTCAGTGTGGGTCAAAAACAATTAATCAGTATTGCCCGTACGATTATTACTAATCCAGATTTATTAATCTTGGATGAAGCAACATCAAACGTAGATACTGTAACGGAAAGTCGTATCCAAAAAGCAATGGAAAACATCATTGCTGGACGTACAAGTTTCGTAATTGCACACAGACTGAAAACAATCCTTAACGCTGACTTTATCGTGGTGTTACACCAGGGTGAAATTATCGAAGAAGGAACTCACGAAGAACTACTTAAACAAGGTGGGTTCTACGCAGAGTTGTACCACAACCAATTCGTATTTGAATAGGAAGAATAAAATTAAAGCACATGCTAGTGATAAACTAGCATGTGCTTTTTTAATACGTAATATAATCATAGTGAACTTTTTCTATATCTAAAAATAAACATAAATAAATCACAAAAAACACAATCTTAGGATTTATTTAGCATGTTACAATACATAAATAGGATTTTAATCCGTATCGCAAATAAAGATAGGAGTTTTAATTATGAAGAAATTAGTAGTCATAACGGTGTTAGTTTTACTTAGTAGTGTTGCATTTTTTAGTGTCAGTACTCATTTTAATGCTAAAAAAGAAGCAAATCCAAAGGAAAAGGACTCAGCTTTAACAGTGACCTATTATGACTTAGAACCTATCGCAAGTCCAACTCTTGTCCAAGTAATGAAAAATTCTGCCACACAAGAGACAGCTAAATTAACGAAGAATTTGACTAGTTTTGATTCCTCTGGTCATAAGGATGAGATTTACTATGTAGCCCCTGATACTTTAACTGAACATAGTTCGTTTTTGAAAAGTCCTAACAAAAAGAATTCAGTTGATATAGATAGAGGGAATGGTGTAACAGAAAATAGTATTACGGATTATGATGTTGATTTTGATGCGAAAAAAGAAGGAAAGTATTACTATTATGTCCCATTATTTGTCGAAACTTCTAAAAAAAATCAATTGACCTCTTTTGATATTGTCAATCACCAGGTTAATACCACCTATCATGCAGATCCTTCTCTTAGTGAAGAACGGTCTGTTCAAGGAGTGTATACAGAATATTTAGTAGGCTTTGAAATACCATATGATGAGGTGAAAAACCACCTATTAGATATCACGCTCCAGTTAACGATAGGTAATGACTTGCTGACACAGTCGGTAAAATCCAAAGCATAGAAAGGAGTCCATAATGATTTCGAAACAAACCGTCTTAATGACCACTTTTTTCTTAGTCTTTACAACGTATTTGTTTCTTTTTTCAATTGTGAGTGATGAGCGTTCATTTTATACTTCCTATGAGGAGTATTATTCCAGCGAAAACGTTTCCTACCCAAAAGTAGGGTTAAACGAGGAAGTCTGGCAGACGCTGTCAAATGATAAAGCTAATTTGAAAGAAGCAAATTTTTCAGGTTTTAACTGGGCATTAGATTACTCCTTTCTTCTTCCTGGAAAGTATAGGGATAGTCTTACACTGTCTTCTGGTCATTTTTTTAAACCGAGTGAGCGAGAAGATAGTGTTGTAATAGGAAAAGACGTGTTTAAATTATTGTCAAAAGAAGAACGAAGTAGAGGTAAAGTCAAACTAGATAATGAGTGGGTCCCAATTGTAGGTGTATTAGCTAAAAGTCCGTTTGATGCAAATGTATTTCTAAATCCAGCCTCTCCTCATTTTTTAAAGAAGTATTTATCTGGTGTGACCGGCCTTTCTATGACACGATACAAACAGGATAAGAAATGGCAACAGATAGTAGACAAAGTAAAAATACCTGAATCAGATAGTGGGTTTCGCTCGCCCAGTTATAGTTTAACGAGAGATGAATTTGAACAAGGCAGTCATCGTTTTGATCTCTTTTATCTCGAATTACTTCTCGTCAGTAGTCTTTCAGTTATGATGCAGTTTTATCAACGTCTGGATGCATGGCGATTGGAATTAGCTATTAGAAAACTTGTAGGGGCAAGCGAAGCCCGCTTGGTTTGGGATACGTTTCAAAAATACCTAAAAACAATGACCTTGAGTTTTATACTGAGTTTAGTTGTTGTACTTAGTGGCACTAAATTCATGGAAAAAAGTCTACCCTTTACTTTTCAGTCTGCATTATTAGGGAGTACTCAGGTGACAGGTGTCTTTATCGTTATGGTTTTATTTTTCTTTTCATTAAGTGTGGTATCAGTCAAAATTATGACGGTCTCACAGTTACTTAGGGAGGTGCGAGATGTCTAAGTATCGGCTCCTAATCTGGAATGAATTGACAAGCTATCTTGTAATTAAAGGAGGCATCATTTTACTCATCTTGTTATCCGTTGTGATGTCTCTTGATTTTATTCAAGGTGAACGCAACTATCTCAAATCAGACATTTTTTCTTCTTCAACAAGTGAGCACATGCTTGAAGTGGTCTATGGGGGATGGGAGGAGGATACTGCTCTTAATCCTTATCCCATTATTAAAGCACTTGAAAAAGCGTCAGGTGTATCCGCTAGATATAAAGGGGGGGATGCGACCTTTTTTGCAAAAGAGAAAGACTGGAAGGTCAAACAAGTTAATCCTCCATTAACGTATGACAATAACTCCTATGCTATGCCTAATCAAGTGATTGTTAATGAACAAGGTTTAAAAGAGTGGCCTATCAAGATAATAAAAGGAAAAAGTTTGAAATCGAGCGATTTCACGGCAAAAAAAGAGGATAGAGGACTATTATTAAATAGTGATTTTCAAGCCTATTACAAGGTAGGTCAAACGTTTAATTTAAGTTGGTTAAGAGAAACAAAACCTAATGACCTTCAAATGGAGAATCTTCCATTTACCATACGTGGTTTTTTCGAAAAGTTACCTGAAACGTCTGACACACCAAGTCCGGAATTGATAGTCCCATTATTTTTTGAAACACTACCCCAAAATAAAATTATACAATATGATTTAAGCCATTATTATTTCCCTCTTGAAAAACGTGACCTTACAGCCTATCACCTTGATAAAGTCATCAGAGATAATCTGACTGGAACGGGGTACACAAGAGTGACTGTTCAAGACAAAAGGCAATACGAAGATTCTGAGAAGACTTTTTTCAAAGATAAGGCGGTAGTTTTGGGCTATGAGTCTGTTTTATTTATGCTATTTACGTTATTACAAGTCATGGTGGTTTCGGCCTTGTTAATTAGAAAAAGAATGCGAACCTATCGTATTTTTTATGCGACAGGTTTAGATAAAAAGAGTTTATTCTTAGGGATTATACTAGCGTACAGTTTTTTATTTATTATTATGCTGCTGTTATTATATTTACTGCAAGTCTACTACCTTCAACATGAATGGGAGTTAAAAAGTATCGTAATAGGACTTGGATTTTGGGTGGTGACGTATCTCTTAATCGTGAGTATGACCTGTATGAAACAATTAAAAAAAGAACGGATGGTGATAACGTGACAAAGGTAATCTATCAGTTAAATCAGGTCATTAAAACCTATCAAGATGGTGAAAATCAGTCATTTAATGTTCTTGATATCGAGGCATTTACGTGTTTAGAAGGGGAATTTGTTGCGATAGTTGGAGAAAGTGGCAGTGGGAAAAGTACGTTGTTAAATGTCCTTGGCGTTCTTGATGGATTTGAAAGTGGTGAGGTGAAGCTTGCAGGAAAGAGTACCGGTAAGCTGAGTGATAAAGAAAAAGCACGGCTTAGAAGTCAAAAAATAGGCTTCGTTTTGCAAAATTTTGGTTTAGTGGATGATTTTACAGTCAAAGAAAATATCATGTTGCCTGTTTCTTATTTACCAAAAAACGAACGCAACGCTTGTCGTGAGCGCTTAGATGATTTGGCAGAGGAATTAGGGATTACCGCATTATTAAAAAAATTACCGAAAAAGTTATCTGGAGGACAAAAGCAACGGGTAGCGATTGCTAGAGCTTTGATTAATGATCCTGCCATTATTTTGGCAGATGAGCCAACTGGGAATTTAGATGTGGTTAATTCTGAACAAGTGATGCTTATATTAAAGGCAAAACAACTAGAAGGTAAGACTATTTTATTAGTGACACACGATGAACAATCAGCCCAAAGATGCGATAGAGTGGTTCGATTGGTGGATGGAAAGATTTTTTCTAGCTAATTATTTTTAGCAGTAGAAACTGGTTAAAAAATTTAAGTATTGACATTCTTGTTTTTTCAAAGTAAACTGCGTATTATATTAAATCATACAGAAAAGAGGGATTTTCATGAGACAACTATCATTAACGACAAACGAGCAAAGACAATCTTGGCAAAGCTGGCGTAGATAGTTGTATGTATGACAATCCGTTCATAGATACAACTTTAGAGTACATTCTAAACTTGTATCTATGTGGCTAACTATAGCGTTTTTTACCGACCACATAGAGGATATCTATGTGGTTTTTTGCATTTATTTGGCGACTTAATGGTTTATTAAGGGCGTATTCTAAGGCAATGACCGTATATAAGGTCATTGCCTTTTTGTATATAAAAAAATAAGAAATGGGGAAACAAAAATGAAAAATAGAGGATTAATAGCACTAGTACTAATTATTTTAGGGGTACTAGCTAGTCAATTTATTACTGGAAAACAAGAGATGTCACAAGAGAAAGAGACCACTGTTCAAATGAAGACAGTAGGTGTTTTGCAGTATGTGAGCCATCCCGCATTAGATGAGATATACCGTGGGGTACAAGATGGTCTAAAAGAAAAAGGCTATGAAGAGAACAAGAATCTAAAATTGGTTTTTCAAAATGGACAAGCCGATCAAAGTAAACTGGCAACAATGAGTCAGCAGCTCCTTGAAAAAGACTCGGATGTTTTAGTAGGTATTGCCACACCCGCAGCACAGGCATTAGCCAATACAACAAAAGAAGTACCACTCGTACTAGGCGCAGTAACCGATCCCAAAGCAGCTCACTTAGTCATGGATAACGAAAAACCAGGCGGAAATATTACAGGTGTCAGCGATCAATCGCCTGTTGATGCTCAATTAGATTTAGCAGTTGAACTCTTACCAAAAGCTAAAACAATTGGGGTGTTATACTCATCAGCTGAGGATAACTCAGCTTATCAAGCAAAACGTGTTGAAGAAGAAGGGAAGAAAAGAGGCTTAACCGTTAAAACGTACCCTGTTCCATCAAGTAATCAAATTGCACAGATGGTCCAAGTAATGACATCAGAGGTCGATATGATTTATTTGCCGACAGATAATGTGATTGCCAATGCTATGGAGATGGTAGTTGATGGTGCTAATAAAAAATCTATTCCAATCATACCTTCCGTGGATACGATGGTAGAACAAGGTGGTTTAGCGACAGTAGGGATAAATCAATATGAGATAGGTCGTCAAACCGGAAAAATGGTGGGCGATATATTAGACGGAAAATCTAAACCAGAAAGCACACCGATTTATACATTTACGACAGGAGATGTGATTGTGAATGAACAACAGGCTGAAAAATTAGGGGTGACGATTCCAAAAGATGTATTAGAGAAGGCTAAAAAAACGAAATAGAAAAGAGGAATAGAGATGATTGTATCAACAATAGGACAAGGATTAATGTGGGGAATTTTAGGAGTAGGAATATTTATGACGTACCGTATTCTTAATTTCCCAGATATGACAACAGAAGGGTCATACCCCTTAGGTGCGGCTGTTTGTGTGATGGGGATAACGCAAGGGGTATCACCGATAGTTGCCACTCTTTTAGGTGTTTTGGCAGGTATGATAGCAGGTCTTATAACAGGCTTACTTTATACTAAGGGTAAAATACCAATTATTCTATCAGGTATCTTAGTGATGTCAGGTTTGAATTCTGTTATTTTATACATTATGAAATCACCGAGTTTATCGTTATTAAATCAAAAGAAATTACACGACTCAGTCAATGTTCTAAGCTTACCTCCTTATTTTGATACAGTGGTTATAGGCGGGGGTGCGGTTATCGTAATCGTGACATTAGTAGGAGTATTCTTTCATACAACACTGGGTCAAGCTTACGTTGCAACAGGAGATAACGAAGTGATGGCTCGTTCATTTGGTATCAATACAGATCGAATGAAAATACTTGGGTTAACCGTGTCAAATGGTATCATCGCATTGTCCGGCGCGTTACTTGCTCAAAACGACGGGTATGCCAGTGTTGATAAAGGAATTGGTGTTATTGTAATAGGACTTGCTTCAATTATTATAGGTGAAGTTTTATTTGGTCAATTAACCCTAATCGAACGATTAGTCGCGATTGTAATGGGGAGTATTTTATACCAACTTCTTATTTTATTAGTCATCAAACTAGGCTTTAACACCAACTATTTAAAATTAATTTCGGCGATTATCCTAGCCATGTGCTTGATGATGCCACAAATTAGAACACGATTATTTGGTCGATTAACATTAAAAAAGGTGGGAAACTAAATGGCAGTAGCAGTAGTGGAAATTAAAGACGGTGTAAAATGTTTAGATAATGATGGCATGGAGAATCGTTTAATCATGGACCATTTGAATTTAACCGTAAAACCTGGTGAGTTTATCACGGTATTAGGAGGAAATGGTGCTGGAAAATCAACACTTTTTAATAGTATTGCAGGAAATCTAACCTTAAGTTCAGGCGATATTTTTATGAAGGGTCAAAACGTGACACATCAAAAAGAAGAACAACGTTCGAATTATTTGGCACGGGTTTTTCAAGACCCAAAGATGGGCACAGCGCCTCGCATGACCGTAGCAGAGAATTTGTTAGTTGCGTTAGATAGAGGAAAAAGACGAGGATTTAAGCGTCGTAAATTAAAAGAAAATAAAGTTTATTTTGAGGAATTATGTTGTTTAACGGGAAATGGATTGGAAAAACATTTAGATACACCTGTCGGACAGTTATCAGGAGGACAAAGACAAGCCTTAAGTTTACTAATGGCAACCATGACTAAACCAGATTTGTTGTTACTTGATGAGCATACCGCTGCACTTGATCCAAAGACTGCTAAGCAAATCATGACCTTGACTCAAAAACAGATTGAAGACCATGAGTTAACCTGTTTAATGATTACTCATCGTATGGAAGATGCTTTGGTTTATGGCAATCGTTTGATTGTCTTAGAAAAAGGGAAAGTAGTTTTAGATTTAACTAAAGAAGAGAAGGAAAACGTAACGTTAACGGATTTATTAGAGTTGTTTGAAGGGAAATAAAAAATCAGCTGAGATTAGTCTCAGCTGGTTTTGTTTATTCTGAACGTAAAGCGGTAACTGGGTCTTTTTTAGAAGCCATTTTAGCAGGAATTGCGCCACCAATCATCGTTAAAACAACACTAATTAAGATTAAGATACCCGCGTGTACTGGGTTTAATTGTGCGACATTTTCTAAGTCTGCTAAATTTAAGAAGACTTTGTTAATCGGTATAGTTAAAAGATAGGTGATAGCAATACCAAGCGAGCCAGAGAAAAGGCCAACAATGAACGTTTCAGCATTAAACACCCGTGTCACATCTTTCTTACGCGCACCAAGAGAACGAAGGACACCAATTTCTTTAGTACGTTCTAGCACAGAGATGTAGATGATAATCCCAATCATAATCATGGATACGAGTAAGGATACACCGGCAAAGGCAATTAAGACGATGGTAATACCGTCCATAATATTACCAGTTAAATCAACCATCATAGCGGCTAAATCTGTGTATATAATTTTCTCTTTTTCTTTTTTACCTTTGTTCCATTTATCGAGATAAGTGATGACTTTATCTTTTGACTCAAAATTTTTAGGATGAATATCAATACCAACTGGCATTTCTGTTGCACCAAGTTGTGCTAAGATTTGAGCCTTTGTAACGAGTGTCGGAGTTGGCACCTTTTCTTCTGGTCGGAAACGAGAGCTTTCTTTTTCTGGCGCTTTATCATCACCAAAAGGTTGGCCTGTCAGAATATTATAGTCTGTTTTCTTTTGTGCTTTCACAACATTAGAATCTAAAGCTTCTTTTATAACAGATTGAGCTAAGATATCACTGTAAACAATCCCTTCAGGAAGGGTTGAAATGGAAGCATCTTCTTTAATTCGAATGACTGAACTAATTGTAAGTTCCGTGTTGTTTTTGTTATCTTTTAGTTCTTTTAAGTCCTCTTTAGAGGATTTGTTTTTGTAGAGTTCACCTTGCTCTTGATACAGGTCATTGTTATGAATTAATTGATATTTTTTACCTATAATGTCATCAAAGTCAATTGGGTTTAATTTATCCAGTTTGAAACCAAGTTCAGTTAAAACTGTAGTTGGCATTTTATTCGATTCATCGACAATTAAGGCTAATTCCGTTTCATCCTGTGGGAATTGACCAGCTAGTACGTCGTAGTTTGTTTCTAGGTAAGTCGTATCGAATGTTTTTTTCTTTGTAGGATAACTAGAGAACGGTAAGCTACTTGTATTAATCAATTTAGGTTCTGTAGCAGTAGGGTCTAATAGTGATAGATTAAGCTGACGTGTGTAGTTAATTCCCTCTACTAAATCACGGTCTAATTTATCAATATATGTCAGATACTCGTCAGATAATTTATTTTTGTGTTGAACTGTTTCTTCTTCTAAATCAACAGGAAAGAGCTGTTTTTTATATGTAAATTCTTTTGTGCCAGCTTTAGTCGAATCAGGTCGTTTATGCATACTTTGCATTTGAGTCCCAATTGTAATGGGGTAATTAGCAAGCGAGCCTTTTTCAAAATCACCCACTTGTTTGTTAAAACCGTTAGATAAAGATAGGACGAGAGCTATTCCTATAATCCCAATACTTGAAGCAAAGGCAGTTAGGCCGGTACGCCATTTTTTGGTAATAATATTATTACCAGACAATTTTAAAGCGGTGAAAAAACTCATACTCGTTTTTTTAGGTTTGTATTTACGACGAGTAGGAGAGGGCTCATAAGGGTTACTATCTGATAAGACCTGTCCATCAGAAAAGCGAATGATACGGTCAGCATAAGCTTCAGCTAATTCTGGATTATGGGTGACCATCAAGACTAGTTTGTCTTTAGAGATAGATTGAATAAGTTCCATAATTTGTTCACTTGTATGAGTGTCTAATGCACCAGTTGGCTCATCAGCTAAGATGACCTCAGGATTGTTAGCTAGAGAACGAGCAATTGCCACACGTTGCATCTGACCACCAGATAATTGGTTAGGTTTCTTAGTCACATGGTCGGATAATCCAACTTGTTCCAGTACTTCTAAGGCCTTTTGTTGTTTTACCTTTTTACGAACACCAGATAATGTCATGCCCATCTCAACGTTGTCTGCAACAGAAAGGTGAGAAATTAAATTGTAGCTTTGAAAGATGAAGCCGACGCTGTTATTACGGTAAGCATCCCAATCGCCATCTTTAAATTCTTTAGTACTGGTTCCTTGGATTAGTAAGTCGCCTGAGTCATAACGGTCAAGTCCGCCGATAATATTAAGTAAGGTTGTTTTACCTGAGCCACTAGGGCCAAGTATGGCTACAAATTCATTTTTTCTAAAGGTTAAACTCACATCATCTAAAGCAAGTTGATGAAAGTCACCTGTTATATATTCTTTTTTTAAGTGCTGTAATTCAATCATAGAAAGCCTCCTCTTTACTGCTTATATTGTAACATGGGACTTTAAACTGTATGTTAACAAAACACTTAATAGTGAGTTGATATTTGTGGTATAGTATTTAATTATCTAGGTGTAAAGGAGAGACGTATGGTTAAGATACTAGTAGCAGAAGATGATTTAGAACTTAAAAATTTATATACAGAAGTGTTATCTGGTGTGGGCTATGATGTCATAGCGGCAACCAATGGTAAAGAAGCTTTAAAAGAATTGGAAAGAAATCGAATAGACCTTGTGATTTCAGATGTCATGATGCCGGAAATAGATGGGTTAGAATTAACAGAAGCCATTCGTTTATCTAATAAAACGATTCCGATTTTAATGATTTCAGCGAAAGATACCTTTAGGGATAAAGAAGCTGGTTTTATGGTAGGAACAGATGACTATATGGTAAAACCAGTTGATATTAACGAGATGTTACTTAGAGTGAAGGCGTTATTGCGTCGCGCTCAGATTTTAACAGATCAACAAATGACCATAGGTGAAACTGTCTTAGCATTAGATGAGCTGAAAGTCATGTGGCAAGGGCATAGACTGATTTTGCCTCAAAAAGAGTTTTTACTGTTATATAAACTAGCGTCCTCGCAAAATAAAATATTCACGCGCCAACAACTAATGGATGATATTTGGGGGTTGAACTCTGAGACAGACCCTCGAACAGTTGATGTCCATATTAACCGATTACGAGATAAATTAGCAGATAATCCTGATTTAACTATTAAAACCATTAGGGGGCTAGGGTATAAGTTAGGAGAAAGAGATGCATAAAAAACACCCCGTTAAGATGATTTTAGCGTTCTCTATCAGTGTGTTCATCATTGTGAGTCTGACTACTCTTTTAGTCGGTTCGGCTATGTATTATTTAATCAAACATGATTATTTAAGTGGCTACAATCATTTGGCTGTTATTGCAGTACTGTGCTTATCGAGTATTTTTATAAGTACAATCGTGGCACATATCTTAGGACGATGGTTATTTTCATCTTTCGCTGTATTAAATAGAGCGACAAAAGAAGTGGCTCAGGGCGATTTTTCAATTCGTATTGAAGAAGACAATTGGATAGACGAAGTAGCAGGTTTATCACAAAATTTTAACATTATGGTCAGTGAGTTAGGTAAGATAGATAACATGAGACAGGAGTTTATTGCTAACATCTCTCATGAATTAAAGACACCGATTGCGGCAATTGACGGTTATGCCTCTTTATTAAAGACATCAGGATTAAGTGAAGAGAAAAAAGCCGATTATATTGAACGTATTGTCGTGAGTGCGAGACGTTTAAATTCATTATCTAGTGATATTTTATATATGTCAAAATTAGATAATCAAGAAATCAAAGAGAAAGAAACTGTCTTCTCACTTTCTGAAGAAGTTAGACAAGTGCTATTGTTGTTAGAAGGCTGCTGGTCTGAGAAAGAAATCGAGTTAGACATCAAGATAGACGATGTAGAGATGAAAGGGAATAAAGAACTCTTGCAACACGTTTGGCAAAATATTTTGAGTAATGCGATTAAATTCTCTAATAAAGGTGGTAAGATAACAGTCTGTTTGAAAAAAGAAGCTGATAAAATAACATTCTTGGTTAAAGATGAAGGCTGTGGGATGACACCAGAAGAAATCGAACGGGCTACGGAAAAATTCTACCAAGGAGATAGCTCTAGAAGTAACCAAGGTGCAGGGCTTGGACTTGCAATGGTTAGCCGTATTGTAGAGATAGTTGAAGGTCATATGGTAATCCAAAGTGAAAAAGAACAAGGAACAACGGTTAAGATAGAACTGTTTGAAAGACAATAATTACCATAATATAATTATGGTAAACTAAAGAGCATGGGAGATAATTTCTAAAAAATAATTATTGAAAACGGTTGCCTTTTAAAAATGGTGTGATATAATAATTTCAAAGCAACAAACATAGCACAGGATTGTAACTGATTCGATCAGGCATAACCTACTTTAATCGACTACTTGCGTGGTTTATTAAAGTAGGTTTTTTTATTGGAAAGGAGGTTGACGATGAGGTTTCTTAAAAAAATTAATAATAATGTTGCTTTTGCTAACGATGAAGATGGAACAGGTTATATTGTTTTAGGAAAAGGTATTGGCTTTTCATTAAAAGAAGGAGATAGTATTCCTGATGATAGGATTGATCGTCGGTATATTTTAAAGGATGACGAGGGTGACAATCAAGACCTTAAGGTATTACAAGAAATGCCTTCTGATATTGTTGCAATTACAAGCAAGGTGAGTGATCTTGCGAAAACTAAATTAAATATCGATTTTGATAATGCTCATTATCTGATTTTGGCAGATCATATTGATTTTGCTATTAAAAGACAGGAACAAGGGATTGAGTATCCTGTATTAAATTACTGGGAACTGAGGAAAATACATCCTGATGAGTTCAAATTGGCAGGTGAAGCTTTAAGTTTAATAAATGATACGCTTACTCAGAAATTAGATGATTCAGAACTTGAATTTTTAACAAATCATTTTGTAAATGCTTCTAATAAAGATAGTACATTAAGTGACACTGTACATGTCATTAAATTGATTAAACAAATTGTTAAATTAGTAGAGTATCAATTTCAAATGTCGCTGGATCCAAATCATTTTGCTCATGGTAAATTTGTTAATCATTTAAGGTATTTTATGTTACGCAAATTATACAGTCAGTCTTATGCGGATGAAATGGATGAGGATCTAGTACAAATGTATAAAATGAAGTACCCTGAAGAGTATCAGATGGCTGAAAAAATATCAGATTTTCTGTATATGAAAGAGGGATGGACAATATCGATAGAAGAAAAAATCTATCTAACCGTTCATTTGAAACGAATAAAATCAATATAGTCACTATTTGGCTTGTAACTGATTCGATCAGGCATTACTGAATAATGAATATAAGTGTAGGCCCATTAGGTGGCCTTGCTTATTTTCATTATTCTTTTTTTATAAAAAAATTTAAGGAGTGAGAAAATTGTCAAAGTTTAAAGAGACTGCAACTCAAGTTGTTGAGGCTATCGGAGGTAAAGAAAATGTGGTAAATGCATGGCATTGCGTTACACGTTTACGTTTTAATCTAAAAGATAAAAATAATATACCGGTAGATAAAATCAAAAAAATTCCAGGTGTTATGGGGGCACAATTCTCAGGAGACCAATTCCAAGTTATTATTGGAAATACAGTTGCGGATGTTTTTGAAGAAGTAGAATCAATTGTCGGTAACTCAGGTAGTAATGAAAAAACTAATACGGATGAAGGATTCTTATCGAAGCTATTTGATATTATTTCAGCGATTTTCACACCTATTGTCCCCGCATTAGCAGGAACTGGACTTCTTAAAGGTTTTATAGCGTTAGCAGTTATTTTTGGTTGGACGACAGCTGATAGTACTTCTTATCAAGTTTTGTACGGCCTAGCGGATTCAGTTTTATATTTCCTACCGTTCTTATTAGCTGTATCTACAGCTCGTAAATTTAGAACAAGTGAATACCTTGCTTTAGCATTGGCGGGAGCAATGATGTATCCAACTTATTTAAATGCTGCGCAACAAGCGATGCAAGCTAGTTTTACAGGTGGTGAAGCTCCAGCTCCATGGCATATGTTTGGTATTATTCCATTGCCATTAGTAAGTTATGCAAGTTCAGTATTACCTATTATTTTTTCAGTAGTTGTTTTAAAATATGTGGTTAATTGGATTAAGAAATGGATGCCAGGTAGTTTGACTCTAATGTTTACTCCGATGGTTGCTTTACTAATAACTTTCCCAATTGCTATGGTAATTATTGGGCCAATTGGAACGTATGCTGGTAATTTTGTAGGTGACGGTATTGCGTGGTTATTCGAAGTAGGAGGACCTTTCGCAGGCCTTATCTTGGGGGCGACATTCCCATTGTTAGTTATCACAGGGATGCACTATTCTTTAGCTCCGATTTCTTTAACGAGCTATGCAAAAAATGGGTTTGAAAATGTTGTTACTCCAATCAATTCTGTTACAAATATGGCTCAGTCTGGTTCAGCTTTTGCGGTAGCTTTAAGAACTAAAGATTCATCAATGCGTCAGATTGCTGTATCATCAGGTATTTCAGCTTCAATTGGTATTACTGAACCAGCAATGTATGGTGTCAATTTGAAACTTAAACGACCATTCTATGCTTCACTAGCTGGTGGTGGTATTGCTGGTGGCTTCTCAACATTTATGAATTTAAAAGCTTATGGTGGAGGCGGGATGCCTGGTTTATTCTCTATTCCTGCATTTATCAATGATAAAGATACTATGAATGTGATTTGGTTTATTGTTGCTTTGGCATTAAGTTGGGCATTATCATTTATTTTCACATTAGTTTTAGGGTTTGATGAAGAAATAGAAAAAGATGAAGTAGTTCAAGAGTCACCTGTAGTAGCAGTCAATTCTATTGAAAATAATCGTATTTTCTCACCATTAAACGGTGAAATTATCCCATTAAATCAAGTAGCCGATGAAACATTTGCTCAAGAATTAGTAGGAAAAGGGATTGCCATTATTCCATCAGATAATCAAGTAGTAGCGCCAATTTCAGGTGTTGTTAAAATTTTCCCTGAATCTAAACATGCTATTGGTATTTTAGGAGATAATGGAGTGGAAGTATTAGTACATATTGGGATTGATACGATAGAATTAGGTGGAGAAGGTTTTAATTTAGACGTCACTGTAGATTCTCATATTGAAAAAGGGCAAGTTTTAGGGACTGTAGATTTTGATGAGTTAAGAGCTAAAGGCGTGGATGTAACAACTATGGTAATAGTTACTAACACTGCCAATTATACTGATGTTTCGCCTGCCCAGGATAATGGGGTAATCTATAAGGAAGAAGAAATTGTACATATCATATAATTAATAACAAAATGAGGAGGAATTTATTATGACAACGAATTTAACATTTCCAAAAGGATTTTTATGGGGCGGTGCTACAGCTGCTAACCAATGTGAAGGAGCTTACAATGTCGACGGTAAAGGCTTAACTATTGCAGATATTTCACCTGGTGGTAAACATCGTTTAGATTTATTAATGTCAGGAGAGCTTCCTTTAGAAATTAATGAGGAAAAATACACGTACCCAAATCATGCAGGTATTGATTTTTATAACCGTTTTGAAGAAGATATTGCGTTGTTTGCGGAAATGGGATTTAAAACGTTCCGTATGTCAATCTCATGGGCACGAATTTTCCCTAATGGTGATGATAAAACACCTAATGAAGCAGGACTAGCTCATTATGATAAAGTGATCGATACGTTATTAAAATATAATATTGAACCAACCATTACAATGTCGCATTATGAAACACCTCTTAATTTAGTGAAGAACTATGGAGGATGGAAGAACCGTGAGTTAATTGCTCTATTTGAAAACTACGCCCGTACTATTTTAGAAAGATATCATACAAAAGTGACATACTGGATGACATTTAATGAAATTAATACAGGTGTATTTGGGTCATTTTTTACAACAGCAATGAGAAATGCTACAGAGCAAGATAATTTCCAAGCGTTACATAATCAATTTGTTTCTAGCTCTTTAGCAACAAAAATTGCTCATGAGTTAAATCCAGAACTTAAAGTAGGGTGTATGAGTATCTATGCGACGATGTATGCTTATGACTGTAATCCAGACACTGTCATGGCGAAAGAAAAACAAAATCGTTTATTCAACTATTTCTGTAACGATATTCAAGTACGTGGCGAATACCCAAGTTACGCGTTAGCCTATTTCAAAGAAAAAGGAATTGAATTAGAAATTGCTGAAGGTGAGTTAGAGTTATTAAAAGCTCACACTGTTGATTATTTATCATTTAGCTACTACATGTCATCTGCGTTTAGTACAGATCCTGAATTAACAAAATCATCTGGTAATTTCTTCGGTGGAACTAAAAACCCATTCTTGAAAGCCAGTGAGTGGGGATGGGAGATTGACCCAGTTGGTTTAAGAATTGCTTTAAATGATTTATACGGTCGTTATGGTGTGCCGTTATACATCTCTGAAAATGGCTTAGGTGCTATTGATACAGTAGAAGCTGACGGGACTATTAATGATACTTACCGTATTGATTATTTAGAAAAACATATTACAGAGATGGCAAAAGCAATTAATGAAGATGGTGTTGATTTAATTGCGTACACGCCATGGGGCTGTATTGATTTAGTAAGTGCTTCTACAGGTGAAATGAGTAAACGTTATGGCTTTATCTATGTTGATTTAGATGATGAGGGTAACGGAACAATGGAGCGTTCTAAGAAAGCATCTTTTGATTGGTACAAAAATGTTATTGAAAAAAATGGTTTATAATACATAAAAAAACGAGGCCTAAAGGTCTCGTTTTTTATAAAAGGAGATAAAGACGGATGAAAAAAGTAATTTTTATCGACATTGATGGAACATTAGTAGGATTTGATAGCAAAGCACCTCAATCGGCGATCGACGCTATTAGACAAACGAGAAAAAATGGAAACCTTGTATTTATCTGCACGGGGCGATCAAATCCTGAAATATTACCAAGTATTCGTGATATTGGGTTTGACGGTATCATAGGCGCTGGTGGAGCTTATATTGAAATTGATAATCAAGTTGTGAAGCATGAGACATTACCAGAGAGTACTGTACGAGAGCTATTAGAACTATTTAGAGAAGAAAAGATAGGGTGTTATTTAGAAACGAATAATGGACTTTTTAGCAATGACTATTGCATTAGTTCTATACATGATAATTTATTAGCGGGACTACCCGATACACCAGAAGTTAAGGAAAAAACATTATCTCAAGTTGAATGGTTTACTAGTTTATTGAAAGATATGAGAAATCATGAATTGGAATATAACCAAATTAATAAAATATGTTTTATTAATAAGAATTACCCGTTTGAGTCTATTGAACGCGACTTTGGTGAAAAGGTAGAACTTCATCATTCAACGATTCCTCAGTATGGTCAAAATAGTGGTGAGGCTGGCGTCAAAAATCAAGACAAATATGCTGCTATTAATTTTGTTTTAGATTATTTAGACCTAGATAAGACAGATAGCATAGGTTTAGGGGATGGGGATAACGATATTGCAATGTTCTCTGCTGTTGGTTTAGGTATTGCTATGGCTAACGGGACGGATAAGCTTAAAGCGGTCGCAGATGATGTGACAGCTGCTGTAGATGAAGATGGGTTAGCTAAGGCTTTTAATAAATATGAATTAATATAATTATTTTGTTATAAAAAGAAGAGATACTGTTCAGTATTTCTTCTTTTTGTGTAATGCGCTTACAAAAAATAGATTGTACTCCATAAAAAAATGTGTTCTAATAATAGGTGGTAAAAAAGTTTTTATGGGAGGCTTTATGGTAAAAGATAAAAGTTTATTTTGGTTGGCAGCAATGTATATTATTCAAACAATCACGTGGTCGATACTGGGAGTATCAGATCCTTTGCAAATGGTCGCTACTTTTATGGCACTCACATGTGTCTTTTTAATTGCTAAAGGGAACAAATGGAACTTTGTTCTAGGATTTTTTAGTAGTTTTGTTTTTATGTTATCCGCTTGGAACAACGGTATCAAAGGGGAAGCTTTGGTTCAACTAGGTTATATTGTTTTTGATGTTTTTGGAATTTATATGTGGTATCGATTCGGTAAAGAGTATGATGCAGAAGATAAAACAAGTGCCTTACCTGCTAAGGAAGTTGTAGCGGCAATTGTAGGAGCAGTTATAATTTTTGTGGTATTATTATCAACCGTTTCAAATTCATGGGTAGATGCTACGGCGGGTGCTGCAGGTTTACTTGCGATGTATTTTACAGCCAGAAAATATAAATATGCCTTTGTGGCATGGGTGGGAGCCAATGTTTTTCAAGTAGCCGTGTGGATGAGTCTGCATCATGGTGACGGTTTTGCAACCGGCGTAATGTATTTTGTATTCTTAGCCAATTCATTGTATGGTCTGTATTTATGGGTTTTCAAAAAAGAACAAGTTATCGATTAAACTACTCTATTAAGAGTAGTTTTTTTGTTTTTCTTAAATTCTTAAGATTTTGTGAATATAGTTTGATAATCAAAGTATTTTTATTTAAACTATTGATTTTTTTATTTCGTTGTTTTATACTTCGTTTATCAAATAGTTTGATGATCAAAGTAATTAAGAAGGGGGCGACGTGATGGACAAAAATCTCGCACAGGTAAATGATTACTTAGTAGCGGTGTTTAATGATATTTTGTCAATTGAAGAGTCAGAATTACAATCGGGTCAATTTTCAGACATCTCAGTAAAAGAGATGCATACGATTGAAGCAATCGGTCTACATGATACAAAAACGTCAAGTGAGGTAGCCGAGAAGTTATCTATAACAGTAGGAACACTGACTGTAGCCATTAATAATCTAGTAAAAAAAGAGTATGTTGAGCGTGTAAGAACAGATGAAGATCGTCGTGTTGTTCGTTTGAAATTGACTAACAAAGGCCGACTATTTTACCGTGCTCATGCACAATTTCATAAAAATATGGTTCAAGCTGCTTTATCTGATATGAGTGAAGAAGAACAAGCTGCTATTTCAAAAGGGCTGAAAAATCTTCATACATTTTTACAGAGACATTATTAAGAGGAGCATTCTATGCTTAAAAGAAAGACGACACTATCTATTCGAGGGGCAGCAAAAGCACTTCCGAATAAAAAAGTATCTAATTACGATTTAACACAGCATTTAGAAACGACAGATGAATGGATTATATCTCGAACAGGTATAAAGACTCGTTATGTTGTGACTGATGAGACAACGGGAAGTTTGTGTGGCGATGTGGCAAGGCGGTTACTGACACAACAAAACGTATCGCCAGATTCAATTGATTTTATCATCGTAGCCACTATGACACCTGATTTTGCTACGCCATCGGTAGCAGCGTTAGTTCAACGTGACATAAAAGCTACGAATGCCATGGTTTTAGATGTTAGTGCAGCGTGTTCAGGGTTCGTCTCAGCACTTTCTGTTGCTGAGAAATATCTTGTGAGTGGCACATACAAACGAGGGCTTGTTATTGGTGCTGATTGTATGTCTAAACTGATTGATTGGCAAGACCGCAGTACAGCCGTCTTATTTGGAGACGGGGCAGCAGGTGTTCTAGTAGAGGCCAATATGGCGTCAGCGTATGACTATATTGAGTCTTTAAGAGGATTTGGTGACTCTTCTCAGTCTTTGATGGGCGGAGAACAGGTAAATGCTAGCCCCTATGCAACAAATAAAGGGACAGTAAGCCCTTATTTAACGATGGATGGCCGGTCTGTTTTTGATTTTGTTAGTCGAACAGTTTCAACAGCGATTAAAGAGTTGCCTTCAGACGAGCTAAACGCACTAGATTATGTAGTGGCTCATCAAGCAAATTTGAGGTTACTTTCTACGTTGAGTAAAAATACAGGTATTTCAAGTGATAAATTCTTAACAAATATTGAGCATTATGGAAATACATCTGCCGCATCTATTCCGCTATTACTAACGGATAAGCTAGAGGATGGCACATTAAAATTAGGAAGCAATCAAATTGTTTTATTAGCTGGTTTTGGCGGTGGACTATCATATGGTCTTATGTCAGTACAGCTTTAATAAAGAATTAAATATAAAAAACTATAACTGTTTAAAACCATTAGGAGGAATTTAACATGTCAAGCTTTAATAAAATTCAAGAAATTATTGTCGATCAATTAGGAAAAGAAGAAAGTGACGTTACTTTAACAACAAGTTTTAAAGAAGGATTAGAGGCGGATAGCTTAGATGTGTTCCAAATCATTAACGATATTGAAGACGAATTCGATGTGAAATTTGAATCTGATGATGATTTCAGCACTGTTGGAGATGTTGTTAACTTTGTAGATGCACAATTGAAAACTAAATAATTAATGATAAAAAAGTAGCGTCAAACCTCTGTTTTGATGACTGCTTTTTTATTAAAAATAAAATCGAGGAGATAAGAATGAAACGATCAAAACTATGTAAAATGTTGAATATAAAATACCCTATTTTTCAAGGTGCGATGGCTTGGGTGGCTAAGGCAGAATTAGCGAGTGCAGTATCTAATGCAGGTGGATTAGGAATTATCGCATCTGGACATGCACCCGCTGAATTTGTAAAAAGTCAAATCGAACAAGCCAAAGCATTAACGGACCATCCCTTTGGCGTCAATATAATGTTACTCTCTCCTCATGTTGATGAAGTAGTTGAAGTGGTGTGTCAGTCAGGGGTAAGAGTTGTGACAACAGGTGCTGGCTCACCAGCTAAATACATGTCTAAATTTAAAGAGGCTAATATTACAGTTATTCCAGTAGTCGCTTCAGTTGCCTTAGCAAGAAGAATGGAAAGAGACGGAGCAGATGCTGTGATTGTGGAAGGTATGGAAGCAGGTGGACATATTGGAAAGTTAACCACTTTAGCTTTAGTCCCACAAGTTGTAGATGCTGTTTCAATTCCAGTTATTTCTGCAGGAGGTATTGGAGACGGAAGAGGTGTAGCCGCTGCCTTTATGTTAGGTGTGGATGCCGTTCAACTAGGCACTAGATTTTTAGTGGCGGAAGAAACAGATATTCACTCAAATTATAAAGAAGCCGTTTTAAAAGCCCGTGATATTGATACCGCTATTACTGGACTCTCTACTGGACACCCTGTTAGAGGGATTAGAAATAAACTAACACGTCAGTACGACAAAGCGGAACGAGAAGAATTGAAGAAAGACCAACCTGATTGGGACCGATTGGAAGACTTAGGTAAAGGAGCTCTAAAAAGAGCCGTGGTCGATGGAGATACAGAAAATAGTTCTATGATGGCTGGCCAAATCGCAGGTCTGGTTACGAAAAGAAATCAAACGTGTCAAGAAATAATTGATGAATTGGTAGAAGAGTATTATATAGCAATAGAACGTGCGCGATAAGTAAAGTTCTAAATAGATATATTTAAGGAGGTGCCAATTGGCTACAGCATTTGTATTTAGTGGTCAAGGATCACAATATATAGGGATGGGAAAAGAATTATATGACACCTATCCAATCGTTCAGTCAGTTGTAGACGATGCATCACGGATTTTAAATATCGATATGACTAAACTTTGTTTTGAAGAAAATAATAAACTAAATGAAACAGCCTATACCCAACCGGCAATCTTAACGATAAGTGTCGCGATTGCCAAATTATTAATAGAAGAATTTGAAATTAAACCAGATTACTTAGCTGGATTGAGCTTAGGAGAATATAGTGCCCTTGTGATAAATGGCACCTTAACTTTTGAAGAAGCTCTATGTCTTGTTCGGAAAAGAGGCACTTTTATGGAAGAGGCTTTTCCGAGTGGACAAGGCGGCATGTCCGCTGTTATGGGCTTAGCTGCAGAAGAAATAGAGAGTATTTGTAAAGAGATTACTGAAGAACAAAGAGGTTTGGTTAAACCAGCTAATTATAATATGCCAAATCAAACTGTTATTTCAGGAGAGATTGCGGCATTAGAGTTGGCTAAGGAACGCTTGACTCAAGCGGGAGCTCGTAAAATAATTCCTTTAAATGTGAGTGGTCCATTTCACACGGCATTATTAGAGCCTGCAGCTCAATTATTACAAAATGAATTTAAACCTTTAACTTTGAAAACTGGAAATTATCCTGTCGTTGCAAATGTGACGGGAGAGATCATTTCTTTAGATAGTGATGTTAAACAATTATTAGTTTCACAGGTGAAATCACCGGTTTTATGGCAAAAATCAGTTGAGACCTTATATGAGAATGGGGTTGAAATTTTTATAGAAGTTGGTCCAGGACGTAGTCTTAGTACCTTTATACGAAAAACGGTTAAACAGGTCGCTACTTTTAATGTAGAAGATTTAAAATCGTTAGAAAAAGTAAGAACAAACTTAACTACAGAGGAGAACAGAAATGTCTAAAAATAAAGTTGTGATTGTAACTGGAAGTACACGTGGTATTGGTAAGGCATTAGCTGAGGCATTTTTGAAAGAAGGTCATTCAGTCGTAATCAATGGACGTGGCACTGAAGCACCTGACTGGCTACAAGAATATCAAGAAACAAGTTACTACATTCCTGGAAACATTGCAAAACTAGAGGATGCGACAACTTTGATTAACAAAACGGTTGAGCATTTTGGTTGTTTAGACGTCTTAATAAATAATGCGGGCATCACACGTGACACGCTTTTGATGCGTATGTCAGAAGAAGATTTTGAAGATGTGATTGCCATAAATCTAACGGGAACATTTAATACAATTAAAGCAAGTAGCAAACTTTTCTTAAAACAAAGAAGTGGCCATATTATAAATATAGCAAGCGTGGTAGGACAGCTTGGTAATGCAGGTCAAGTTAATTATGCGGCCAGTAAAGCGGGTGTTATTGGATTGACGAAATCTGTTGCTAGAGAATTAGCGAGCCGTAATATTTACTGTAATGCGATTGCGCCTGGTTTTATTTCAACAGAAATGACAGACGTGCTGACTCAAGACCAACAAGAGCAGGCCAAGAACCAAATTCCACTGAAAGCTTTTGGAACAGTACAAGATGTAGCACAAGCTGCTTTATATTTAGCTAACCAAACATATGTGACAGGACAAGTCCTTAATGTTGATGGTGGCATGGTGATGAACGGTTAAATAACCAATTCAATCAGAGAATTGGCATAAGGAGAAATAAGTTATGAGAAGAGTAGTTGTAACTGGTTTAGGAGCGATTACCCCATTAGGAAATACAGTATCAGAATTTTGGGATAATGTAAGACAAGGTAAGTCGGGTATTGCCCCAATTACACGTTTTGATGCAAGTGAAACAGGTATTACAGTGGCGGCAGAAGTAAAAGATTTCGAACCTATTCAATACATGGAGAAAAAAGCGACAAAACGTATGGATCTTTTTTCAATCTATGGTGTTTCGGCTGCCTTGCAAGCAATGGAAGATAGTAATCTTACTTTAGAATCTATTGATCCAGAGCGTTTAGGTGTGATTGCGAGTTCAGGGATTGGCGGAATGACGACCATTCAAGAACAAGTTATCAAAATGTCTACAAAAGGTCCACAACGTGTAGCCCCATTATTTGTACCTATGGCGATTGGCAATATGGTTGCTGGTAATATCTCTTATTATATTGGAGCAAAAGGAATATCAACTTCGATTGTTACCGCATGTGCATCAGGGACTAACGCTATTGGTGAAGCTTACCGAACAATTAAACACGGTTATGCCGATGCCATTGTTGCAGGTGGTGCTGAGGCAACGATTTGTGAAATCGGAATATCTGGTTTTGGTGCTTTGACAGCGTTAACAAAAGAAACAGACCCAACTAGAGCGTCTATCCCATTTGATAAAGACCGTTCAGGTTTTGTTATGGGAGAAGGATCTGGAATGCTTGTATTAGAAGAATTGGAACATGCACAAAAACGTAATGCTAAGATATACGGCGAAGTAGTAGGATATGGTGCAACAAGTGATGCGTACCATATGACTAGCCCAAATCCAGATGGTTCAGGAGCGGGACGTGCCATGATGCAAGCTATGGAAGAAGCCTCAATAACAGCTAGTGACTTAGGTTATATCAATGCCCATGGAACAAGTACACCAAATAACGATTCAGCAGAAACAACAGCGATTAAATATGCTCTTGGTGAAGAGGCCTCTAACGTGGCTATTTCAAGTACAAAGAGTATGATTGGTCATTTACTAGGAGCGGCTGGAGCAGTCGAAGGGATTGTTTGTCTTAAAGCTCTTACAGACCAATTTGTTCCACCAACATTAGGATTAAAAAATAACGATCCGTTGTGTGATTTGGATTATGTTCCAAATGAAGGCAGGGAGACTAATTTAACTTATGCAATGAGTAACTCATTAGGATTTGGTGGGCACAATGCCGTTTGCCTCTTTAAAAAGTGGGAGGAAGCATAAGTGAAAAATAACGAATTAAAAGGCTTAATTACTTATATTGATCAAAGTTCTATTAGAGAGTTTAATTTGGAAACCAGTGACTACAAGTTATACGTTAATAAAAATGAGATAAATACTTTAACAAAACAAGATACAGTAATAAATGAGGAATCATCAGTTGCAGAAATATCAGATAATCAGGTTGTTCCAACAGCTGAAAAAAATACTGTCGCAACACCAACTGAGGGCGAATTTATAACGTCTCCGTTAGTAGGAATTGCTTATACAAGCAGTGATCCAACAAGTAGTCCATTTAAACAAGTTGGAGATACTGTTGAAGTTGGTGAAACAGTTTGTATTGTTGAATCAATGAAGATAATGAATGATATTCCGAGTCCTGTATCAGGGACTATCTCGAAAGTTTTATTTAGTAATGAAGAGGTTGTAGAGTATGGACAACTATTATTTGAAGTTGAGAGCAAGTAAGTAAAATTAACCTAATTGGAGGGCACTAACATGCAATTAAATGTACAAGAAATTATGGAAATTATCCCAAATCGTTACCCTATTATGATGGTCGATCGTGTTCTAGAATTAGAACCAGGTAAGCGAGTGGTTGCTATTAAAAATGTAACCTACAATGAACATTTCTTCCCAGGGCATTTTCCAGGAGAACCTGTTATGCCAGGTGTCCTTATTTTAGAAGCATTAGCTCAGACAGGGTCAATTCCTTTGCTGAAAAGTCCTGAATTTGAAGGTCAAACTGGTTATTTAGGTGGCATAGATAAAGTTAAATTCCGTCAAAAAGTTGTTCCAGGTGATGTTCTGAAGATGGAAATGACAATTATTAAACAAAAAGGAAATATTGGTGTAGGAAAAGCTATCGCTTATGTGGAAGATAAAAAAGTCTGTGAAGCTTTAATGACCTTTATTATTGGAGCAAAATAATGTTTAACAAAGTACTTATTGCTAATAGAGGTGAAATCGCCGTTAGAATAATCCGTGCTTGCCAAGAGATGGGAATTGCAACAGTTGCAGTTTATTCTGAGGCTGACCGTTATGCACTTCATGTTGAGCTAGCAGACGAAGCGGTCTGTATTGGACCGGCTCATGCTATCGATTCTTATTTAAATCAGCAGCAACTTTTAAGTGCGTCTATACTAACAGGAGCAGAGGCTATTCATCCCGGTTTTGGTTTTCTATCAGAAAATAGTACCTTTTCCGCTATGTGTCAGGACTGTCAGATAGCCTTTATCGGTCCAAATCATGACACTATTGAATTAATGGGAAATAAGATAAATGCCAGAAAAACTATGATAGAAGCGGGTGTTCCTGTCATTCCAGGTAGTGATGGAAAAATCGCGACAGTAGATGAAGCAAAACAAATCGCAGAACTTATCGGCTATCCTTTAATGATAAAAGCTGCAGCTGGTGGCGGTGGAAAAGGGATTAGGAAAGTTCTTAACCCTGGTGAGTTAGTCAGTCAATTTCAAAGTGCCCAACAAGAAGCTTTATCGGCTTTTGGTAATGATGACATGTATATTGAGAAAATAATTTACCCAGCTAGACATATTGAGATTCAAATTTTAGGAGATAAGTTTGGGAATAGCGTGCATTTAGGAGAACGAGATTGTTCTCTTCAACGCCACAATCAAAAAGTCTTAGAAACAGCTCCGGCGATAGATTTATCTGAGAATACGAGAGTTAAAATATGTCAATCTGCTGTTCAGGCAGCAAAAGCCGTGTCTTATGAAAATGCAGGAACAATTGAATTTTTAGTAGATGAAGATGATAATTTTTATTTCATGGAAATGAATACAAGAATTCAAGTAGAGCACCCGGTTACAGAGATGATTACAGGGATAGATATTGTAAAAAAACAGATTGAACTAGCTTACGGTCAACCTTTAAACCTAATACAAGAAGATATTTCATTTAAAGGATTTAGTATTGAATGTCGCATTAATGCAGAAGACCCAAGTTTTAATTTCGCACCAGTACCAGGGCGTCTTACTCATCTGCACTTACCAAGTGGAGGGATGGGCCTTAGAGTAGAAAGTGCGATGTATTCAGGCTGTGACATTTCACCGTACTATGATTCAATGATTGCAAAAATTATTACTCATGGGGAGACAAAACTAGAAGCCATTTCTAAAATGCAACGTGCTTTATCAGAATTAAATGTTGAGGGAATTGCCACAAATAAACAATTTCAACTTGATTTAATTGCAGATTCGGCTATTTTAGAGGGACATTACGATACAAGTTTCTTAGAAGAAAAATTTTTACCTAAATGGTTTGATTAGTTAACAGTTAGGAGGTGTAACTGCCTATGGGATTATTTAAAAAGAAGAGACAGTATATACCGATTGCCACAAAACAATCTTCAGATATACAGTTACCAAAACCTAGCGTTCCTGATGATATGTGGGTTCAGTGCGAGTCGTGTAGGAAAGCTATTTATGTTAAAAGTATAACAGCTTACCGGACATGTCCTCACTGTGACTTTGCATTTAAATTAGGTGCGAGAGATCGACTGGAATTGATTTGTGATAGGGATACATTTGAAGAAATCGACAGTACCATAATGGGACAAGATAAACTAAATTTTCCAGGTTATCAAGAAAAAATTTGTACTGAACAAGCTAAAAGTGGCTTAACAGAAGCGGTTGTTACTGGAAAAGCAACTATTAATACAGTACCAACTATGATTGCTGTTATGGATAGTCAGTTTATGATGGGCAGTATGGGTCAAGCAGTTGGTGAGAAGATTACGCGTTTATTTGAACAGGCAACTGAAAAGTGTTTACCTGTTGTTATTTTTACAGCTTCAGGTGGGGCTCGTATGCAAGAAGGTATTATATCCTTAATGCAGATGGCCAAAATAACAAATGCAGTGAAGCGACATAGTAATCAAGGTCTTTTTTATTTAACGGTTTTAACAGACCCAACATTGGGCGGCGTAACAGCTAGTTTTGCCATGGATGGTGATATCATTCTAGCAGAACCTAATGCTCGAATAGGCTTTGCAGGAGCTCGAGTAATTGAACAAACGATTCAACAAAAACTACCAGATGATTTCCAACGTGCTGAATTTTTATTAGACCATGGTTTTATTGATAAAATTGTACCTAGAGAAGAACTCAAAGAAACGATAGGTAAGTTTTTAGAATTTCATTGTCAAAGCAAGGAGGATAATGATGGTTAAAAAAAGTCCAAACGAAATTGTAGCGATTGCGAGACAACTCTCTCGACTAAGCCCCCTTGATTATATTGATACTATTTTTGATGGGTTTATCGAATGTCATGGAGATAGATTTTTAGGTGATGATCAAGCTTTAATTGGAGGTTTAGCCTATCTTGATAAGCAACCGGTCACGATTTTAGCGATACAAAAAGGGCGAGATTTGGAAGAAAATATGAAACGTAACTTTGGCTCTCCTCATCCGGAAGGGTATCAAAAAGCCTATCGTTTAATGAAGCAAGCAGAAAAATTTAATAGACCTGTTATTACATTTATTAATACACCTGGAGCTTTTTGCGGTATAGAAGCAGAAGAAAGAGGAGCGGGCGCTGCTATTGCCAAATGTCTAATGGCGTTAAGTGATTTAAACGTTCCGACTCTAGCTATTTTTACTGGTGAAGGAGGAAGCGGTGGTGCGTTGGCACTAGCTTTAACAGACCGAATTATGATGTTAGAACATAGTATTTACTCTATTTTATCACCAGAAGGTTTTGCTTCAATTTTATGGAAAGATACAAGTCGTACAAATGAAGCGGCTGATTTAATGAAGTTAACGGCAGATGAGTTAAATCAACTAGGTGTGGTAGATGAGATCGTGTACGAAACAGATGATGATGGAGAGTTAAGTTCAAATCAAATTATATCAAACTTAAAACGTGTATTAGAGAAGGAACTCAGCAAGTTACAAAACTTAGAGTTAGAAGAGTTACTTGAACAACGTTATGCTAAATATCGTAAATTTTAATTAGGGATGTGACATGAAAAGATGATTGAAAAAATAATGATTCAAGATGATTTGTTTCATTTTGAGCATCTTAGTGACGTAACATCTACTAATATAGTGGCAAAGCAATGTAAAATTAAAGACGTTTCTAAAAATTGGATAATAGTCTCAGATTGTCAAAGTGCAGGGTACGGAAGATTTGGTCGTCAGTTTTATTCACCGAGAGAGTCAGGGCTTTATCTAACTTTCACTCTCCCTTCACGATTTAAGATAACAGAGGATGATTGTCTAACCTTTTTAGCCGCTTTAGCTGTTGCTATGGAAATAGAAGAAAGAACTACCCAATCGCCTGCTATAAAATGGGTGAATGATGTCTATTTACATGGTAAGAAAGTAGCTGGAATCTTAGCGGAAAGCACTTTTTTTCCAGTGGGCAATCAAAATTTAATGATAGGTATCGGTATTAATATAAGTCGTAATGAAAAAGAGGATGAACCAGAAGACTTGCGGAACAAAAGAGGTTTTCTATTCAAAGATCAGATAGAATTGACGGCACAAGATAAAAAAGACTGGGCTATTTCACTTGTTAATCGTATTGTAGAAATGCTTGAAGATAATAAGACATCAGATTATATAAACGCTTATCAAACTAAATGTTTCACTTTAAATCAAATTATTTCATGGAAGAAGAATGGAAGAACAATGGTCGGACGAGCTGAAAAATTAACACCTCGTGGGGAGTTAGTTGTCAAAATGGAAAGCGGTCGTGATGAAATCCTTAATCATGGTGATACAAGCATCTTAGCTTATGAAAAAGAGGGCCTAAAACGGTGAGAAAACAGTTACCTAAAATTGCCTTATTAGGAGCTCTTTCCTTTATAAGTGGGTATTTATCATTGCCAATAGGACCTGTTCCCATAACACTTCAAACTCTGGTGGTACTTTTAGCAGGTGTTATTCTATCTCCTAAAGAAGCAGCATGGTCACAGATTATACATTTCTTATTAAAGTTTCTAACAATGGGATTTGGCTTAGTGATACTCCCTAGTTTTGGATTTTTAATAAGTTTTCCAGTGATAGCCAGTCTACTTTCATGGTATTACCGAAACTATCATAGGGAATCAAAGTATTTGATTATAGGGATAGTAATGGCAACACTACTATCATACGTTATAGGGTTAACCTATATGTGGGTTGTATTAGTTAAGATACAAGAAAATTCCTTTACATTAGTGCAAATTATACAAATGGGCATGTTGGTATTTATTCCAGGTGATGTAGTAAAAGGATTAGTAGCTTACCGTATTGCGAAAAGAATAAAAATAAGTTATTAAAAACTACTCAATTTAGGGTAGTTTTTTTTAGGTTTAAATTTGCGAACAAAAAGGATAAACGTTAAACTAGAGTGACTAATAACAAAAGAGGTGTGAATAATGACAATAAAAAAATTTAATTCAGAACATGATCAGCAACAGTTTTTAAATTTAAATTCGTATGCATTTAACTATACAAGAACACCAGACCATGACAAACGCGCATTAGACATGATCCCACATTGTGACTTATGGGGGGCTTTTGATGACGAGACGCTAACTAGTCAAATTATGGTTTTACCTTATAGTGTTAAAATAGGATCACAGGATGTACAGATGGCCGGAATAGGGAATGTCGCAACCTATCCTGAATATCGTGGTAATGGTGGGATTAGAGCCCTTTTTGGAGAAATATTCAAAGAACTAGAAGAAAAAGAAATCCCACTTTCTTATCTAGCACCATTTAGCCAACCCTTCTACCGTAAATTTGGTTATGAAACAGTATTCGAAACAGTATCAGGCACATTAACACGTGATACTGTCACGCAGTTGCCCTTTACTACTGAAGGAACTATTAAACGTGTAGACAAAAATGACCCTAAGTGGCGAGAAATTTTAAAGACATTATACAGCGAAACATTAGGAAAAGATTTTGGAACAGTTGTACGTGAAGACTGGTGGTGGGAAGCGAAACTTAGCTACCGTAAAATCCATGAAGTCGCTGTTGTTTTTGACAGTGCCCAAGAACCAGTAGGCTATTTGATGTATCAAATGGAAGGGTCTAAGTTCATTATTAAAGAATTAGCCTATAAGACAAAACAAGCTCTTTATAAATTGAACGGCTTTATTTCATCTCACAGTGGGACATTTGAAACGTTTCATTACAGCGCGAGCTTATTAGAAAAAATGACATTATTATTCCCAGAATGTCGAGTATTAGAACAAAAGATTGAACAAGACATGATGGTTAAGATTGTTTTATTCGACAAGTTCATGACTTCATATCCGTTTAATCCTAATACAAATCTTTCTGTTTCTTTATCTATCGAAGATAATTCAAGCCAATACAATGACGGCACTTGGCAATTAACCATCGAAAACGGGGCAGCTAGCTGTAAAAAACTGTCTGATGACCATTTAGAAAATGCAGATTTTTCTGGAACAATTCAAAAATGGACACAAGTATTTATGGGTCATTCTAAGTTAAACAGTCATATTTTCTTAGAGTACATAACAGGAAACTCTGAAGAAAAAATTGAAGAACTAGAAAATGCAATACCGAACGTCACACCTTGTTTATATGATTATTTCTAAATAAAAAGTCCTTTATTGAGTACCATATAAGCCAAGAGTGAGTGTGTTCATTAACTTGCAAAAAGGTATTAAATGTATGAATTTGAATTGATACTGTAAAAACGATTTCTTTTATTTTATAATTATATTAGAGTGATAATTTTTAAGTGTATTGGAAAGGATTTTGTATCATGTACGATGTTGTTCAATTTATTTCAATAGATGAATTAACGTTATCTGAAGACAGATACCGTCAGTTTGCTAATGCACCGAAAAAGAAAGTCGAGTACAAACATACACCTGGTTTTTGGCCTCCTCCAGATGATGGACTAGATGGTTTAGATGGTCACGACGGTAAAAAAGGGCGATCTGGTCGTGAAGGCCGAAAAGGTAGAAAAGGAACCGGTGGCGATATTGGTCATATGGGTAAAACTGGAAAACAAATTAATCTAGTTGATTTTTTTATTCCAGACAACAAAACATCTAAAATTAATAAGTTACTTGAAGAAAAGTTAGAGATAGAATTTACATTATCTTTTTTCGTATTAGCAATAACAATAGCGGGTGTTTCGATATCAATGGTTAAGAAAAAACCACGTGGTCATATTATTCATAAAGGACAAAAAAAGAGACGATAATTTTATCGTTTTTTTTTGTGAAACAATACGATGAAAACCTTTACTTGTCTGCATTAACAGTCTTCACATAGTTTTGTGTTTAGATGAGAAAATAATGATAAAATATATCCTATACTTATTTTTTTGCCATTAAAGTGCTTGACATTTAAAAAAAAGAGTCTATACTCGTAATCAAGCAAGACATTTGGACTAGTAAAGGACAACACATACAGAGATGAGATTGAGTGCTGAGAAATCTCAAGACGGACCTTGAACCTACCAAATTTGAAAATGTGTGTAATGCACGTTCGGTTTGATACCGTTAAAATCGTATGAGACGTAAAGCAATGCTTTGAAAAAGGGTGGTACCGCCGGTTATCCGGTCCCTTATCAAAGTGTTGCTTTTTTGTTTTTATAAAAAAATTATTAAGGATGTGGCAGTATGTCAAAAGAATTTGTTAAAGAAATTACAACACGCGATGAAGATTTCGCCCAATGGTATACGGATATTGTATTAAAAGCAGAACTATGTGACTACTCTAGTGTAAAGGGCTGTATGGTTCTTCGCCCCACAGGATATGCCTTATGGGAAAACATTCAAAAAATTGTAGACGAAAGACTGAAAAAAACAGAACATGAAAATGTGATGATGCCAATGCTGATTCCTGAGCATTTATTACTAAAAGAAGCAGAACACGTAGAAGGATTCGCGCCAGAAGTTGCTTGGGTAACTCATGGTGGCAATAACGAACTTCAAGAACGTCTAGCGATTCGTCCGACATCAGAAGTTATGTTTGCAGAACACTTCAAAAATGTGATTCATTCATATAGAGATTTACCAAAATTATACAACCAATGGGTGAGTGTGGTTCGTTGGGAAAAAAATACACGCCCGTTCCTTAGAACGACAGAATTTTTCTGGCAAGAAGGTCATACGTGTCATAATGGTTATGAAGATGCTGACCGTGAAGCACGTGAAATTCTAGAAATGTATAAAGATGTTTGCGAAAATATCTTAGCTATTCCAGTTGTGAGAGGGGTCAAAACAGAGAGCGAACGTTTTGCTGGTGCTGTTCATACTTATACGAACGAAACACTAATGTATGATGGAAAAGCATTACAAATTACGACATCTCACCACCTAGGTCAAAACTTTAGTGAAGCGTTTGATATTACTTTCTTAAATAAAGAAGGTAAAAAAGAAGCTGTACATCAAACATCTTGGGCAATTACAACACGCTCAATTGGTGGAATGATCATGGTTCATGGGGATGACCGTGGATTAGTAATGCCTCCACGTATTGCGCCAACGCAAATTATGATCGTGCCAATTGCCCAACATAAAGATGGGGTTCTAGATAAAGCTTTTGATTTGAAAGAACAATTATCTGCTGATTTCAAAGTGAAAGTAGACGATTCTGATAAACAACCTGGTTGGAAATTTAACGATTGTGAAATGAAAGGTATTCCAGTTCGTATTGAAATTGGACCAAGAGATATCGAAAATAATGAAGTCGTTGTGGTTCGTCGCGATACGTTAGAAAAAGTAACAATGACATTAGATGAGTCATTAAATGATAATATTGCAGCACTTATGGACGAAATCCATGACAACATGTTTGAACAAGCTAAAAAACGTGCAGACGATAAAACTCTTGAAACAGAAGATAAAGATGAATTTGCTGCACATATTAAAGAAGGTGGTTTTGCAATCTCACCTTGGTGTGGCGAAGAAAGTTGTGAAGAGAAGATTAAAGAGAATACAATGGCAACATCTCGCTGTATGAGTTTTGAAAACTTAGACAAAGATATGTCAGATAAGAAATGTATCTGCTGCGGTGGACAAGCGAAACACTTAGTTCACTGGGCAAGAGCGTATTAATAAAAAGTGTGTGTCATAACCTTAATAGTAAGTTGTCGAATTCTTGCTTCTAATTGGTGATACTATATATGTTGGCTAAGCCAACAGCAAAACCACCCTCCAAAATATGGAGGGTGGTTTTGCTTTCTTCTACTATAGAAGAAAGGCGTCATCAATTTAAAAATGATAAATAGTACTTTCATGAAACTGATTGTTAACATTCGCACAACCGCAATGTATATATTGTGAAATATTTCTATAACAAAAGAAAACTTTCATGATAAAAGAAAAAAGCTACTGAAAATTTTCAGTAGCTTTTGAATAATCTATTTGGCGGGAAAGTGTGGGAATCGAACCCACCCAAGAAGCTCTTAACTCCTCATACTGGTTTTGAAGACCAGAGGGAACACCAGAACCCATCCATTCCCAAAATGTTTTAACACATAAAAATATAACATAGCTCCAAACACATTGCAAGAAAATAATGAGATGTTTTTTTGATGAATTTATCTCACGAAAAGATTGTGAAAAGTATTGCAATAGTATTGTGAAGATGTTATCATTCTGTTGTAGTGAGGGAGATGTTCTAATTGAACTTACTTTGAAAGTCACTCTATATATAAGGAGGTGAAAAAAATGACAAGTCTAATGATTTCATTAAAACAACACGTTGGAGCCCCGTGCGAACCGATTGTATCAGTTGGTGACGAGGTGAAAAGAGGACAATTAATTGCTAAGCCACAAGGGCTAGGTGCTAACATCCATGCAAGTGTTAATGGAAAAGTTGTAGCTATCACAGATCAAGGTGTTCAAATTGAACAAATTGGTGATTTTACAACAGATTTCATGAAAATCCCTGAGACAGCAACAAAACTTGAAGCTATTGAAGCGGCAGGTATTGTAGGAGCTGGTGGTGCAGGTTTCCCAACACATGTAAAATTAAGTACTAAAATTCCTGGTGGTTATATTTTAGCCAATGCAGCTGAATGTGAACCATTACTTTCACATAACGTGGAACAAATGGAGACTCATCCAGAAACTGTTATTGATGGTTTGATTCACTGTTTAGATATTACAGAAGCGAAAGCGGCGTATATCGCAATCAAACCTAAAAATAAAAAAGCAATGATCGCCTTGAGTAAAGCAGCTAAAAAAGATGATCGTATTCAACTTAAGTATTTATCAGATATGTACCCTGCTGGTGACGAACGAGTGATCGTACGTGAAATCCTTGGTATTACGCTTGAACCTGGTGAATTACCACTTAAAGCGAATGCTGTAGTTGTCAACGTGGAAACACTTAAACACATTTCAGAAGCGATTGACCTTAGAAAACCTGTAATTGATAAAGATTTAACAGTAGGCGGCCGTGTGGTAGATGAATTAAAAGTATTCATGAACCAACCGATTGGCTTACCATTAAAACACTTTATCGACGAAGCTGGTGGATACATTCATCCACATGGTGAAATCGTTGTTGGCGGACCATTCACTGGTCAAAGTGGCTCAGAAGATACACCTGTTACTAAAACAACTGGTGGTGCTTTAGTTGCTATGCCATATCCAAACGACAAACGTAAAGTAGGTATCCTAATTTGCGAATGTGGTGCTGGTAGAGAACGATTACACGAAATTGCTGAAGGTATGGGTGCAGAGGTAGTCTCTGAACAAATGTGTAAACGTATGGTTGAAGTAAATGGAAGATATAGATGTAGCTTACCAGGCATTTGCCCGGGACAAGCTGAGAAAGTACTCGCTATGAAGAAAGACGGCGCAGAAACTGTTCTTGCTGGTACATGCCAGGATTGAACAAACACCGTCATGGGTGTAGCTCCTAGGTTAGGAGTTCCAGTTTATCACAGTACCGATCACGTTTTACGCGGAGCAAGCCACAAGCTATACAGAAGACTTCCATCGAACTAAGATTAATCAATTAGAAACAAAAAAATTCGATAAAAACTAATAGGAGGTTTTGACAATATGTCAATTACTGTAGAAACAGCTAAAGAGCATGCGAAAGATCCAGCGGTATTGTGTTGTCGCGCAGAAGGTGGTATCGTAATCGAACCATCAAACTTAGAAGATCCAGCTTTATTCGATGATTTAATCGATTCAGGTTTACTAACATTACCTGAAGATACATTAACAATTGAGGAAGTTTTAGGTGCTAAATTAACTAAAACAACGGACGCTCTTGTTCCGTTAACTCCATCAATCGTAGACGGCATTGTAAAAGCAGAAACTGAAGAGACAGTTGAAGTTAAAGAAGAAGCAGTTAGTGAAGCAGTAGCGACACCAGCAGCTCCAGTTGCACCAGTAGCAGTAGCTAACGGTCAAGTTCTTAAAATTCAAATCGCTGAAGGTAAAGGAATTAACTTAGAAATTCCAATGCCACAAGCAGCACCAGTCGCTCCAGTTGCAAGCGGAGTTGTACCTGCTCAAGCAGCCGCAGAAGTACAAACAACAACAGCTCCAATGGCTACAGAACCTGAAGTTAAAGAAACAGTAGTTCGTAGCTTAATCAAAAAATATTACAAAATCAACAAAGTAGAGTTCGCTGAAGAAACTAAAATCGAAGGGAATACATTATACTTACGTAACCCTAAAGAAATTTGTGACGAAGCTATCGCTTTACACGAACTTGTTGAAGACATGAGCATGGAAATCATCACACCTGATAACTATAATACTTATAGTGAAACAGTAATGGATGTTCAACCAATTGCTACTAAAGAAGAAGGCGACTTAGGCCATGGTGTTACACGTGTGGTTGATGGCGTTGTTATGATCTTAACTGGTACTGACGCTAACGGCGTTCAAATCGGTGAGTTCGGTTCATCTGAAGGTGAATTAGACAAAAACATCATGTGGAACCGTCCAGGTGCTCCAGATAAAGGCGATATCTTTATCAAAACACAAGTAACAATCAAAGCTGGTACTAACATGGAACGTGTTGGACCATTAGCCGCTCATAAAGCATCAGACTATGTGACTGAAGAAATCCGTAAAGTATTAAAAACAATTGATGATTCAATCGTAGTAAATACTGAAGAAATCGTTCAAAAACGTCGTCATGGTAACAAAAAAGTCCTTATCGTTAAAGAAATCATGGGACAAGGCGCAATGCATGATAACTTAATCATGCCAGTTGAGCCAGTTGGTACTTTAGGCGCGAAACCAAACGTTGACTTAGGTAACTTACCAGTTATCTTAGCACCAACAGAAGTATTAGATGGTGGTATCCATGCGTTAACATGTATTGGACCTGCATCTAAAGAATGTTCTCGTCATTACTTCAGAGAACCTTTAGTTATTGAAGCAATGAATGACCCTGAAATTGACTTAGTAGGTGTGGCATTTGTCGGATCTCCTCAAGCTAACTCAGAGAAATTCTACGTATCAAAACGCTTAGGTATGATGATTGAAGCAATGGACTTAGATGGTGCTATCGTAACAACTGAAGGATTTGGTAATAACCACATCGACTTCGCTTCACATATCGAACAAATCGGTAGCCGTGGCGTTAGTGTTGTAGGTGTTACATATTCAGCAGTCCAAGGTGCATTAGTAGTTGGTAACAAATACATGAACTGTATGGTGGATAATAATAAATCAATGCAAGGTATTGAAAATGAAATTTTAGAAAACAATACATTGTGTGAAGAAGATGCAATCCGTTCAATGGCTATGTTAAAAACATCAATGGCTGGCGGAGAAATCAAAAAACCTGAACGCAAATGGAATGCAAATGTTAAACAAAATAACATTGATGCAATCGAAAAAGCAACAGGTAGAAAAATTGAATTAGTAGACAATGAACAATCATTACCTAAGAGTAAAAAACGTTTAGAAGTTTACGAAAAAGAATAATAGACGAAGGTAGCTGACAGAACAATGGAAAGATTAAAATATATCTCAACAGAACGAATGTTTGAAGGGATTCTTGTTGAAATCACTGATGGTGGCGTTACAATCGACTTAAAAGGTCGCTTAGGCCAATTCAAAATTCCTAAACGAATGATTATTTCAGAACATGAACTACAAATAGGTCAAGAAGTTGGATTTATGTTGTCTTATCCAGAAGTTCTTGATGAAAAACCTAATCAAGAGTATGTAAATGCACTTGAAGAAAACCAAAGACGTCAAAAAGAAATGCAAGAAAAAAATAAAGAACAACATGTGGAAGGAGAAATTTAGATGACTTTAACATCAATTGAAGGCTTACAATCAGAAATTTTTGTTCCGATTACGCCTAACCCAGTCTTCACTCCAGTAACTAAAGAGTTGAAAGAAATGCGCGTTGCTTTAGCGACAGCTGCAGGGGTTCACTTAAAATCAGACGAACGTTTTAACTTAGCAGGGGATACAGGTTACCGTGAAATTCCAGGTAATGCTCCTAGCGATGATTTAATGGTATCACACGGAGGATATGATAACGGAGACGTAAATAAAGACGTTAACTGCATGTTCCCAATTGACCGTTTAAATGAATTAGCAGCAGAAGGATTTATTAAAGAAGTTGCTCCAATGCACTTCGGCTTTATGGGAGGCGGAGGAGACCAAGATGCGTTTACAAACGTAACTGGTCCAGAAATCGCTGAAAAACTTAAGGCTGAAGAAGTTGACGCAGTTGTCTTAACCGCTGGTTGAGGGACTTGTCATAGAACTGCCGTGATCGTGCAGAGAGCCATTGAAGAAGCTGGAATTCCTACAATTTTAATTGCAGCGTTACCTCCAGTAGTAAGACAAAACGGAACACCTAGATCTGTTGCACCACTTGTACCAATGGGTGCTAACGCTGGGGAACCACATAACATCGAAATGCAAACTGGTATCTTAAAAGATACTTTAACTCAATTAGTTGAAATTCCAAGTGCAGGTAAAATCGTTTCATTACCATACGAATATATTGCGCACGTGTAATAAAATAACTATCTAATGATGAAAATAAGAGTGGAGAATGTAAGTTGTTACTTCACCACTCTTATTTTTTATAAGGTGAGGATTATGAAAAAAGTTCAAAGAGAATTACGGATTAAAGCGTATCATATGACGTCAGTCGAATTCTCTGAAACAACCGCAATCAAAGACCACACTCTTTTGTTATCAAAGTCTGTTGACTATGACGACACACTCTTTGAAGACGTTTCGATTAATATCATTCGTCCAGGAGAGCATGACGTTAAAATCAACACGATTATGGATATTGTCCCTATTTCGACAAAGGTTTTAGGGCGTTTAGGTGAAGGGATTACTCATACCTTAACAGGAGCGTATGTCATGATTACAGGTGCAGATACTGACGGTGTCCAAATGCATGAATTTGGTTCTTCAGAAGGTATTTTATCTGAGCAGTTAGTTTTAAACCGAGCTGGCTCACCAGGATCAGATGATTATATTATTCACGTCGATATGATCTTAAAGCCAAATCAAAGCTATACTCGAGAGTTAGCCACTACTATGTTTAAAGTTTCAGATGACTATATTCAACCAATTAGAGAAAAATTAAAACTATTAAATGGTCGAAAAGCCGACGAAGTTCATGTTTATGAAGATAAAGTAAGAGAAGGAAAACCTAAAGTCGCTATTGTTAAACAGATAGCAGGGCAAGGGGCTATGTATGATAATTTGTTATTCCCTGATGAACCAAGTGGTTTAGCAGGAGGACTATCCATTATTGATTTAAATAACATGCCTGTTTTACTTTCTCCAAATGAATACCGAGACGGTGCCATTCGGGCAATGGTTTAATTTTCTAGAAAGAAGTGAGCGTATGGGAATCGGGCCTTCAACAAAAGAAACATCACTTCATCATTTCAGAGACCCATTATTAGATGTGGTTGGGAATGATCCAGATGTTGATTTACAAGGGGTCATGTTAATTGGAACGCCTCAAGATAACCGGATGAAGCACCTTGTGGGCCACCGTGCTGCGGTATGGTTAGAAGGTATGCGTACAGATGGTGCGATTGTATCATCTGATGGTTGGGGTAATTCAGACGTTGATTTTGCTAATACCCTAGAAGAAATAGGGACACGAGGCATCAGCGTGGTTGGCATGAAATTTATTGGACAGCAAGCCAAATTTGTCGTCACTAATAAGCATACAGAATTGATGGTAGACATTAATAAGTCTGAAAAAGGGATTGAAACTGAGGTTGTTTGTGAAAACAATCTCAATGTTTTGGATGCTAGAAAAGCTCTAGCACTTTTAAAACTTAAAATCCGAAAAGATCACAGTGAAACTAAATAACCTAAACAATGGGAGGAAAAACTAATGAAATTTTCTAGAATGTTACAAGCGATTGATACACATACAGCAGGGGAAGCAGCTCGTTTAATTACAGGTGGTATTCCATTTATTCCTGGTAAATCAATGGCAGAGAAGAAACAATATTTACTTGACCATAATGATGTTTTAAGAACATCTCTAATGCTTGAACCACGCGGACATAACGATATGTTTGGTGCGTTTATCTTAGCACCAACAATTGATAATGCTGATTTTGGGATTATCTTCATGGATGCAGGGGGGTACTTAAACATGTGTGGACATAACAGTATTGCCGCTGTAACTGCAGCTGTAGAAACTGGTATGGTTAAACCTAGTGGGGAAGAAATCACTCCAGTTAACTTAGATACACCAGCAGGACTTGTTCGTGCTAAAGCCTTTATGAAAGACGATTACAAAGTTGAAAAAGTGTCATTTGAAAACGTGGAATCATTCCTTTATAAAGAAAATCAAACACTTGACGTTGAAGGTGTTGGAACAGTTAAATTCGATATTTCATTCGGTGGTAGCTTCTTCGTTATCATTCATGCAAGCGAATTAGGCTTAGAAATCAAACCAGAAAATGGAACTAAAATTTCTGAAATCGGTATGAAAGTCTTAAACGCTGTTAATGAAAACATTGAAATTCAACATCCAACATTAGAACATATTAAATCAGCTGATTTAATTGAAATCTATGACAAACCAACACATCCAGAAGCTACTCATAAAAATGTTGTAGTATTTGGTGATGGCCAAATTGACCGTTCACCATGTGGAACTGGTACGTCAGCTAAAGTCGCTACATTATTTGCTAAAGGTGAATTAAAAGTCGGCGAAAGCATTGTTTATGAAAGTATCCTAGGAACATTATTCACTGGTAAAGTAGTGCGTGAAGCTGAATTAGCTGGTTACAATGCAATTATTCCTGAAATTTCTGGTTCTGCTTATATTACTGGATTCAATACGTTCTTATTTGACCCAGAAGATCCATTGTCAGATGGTTTCGTACTAGCGTAAGCAGACACATAGAAAAAGGAGAGTGACGATATGGTAGTATTAGCCATTCAAGTGTTATTAGTAATTCTAGCAGCATACTTCAGTGTTATATTTATTAAAGATATTATGGAAAATAAAGACGATTTAGGTAAAGGAAATTGGGTAGTTGCATTCCTTATTGGGTTCATTACCGATGCGTTAGATACTTTAGGGATTGGTAGTTTTGCACCAACTGCTTTAGCATTAGATGCAACAAAACAATTAGAATCTGATCGTCAACTGCCTGGTACGTTAAATGTGGCTCATACTATACCCGTTATTGTTGAAGCTATTTTGTTCGTAAAAGTTGTAAAAGTTGAGCCAATGACTTTATTTTCATTAGTTATTGCAGCAGCAGTAGGTTCAATTTTCGGATCAAAAATTGTTGCGAAAATGCCTGAACGTAAGGTTCAATTAGTTATGGGGATCGCTTTGATTGTAACAGCATTATTAATGGGTGCTAAACAATTAGGCTGGTTAGACATGCTTGGTACAGGTAATACAGCAATCGGTCTTACTGGATTTAAACTAATCATTGGTATTATTGGTAATGCAGTATTTGGTGCCCTAATGACAGCCGGTGTTGGTCTATATGCACCATGTATGGCGATGATTTACATGTTAGGTGTTAGCCCAATTGTAGCAATGCCTATTATGATGACAAGTTGCGCGGCTTTAATGCCAGTAGCAAGTCGTGAGTTTATTAAAACAGGTAACTATGCTCGTAAAATTTCATTAGGTATTACAGTCGGTGGTGTTATCGGAGTTGTCTTAGCTGTTAACTTCGTTTCAGGTTTAGATATGAATATCTTAACTTGGGTTATCATTGCGGTTGTTATCTACACTGGTGTTAATATGTTACTTAAATCAAAAAAAGCGCCTAGTGCTGCTTAATTTGGTATAATAATAATTGTTATGGCTCGTCTTGATGGCTTTAATCAAGGCGAGCCATCTAGAGTTATTATTACGTTTTGGAGGAGAGGACTAATATGTCAGAAGAACAGTTATTTATATGTGGTGGATGTAATGCTAAAATCGGACCAGGTGATTTAAGTAAGATACTTAAAGATATTCCAAAAACGTCATCGGATAAATTATTAGTCGGCTTTGATACAGCAGATGATGCTGCCGTTTTAAAAATAAATGATGATACAGCAATTATTCAGACTTTAGACTTTTTCCCAACAATGGTAGCTGACCCTTATTTATATGGTAAAATAGCTGCCGCTAACGCTCTTAGTGACGTGTATGCTATGGGTGGGGAAGTATTATCAGCTATGAACATTGTGTGTTTCCCAGAAGAAAAAAATATAGAAATTTTAGGTGAGATTTTAAAAGGTGGTGCAGAGAAGGTTAAAGAAGCTGGCGGTGTTTTAGTCGGCGGTCATTCTATCCACGATAGTACACCGAAGTATGGTTTATCTGTAACAGGGACAATCCATCCTGATAAAATTTTACAAAACAATAATTGTAAAGAAGATGATGTTTTAATACTGACTAAACCGATAGGAGTTGGGATTATCACAACAGCCTATAGTGTCGGAGAAGTTGATGAAGCATCTTTTATTGAAGCGACAGACGCTATGCAGACTCTAAATAAATATGCGTCAGAAGTCTTTACTAAATACCCAGTTAACAGTTGTACAGATGTAACTGGTTTTGGCTTGATTGGTCATTTACTAGAGATGTTAGATGATAATTATAGTGCCGAGCTTATTTTTGAGGATATTCCTTATATTAATGCGGCCTATGACTGCGCTAAAGAGTTCTTAATAACAGCTGGTGGTCAACGTAATCGTAATCAGTTTGAGCAATTTGTTGATAATAAAACAAATGATTTCGCTGTCGAAGAATTAATTTTTGATCCACAAACATCAGGTGGGTTGCTAATCAGTGTACCTCAAGCTATCGCAAATGACCTATTAACTGAGTTAAAAGAGAATAATGTGACAGCTTCTATCATTGGGAAAGTGACGGCAGCAAAACCAACAAAAATTACAATTAACTAATTAAATTTAAGGGAGTGTTTTATCATGGAAATGATTAACTGCATCGGAGAAGCGTGTCCATTACCCGTTATTAAAACAAAGAAAGCCTTAAGAGAAAATAATCAAGTAACCGTTCTTGTAGACAATGAAATAGCGACGCAAAACTTGGCCAAAATGTCAAAACAATTAGGGTTTACTTGCCAAACCACTCAATTAGATGAAAAAAAATATAACGTTGTGATTTCTAAAGATGGAACTATTGAAGAAGAAACATGTGAGATTATGACATCACCAGTATCAGAAACAGGCGAATATATTGTTGCAGTTTCTTCAAATCAAATGGGTGGCGGCGAAGAAGAATTAGGTAAAATCTTAATCAAAGGCTTCTTATATGCTCTAACTGAGCAAGATGTCTTACCTAAAAAGATTTTGTTCTACAATTCAGGTGTCTATTTAGCAACAAAAAACTCTGAATCTTTAGAAGACTTACGTCAATTAGCTGATAAAGGTGTGGAAATAGAATCATGTGGCCTATGTGCTGATTATTATCAAGTTAAAGACAAGTTAGCAGTAGGGTCAGTTACAAATATGTACAGTATTTTAGAAACAATGCGTCAGTACCATACTGTAAAACCTTCATAAGGAGAAAAAACAATGAACGAGTATTATTTACTATCATTTGATTCAACCCATCAGGCTATTAAGTCTGAAACGTTATTAAAAGGAACAGATTACACGTTTCGTTTAATTCCAACTCCTGGAGAGATTACAGCTGGATGTGGCTTAACCTTAAAAACAGAACAAGACGTACACGCCATTGTAGACTTCTTAAAAGAACGCTCAATTACGTGGCACGGTCTTTACCAGGTCATAAGTGAATCGGGAACAAAAGTTTATCAAGAAATTAAGTAAGCAAGAGGTAAGGAGAAATTATGTCTAATATCGTAATCGGTACAGCTGGTCATATTGACCACGGAAAATCAACCTTAATCAAAACTCTGACAGGGATTGAAACGGATAAAACAAAAGAAGAAAAATTGAGAGGGATGTCAATTAATCTAGGGTTCGCTTATTTTGATTTACCAAATGGAGAGCGTGTCGGTGTTGTTGATGTTCCAGGTCATGAAAAATTTATCAAAAATATGTTAGCAGGGTCTGCTGGTCTCAATCTTGTATTACTGGTCATTGATGCTAATGAAGGGATTATGCCACAAACTCGTGAGCATATGGATATCTTGACCTTATTAGGTGTTAAAGAATTTATTATCGTGTTAACAAAAGTAGATACAGTCGATGAGGATTTAATGATGCTTGTTAAAGAAGATATCGAGCAACAATTAGAAGGCACAGTGTTAGAAGACGCTCCTGTAGTTGAGGTGGATTCTATCAGTGGGACGGGTATCCCTACTTTACTTGATACAATAGCTAAAAAATGTGAAACAATCGAACCAACGAAAGCCACAGGGCAGCCTCGTTTAAATATCGACCGTTCGTTCTCTTTAAAAGGGTTTGGAACAATCGTTACCGGAACATTACTTGAAGGGGAGTTGCATGTCGGTGATGATGTAATTATCTATCCTCAAGAAATCAAAACACGTGTTCGTAGCTTGCAAGTTCATGAACAGGATGAAGAGATGTCTGGACCAGGAAAACGTACGGCCATTAACTTAACGAATGTTACACTTGAAGATGTCAGTCGTGGTGACGTCCTTACCACAAAAGATAATGTGACGGTATCATGGATGTTGAACGTTAAAATTAACTTACTCCCTAGTGCTACTGAAGGGCTTAAATTATGGGATAGAGTTCGATTAGGAATTGGGACAACAGAAACCTTTGCACGTGTTGTTCCGCTAGGTGTCGAACAATTAGAAGCTGGTGAAGAAGGGTTTGTTCAACTTCGTTTAGAAGAGCAAGTTGTTGCACGCGATGGTGATCGTTTTATTATCCGCTCGTATTCACCTGTCCATACAATCGGTGGTGGTGTTATTTTAGATAGCCAACCTAAGAAGAATAAACGTTATGATGACTCAGTTTTAGCTAGTCTTGCAATTAAAGAAGAAGGGTCTATTCAAGATATTTTAGTTGAATTATTAGACCAACAAGGGAAAGGATTATCTCCTAAAGGGTTTATTGCAACTAATATTGGTAAGAGTGAAACCGAAGTAGCTGAACTACTGGTTGATATGATTGATGAGGGTACTGTTAAAGATATTAATGGGAAGTATATCAGTATTAATCAGTACAACCGTATTGGCAATGATTTGGTAGCTGTGTTAGATAAATACCATAAGAACTTCCGCTTACGTCAAGGAATGCCAAAAGAAGAGCTTAAATCTCGTAGTGAATTAGAGATGAAAGGGAAAGAATTTGATACCTTGCTAGCTTTTTACTTAGCTGATGGGTTACTAAAAGAAACAAATGGTTTTCTTTCACTTAAAGACTTTGAAGTCGTGTATAATAAATACAATCAAGCACACCGAGATAAGATTGAAAGTACGCTGTTAAAAGCTAAATTCACACCACCTTCAGATGAAGATTTGACTAAAGGGGATGACCAAATCCAAGAAGTTATTAATTCTCTTGTGGGTGTAAGTGTTATTAGATTAGATCATACAACTGTTATTCATAAAAACTATTACGATGAAGCTGTAAGCAAAGCAAGTGAGTTTATTACCCAAAATGGTAGTATGACGTTAGCAGATTTCCGTGATATGACCGGTTCAAGTCGTAAATATTCAATGTTAATTCTAGAATATATGGATAAAATGCATGTAACAAAACGCGTTGAAAATACGCGTGAATTATATTAAGTAAAGTAAGGTAAAAGAGAGGGTGGTAGAGATGGTTTATTATTTTGACAATGCAGCAACAACTTTAAAAAAACCTGCCAGTGTGGCGACTGCTGTATTTGAAGCTATACAGTCAGAGACATTAGGAAACCCGTCTAGAGGTGCTCACGAACCCTCTCTTAATGCTTTTAGAAGTCTATATCAAACGCGACTTAAAGTAGCAGAACTGTTCCACGTATCTAATGAGTTAACTATAGGCTTTACAATGAATGCGACGATGGCTTTAAATATCGCAATCAAAGGATTAATACCCGACAATAGTCATGTTATCTCGACGGTATTAGAGCATAATTCAGTCTTACGTCCACTTTATCAGCTAGAAGCCAGAGGTGTTTCAACGTCATTTGTAAGCTACGATACTGAAGCTAATCAGTTGAACTATGATGATTTTGAAAAGTTGTTGACACCTGAAACCAAAGCTGTTGTTTGTACTCATGGTTCAAATGTATTGGGAGATATTCTTGATTTAGCTTTTATTTCAGAATTTTGTCAAAAACATGAGTTGATGTTACTAGTAGATGCTTCACAAACAGCTGGTGTTTGCGATATCAATTTTGATGAATTAAATTTAACTGCGTTATGTTTTACTGGTCATAAATCACTTTATGGGCCTCAAGGAACGGGTGGTTTAATTGTAAAAGAAGGCTGTTCATTAACACCACTACTTGTTGGCGGCAGTGGGACGCAATCTTTTTCTAAAACACAACCATCAGAACTTCCAGACCTTCTTGAATCTGGTACAGCAAATGTTCATAGTCTTTTGGGACTCGATGCAGGACTTGATTATGTGATAGAAAACAAGACAAAGAACTTAATAGGTGCTCAACACGCGTTAGTTAGAACGTTTTATGAGAGGTTATGCCATTTACCTGAACTTATCTTTTACGGAACAACTAATAACGATAAGAAAACAGGAATAGTGTCATTAAATATCAAAGGTATTTCTGCTGCAACTGTAGCAAATGACTTGTCAGAATACTACGATATAGCAGTAAGACCCGGCGCTCATTGTGCTCCTCTGGTCCATCAAACTTTTGGAACGGAAGAACAGGGCATGGTTCGTTTCTCTTTTTCTAGCTTTAATACAGTCGAAGAAGTTAATTATGCCGTGAATGCGATGAAGGAATTGGTTGAGAAATATAAATAAAAAGACGTGTAATCTTATGATTACGCGTCTTTTTGGTTAAGAATATTAACATGTACAACAGTAGGGGCATCCGGAATAGCAAAAATATTGGTAAAGATCATATCATTATTCTTAGTTTCTAATCCCAAGTCTGTCATCATTGATTTTAATAAGGTAATTAAGTCATCTTTTGCTCGACCTTCTAATGCACTAACATCAGCAAGTGAAGCATGTAATTTATTTGTATTATCTAAAATGATTTTTGATTCACAAAATGAACCCGTAATGGAATTTAGTGCAGCTTTAAATTCTTTTGACTCTAGTTCATGACGGTAACTCATTAACTGAATAAAGGTATTGTATTTATTCTGCCAAATCATCTCTGCTTTAAAAGAGCGCTCATTAATGTTAGAACCTGTGTTTTTATGTTGATTGAGACTCAGTGAGAGTAACTCTTTTTGAAAAAGATGTTGTTCTTCATTTAATTCTCGCTGGAATTTTTGAGTATTAAGTTTCGTTTTATAATTATAATAAAGCGCAATTGCTACACCAACCATCCCAACTAATCCACCAATAACAGCACTCATAATAGTGCCCATATTCGATTCAAACATTCATTATCACTCCTAAATAGTCTTATATAACCCATAGTATAGATTAACTATATTATAGTCAAATATTTATTTGATATAATTCACACTGTAGTTATTCCAACACGGCAATAAATCTATCCGTTTGTAGACATACTTACCTAAGTATGTTAGAATTCAGATAGACTTTTATGTGAGAAAGGGTGGTTTAGTTGCATAATAATCTGATATACTTTTTCATTGATATCAAAGGAAGTAGAAAAGTATTCGCTAACCAAGGAGAGGCGAATGAGCTGCTTAATTTACTGGCGACGTATTTAAATAAAAAATATAAAAAACAATTGATCACACCTTTTGATGTTAGACAAGGTGATGCCATTATAGGCGGGGTGGAGGATGCTAGATTAATGATAGATATCTACCAAAGTTGTATTGGCTTTTCTTTTGCTGATGAGTTTATGACTTTTTCAATTCAGCACCAAATTAATCCTAAGACTATTGAATATTATTTTGGAGTTGGAGTTGGCGATATCACAACTCCTGATAATGTGCTAACAAATATTGAAGCGGTTAATGGTACTGCGATTAGTCGTGCAAAAGAAGCAGCTGATTCAGCAAAAGAGGCCACGACTTCAAAATCTGATTATGCTTTTAAATTACAATCTTTTCAATTTTACGCTAAAACAGATTCATCTGACACTATTAATACTATCTTAAACCCGATGTTTTATTTGATTTTTGAAAAGTTAATTGCTAATAATCGCCAAAATGAATTGTTTAGCTTAAAAGAGGCGTTACCACATGCTAAGAACTACGAACTTGCTAAGATTATGGGGTATGAGTTCGATGAAAATGATGTGACAGACCGTAGACGAATTTCTAGTCAAATTAGCAATCTAACAACAAAATCTCAATATGACTTGTATAAAAAATCAGTAGATGATTTAAGATTATTTTTACATCATCACTATAATATAGGGGGGACCCATGCTTAAATTATTTTGTTTATTAATGATTTCTCAACTTATAAGTAACTTTACAATTATAAAAAAAATAGATAATCAAGCGATACCATCAAACAAATCTACTCACATAGTGACCTCTTTTAAAATAAGGGTTCTAATAAGTATAGTCCTAACAGTAGTTTTAATTCTGAGTGGTTTAGATTTGAACTGGGGAAATTGGTTACTTTCAACTGGACTTGTCTTTATTACTAATAGTCTTATAGATTATGTACTAACCTGTCAGTCAATAAAAACGACGTTTAAAAAATGGTTTCCAAAATATAAGGACTTATTTATATACCTTACCGAACAAATCGCAAGACTTGGAAGTATCTATGTTGTAACATGTATAGTTAGTCACCGTAGTTTACTAACATTTCAGGTGATTAATACTTTAGATGCTACATTAATTCCTAGAGAAACGGTTAACTTGTTAATCCTAACATTTTTTCTAATCGGGACATTATCAGCTGCTCAGATTATAAAGCTATTTTTGTCAGCACTAAGTCTCTCTAATGTAAAAGGGACTCCTATTTCTAATCAGAGTATCGGTATTATCATTGGAGTTTTAGAGAGAAGTATTATTATCTTATTTGTAGTAGGTGAAGCTTATTCAGGTGTGGCTACAGTTATTGCACTTAAAACATTATCTCGTTTTAAAAGTATCGAAGATGATAAAGAGTTCGCAGAGTATTATTTAGTAGGTAATCTTTTGAGTTTGGCTTTTTCAGTTGTAACTGGTTTACTTATCAGATTTTATTCATAACATAAAAAAGGTTACGACGATAAATCAATCGTCGTAACCTTTTTGGATTAAACTACAAATATCATAACCTGTACGAGATAGATGATACTAGTAACAAGTAATAAACTGTTAATCGCCATAAAAATAACTTTAGTTATGATGTTACTATCCGTGAAATTAGGGTACATCGTATCAATAAGTTTAGGCTTAGCAGCAACACTCATAAATAAAAAGGCGATAGGTAACAATAATAGAATATATTTACTTCCATATCCATCAATATGCATGGTAGCGGTCATGTGCGTAGGGATAATCCCATCAATTTTAAGTAATAAGAAAATGATAAACACCGTGATAGCTAATCCGATATAATGGAAATAGGTCATAAAATGAGAATAGAGCTTAGAAACGGTAGGCATACGTGTTCCTCCTTTTAATAGTGTGACCTGCTACTAATTGTCAGCTATTTGCCCTTATTATACACGTGCTGATTTAAATCTACAATCTAATTAATTGTTTTTAGTTAATCAATTCACAATACAGGATAATCCCTTGACTATCAAGGGATTACAAAGTAACATAAGACACGAACCTAGACGGAATCATTGGAGGAATATAACGTGATAGATAAGAGTAAATTAGCATGTTTACCATCAATTAACGATTTAATGAAACAAGATAAAATAAAAGAACTTATTACGATCCATGGGCAAGATGTTATCACAATGTCTGCACGAGAGCTGTTGGCCAATAAGCGTGAACATTTTTTATCAGGTGACGATACGGTAATTTCAAATAATAAACAAGAGAATACTGCGGTTCTTTTAAACGAACTTGAAAAAGCAGTCTCAATTAAGACGAAGCCAAGTTTACAAAAAGTGATTAATGCTACTGGAACAGTTCTACATACTAATTTAGGACGCTCTAACCTCTCACCGCTTGTTATGGAGCATTTAACGACAATCGCAGGTGGTTATTCCAATTTAGAGTATGACGTGGCTAACGGCAAACGTGGCTCTCGTTATGATCATTTAATTGAAGTGGTTAGAGAATTAACTGGTGCAGAAGATGCTTTGGTGGTTAATAATAATGCAGCGGCAGTCTTACTTGTATTAGATACTCTTACAAAAGATAAAGAAGTAGTCGTATCACGTGGGGAATTAGTCGAAATAGGGGGCTCATTCCGCATTCCGAGTGTTATAGAAGCGAGTGGATGTTATTTAAAAGAAGTAGGTACAACTAACAAAACTCATTTATATGACTACGAAGACGCGATAAACGAAAATACCGGCGCGTTATTAAAAGTCCATACAAGTAACTTTAAAGTTGTAGGATTTACTGATTCAGTACCTGGTTACGACGTTTGTGATTTAGCCAAGAAACATGATATTCCTTATATAGAAGATTTAGGGAGTGGTTTGCTTGTCGATTTAAGTAAATATGGTTTTAGTTACGAGCCAACTGTTATGGATGTTCTTAAAAATGGAGCAGATGTGGTCACATTCAGTGGAGATAAAATCTTAGGAGGGCCACAAGCAGGGATTATCGTAGGGAAAAAAGAATACATTGAACGTATGAAGAAAAATCAATTAACACGTGTTCTACGTGTTGATAAAATGGTCATAGCATCACTTGAAGCGACGATGTCCCTTTACCGTGACCAAAAACAAGCCCTAGAGCATATTCCAACCCTTCAAATGTTAACGATGACTAAAGAAGAGTCAGACACTCGAGCTACTGAGTATGCTAAAGCGTTAAACGAACTAGGGTTAGGTCTTACAATAACTAAAAAAGAAGCTTTCTCACAAGTTGGTGGTGGGTCTTATCCAGGTGAAGAAATTCCAAGTGTTATCTTAAGTCTTACCTCAGATAAATTATCAACAAGTCAATTAGAAGAAAAACTAAGACAAGTTGAGGTGCCTGTTGTCGCGCGTATTAAAGATAATGAGTTGATTCTAGATGTGAGAACCATCTCTGAAGCAGATTTCAATTATGTCGTGACAGCTTTTAAAGAAATTTTAAGTTAAAAATATAAAGAATTAGACCGAATCCGACGTTAAATTTTATAAAAACGGACTGATTTGGTTTTTTTCTTGTAAAAAGCTTTTTTTTGATAGTCTAAACAAGTAAACTTAAAGTAAATAGATTTTATAAAGGTTTAGGAGGGAAGATGTGAAAAAACAAATAGGTTGGGGTATATTTACTCTGGCAATACTTGTCTTAGGACTATACTCTAGTGGTATGATTTTTAATTCAGATCAAAGTATTAATCAAAAGGACTATGATTCAGAAGGGCTGAAATTTATTGGTGTAAAACGACGTGGGCGTGCTGAAGGAACGGGAACGCTTATAACCAAATCAGGAGAGGTATATGTAGGCGGTTTTTCAAGTGGCCGTTTTGAGGGAGTAGGCCAACTCATCCTAAACGACGGGTCTATATATAAAGGAACTTTCAAAAAAGGAAAGAGAGCTGGAGATGGTCAGTTACATATACCTGGTGCTGTTGAAGTTTTTGATGATAGTACTAAACCTCGTAAAAAACCTCAAACTAAATCTAAATTACAACCAACAGATGAGGTACAGGAGGACATACTAAATGAAAATTAAGTGGTTAAGTTTAGTTCGTGTTATAGGATTACTATTGGTATTAATTTATCATTTCTTTCCAAGTGCGTTACCCGGTGGTTTCATTGGAGTAGATGTTTTCTTTGTTTTTTCTGGATATTTAATTACCTCTTTATTGATTATAAAATACCGAGATTCTGGGAAACTGTCGTTTATATCATTTATAAAACGCCGATTTTGGCGACTTTATCCAAGCTTGGTTGTCATGTTATTACTCATGTTACCCTTATCACTATTTTTAGGTAGTGATTATAGAGTTGATTTAACGAGACAAGTTTCAGGTGTATTGAGTTTTACAACGAATCAATATGAATTATTTTCAGGCACAGGATATGAAGGGCAATTATTTCCGCATTTATTTGTCCATACGTGGTCATTAAGCATTGAAATGTTTTCATATATTTTAGCTGGCTTAGGCTTATCGAGTTTAGCCATTATTAGTAAAGATAGCAGTGGTAAAAGCAATAAATTCCGTACGAACATCCTAATTTTCAGTGGTTTTATTGCCTTGTTTTCCTTTGGGTTTATGCAGTGGCAAGTCGCAACACACCCTAGTGATCTTTCACGTGCCTATTTCTCAACTATTAGCCATATGTTTCCATTCTTTATTGGGTCAATCGTAGCTGTTTATTTTGGCATTGGGGAAAATGAGCGTATCACTAGAGTGCTTCAAAAGCAAGGCGCTAGCTCAAAAATATTGGGGGCTATTTTAGGAGCAGGCATAGTGCTGATCCTTTTAGGAGTATTCTTAAAATTTAACAATCACACGACTTATCGATTTGGATTTTTAATTGCAAGTATTGCAACAGCAATTATGATTATTGGTGCACGATGTTTGCATGACTTACAACCTAACAAAAATGAACCTGTGATGTTGAGAGTATTATCAGATATTTCTTATCAAATTTATTTATTCCATTGGCCTCTCTATATTTTATTTTCAAATGTAACTTCTAATAATATCATTGTGAGTATCTTAGCGTTTTTTACAAGCTTTGGTTTAGCGTTTGTCACACATCATATGACAAAATCATTACCTAATACATTGATAACTGATAAAGTATCAACCAATGGTAAATTAGTCATCTCAATCGGTATCACAGTACTTGCAGTTATTTCGCTAATAGCAGCATTTAACTCTAAAGAAATGAATTCTGTTGAAAAAGGGATAATTGCAGGTAATCAAAAGAAAGATATTGCCGCAATAATAAATAGACGTGATAAATTAGCACCAGATCGAGCTCTACCAAGATTAAAAAATCCAACTCATTTAAAACTTTCGGAAAAAGGGACACTTAATGTTAAAACAATGCTCATTGGTGATTCCGTCCCTCTTGGAGCTCATGATGAATTAAAAACTGTCTTCCCTATCAGTAATCTTGATGCAGAGATAAGTAGAAATATGAACCAAGGGTTGGCTGTATTTAATCAAATTATTCAAGAGGATGATCCGTATGATTATATAATCCTATCACTTGGTTTGAATGAACAAGATACTGGAAATTGGAGACAAGACTTAGCTAGTATGATTAATGGCGTTAAGAAGGGACAGCGTTTAATACTTGTCACACCTTTTAATGGTGGCATAGATAGCAGTAAAGTCGCAGTAGCTGAAAAAGTAACTGAATTTGAACGTAAAATAAAGAATGAATTTCCTTTTATTACACTTGCTGATTGGGCAACTATTGCACCACAAAATTTAGATAAATTAGCTGAAGATAAAATTCATGTTTTAGATAATAAAAAAGGACGTAAACTATTTACTGAAACAATACGCGATGCCGTGATTAAATCATCTGAAGGTCCAGCAAAAGACAAGTAAAAATAACCCTTATCTATTAAGAAGATAAGGGTTATTTTTTTACATTTGCATACCATTTAAACTAAACTTTAAAAGAAATGTAAAAAATGTGAGGAATTTTAAATTTCTGATTGTAATATTAGCGAACAAGACGTTAGGAGGTGTAATTAAATGACAAATGAGGAAATCTATACGGGATTGTTAAACCGTGATGAAGAGCTGTTCGATCAGGTGGTTACTGATTATTCTAAATTACTATGGGCAGTAGCAGCTTCAGTTTTAACTCCCACACAACCTCAAGCTAGAGAGGATATTGAAGAGCTGGTTAGCGATGTCTTTATAAGATTGTGGCGGAATCCTAAGAGTTACGACCCTGCAAGGGGGACGATTAAGACTTATTTGGCAGTTATGACCAAAAGTATGGCAATCAATCTTTTGACAACAAGGAAACGGCAAAAAGAAAAACCAACAGATGGATCAGATTTATCAGAAATGATAACTACGGAAGAGATGACGGAATTAGATTGGCAAGAGCTTTATAGAGTCGTCATGACGTTAGATGAGCCTACTCGGTCTGTTATTATCAAACGTTTCTTTTGTGACATGAAACCAGCTGCTATTCAAAAAGAACTCAATTTATCCGCTAAAGAAGTAGACAATAGACTCTACAGAGGAAAGCAAAAGATTAAGAAGGAACTGAATTATACAACATTTATAAATGAGGTGAGGGGACATGGATAAAAACTATAAAAAAGAGCCATTAGAACATTTAACAGATGAACAGCTGGACGACTTTTTAAATTATTTAGAGATGCCGTTTAGAGAGATTGAGCAAAAAGAATTAACGCAAAAAATAAAAGTAAAACAATCGGAGGAAAAGAAAGTGATGCCTTTTAAAAAGAAAAAAGCAACAATTATTGCAACAGCAGCAGCGAGCGTTTTACTATTATCTGCATTTAGCCAACGTGATAACATCAAAATAGCTTATATGAAATCATTTGGAACGGAATCTCAAAAATTACTTTTAAAATCGGACAAACTAAACGACGAGGTCGTTGATAATGGACTTAAATTAAAAGCGAAAACAAGCTTTAAGGACGAAAATCGGACTTATTTTGTCAGTGAATTAACAGATTTAAAAGAAGATCGTTTAGCAAAGGACACACGTATTCAAAGGTGGGAAATGTTGAGCGGCGGAAACACTCAAGTGGTCGATTATAATCCTAAGACGAAAACAGCTACATTAGTAACACGTGCCATTACTATGGAGGATACTACAAAACTACTAGGATTTAAGCTGAATTCTTTTATAAGTCATGAAGAAAAATTCGACGAAATATACAAGGGTGATTTAGAAAAATTAATGCCAAAAGAGGCTAAGTGGATTGATAATACTAACTCTGGTGGTGGGGCTAATGACGTGGAATTAGATAAATTAGGCTTGGATTGGGACGAATTAGACAAGCGAGTTCTTAAACCTGGTGTAATAAATGAAGTAGTATCAACCAAACAAGATATTATACTAGAAAATATGGCACTAGAAGACGGGTTATTACATATGTTAATTAAAAGACCTAATGACGTCAATCATGATGGATTTGATCTGATAGTAAAGTCTAAACAGGATGGAGTAGCTCTTGGATATGTTGCTAGCTTCCAAGTTGATGAAGGAACACACAATAACGAGAGTGGTCGAACTGATTACGAACACTTTATATTCAATATTGGAGACAAAGACTTAAAGGACTACTCTTTAGAACTAACAGGTTCGATTATGAAAGATTATGTTAAAGGAAATTGGGCTATTAAATTAGCAGAACCAACGTACCTTGTAAGCAAGGAACTTGAAGATCTTTCACTGAAAGAAGAGGGTATTGAATTAAAAAATGTTAGTTTATCTCCTTTAGGTTTATCCTTCGACTACACTCTAGATAAACGTCTTGATAAAACGATTAAAACAGATATTGAATTAAAAAATGGGACTCATAAAGAAGTGAGTTTTGAGCCAAGCGACATGACTAAAAAATCAGATCATTTTATGTCGGAGTTAACTTACTTTGAGCTAGAAGATGTTGCGTCTGTGACTATTGCTGGAAAGACAGTTCCCTTTAAATAACAACTCACTATGCTATACTACTCTTAAAAGGAAGAATTAGGGGGGGCTAGTATGGGAATTATTGATTTTTTTAGAAAAAAGAAAACAGTATTAGGTCATCAAGAAATTATTACAGAAGCAAGCTTATTCGTTAAAGAAAACTTGTCAAAAGAAGAGTTACAAGAGAAATTACAGGTCTTGTTTACTCAAGCATTAAAAGAGGGAACGTTAGAAAAAATACCTAGTAAAAAGGAAATAGCAGACTTAATCAAGCTCGTATCACTATAAAAAAAGGAAGACCTTGTAATACAAGGTCTTCCTTTTTTAATGCCCTTCAGAATTTAAATTTAATAAGACAACACCACTGATAATTAAAGCGAAGCCAATAAGTGTGAAGGTATTAAATGGGTCGTGCCACAATACGATACCAATAATAGCCGTTAAAACTGTACCTAAACCAGTCCAAATGGCATAAGCTAAACTTAGTGGCAAATATTTCAGACACAGTGACAGGCAGTAAAATGAGCCCACATAACCTATAATAAGTAGGATACTTGGTAGTAAGACACTAAAACCATCTGAAAATTTTAGCATTGTTGTAGCAAATACTTCTAAAATGATAGAACCGGATAAATAGATATAACCACGCATTAGTGAGCTCCTCCCCATAAATTAAGAACAATAACACCTAATATGATTAGTGAAATGGCCAGTAATTTTTGTTTTGTCAGACTTTCTTTATAGTAAAAAACGCCTATTAAACACGTGAATACTGTACCTAATCCACCCCAAATAGCATATGCATTTCCAATTGGAAATACTTTTAATACAAGTGACAGACAGTAAAAAGAAAGACAATAACAACCAATTACAATAAGACTTGGTTTTATTTTTTTAAAACCTTCAGTTAATTTTAAAGATGAACTTGCAGCGACCTCTGCAAGAATCGAGATACCTAATAATAATGCTATTTTCATATCATTTCCTCCGTATTTATTCGTCAAGATAAGTTAGATGTATAAAAATAGAAACCTAACCGGTTAATCTTATCCAACCGTTAAATGAAAGTCAATATTTTATTCACGAAAGTGGTATAATCTAAGCATAATAAACCTTGAAATGAGGATGATACTATGAAAAAAAGCCAAGCTTTAATATTAGCAGAACATGCAACCATCGAAACGGAACGCTGCTTTCTACGAAAAATCACATTAGAAGATAGCCAGGATATGTTTGACTACTGTTCAAACCCTAATGTCGCTAAATATACTACATTTCAACCACATCAGTCTGTCCGTGATTCTGAAGAGGCAATCGCAAATTTCTTTATGCCTGAACAATTATCGAAGTGGGCTATTGTCTATAAAGCAACCAACAAAATGATTGGTACCATCGATATGATGGGAATGACAGCAGAGTCTGCTGAATTTGGATGGGCTATTTCGGAAGCGTATTGGGGTCAAGGGATAGTAGTAGAGGTAGCCCGACCGCTAGTAAAACTTGCATTTGAAGAACTAGGGTTACAAAAAATAGAAGCGAAACATCACGTAGAGAATCCAAATTCCGGACGTGTAATGGAGAAAATCGGCATGAGCTATTGGGGAAAAGACTACATCAGTCCAGAAGAATACCAAACTGACACTTTAGAAGTGGCACGTTATGGGATGACAAAAGAAGATTATGCTAAAATCAACTTTAAATAAAGGGGGAAGTCATGCGTTATATAAGAACCTGTTCCTTACCACAAGATGACGTAAAAAATCCTAATTTATATCCGTATAATAGCTTACGTTCGAAACTTGCTGAAACAATCATTTTTGATAGTATTACACTATTTTACGGAAATAATGGTTCAGGAAAATCAACCTTATTGAATCTATTAGTAGATAAACTTAATATAAAAGGAGCTGAAAAGCCTCGTAACTTTGGCAAGAAAGACTATTATGAGCAGTATTTAAATCATCTAGCTATTACCTTTGAAGAGGATGAAGAAACAGGATGGTCTAAAATAGTCCCTGAAAACAGTTATTATCTGAAAAGTGAAGATGTCTTATATGAGGTCAAAAAAATCCAACAAGAACAAGTCTTGAGAGAAGGTTACCGTTATGAGCGTAAACGTTTAGGACTATCTAAAAAACAAGTTATGACCAAACAATCCGAAGAAAAAACTGACCGTGATATTGATAAGCTGTTGTTCGCTCAAGAAAAATATTCAAATGGACAAACGGCCATGCAGATATTTGAGGATTACCTCATGCCGGATGGAATTTACTTCTTAGATGAACCTGAGGTGTCCTTATCACCAAAAAATCAGCTTATTCTTGCAGATATCATTACGTACCACACACGTTTTTTAAACTGTCAGTTTGTAATTGCCACGCATTCTCCCTTTTTATTAGGAAAATTAGAGGGCACTATCTATAATTTAGATTTACCAGGTATACAGACGAGTAAATGGACAAATCTTCCTGCAATGAAGGAATACTATGATTTTTTTAGTCAATTTAGCAACCAGTTCAATACATAGAAAGAAGGAAACATCATGTCAACAGAAACCATTGTATTGTCATTTATCATGATACCGATTATTAGCTTACTTCTTATCTGCGGTGTTCAATTTTATCGTGGAAAATGGTTCAACTTGATTGCAGGCTATAATACTGCTAGCCCACAAGAAAAAAGTAGAGCCGAAGAACGAAATGTCGGCAAGAAAGTAGCACTAGTCTGTTTTCTATCAGCCTTATCCTGCTTTACAATGCTTTTAAAACCTACGGAATGGGTTATTGCGATTGCTATAGCTAGCATTTTATTGGTTACTATTTGGTGTTTGATTAGTCTGAATAAAAAATAAAGAACAATAGGTTACGATAAATATATTCTGTTAAGTAAATACAGTTACACAAAAAAGGTTATGCAATTAAACTTGCATAACCTTTTTATTTATACGATTAACTCAGTGCAAAAGCGATATCTCCTGGTGTATAGACGCCAGGGTAGTCTTGTCTGAATTGATTTGGCGTTAAACCTGTTATCTTTTTAAATAACCGACTAAAATAAGCGGGGTCTAAATAGCCAACACTTTCAGCAATTTCAGCGATAGAGTGTTGAGTCGTCGATAATAAACGCTTCGCCTGCTCAACACGATACTGATTTAAATACTCTGTAAATGTCATTCCGGACGCTTCTTTAAATAAGCGACTAACATAATTACGGTGAAGGTGAGTAAATGCAGCTAGCGTATCAAGTGAAATGGCTTCTTGATAATTAACATGAATGTATTGAATCATCTGTTTCGTTTGTTCACTCTTATTATCTGTTATTTTTTTATCCGTTTCTACATATAAGAGAGAGATTTGATTAAGTGATAAAATACTTCTATGAATCGCTTGTTGGCATTCAACCTCATCTAAGGGGCTCACTAAGTAATCAATAGCCGCACAACGTAGTGATTTATGTAAATGTTGGTAGTCTTGAACCTGATCTATCAATATAGTTTTAATATTTGGAAATTTTTTGATAACTTGCGTTTTACATTCGAAAGCATCTGCCATGGCACCACTAATATCCAAAATCAATAGGTCGATCACATGAGAATCAGCTGCTTTTAAAACGTCATCAGTTGTATGAGCATCAGGTAAGAGACTGATATTAAAAAAATCACGTCTAATAATCTTTTTAATAAATTGGCAATCAGCATCAATAGGTGTTGCAATAAGTACGTGACACATAATAACCCCTCCTTGGGTAGTCTTAGAAAATGCTTACATTACACTTAAAGTGTAACATACTTTTATTAAAGATAAAACAAATATACCTGTCTTAAACGTTGATATAACGCTTGTTATAAAGCTAACAAACTTGTCTATAATAATCCAAAAGCATCTTATAATCGTCCTGAAGTAATCGCTTACAACGGGTTATGATAAGGGTGTAATCAATAAGGAGGAGATAGACATGACAGAACAACATGATAAAATCCAACAATCTTTAAACGAGGTAGAAATTTTAGTCAATCAAGCACATGAGGCCCAAGCGGTATATGCAACGTACGAACAACAAGCTGTAGACTTAATTATAAAAAAAGTATCAGAAATCTTAAGTGGACAAGCTGAATATCTAGCAAAATTAGCTCATGAAGAAACTGGATTTGGAAAAGTGTCAGACAAAGTTATCAAAAACTTATTTGCCAGTGAAGAAGTTTACGAAAGTATCAAAGATATCCCGACCGTTGGGATTTTAGAAGAAAATAAAGAAGATAAAGTAATGAAAGTTGCTGTTCCAATGGGAATTGTAGCAGGATTAATTCCATCGACTAACCCAACTTCTACAACAATTTTTAAAGCACTATTAGCTCTTAAAACACGTAACGCTATTATCTTATCACCACACCCAAGAGCCTTACACGCTATTCAAGAAACAGCACGCTTAATTAATGAAGCAGCGGCAACACTTGGTGCTCCAGAACATCTGGTTCAAGTTTTACCAACACCAACACTAGAAGCAACTCAAGCTTTAATGGCACACCAAAAAACAGCTCTTATACTAGCAACCGGTGGTGAAGCAATGGTTCGTGCAGCTTATTCATCAGGGAACCCAGCGATTGGCGTTGGTCCGGGAAATACACCTGTATTAATCGAAAAATCAGCGGACATCGAGAAAACGATTAGCCAAATTATTTCAAGCAAAACTTTTGATAATGGTACTATCTGTGCATCAGAACAAGCATTAGTCATTGAAAAAGACATTAAGGATGATGTCATTAACGCTCTTAAAGAAGAAAATGCGTACTTCTTATCAGAAGAAGAAGCTGGAAAAATCAGTAAATACATCATGCGCGAAAATGGCTCTATGAATCCACAAATCGTTGGTCAAACCGCTTTTGATGTAGCCGCATTAAGTGATATCGTTGTCCCTAAAGAAACAACTGTATTAATATCACCACAAACAACTATTAGTAAAGAAAATCCGTATTCACGTGAGAAATTAACACCAATTTTAGCCATGTATACTGTTGAAGATTTCACAGAAGGTGTCGCAACGTGTCGTGCCTTATTAGAAAATGAAGGAATTGGTCATACAGCGGTTCTTCATACAACCAATGACCAATTAGTACGTGAGTTTGGTGTGAGTATTCCTGCATCACGTATTATCATTAATAGCTTAGCCGCTCTTGGCGCTATCGGAAGTACTACTAAACTAAAACCATCATTAACACTTGGTTGCGGTGCTGTAGGTGGAAGTAGCTTATCTGAGAACGTTCATGTGGCACAACTCCTTAACACGTACCATATTGCATACGGGATGGAATAGTATAATACTAAAAAGACTGATCTTAGATAAGATCAGTCTTTTTTTGAAATTGTTTTCAATTACTCTTTGTTTATTGTAAAATAAAGGGAGATAAAACTATTGGAGGATACTTAATCAAATGAAAAAATTATTAGGGACATTATTACTCGCTACTGTACTCTTAACTGGTTGTGGGAGTAACGATGCACAAGACTCAGCTAAAGTTAAAGAACAGTTAGCTAATGAAAAATTAAAACTTGAAGTAGAAAAAGCGAAAGCTGAAACTAAAAAAGCGAAAGCTGAAGCTGAGAAAGCAGTGAAAGAAGCTAAAAAAGAAACTAAAGAAAACAATAATAATGATAAGGAAGCAAAGCAAAAAAATAATTCAACATCCGCATGGACAAAAGAAAAAAGCAGACAACTAGCTGATTTAATGGCGAAATTTGGCAGTGTTATGGGCCAAGAGTATGATGAAGCTTATCCGAGTGGCCATGAAATTAACTACTATGGGTATCATTACCCTAATGATGTAGCCAAAAATAATTTTGGTCTAAACGGTTCAGCTATAAATATGGTTACTAATGATAGGGCGGCTACTGATAAAAATACGTATCAAATAGTAGGAATATACTCTGATATTGATCATATTGGTTTCGGTGGTGCGCATTTATATTTCTTTACACTTAAAGACAACCAACCGCACGTTCTTGTAACCTCACAAAATCAGGGTAATGCTGAGAACTTATTATATTTTAAAGAGTCAGAAAACCAAGACTTAGTGAGCAACTTTAAGTCTATTGCGGATGGTAATGGTCATAATTTTTCTGGTCCAGCTAAATCTAAAAAGACAGCTCACACATTCAGTAATGATACTAAAATAGCAATCACTAATGAATTTTACGTTTGGGCAACTAATCAGGCTAAAAAAGGAGATATGGCTATTACAACACTTTATTTTAATCACGGTGCTGCAGGTCGTGGTGATTGGTATGCGGAAACACCTGATGGTAAAATGTTAGTTCAAGATAACAAGCAAAATTTACCAGGTGGCGATGCGTTTCCTATCGATATTATCGGTGGAATGCTATTCTTCTACGCATTAGATGGTACTATTGGCCATGATGATAAAATAAATTCTGGAGCCACAGCCGATGGTTACACTCTTAATTTAGATAAGTCTCTACCAGCAAGTAAATACATACTGGGTGATAATGGTACTGTTTATGAATTAAAAAAAGCTGCAGGTGATGGCTTAAGTCCAGGTTCTGGATTCACTGAGTGTAATGATGATGGTTCTTTCAACACAGAATATCCACCGACACCATTAATCGTATCTGAAGATTCTGCAGCTCAAACTAAATTACAAGAGCTGATCGCTAAGTACAGTTAATAAAATAAGGATAAAAAAGAAGCTTTGTATAGAAGGCTTCTTTTTTATCTTAATAACACAACTTTCTTTAATATATATTATGTAAACTAGAATAATATATAAATTCTAAATATAAAAACATGTTAATACTACATGATATATCTACTCCTATTTTGTATTGTCTAACAAAAAAGTTATTACTGTAACTATACAATTCTAAAGAAGTATGCCTTTCAGACAAATAATAACGTTTAAAAAAATATTTTAACGACGTGGTATTTTATTCTTATCAAAGATACCATAGAATTGTGATTTATCAGAAAAATCAGCCATATATTGACCATTTATCCCAGCTTTTTGTCCAATTGTGCCAAGTTCAATAACAAGAGCTTCTTCTTCTTTTGAAAAATTAATTCTTCCCGCTATTGCAACACTTCTAATATAATTCACTAGTTTATTTACTAACACTTCAGGATTACTTTCGGAATCAAGTTTAAGACTTACTTGCGATAGCACATCTGTTATATCAAGAAGTTTGCTAGGTTGCTCTGTGCGACTCTCGAGAAGCTTGATAAGATCTCCTACATATCTTTGTGCGTTATTTTTAATTTCTTTGTCCATTACAATAATCTCCATTCTTCAACTGATTTTATAGTTGTATATCTTACACTTTAATTTTACAACTAACATCACATTTGTCAATCAGAATTAGATTTCAAGACGTATAACCTTCTGTTTTAAAAAGATATCGCACAAAATACCTATCTTCGTTTTACGGTCTTTCGTTCTTATTGATTCGTCTATAGTATAAAAAAGCGCTCCTACCTACTGACGAGGAGGCTTCTTTTGATGCGATTGTAGATAATATGAACACGCAGTACCAAAAGTGTAACCATAATTTCATAAGTCTGAAGCTAGTACTACACTGGAATTAATATTTTTCACGGATTTACCGGTTTAATATCAGATTATGTTTATCAAGAGGTTAAATAAGATTTGGCTTCCCTTTTAATATAATAAGTGATATTTATAGGCTCCTCTATGAAAATGTTCTATATAGTATATGTCCGCATCTTTTAGGACATTTTCTGTATAAAATCCTTCTTTATCAGGGACAACATCAATCCAAACTTCTCCCATTGTAGATTCATTTGGCTTTAAAGTTAACAATACTTTTTCATTTCTCAAATTTTCTAAATTTTCTATCGGATCAATCCACCAAGATGTTCCTCCTGATATTAGTGCTAGCTTTTTATAAATGGATAGGTCTCGGTTAGATTCTGTCTTATTTTCAGCTTTAAACCTAATAGTGTACCTAATAACATCTTGCTTATAGCTTTCGCTATATTCTTTCTTATTTTTAATGCCCAATATCGTATATGTCAGTTTATCCATATCCATAGGTTCATTTATAGTTACATCGTATTCTGTTATCAAATACCTATCAGTATTATTTAATAAATAATACCGTATTCCACTAATAGCAATAAAAAAAATAAATAGCCATTGTATTATCTTTTTCATAATTTTTCCTCTTTTAAAATTCCTGTATTCATACAATACTGTATTTCAGTAACTTTTTTTAAAAATTCTTTATCATGACTGGTTATTATAAAAGTAGTACCTTTCATATTTTTAATTAAGTTTTCAATTAACTCTACTCCGCTTTCATCTAAAGCATTTGTAGGTTCATCTAAAAGGACTATTTCAGGTTCTCCTAAAATCGCTTGTGCAATACCTAATCTTTGTTTCATTCCTAAAGAATACTTAGAGAGCTTTTTCTTATCATTAGGGTCCAAACCAACCATACCTAACGATAAAATTATTTGCTTGTCATCAACACCTTCAGTCATAAATGATAATAATTTCAAGTTTTCAAAGCCTGTAAAACTATTAATAAAATTAGGGTTTTCTATCAATATCCCTATAGATTCCGGGAAATTTTTACTCCCAATATCCCTTATATTATTTATTTCTATTTCTCCATCTACTTTTAACAAACCTGAAATTGCTCGCAATATCATCGTTTTTCCCGATCCATTTGGACCATAAATACCATAATTCGTGTTCATATCCCATTCAAATGAGACATTGTTTAAAACTTTGTTTTTTTTTATTATTTTAGTAACATTTTTAAATTTAATCGTTTCCATAATTTCTCCTTACTAATTAATATAATTTTCTATTTTTTAAAAATAAATTTCCTAATGTAGTTAGTAATACAAATATAGACACATAGTATATCGAAACTGTAAATACTGATTTATTAGCAGATTCTATTATTTGAATAGGCATACTAAAATTCGCAGGAAAATAATTATTTGAATTTCCCCATCCAATACATGAGATAAAAAATACTAATATAAATGAATATACCTCTGACATAAAAATAGAAAAAATATAATAGAATAATAGAAAACTAATTTGACCCAATATAAGTATTGAAAAATATCTCAGATTCTCGTAAGTATTAGTAATAATCATACTAAAAATAAAGTAGTAACAATTCAAAAGAAAAATAATCAACATTGAACATAAAATTTTACTTGTAAAAAAAGTATTTTTTTTTGCCATTATATAGGCGCTTTGTCCATATTGATACATATCTTCTCTAAAAAAATCAAAGAATATAAAAATGTTTGAAACTTCAAATAGTTGCCAAAGATATGGCATGTTTATAAAACTATTTTCTTTAGCATCTATTTCATGTATTCCACCTAATACATAAATAATATCGAATACTTCCGTGTTATTTTTAGTTATCTTATTAAAAATTAATAACAATGATAAAATAAAAGGGACAACAATATAACGTTTTTTATAGCTTCTTAATAAAAATAAATCTCTCATGAAAACATTTTTCATTTAATTTTCAGTCCTTTATAGTCATGAAATCTTTTTTTTCTAATATAGAAAACGATAAATATATTACAATACAAGTAAACCCTACTAATTTACTTAAAAAAAGAAATAATTCTATAACATCAATAGATTGATACGTAGATAGCATAATTAACTGATTTATCAAAGCTGTAATTCCGAAGTAAAAATTAAATATTTGGGATATAAAAGGAAAAGATAGCGTTATTACAAAAGATATACTAATAGAATGGATTAAATCTATTAATAGTAAATAGATACACCCTAAAAAAAATAAAAATAAAACGTGTATACTATAAATTTTTAGAAAATTAATCATAACAAAACTATCAAACTCTCTCACTTCCCCAGCTAATAGATTTGAAATAATAATTGTGATTATCATATAAAAAAGCATGTATATTAAGGCAACTTTTAAAAAAGCAAGATACACTTTATTTAAAAAGGATTTTCTAGTTTTAAAGTTTAAAATAACAGATGAATTAAAGTAGTAATAATGGATACTTGTTAAAAAACAAAGATATATAGGAACTAACGCTGCGGAATAACAAAATATATTAAATGACATTTCCTGAATTATATATAGATTTGTTTTTTCGTGAAACTTTGTAACATACATGTATACAGAAATTAACCAAATAATAGCTATTATTATTAATAGTTGACTTTTTTTATGTGGTAATACCAGTTTACAAATTTTCATATCGTTTAATTCCCACTAAGTATAATAGTACACATAATAAAAAGAACGTTACTGTTACTAAAAGAATGATTACTGGAGATAATACTGGGCCTGAAATTTGCTTGGCAAATGTTGTAAACAGAAATGAATCACTTTCGGGTATATCAGGAATTAGAATATTATATATGTAGTTAAAAACGAAAGGCGCTAAAAATACCGAAAATGATTTTGATAAGAAAAAACTTAAACTCAACGCTAGTGAAGCGTATATCCCAGAAATAATAAAGGCGATTATTAAATATAAAACGATATGTAATAATGGATGGTCATAATAAAATTGGGGAAATAATGTATTTGAAAATAATAAAGGAACATTTCCATTTCCATTTACTAACATGTCTACTGCCTCATCTTGTAATAACATAAAACAGAAATATAAATTTGTTAATAAACTTGAGATAAAACAAATTCCTCCCACAATAAAATTAGTGAAAAACAATTCCTTATAGTATTGTTTTCCATAACCTTTACTTACTATTATATTTAATAAACCTGTGCTTTTATCTTTTAAATATGTATCAGAAAATCCCATGGCTGAAATAATAGGTAATAACATAAAAAGAACTGTTGGAATTTGGGAACCTGTAAAACTTCCAATCCATCTTGTATATGGAGAACCGCCATACTTAGCATTAGGAAAGATATCAAACATTATATAAAAGATAGAAATACCATTAGCTATTATTAAGCTGTAATAAAAATTTTTATTTCTTATTACTCTTTTCAATAAAAAGTTTCTCATTCGAACTATTCCCTTCAATATGTAAACGAGTCAAATACATAAAATCTTAGGCTCGTTTATAGTCTAATATTTTTTAGTCAGGACTTCAGAAAGCATTTTTATTATAATCAGGACTCCACACACCCTCTATATTGTTTGTTTTTTTAGGATCCGCACCAGCCTTTATTCTAGCTTTATCGAATTTATTTTCTTTGACGTAGTTAACCATTAATTTTACTCCTTTAGTGCTAAAGTTGTAATAATATCCTCCTGAAACATTTTCACTAGTTAACCAACCTTGTCCCATAACATAGCCTGTTACTCTATTTTTAGGATTTTTTACATAATTGACTTTAGCATAGACATATGAATTAGTATCTTTTTTTCTAGCCTCTGTTTGTTTATAATCAGCATTATTTGAACTAGGGTTTAGATGTAAGTCAAATGGTTTGTCTTGTGTGTCTGCGTAAGAAAAACTTCCGTAGGACACTAAAGATAGTAGCCCTAATACTAATATCCATTTTTTATTCATTTTTATACCTTTTCCTTTCATAATCTTTTTGACATAGTTGGCTTTGGCATAGACATATGAATAAGTATCTTTTTTTCTAGGAGTTGGCTATAACTGGCATCATTTGAATTGGGTTCTAAATATAAGCTGATTGTATCATAGTACGATGATTTAACAACATGATTTTATCGTAAATAATTCTTAATTTTTCTATTTAGGTACAGAACACTCACTACTTGAAGTTTTACATAGAATATTAGGGACTGTTCTAAAACAAACCCTTTCTAATAAATTAGAAGTTTAATCTATTTTCCGTATAGTTGTATAAAGAATTATTATTTTCTGAACGTACTTTAAAATTGATACTTGCTTGGTCTTCAACAGTTACATTCACTTTAGGATCATATAATGTGATACCTTTAGTATAAAAATCGCCATTTACAATATAAAAAAGTTTATTTGGACTTTCTAAACTCACATAAATAGTTCCATTGAATTGTTTTGATACTTCTTTAGAGTCGTTTGTTAGTTCAACTCGTAGGACCCTTTTTATTCCTCTAAAAAGTCCACTTTCTGTCGTTTCGCAATGTAAACTTAATTCGGTGGTATAATTGTCGGAAACTTGAATTTTTTCTTTAAAAACTCTGTATTGTTTGGACTTAGCTTCCGTTCTGATACCTTGGTCATCCCCTACTAATTCATGAGTAGCTTGCTCGATACTTATATCATTATTTGTAGCTATATTTCGTGTCATTTCGTCAAATGTCATAAGACTACCAAAATCTGGACTTTGATTTCTAGTGGATACAATTGGTGATGCGTGACCAAGAGTAGTTCCCATACCTAATATGACAATTGCTAAGAGCACAGTAATAGCCATTATAATTCTACGAATAAACATACTATCATCTCCTCATCATTTAGTAATCTGGAAAAGTATTTAAAAGCTATTTATTATTTTAATTGTACTCCTAAAATGTGGCTTAACAAAATCCAAATTATATATATTTCGTTAACACAATATATATAATTTTATCCGAATAAAAAAAGCCAACTTATTCAGTTGGCTTTTCTCTTTTATCTACTATTTTAATTTTTGTAATGTTAACTTTATCCATCACTAGAACTTCCATCGAAATGGTTTCAAACTCACATTTAAACCCAACTTCAACATCACGTTGGTAGGTATCGGTAATATAACCACTAATACTATTACTGTCTAAGTCTTCTGGGAAATCAACTTCAAAAGCATCTTCTACTTCTGAAAGTGCTGTTTTACCATTAACCATGAAAACTGTAGGTCTTACTTCAATGATATTTTCTTCTTCTTGGTCTTGCTCATCTTGAATATCACCGACAATTTCCTCAATAATATCTTCAATAGTAACTAATCCGCTTGTTCCACCATATTCATCTGACAAAATAGCGAAGTGTTTGTGTTCTTTTTGCATTTCAGATAACAGTGATTTAACAGGCATAGAATCAATTACGATGATTGGTTCCTGCATGAAATTATCAATAATCGCTTGCGGTTGGTCCACATAGACTTTTATTAAATCTTGTAATGTGATATATCCGATTACATCATCTTTCGTTTTACGAATAACAGGGAAACGAGAATGTCCTTTTTCGATAGCGAAATGTAACGCTTCTTCAACAGTAGTGCCTTCATTGATTGTTTCCATATCAACACGTGTCACCATGATTTCTTTTGCGATTAACTCATCAAATTCAAACACGTTATTTAAAAATTCATACTCATCTTCATTAATTTCACCTTGAATAAAACTTTGATTTGCAATCAAACGTAATTCTTCTTCTGAATGGGTTTCATCCCCTTCTCCAGCTAATGTTAAACCGAATAACTTTCCGATACCATTTGCAGAGGTATTTAATAACCAAATGAAGGGGAATGTTATTTTATAGAAATAATGTAGTGGTTTAACAATAGCTAAAACAACAGCTTCTGTTTTAGTAATACTAAACGATTTTGGAATAAGCTCTCCTATTACAACGTGTACAAATGTGATAAGTAAGAATGATAAGACTAACGATGTCACTTGAATAACCGATGTCGGTAAAGGCAACTTACTCATTACAGGATCAATCAATTCTCTTACTGTACTCTCTCCTAGCCAACCAATTGCAAGTGATGTCAGTGTAATACCCAACTGACAGGCACTCAAGTAAGCATCTAAATGTTCTACTATATGAAGCGCTAATGTCGCTTTTTTATTTCCATTTTGTGAAAGTGATTCTAAACGACTCTTTCTGATTTTTACTAAGCCAAATTCTGCTGCAACAAAAAAGGCGGTTAATAAAATCATTAAAATAATGATTCCTATTTTACCTATTAACATGTTTCGCTCTATCTCCTTTAAGACAATTAAATTACTCTTAATTATAAGCTAAAACACACTAATTTGCGACTTTTTTTAGATAAATAATACATATATTACAAACTCACAAAAATTTTATGATTTATTTATGAATTCTATCATTTCTTGAAAATCATAAGGTATAATAACAGTAGTTATAGGAGGTTTATATGAACGAAACTCAATCAAAAGTTCGCGAACCGTATTTCGATAATGCGAAAATTATCTTAATTTTCTTAGTCGTTTTCGGTCACTTTTTGCAGCCATATATTGAAAAGCATGAACTGTTAGAAAATATTTATTACTTCATTTTCACATTTCACATGCCAGCTTTTATTTTTATTTCTGGCTATTTTAATAAAAACTATTATCAAAAAGGCTACCTATTAAAAATTGCTAAAAAACTACTTTTCCCCTATCTCATGTTCGAAATTATTTATGGAATATTTTACTCAATATTAGATACAGAACGTGGGTTTAGTATTAATTTAATAGCACCTGAATGGTCACTGTGGTTTTTACTTAGCTTATTTTTCTGGTGTTGTAGTTTACTTGTTTTTGGAAAATTAAAACCTAGTATTGGTTTATCACTTTCTATTTTTATAGCCTGTACGATGGGCTATATTGATTACATTGGTCAGTCACTAAGTATTTCTAGAACCTTTGTTTTCTTACCATTCTTTTTGGCAGGATACTATACGACACCTAGCTTTATTAAATACATCCAAACAAAATTATCAAGCTTTTATTCTTTAGTTTTATTTTTTATTGTGTTTGGTGCTGTAACTATCAATGATAGTATGAACAAATACTGGGTATTTGGCTCAGAATCGTATGATCACTTTCTTGAAGACCCATCTATGGGGTTCTTTATTAGATTATATGTTTACGGCTTAAGCTTTATGGCGATGTTTGCTTTCTTTATTATCGTTCCAAATATAAATTTAATAGTGACACACCTTGGTAAAAATACACTCTTCACGTATCTATTACACGGGTTCATTGTTAAAGGATTAAGAGAAACAAGTCTCAACGAATTACCTTTTACAGGTCTTACTTTTTGTATTATTGTTATTATGAGTCTTATTGTTACAGTTGTTCTATCATCAAACACTATTTCTACTTATCTAGGACCTATAATGGATTATACTAAATTTAAATTGGTGATTTTACAGCGGAAATGGCCCACAAAAAAACGACTTTCTATTTAAAGAAAGTCGTTTTTTTATTTAATAGCATCATTAATTGCAACAAGTTCATCTTTAGTTAAATAACGCCACTGACCTTCATTCAGATTACCTAAATGCACACTCATAATACGACGTCGTTTTAAGCTCACAACAGAATAGCCACACTCTTCACACATTCGTCTAATTTGACGATTCAACCCTTGTTGTAAGGTCAAATTAAAACTTTTAGCTCCAATTTTTTCAATCTTACAGGGTTTAGTAACTTGTCTTCTATCTGCTACTGGATTATAAATCTCCACTCCTGAAGCCATTTTATCTAAAAAAGATTGATCAAATGGCTTATTCACCATCACTTGATATTCTTTATCATGGCCGTTTTCAGCACGCAGAATTTTATTAACTACATCTCCATCGTTCGTCATTAATAGTAACCCTGTCGAATCTTTATCTAGACGACCAATCGGGAAAATCATTTCAGGATAGCGCATAAAGTCGGTCAAATTCCCCGGAATAGTAACATCTGTTGTACATGTAATTCCTGTCGGTTTATTTAATGCAATATACACTTTTGTAGTATTAACCGTTACCACTTTGCCATCTACAGCCACTTCTTGTCCCGGTATAACTCTAAGTCCGATAACCGCTGTCTCTCCGTCAACAGTAACGCGCCCTGCTTCAATCAGACGGTCTGCTTCTCGTCTTGAAGAGTGGCCACTATCGCTTATATATTTGTTCAATCTCAGTGTTTCACGAGCTTCATGTTCAATTGCGCCACTTGTATTTTTCACATTAACAGATTGTTGACGTGCATGTTTCATATAATTGGTCCTCTTTTCTATTAAATAAACCGAATCACTTGTTTTGAGTGATTTAGGTCAGTTAAATACTGCTCTAATACCATGAAATGACTTAGGTCATTAGACAGTGAATTTCTCTCTAATTCAATCTCTCCAAAATAACTTTCGATTACTTCAAAAACTTCGTTCACTTTAGAATCAAATTCAGCCCTAGTATACTCAACATAAAGAACGCTATGCGCTAGACTATCATTCTCACAGTTGAAATACTCTAACTGTCTTAATACTGTTAAGAATAGATTAGGTTCCTTTATTTTTCGATTCAATTCCAAAGCTTTTGTTGTTATGACAGCACCCGACATATCGATAAAGAAACTTTGATTAACATCTCCTGTTAGGTCAGTGATTTGTTCTGAAATAGCGGATTTTTGTTTCTGACTAAAATGACCAGCCAAGCCTAAATTTTCTGAAGATAGTATATCTTGAAAAAGGTACTTAGTCCCTTGATTACCCGATGGAATCGTATAACTAAAGTCCGATTGCTTTGAAAAAAAAGATAGGTTAAGGCCATTGTAATATCGATTTATAGCAGCTACTACTACCGATTCCTTAAACTCTTTAAGCTTATGCTCTAGAGTTGCTTTAGCTTTTGAGACAGTATTAACATCGCTAACGGGTAGTTCTTTAATTAAGAAACGATAACGTCTATCGTAACGTTCTAAAAATCCAGCCTTAACGAAAAAGTCCATGTCATCATCGATGTTTTTCCACTCTTTAAAATAGTGCTTAATCGGTTTTAGAGGCAACTCTGTCTGATTGGTATCTGTATACCAATTAAATAATTTTGTTAAGTAATTAATTTGCTCTGTCGTTAGCTTGGGACATTTCCCACCTAACTGCATTAATTTATAAGTTATCATTGTGTTAATTAGACCTCTTTATCAAAAGAACTAGCATCCTAATGGATGCTAGTTCTTTTTCCATTTTATTTAAACGCTTCTGTTAATTGTGGCACAACTTGTTTTTTTCGTGATACAACACCAGGTAATTCAGCTGTGTTATTTGTTAAAGTTACATTGAATGCTGCTTCAACTTTATCTTGTCCTTCACCATTTACTAAGATAACTGAGTCGCTATCTAAGATATTTGTGATAACTAAGATAAATAAATCATAGCCTTCTTTTTTATTTTCGGCTGACATTGCTACTTCAAGTGCTTCTTGACGCGCTAATACTTCAGAAACATCTACAGTATTCACTTGTCCGATACGAACGCTCTTAGTCCCCATTGGGAAGCTCTTAGCATCCATAGATAATAGTTCTTCTTCTGATTTAGTACTTAGGTTTGTTCCTGCTTTTAACATTTCTAATCCATAAGATTCCATATCTACTTCAGCAATAGCTGCTAATTCTTTTGCAGCTGCAACATCTTCATCTGTACATGTTGGTGATTTGAATAATAATGAGTCAGAAATAATAGCTGATAACATTAAGCCAGCGATTTCTTTAGGAATAGCGATACTGCGCTCTTTATACATTTTTAAGATAATTGTGTTTGTACATCCTACGGGCTCTGCACGGTAGAATAATGGATTAGCTGTTTCAAAATTAGCAATACGATGATGATCAACAACTGCTAAAACTTCAACCTCTTTAATATCAGAAACACTTTGTTGTGCTTCATTGTGATCAACTAGCATCACTTTATCTGTTTCGTTACTTGCTGTTTCAATAACACGAGGAGCCTCTACTTTAAAATGATTTAAAGCGTACTCTGTTTCTTCGTTTACAGTGCCTAGTGCCACTGCTTCAGCATCTACGCCTAACTCTCTTTGTAAATGTGCGAATGAAATAGCAGATGTAATGGCATCTGTATCTGGATTTTGGTGACCAAAGACTAATACTTTTGACATATGAAAAACTCCCTTAACCAATAATTATTTTTTATTTTTCAAACGAGAAATATAATCCTCGTCTGTAATATACTTATTAAATACATTTAAAAAGTGACTAATTCGCGGAACATTAAGCTTTTCCTTACGATAAACAAAAGCTAACTCCATTGCTATAGGTGGTTCAAATGGAATCGCACGTAACTCGCCTTCTTTTTCATGCGCTTGGAAAAATGAACGAGGTAATGCAGTATTTGTTCCTGTTTCATTACTAAAGCGGAACATCTGATTAGGTTTTGTAAAATTAGCGACACTTTCAGGGCGACCAACTTCTTGACTTTCAAAAGCTGTTTGAATAACTTGAGATACAAAATAGCTTTTCGGATAAGTGACCCACGGAAAAGCTTGCGCTTCTTGATAGGTGATTGTTTTCTTACCCTCAAGATTTTCATCATGATGTAAAAACAACAATTCATCCTTAATAATACGAACTGACTCATAGCCTTTCCATTTATTAAGAACGCCATCAGGAAGATAAAGAATTGCAATATCAATTTTATTTTTTTCTAGATACTCCCAAACTTCCTTACGACCTACCATAAATAAAGTTACGGCAACATCCGGGAATTGCTTGAAATAATCTGTTATAAAATCTGTAAAAACACAATCCTCAACTGAAGCTGATATTCCTATAGTTATTTTACCACGTGTGCTTAAATTTTCATCATGAATTTTTTCTGAAGCCTCAATCAATGTATCATAAATTGATTCAATAGCTTCTTTCATTATAACCCCCGCTTCGGTTAAGCATAACTGTTTACCCACGGTCTGAAATAACGGAGATCCTAATTTAACTTCAAGTTTTTTTATTTGCTGGGTTAATGCTGGTTGCGAAATGCCAAGTAAATGAGCTGTTTTAGTATAGTTTAAAGTATCTGCCAACTGTAAAAAATAAGCAAATGCCCGTGATGAAATCATTTTATTTGGATGTTCTTTCATAAACAACCTTCCCTTCTATAAAAAACTAATATAATACTATTATACCATAATTTTTATTAGACAGTACATATGGTTGGATTTTTACTATATTGCTAGAGCTAATTTCATTTTCCAACAACATACATAACTTTATTCTAGTTATAAAAACTATTACATATGTTCAATTTTAAAAAGCATAATAATATACTTAAGTCTTTTCTAAAAATTCCCGGAAAAACCCACGTCTTAATCATTAAAAAAATGATTATTTCTATAAGAGTCAAGAATCCTACCGATAATAAAGAGTGGTTATATTTAATAAAAAAAAACTATGAAAAAAGGATAACCTTTCTTTCATAGTTTTTTTATTCAGCCTATTAGTCTTCATAAACAACGATAATGTTTGTATAGTTATCTCGACCTATAGAATGAGTTAGCTATTTTATATTACCAACCAACTGTAACTACTAAATCTTGTATAACAGTCGCCTCTTCTGAGTCAGTAATTGAAATTGTAATTGGATAATCACCTTCAGTGAAGAAATCGATATCTTCAAATCCTTTAATAATCTCAATTTTATCAGTAATATCTCCATCTTCAAGATCAATTGCTTTTATAGCAAGTCTATCAATTAATTCTTCTTTAGATAGTTCTGTATAAGGATCAACTTTAAAAGTTCCGATAGTTAATACTGGGTCTTCATTGAATGATACTCGTTTACCTTCACCTTCAATTTTAGCATCTGTTGAGATGTAATCATCGAATTTAGAGTTAGCAATCTTAAGATCAGTTACACCATTATGGTAAGCTGATAAATAACCGTGGTTATAAGTGTTGTTGATTGTGAATTCAGTCATTTTTTTGTTGTTGTAAACTGAAATATAGCCTGATCCACCATTAACGTTAGTATCTTGGATACCCATGTATTCTAACGCTTTGTTGTTGTATACACTTAAGTAACCTGATTTGTTTGATACAGCTGTACCGATAACTTTAATAGTTTTTAATGTTTTGCTGTATGCAATATCGATTAATTCAGTTTCACAGTTTTCAAAACCTAAGATTTCAATTTCAAATTTAGGTGAAACGAATGAAATTGTAGCGTCTACTTTGATATTTTTGAAAACAACTTGTAATGCATTAGAAATATCAACAGTATGTTTAGGTCCTTTTTTACCTTCTGAAGCTAAAGTATAAGTGAATTCTTTTTTACCATCTTTAAGAGATGTCATAACATCACCAGCTGGTACTTCGATAACTTCTTTAGAGCCATCTTTTTGTTCAATTTTAATTTCACCGATTTTGTTAGCGTCATATTTAACTGAACCAATTTGACCATCATTTTTATTGTTAATGTAGAAAACAGCTTTGTCGCTCATTCCACCTGAAGTTAATTGTCTTTGATATTTACCGCGAACAATTGAGTTACCTTGAAAGTCTGTGAAATAACCTTTAGCATTGTTGTCGCCACGAACGTCATCTTTAATAGTAGAGTTAGAGATTAATGAAGACTCTAAAGCATGGTTATCATAGATACGAACATCAGCATTGAATGTTGAACCTTCAACTTCAAAAGTTGTTAATTTTGGCGCTGAGTGAATAGCTAATGAGTAATCAGTAGCTCCGAAAGTAGAGTCTTTAACTAGTAATGTATCTAGGTTTTCTAATACTGAGAAGTCAGTACCTTTTTCAAAATTAACACCATCTAACATAACTTTTTCTACGCTATCAGTGTAGAAAGGAACTAAGTTTTTAACTGTAATACCTTTGAAGATGATTTCTTTAGGGTTATTAATTTTAGTTTTTGTTTTACCGATTTTAACGTCTAAACGATCGTTATGACCACGAACTTCAATTTTTGTATCTTTAGGGATTTCTAAAACTTGTAATGAACCATCTTCTGCTACATAAGTAATAGCTGAATCTTGTGCTTCGCTTTCCATCATTTTGAATTTATTTACCATTTCGATGTTAGCTGTTGCAGCACTTGCTACAGTTGTATTTGCTACTGAAAGAGCAGTAGTACCTAAGATTGATGCTAACATTAAATATTTAGCTGTTTTTGACATAATAGTTTTTTTTGACATATTGTGTTGCCTCCTTCGTTTATCTGTAATTAATATAGCATGTTTTATTATTGTATTTTTTTATAAAATTTTTTGAAAAAATAATTTTTTTAAAAAAATATTTTCTCTATTCCACAAATATAAACAATATGTTCTCTTTCTGAATTTTATTGATATATATGACTACTGACTGTTTAAAACTAAAGAGGTTAAAATAAAATACAAAAAAATAACAGTAGCTATCTTTAGCTACTGTTATTTTTATTTATATGTTTGTGTTTCAAATCCCTTATAATCATCAACATGTAATAATTTCTTAGCATTTTCTACACGGTCTTTTTCAGGAGGGTTAATTCCTTCTAGTGGATATGGAATACCTAACTCTTCCCATTTGAATTTACCCATTGTATGGTACGGAAGTACTTCGAATTTGTCGACATTTTTAAGCGTCTTAACAAATTCATCTAAGCGAATTAAGAATTCATCATAGTCTGTACGCTCTGGAACTAATACGTGACGAATCCAAACTGGTTGCCCTTTTTCTGATAGGTACTGAGCCATTTCAAGGATATTATCATTAGGTTGATGCGTCAAACGTTTATGTCCCTCCGCATCAATATGTTTAATATCAAATAAAATTAAATCAGTATATTCTAAAAGTTCTTCAAATTCACTAATAAAAGGTTCTTCACGAGTAAATGGTTTACCACATGTATCTATAGTAGTATGAATTCCTAAAGCTTTAGCTTTCTTAAATAGGTCTGTTAAAAAGTCTAATTGCAGTAGTGGCTCTCCTCCACTTACCGTAATACCACCTTTTTCACCCCAATAACTGCGATATTTAAGTGCTTCCTCGATCATTTGATCAGTTGTTACCTCTTTACCAGTTCCGATTTCCCAAGTATCTGGATTATGACAGAACTCACAACGCATACGACAGCCTTGCGTAAAGATGATAAAACGAACACCAGGTCCGTCAACGGTTCCGAAGTTTTCTGTTGAATGTATACGCCCTACTACAGGTTTAGTCATTTTAAATCCCCATCCTTATTATAAAAGGGATGACTAGTTAGTCACCCCTTTAAAATTATGTGTTTATTATAACAGATGTAACTAGAAATTACATGTGGTCATGTGAAGTTCTTGAGATAACGTCTGCTTGTTGTTCTGGAGTTAAATCACGGAATTTAACTGCATATCCAGATACACGAATTGTTAAGTTAGGATATTTTTCTGGGTGAGCTTGCGCATCTAATAATAATTCATTAGTAAATACGTTCACGTTTAAGTGGTAGCCACCTTTATCAAAGTATCCGTCCATAACGTTACGTAAGTTGTTAATACGAGTTTCGTCGTCTTTACCTAAACCGTTAGGGTTGATTGTTTGAGTATTTGAAATACCATCTAAAGCATTAGTGTATTGTAAACGAGCAGTTGAGTTTAATGATGCTAAAAGACCATTTTTCTCTCCTAGGAATTTACCATCTTGGTAAGATGGGTTAGCTCCTGGTGCTAAAGGTTTACCAGCACGACGGCCATCAGGTGTGTTACCAGTAGCTTTACCATAAACAACGTTTGAAGTGATTGTTAATAATGATGTTGTAGGTGTAGAGTTACGGTAAGTATGTTGACGTTTGATTTGAGTCATGAAGTAATCTAAGATCCAGTTAGCAGTAGCATCTGCTTCTTCTTGATCGTTACCATATGTTGGGAACTCTTTAGTTGGTTTGTAATCAATTGCTAAACCATTTTCGTCACGGATAACTTCAACATCACCATGTTTAATAGCCATTAAGCTATCAGCAGCATGAGAGATACCAGCGATACCTGTTGCGAAAGTACGTTTTAAATCTGAATCCATGAATGCTAATTGTGGAGCTTCATAAGCATATTTATCATGCATATAGTGGATAACATTTAAAGTGTTAACATATAATTCAGCTAACCAATCCATGATATCTTTGTAACGTTCGATGAACTCGTTGTAGTCTAATTTATCGCCAGTCATTGGACGGAATTTAGGAGCTACTTGAGCTTTTGTCATTTCGTCAACCCCACCGTTGATTGCATAAAGAACAGCTTTAGCTAAGTTAGCACGAGCTCCGAAGAATTGCATGTCTTTACCCATAACTGTTGAAGATACACAACAAGCAATAGCACAGTCATCTGATCCCCAGTTAGCGCGTAATAAATCATCATTTTCAAATTGGATTGATGAAGATTCTTTAGCAATTTTAGCAGCATATGTTCTGAAACCTTCTGGCTCTTTTGAAGAATATAATACTGTTAAGTTTGGTTCTGGTGATGGTCCCATGTTAGTTAATGTATGTAAGATACGGAAATCGTTCTTAGTAACTAATGAGCGTCCATCTAATCCCATACCAGCGATTGATAAAGTAGCCCAGATTGGGTAACCAGAGAATAATTGGTTGTACTCAGGAGTACGAGCGAATTTAACCATACGTAATTTCATGATTAAGTGGTCGATCATTTCTTGAGCTTCGAATTCAGTGATAACACCGTTTTCTAAATCACGTTGGATGTAGATATCTAAGAATGCTGAGATACGTCCGATAGACATTGCAGCACCATTTTGTGATTTGATTGCAGCTAAGTAACCAAAGTATAACCATTGGATAGCTTCTTTAGAGTTTACAGCTGGTTTAGAGATATCGAAACCATAGCCTGCTGCCATTTCTTTAATTTTTCCTAATGCACGATATTGTTCAGAGATTTCTTCTCTTAAACGAACAACGTCATCAGTCATTACTTTGTTACCCGTATTAGCATGATCTTTAGCTTTTTGAGCCATTAAGTAATCAATACCATATAATGCTAAACGACGGTAGTCACCGATGATACGTCCACGTCCGTAAGCATCTGGTAAACCAGTGATGATTTTGTTTTTACGAGCTGAACGCATTTCAGGCGTGTAAGCATCGAATACACCTTGGTTATGTGTTTTACGGTAGTCAGTGAAGATGTGAGTCATTTCAGCATCTGCTTCGAAACCATTTGATGTTAAAGCGTTATTAGCCATGTTAATTCCACCGAAAGGCATAAATGCTTGTTTAAGTGGCTCATCAGTTTGTAAACCAACAATTGTTTCTTCTTCTTTAATTAAGTATCCTGGTTCGTGTGATGTGATAGTTGCAGGGATATTAGTATCCATGTTGTATACACCATTTTTTTCATGTTGAACGTCGAATAATTCTTGTAATTTAGTCCATAATTTGTCAGTACTTGGTGCGATAGGCTCTAAGAAACTATCATCTCCAGTGTACTCAGTGTAGTTCGCTTGAATAAAGTCACGAACGTTTACTTCTTCTTTCCATTGTTTACCTTTAAAACCATTCCATGCTTCCATTAAATAGGCCTCCTTAAAATTATATGATATAAATCATATGTAACAGGTTTATAAACATAGTATAACACAAGATAAAAAAATCACAATAGAAATGTTCGAAAAAAAATTATGTGAAGCATTTTATTATGTTGATAACGCTTCTATCCTTTTAATATCAAGGTTTTTAGTTTGAAAAAAAATGTACAAACACAAGCTAACTCATATGGAATATAGAGTGAAACATGTCACTAACTGTGTTATAACAGTTGTGTTTTTGTCTGAATATTCTATAACAGATAAAATTTTCTATATAAAAAAAGCAGCCCTTTTACAGGCTACTTTTTACTAATCTTGTTTTAAAATAACAGATAACTCTGTCTTCACTTCAAATACTTCGCCATCTTTTTTCTCATCCCCTAAGAATGAGCCATTAGATGTACGGTCACTTAATGGGAAGTCCATCTCTCCTACTAAGTAACGAGTATTATTTTGTGTAGTCACTTCGAATTGTGCGCTATGGCTTAAGCCCATAAAGACAAGACGATGTGGATGACTCTTCAATTCTCTAATCATCATCAAGCCGCGCTTAGCTCGTGATAAGACTGGCATCTCTTGGGTTACCATTCTCTTCACTGCCCCACGTTGCGTGATTAATGTAATAGCTGTTTTAACATCTGGTTCAATGAGCACGCCATTTACAACATAGTCAGCTTCTTTAAGATTAATTGATTTAACCCCAGCAGCTCTTGCTCCCACTACTGGTACTTCATTAATCGGGTAACGTAAACCAAATCCTAAATGTGTCGCAAGTAATACATCATACTCTATAGCTTCTTCTACTAAATAACAGTTAACAATTTCTTCATCATCTGCTTTTAAATTCATACACAATGTCGGACGGCCTTTATAAGTGCGCCACGGTGCGAAATCAGTCATTTTACTTTGTTTAATTAAGCCGCCTCGGCTAATGAAGATAAAGTTTTTACTTTCAGACAGTTTTTGATAATCAAAGACTGCTAAAATATGCTCATCTACAGCCAAACCACTTAATTGAGTTGATAAATGTTCACCAACATCTTTCCATCTCAAATCAGGTAATTCATGAACTGGACGATAAATCATATTCCCTTTATTCGTCACCATTAATAAATGATCCAGCGTGCTTAACTGTTTAGCGAAAATTAGCTCATCGGTTTCCTTCATGCCAATTTCTTCAGGACTAGATGCCCCGAACGAACGCATGCTACTACGTTTCACATACCCTTCTTTCGTTACAGTTGCCATGACCTCTTCTTGAGCAATTAAGACTTCTGTATTGACAACTATCTCTTCAATCTCACTTTGAATGACTGTAAGACGAGGAGTCGCAAAGTTTTTCTTCACTTCTTTAAGTTCTTTTTTCAGAACACTTAATAACGTTGTTTCATCACTAAGAATAGCTTGTAACAATGAAATTAAGAGTGACAGTTCTTCTGCTTCCGCCTCTAGAGCTGTAATATCAGTATTGGTTAAACGGTATAATTGCAGTGACACAATCGCTTCTGCTTGTTCTTCAGTAAATTGATACTCTTTTACTAAATTAGCCTTTGCATCGCGTTTATCTTTACTCCCACGAATCGTAGCAATCACTTCATCTAAAATAGATAAAGCTTTAATTAACCCTGATACAATGTGTTGACGTTTTTGAGCTTTAGATAAATCAAACTCACTACGACGACGGATAACATCACGACGATGAGCAATATACGCTTCTAAAATACGTTTCAGACCAACTTGATGTGGACGTTGGTTATCAATTGCGACCATATTGAAGTTATAGTTCACTTGTAAATCCGTATTTTTGAATAAATAATTTAAGATACCTTCAGCATTTGTATCCTTCTTAAGCTCTACAACAATTTGTAAACCCGTACGGTCACTTTCATCTCTGACTTCAGCGATACCATCTACTTTTTTATTCAAACGAATTTCATCCATCTTCTTAACAAGACTCGCTTTATTAACTTCGTATGGAATTTCGTTAATAACAATTTGTTGTTTGCCGCCTTTAAGGGGTTCAATCTTCGTTACTGAGCGTAAAACAACACGACCTTTTCCTGTCTCGTAAGCTTGTTTAAGTTCTTTCTTCCCTTGTAAAATGGCACCAGTTGGAAAATCAGGTCCTGGGATATACTTCATTAGTTGATCTAATGTCGCTTCAGGATGGTCAATCAAATGAATCGTACCATCAATGATCTCACCTAAGTTATGTGACGGAATTTCTGTCGCATAACCTGCCGAAATCCCTGTTGAGCCATTAACTAATAAGTTAGGATATTTTGCAGGTAATACAGTGGGTTCTTTCGCTGTATCATCAAAGTTCCAGACAAAATCAACTGTTTCTTTATCAATATCTTCTAATAGTTGGCTACTTAGTTTTGACAAGCGTGCTTCTGTATAACGCATTGCAGCAGGTGGGTCTCCATCCATACTACCATTGTTACCATGCATTTCAATCAGAACATCACGTAACTTCCAGTCCTGACTCATACGAACCATCGCTTCATAGATACTACTATCCCCATGAGGATGATAGTTACCCATGATATTACCGACTGACTTAGCCGATTTACGGAACCCTTTATCAAAAGTATTTCCGTCTTGGTCCATCGAGAACAAGATACGGCGCTGTACGGGTTTTAATCCGTCACGAATATCTGGTAGCGCACGCTCTTGAATAATGTATTTTGAATAACGACCAAATCGATCGCCCATTACTTCTTTTAATGCTATATCTTGAATATCATCACGTGGATTAGTCATTATAGATTTGGCCTCCTTAATCCTCTAAATCAAACAATCTAATTTCTTCGGCATCCTTATTATCTGTATCTCTATAGTTCTCAATAATAACACGTTCAGAAACAGGTGCTTTATCAGCATCTACTGGTTTATTAATATTTTGTGTTTCTTCTTCATCAACATGTTCTAATATACTGCCCTCTTCCTCTAACGTAAAGGCAACGTTATTTTCAATCCATGTTCGACGACGTTCTACTTTGTCACCCATTAATGTTGAAACAATACGTTCATTGCTTCCTGCTTCACCTTCGTCTTCATCTAATGTGACACGAATAAGAGTTCTAGTCTCTGGGTCCATTGTTGTCTCCCATAGCTGGTCAGCATTCATTTCACCCAACCCTTTGTAACGTTGAATCATATAGCCTTTACCCATCTTAGCGGTACTTGTAGCAAGCTCTTCATCGGTCCAAGCGTATTCAACTTTAGCTTTTTTACCTACACCTTTTGAAATCTTATAAAGTGGTGGTAAGGCAATATAAACTTTGCCAGCTTCTACTAATGGCTTCATGAAACGATAGAAGAACGTTAGAAGTAACGTTTGAATATGAGCCCCATCAGTATCGGCATCGGTCATGATAATGACTTTATCATAGTTACAATCTTCTAAAGAAAAATCTGGGTCAATGCCCGCACCAATTGTATAAATCATAGTGTTAATTTCTTCATTTTTTAAGATATCTTGTATCTTAGCTTTTTCAGTATTAATAACTTTTCCTCGAAGTGGTAAAATCGCTTGGAATTTTCTGTCACGACCTTGTTTAGCAGAACCACCGGCAGAATCTCCCTCCACTAGGTATAATTCATTACGTTTAGGATTACGAGACTGTGCAGGTGTTAATTTCCCTGATAATAATGACTCGCCCTTACGTTTTTTCTTACCAGTACGGCTCTCTTCACGTGCTTTACGAGCAGCATCTCTAGCTTCACGTGCCTTAATCGCTTTACGAACCAGCATTTGACTCATTTCACTGTTTTCTTGTAAGTAGAAGACCATTTGTTCGCTTATTGTTGATTCAACAACAGATCGAGCAAGAGGTGTTCCTAATTTACCTTTCGTTTGGCCTTCAAACTGTAGTAAGTTTTCTGGTATACGAACAGAGATAACAGCTGTTAAGCCTTCTCTAAAGTCACTACCTTCTAGGTTCTTATCTTTTTCTTTCAAAAGACCAACTTTACGAGCATATTCGTTAAAGGTTTTAGTAATAGCCGTTTTCATCCCAACTTCGTGAGTACCGCCATCTTTTGTCCTAACGTTATTAACGAACGACAAGATATTTTCAGAATAGCCATCATTATATTGGAAGGCACATTCTGTTTCGATGCCTTCTTTTTCACCCGCGAAATAAATGACAGGTGTTAAGTCATCTTTCTCTTCATTTAAGTAAGAGATGAACTCTTTAATACCTTCTTCATAATGGAAAACTTCAACCACTTTTTCTTCTGGACGTTCATCAGTAATTGTGATTTTAACGCCTTTTAATAAGAAAGCTGACTCTCTTAAACGTTCTGCTAAGGTATCATAAGAAAATTTAGTAACAGAGAAGATAGAGTCATCTGGTAAGAAGTGAATATAAGTTCCATTCTTCTTACTTGTTTTGCCAATCTTTTCAAGTGTGCCTGCCGGTTTCCCACCTTTTTCAAACTCTTGTTTATATTCCATGCCATCTCTGACAATCTTAACGGTTAACCATGAAGACAAAGCATTCACTACACTGGCCCCTACTCCGTGAAGTCCACCAGATGTTTTATAGCCACCTTGACCAAACTTACCTCCGGCATGTAGAACTGTGAATATAACTTGTACGGTCGGAACACCTGATGCATGCATCCCAACTGGCATACCACGACCAAAATCCTGTACGCTAATACTATTATCTTTGTGAATCGTTACTTCAATTTCATTACCATGACCTGATAGTGCTTCATCCACTGCATTATCTACAATTTCATACACTAAATGATGAAGACCACGACCATCTGTCGAACCGATATACATACCGGGACGTTTTCTAACTGCTTCTAGTCCTTCTAGGACTTGTATGGAAGCATCATTATAATCATTCGTCACTTTTTTACTCATTATATAACTCCCTTGCTTCAAGCTTTTATGCAACAAGTCGTGCACAACTAACGTAGTCTAGGCTACACCATTCTTTATCATACTCTAAAAAGGATGAATTTAAAAGAGAAACCTTGCTACTTCGGTGAATTTAATACAAACTTAGAAATATTTTACTCCTATTTTCTTTATGTTTCCTTCTCTATATACGGTATAATGAACTAACGATTAAAAAGAAAGAAGGGGTTTTATGAAAAAAATACTAGTATTTGGTGGCACTCGCTTTTTCGGTGAAAAAGTTGTGGCCTCGTTTCTACGCTTAGGCTACCACGTCACTATCGCCACCCGAGGACTGACACCTGATTCATTTGGGGATACAGTCAATCGTGTTGAAATAGACCGTTCCAATGCCGCTCATCCTGCTTGGAAAGAATTGGCTAATACCCATTGGGATGTTGTCTTTGATAATATTTGTTTTACAAAAGAGGATGCTGAAATTGCATGTACCTATTTAAAAGATGTCTCACACTACCTCCTTACCTCTAGTCTTGCGGTTTATAAAGGAATAACACCTGATAGTGGATTTGTTGAAACTGACTTTGATGCAGCCACACACACCTTTGATAGCACAACTCCTGTTGATTACGGAGAGGGGAAACGTCAAGCTGAACATTATTTCACTCACAACTACTCTAACCCGGTTACCTTCTTAAGATTCCCAGTGGTTCTAGATGATGATGATTATACTGAACGTTTGCATTTCTACCTAAGAGCCATCAAAAAGAATGAAACCATTAAGTTTCAAAATGACAATGGACGCTTCTCCTTTGTAAGAGCATCCGAAATACCTAATATGCTTCAGTTTATCGTTAGTACTCCTATTTTCGGGCCATTAAACTTAGCATCTAACCAAATCTACACAACAGATGAGTTTATTACACATCTAGGAGTCGCTACAGAACAAGAAGAACTGTCTATCTCTTATGAAGATACTAACTGGGAAGAACTCTCTCCTTTTGCTAAATATCCCAATCCCATGTCTGTAGCTTTGCTTATGCAGTATGGTTACCCCGTAAGCGAGCTTGATGACTGGTTACCTGCTTTGATGACACGTCTTTATAACAAACTTAAATAATAGCTATAATTGACTATACTAAAAAAACTACTTACTTAGCATGACCTCTTAAGTAAGTAGTTTTATTTATACAAGCTGAAATATAATTTCAGGTAGTATCTAATTAGTAGTACGGATACTTGCTTTGGCAATTCCTAATGGTGTCACAAATTGCGGGTAATCTGGACGTTCAACAGGCATCTTTAAATATTTTGAAAATGTCGGTACAAAATCCTCAAAATAACTTGCTCCCCCAACCACATATAACGGTTCAATGGGGTGTTGTGCCAACATACCTTGTGTAATAGCTGCCATTTTATCAACAACTGGCTTAATAATAATGAAATTTGTTTTTTCTTTAGACTTATCTCGCTTCAATACTTCTGCCTCTGGTACGGTAATACCATAATAGCCAGCTAGAACTAACGACATATGAGCACCACCTGTGGGCTCATCTAAGCTCAAAACGACTTCACCCTCTTCGATAACACTAATACCTGTTGTTCCCCCACCTACATCAATAACAGCTCCGTGAGTCATATTAAGTAAACACGCTGCTGCTTCTGGTTCATCGATAACACATGTTACCTCTAAACCTGCAGATTCTAAAACATTTGATACTACTTTTTTATCATTACCAATTGTCCCTGGCGGAATTGCTGTAGCAGCTTCTGTGATTTCTAAACCAAGAACCTCTTCAGCGTCCCTAACCAAGCGTGACACAATTTGAACCGCTTCAACATAGTTTACAACCAATCCATCACGAATGACTTCAGCAAACTCGAAACTCCCATAGACAGGAGCATCATTTTGATCTAATATCGCTAAAACGATAGAAGATGTTCCTAAGTCAATTCCGACTTTTAAAGGCTCACTTTTATTGAATTTACGACATTTTTTTGTATTAACAATGCTATTAAACTCTTTAAGAAGACTATTTGCTTTTTGTAAATCAACCATTAGTTCACCACCTAATTTCTACGAATTCCAGTCAGCAGGGTAAGTTACATACACAAAACGTGCATCCCCTTCAACTGAGAATTGAATAGATGTATTTTTAGGGATTAAAATAACTTCCCCTGGACCTGCTGAAATACGACGACCATCAATAATGATTGTTAATGTTCCATCAATAATATAATCGATTTCATCATATTCTAAAGTCCAATCAAATGTTGTATCTTTCATGACCATAAGGCCACAACCTAAACGAGGGCTTTCCTCAAGTGTTACTAAGTCTTTACAGTAAACTTTATGTGCAGGATTACCTGTGTCTAAACGATCATCTTCGTTAACTTCTAGCATTGGTAATTTTACTGATAAAACACCACTAGGGTCAACTGTTTTAGTTAGACTTGAAAGACCTGAAAATTTCTCTAAAAGTACTTCGCGAACTACTTTTTCAATTAACTCTCTACTTTGATCTGCCATTATTAAGCCCCTACTTTCTCTTCATTTTTAATCATACGATTAGCCATGAACATTGCAACGAAGACAGCAGTGATACCACCAACTAATTTACCTACGATCATTGGGAAAATCATTTCACGAGCGACACCCGCTGTAAATCCTAAATGATCTCCTAATACAAATGATGCTGATACAGCAAACGCAACGTTGATGATTTTCCCACGAGCATCCATATCTTTCATCATTTGGAACATTGGAATACTATTAGCCATCGTTGCTACCATACCTGCAGCCGCAACTTCATTCATACCTAATACTTTACCTAATCCCATTAAAGGTTTTTTGAATACTTTTGTGATTACGAACACTAAACAGAATGCTCCTGCTAATGTTAAAGCAATACCACCAACAGTACTAATACCTTCAGCTACTGGTGTAATACCTGGTACTTTAATCCCTACTAATGGGTCTAACGCACCGATTACTAAACCGACAATAGCTACCATAACAACAAATTTACCGAAAACAGTAAATCCTTTAATCATTGCCTCTGGTTTGAACCAAAGTCCAGCCATAACTAATGCAGCAACGATAACGATTGGTACTAAGTTTTTAAGAATCATTATAACAGGGAAACCTGCAACTAAACCACCAACAAAAGCGCCAACTGGAATTGTAATCATTCCTGATAAAACACCTGTCGCTAAATATTTATGGTCTGTTTTTTGAATAATACCTAAGGCTACTGGAATTGTAAATACGATAGTAGGTCCCATCATAGCACCTAAAATTGTACCTGCGAAAAGTCCAGCTTCTTTAGTTTCAGCCATTTGTACAGCTAATGGGAAACCACCCATATCATTTGCAAGTAATGTTGTTGCAAACATCGCTGGGTCAGCACCCAAGAACTTGTATACTGGAACAACAACTGGTTCTAAAACATTAGCCAATACAGGGGCTAATGTGATAATTCCGACCATTGATAAAGCCAGAGAACCCATTGCCATAATTCCTTCTTCGAATTGTTCACCTAGACCAAATTTGTTATCTAGACACTTATCAATTCCTCCCAGAATCATGAAAAAAGCAATAATGTACATAATAATTTCATTGATACCCATTTAAATAAAACCCTCCTCTTATTAGGCAGAGCGATTTTAATTTTGACGCTCTACCGAGTCAATAATGCCGACAATAACCGCGTCAACGGGAGTTTCAGGATCATCTAAAGCGACACGGGCTGAACCACCCATCGTGACTAAAACCATGTCACCAAAACCAGCTCCAGCATTATCTGCCGCAACTAAGGTTTGGGGTGTTGATGTTTTTTCATCCGCTTCAATATCAACTAATAAAAACTTCAAACCATTTAACTTTTCATTTTTTCTAGTAGCCCATAGACTACCTGAGACTGTCCCGATTAACATAGTTATTCCTCTTTTCTTCTATATATAAGTGTGATTTGTTTTTCTCTCAAATAATCTTTTGCAAGTGACGTTACAATTGTTCCTTCACTTACTTCAAATTCTGATCCTATTTCCAAACCTAACTTACCAAGTTTATCATATGTCAAAACTTGTCGTTTTTCATTGTTTTCTTGCTTGTAGCACTCTACAAATTCCCCACCAAATGATTCTAACGTTGATTCATAGTCTTTAATTACTTTACTCATCAAATAAGGAAGTTTTTCAACTTCATTTGCATAAGATAAACTATCTTTAACTATAAACACAGGTTTCTTTTCTTTGAAAAAAGAAAGTAAACACGATGCTTCATCCGATTGTGGAGAGAATAAGGCAACTTGACTAAGTAAACTCACAGATAAGTCAGCTACTAAAATAGCATCTGCTGTCTGCTGGTCAGTCGAAATGACATACTCATTCTTCGAAACAAATTCCTCTATTTGATTAGTTGTTTCTCCTAAAATGTAAAGATTTTTTGAGTGATTAGACTCACTTTCGTTAGCAAGTTTCAGCATAATTTTATCAGTTATATAGGTTACTAATGCCTCTATATCCATCATAAACTACGCCTGCTTTTTAATGATATAACCTTGTGTTCCTTTTTTGAATCCACAAGCATTTGCTTCATCGTAATCAATGTGCATGTATGTTGCGAATTTTGGACTCACACGGATAACAACATCATCAAAGATTAATGGACGTTCGCCTTCAACTTTAACTTGTACAATTTCACCTTGGACAACGTTATTACGTTCAGCATCCTCTGGTGTCATATGGACATGACGTTTTGCTGCAATTAACCCTTTTTCAAGAGATGCAACTTTTAAGCCGTTCATTAAAACAATACCAGGTGTACCTTCGATATCGCCACTTTCTTTAACTGGTGCTTTCACACCAAGAATAAGGGCATCTGTTAATGATACTTCTACTTGAGATTCATTTCTTTCTGGGCCTAAGATAATTACGTTTCTAAGAACGCCTTTAGGTCCAACAAGAGAAATTCTTTCTTGACAAGCATATTGTCCAGGTTGTGATAAATCTTTAGCTTTTGTTAATTGGTAACCTTCACCAAATAATAAATCGATTGTTTTACGGTCTAAATGGACATGACGACCACTAGCTTCTACTTCAAAAGATTTGTTTTCAGTTTTAATACGAGAAACAACTTCACGTACTAATACATTGATATCTAAATCAGTCATAATATACCTCCTACCACATTTTCATTATAGAAAAGGGTATATTTAAAAGTTAAATATACCCTTTCATGTCAACTTTTTAATAAGCTGATGTATTTAGAAATTAACCTTGTACTTTTGGTAAGATTTCGTCAACTTCTGAATGTGGACGAGGGATAACGTGTACTGATAATAATTCTCCAACACGTTCTGCAGCTGCAGCACCAGCATCAGTAGCAGCTTTAACTGCACCAACATCACCACGTACCATAACAGTTACTAATCCGCCACCTACTTGTTCTTTACCGATAAGTGTTACGTTTGCTGCTTTAACCATAGCGTCTGCTGCTTCAATTGCTCCTACTAACCCTTTAGTTTCGATCATTCCTAATGCATTTGCGTTCATAATAAAATTCCTCCTAATAGTATATGTTTTTTTTATATTATAAATAGATTATAACCAATTATTATAGTTTTGCTAAAATAGCATCAACTATTGTGTTAATTAAAGCTTCTTCTGGTTTAGCTGATGTACTAGTTGAAACTGTTGTTTTACCTTCAACTAAGTAAGCATCTTCTCCACGAAGTTCTTCTAATTCGCGTACACCATAAGCCACACGACGAATATTGAATAAGTTTTCTGGTCCAATGTTATCTGATGTTGAGCTTCCACCAACAGCACCACAACCTAATGTTAAGGCTGGCATCATATTAGTAGCAGCACCAATACCACCTAGTGCTCCAGGAGCATTAACTAGTAAACGAGAAACTGGTTTTCTTAAACCAAATTCACGGACAACATTTTCATCTTCAGTATGCAAGCATAAAGTATGACCTGCACCTTCATGATTTAAAATATCAATGCTTAATTCACATGCTTCTTCCCAATTCTTAGTCGTATAGAACGCCAAGATTGGTGCTAATTTTTCGCGAGAATACGGTACTTTATCGCCAACACGAGTTTCTTCAGCAATTAAGACACGAGTTCCTACTGGTACAGAAAGACCAGTTAATGTTGCGATATCTTGAACAGATTTACCTACGATTTGTGGGTTCATTGTTCCGTTAGCACGCATAATGAATTTTTCTAATTTAGCAGCTTCTTCAATTGATAAGAAGTAAGCACCATTCTTTTTAAATTCAGCAACAACCGCAGCTTTGCTCACTTCTTCAACAACAACTGATTGTTCAGAGGCACAAATTGTACCATTATCAAATGTTTTTGAATCCATAATGCGTTTAACAGCCATAGGGATGTTTGCAGATTTTTCGATAAACGCAGGGCCATTACCTGGTCCTACACCGATTGCTGGCGTACCAGATGAATAAGCAGCTTTAACCATTGCTGATCCACCAGTTGCTAAAATTAAGTTTGTTAAATCATTCTTCATTAATTCAGATGTACCTTGAATAGTTGGAACTGTCATACAGCTAATAGCTCCAGCAGGACAGCCAGCTGCAACAGCAGCGTTACGAATGATTTCGATTGTTTCTAAGATTGCTTTTAAAGCATTCGGATGTGGTGAGAAAACGATACTGTTTCCGGCTTTAATTGAAATTAAAGCTTTATAAATCACTGTAGATGTTGGATTTGTTGATGGAATTAATCCTGCAACAACACCAACTGGTACAGCTACATCAGTAACACGACGAACTTTATCTTCGTTGATAATACCAACTGATTTAATATCTTTAATATTTTCCCAAACTACTTTAGATGCGAAAGAATTTTTAACTACTTTATCTTCCCAAATACCAAAGCCAGTTTCTTCACGAGCCATTTTTGCTAATTTCACACGCTCATTATAAGCAGCATCTGCAATAGCTTTACAAATTGTATCAATTTTTTCTTGTGAAAAAGTTGATAATTCTTTTTGAGCTGCAGTAGCTTCTCTTAATAGGTTTCTTACTTCTTGAACTGATAATAGATCTTTATCTTGTAAATTCACCAAAAATTACGCCTCCTTGTTTATTTTTTCTTCTTATTTTTTGTAGAAGAAGTTTTTGATGCTTTTTTTGTTGATTGTTTTTTAACGGTCTCTTTTTTCATTGAAGCAGGTTTAGTGCTTTCTTGAACCGTTTCTTTTTTTGCACTTGTTGAATTATTTGGTGTTTCAGGTTTAGCTTCTTCAACAGGGAGTAACTCAACTTGTTCTTCAGTCTTAACAGGTTTAGCTTCTACTTTTGGTTCCTCTTTATTTAAAGAAGAAAGAACCATTTCAGCAGCTTCATCTGCTAGGCGTGGAATCACGTGACTAGATCTTAGACATGTAAGGTCATTTGCAACGCGAGTCCCTGTTTCAACTGCTACTTGAACAGCTGATACATTGCCTGATAATTGAATTGTTGTAATACCACCAGAAATCTTTTCAGCACTTATCAACTTAACATCAGCTGTTTTAAGTGCTGCATCTGCTGCTGCAACTGCTCCAAGAAAACCATTAACTTCAATAAGGCCTAAAGCTTGAATAGACAAGGTTATTGCCTCCTTTGGATTAATACATTGTTGGGTTTGCCGCAACTAATGCTACTGCTTGAGCAAATGCGTCACATGCCGCTTTACATGCAGATTGACTACCTGTTAATAATGCACCACCAAAGTTTGTTTCTGAAGGTGGGCCATAAAAAGCTGCAACTTCAACATCAGCCGCTTTAATAGCAGCATCTAAAGCATACATAGCTTCTAAAGGAGGAGCAATTAGGTAAGCTAAAGCTTCGCCTTCTTTAATTCCTGCTTCTTTTGATAAGTGAGTACCAGTACGAGAGATTAAGTGTGCAAAGTAAGGAACACTATCGTCTTCGTTAGCACTGATAAAACCAGGGCTATTTTCAATTTCTTGAACAACTGTATCTAAACCACTTTTAACTTCTGCTGGAGATGGACCGGCAATAATTCCGATAACTTCACCTGCAAATTTAGTACTAGCATTTCCAGCACCTGCATACATACTTTTAGCATATACCACTTCAACTGCTGCTGATTTTGTTGCTTCATCTAACGCAACGTATGTTACATCATCACAATCAGAGGTAATCATACCTAAACTACGGTGTTTTTGAGGATCTAAGTTTAACGCTTTAGCCATACCAGCGTCTACGTTTGCAATAATTTTTGCACTTAAAACGTTAGCACCTAATGAATCATTAATCATTTAATTTTCCTCCTTTATTAACCTTCTTTTAAATCAATACCTGATTTTTTCTTATCAAGCATATTTTTAATAACTTCAGCGATGTAAGCACCCGCTTCAACTGCTGGAGTACCACCTTTTTGAATGTTAGAAATAACAGTACGACGAGCTTCTGGCATGCCGATAGTTGGTTTGTAAGCGATATAAGCACTCATAGATTCAGCAGTAACTAAACCTGGACGCTCTCCAATTAACATACAAACAACATCTGCTCCTGATAATTCACCGATTTCATCCATTGCCCCTACACGAGAATACTTAACAAAGATAACGTCATCGAAATCAAGGTTAAACATTTTTAAACCTTGTTTAATTGATGGAAGAATTTCTTTAATGTTAGCACCAATCGCTGCAGAACTTAATCCATCTCCAACAACAACTTGTACTTTAGCACCTTGTTTTGAATGAGATTTGATGATTTGACGATTTTCATCATCAAACTGACGTCCTAAATCTGGACGAGTTACATATTCATCTTTGTCGTTACACTTAGTTTGAACTGGAACAAATCCCATTTCAGAAACTAATTCCTCAGGTACATCTGAGAATACTGCATCTTGAGCAGCCGCGTGGTCAGCTCTAAAACGCAGCATAGATTGAGTCTTGTAACGAGGACCTGAACGCCATAAACCTAGGCGAGCTGGAGTATATTGTTTCATACGTAAGTATCCTTCTTCATCCGCAGCATCTGGGATTAAGAATTGAGTTTTAATATCAACTTCCGTAATATCTGGAATAAATCCATCTTCTACTTGTCCGTTGTATGATGCATCTTGTTGAGATGTTATATTTGAAACAATACTTCCTACAACATCCTCATTTTTATTCGAATCTTGACCAGACATTTCTGACAAGATTGTTTCTATCATTGCTTTTAATCCTTTTTCATCGACCATTTCTTAGTGAACCCTCCTTTTCTATTTTAAGAAGATAGATCCATCGCCAGCACGTTCAGTCAAGCGACCATCTTCCATAAGTCCCATTTTTTCCATCCAGCCTTCGAATTCACGAGTTGGACGTTTGTTTAACATATGTCTAATTGTAGCTGTTTCATGGTAACCAGTTGTTTGGTAGTTTAACATGATATCATCAGCATGAGGGATACCCATGATGAAGTTAACATTAGCTAAAGCTAATAATGAAGCTAAGTTTTCAGCATCATTTTGGTCAGCTTTCATGTGGTTTGTATAACATACATCACAACCCATTGATAAGCCAGAAAGTTTACCCATGAAGTGATCTTCTAAACCAGCACGGATAACTTGTTTTGAATCGTATAAGTATTCAGGCCCAATAAATCCAACTACTGTATTAACAATATACGGATCAAAACGTTTAGCAAAACCATAACAACGAGCTTCCATTGTTACTTGGTCAGCACCGTAGTGAGCGTCTGATGATAATTCAGAACCTTGACCAGTTTCAAAATACATAACGTTAGGTCCAGCAACAGCACCTGTTTCCATAGCTAATTTTTTAGCTTCAGCAATATCGTTAGAATCAAAACCGAATGCTGTATTACCTTTTTGAGAACCAGCGATTGATTGGAAGACTAAACCAGTTGGTGTTCCTTTTTTCATCGCTTCAATTTGTGTTTTAACATGAGCTAGCACACATGTTTGTGTTGGAATTTCCCACTCATTTTTAAATTCTTCAAATTTGTTTAAAATACGCATAACACTTTCAGTTGAGTCATCAACAGGATTTAAACCGATAACCGCATCACCGATACCGTATGATAGACCTTCCATAAGTGATGCCATGATACCATCAATATCATCAGTAGTGTGGTTAGGTTGTAAACGAGCTGAGATACGACCAGGTTCACCAATCGTTGTATTAGCTGTTTTCATAACAATAATTTTTTGTGCAGCATAGACTAAATCCATGTTTGACATTAATTTAGTAACAGCAGCTACCATTTCAGATGTTAAACCACGAGCAACTTGTTTAATATCATAGTCAGTTGTTTTGAAATCAAGGATGAATTCACGTAATTCTTCAACCGTCCAATGTTTGATGTTGTTGTAAGCACGTTTGTTTACATCATCAATGATGATACGAGTTACTTCATCTTCCTCATAAGGTACAACTGGGTTGTTAAATAAATCTTGTAATTGTAATTGAGCTAAAACGACTTTAGCTGCAACACGTTCTTCTGCTGAAGTAGCAGCTACACCCGCTAAGGTATCGCCAGATTTCACTTCATTTGATTTGGCTAAAACTTCTTTTACTGATTTAAATTCATAAGTTTTGCCAAACAATCTTGTTTTTAATATCATTTTTAAAATTCCTCCTTCACTTTTCTTCTAATTGAAAATTAACGTTTTTACTACTACAGGTAAAACACTACCTGCTGCTACCGGTTTCCCAATATCTATATAATCTCCATTTTCGACACGAACACTATCAATACAGACAAAAGGATACCCTTTTGGCAAAAGACCAAATAAACATTGACCTAGTGATTTCGCCATATCTTGTTGGACAATTATAACTAAAGTTTCATTTCTTTGAATCATACTAGTCAAGCCTTTAACAATACCTTTAGCATATTCTTGAACTCTATTGAATGTAGGATTACTCTCCCCTTCAATACCTAATGCTATAGCTTGAAACTCATTTTCTAATTGATACCATTCCATTTTTTTAGCAATTGCTTCTGAAATGGCATGTTCATCACCTAACTCATCTTGATGGCTCAGTTTAAGGATAGGACTATTTTTTATTGGAAGAACTTCCTCAATATATGTAATAGTACTCCCACTAATTTCAGCGGTATGTGCGCCTGCTCCAACAACCGTTGCACGAATCGTTTCGATTGATTTTATGACATTCATCTTAGACATAATAAGTGATTCTTTTAAAGCTTTACCTAAAAGCAAACCAATATCGCCATACATAAATGGATCTAAGCGGTTATCTTGTTCAATACAATCTGCAACACCACCTGAGAATGATAAAGCTTCAATATCTCGAGCATGAGCTAACCCTTTATTGGTAATAATCAAATCATAATAAGGACTGATTGGACCAATACCAACACTATTTTCAAGTAAGGTCACCATTATTGATATGATTGGCTGAAGATCTTGAGGTGTCACCTCTTGACCTTCATGTAATCTTAACTGTTCTTTAGTGATGATTTCTTTAATTTTAGGTGCCAAATACGTAATTTTATGGGTGGTCTTATCGACTTTTATCAGTCTCCCACCAATATCAAGACATCCTGTATCTGTCACTTCACCATCGTAAAATACAGCAAGGTTTGTAGTACCACCACCAATATCCAAGTTAACCACAGTATTATGGTGCTCCTTGGAATGGCCTTGTGCACCCGCACCACGTCCTGCAATTATACTTTCTAAATCCGGACCAGCTGTAGCTACAACAAAATCACCTGCATAACCACTAAGTGCCTCTAAGACTTTGCTTGAATTTTCCTTACGGGCTGTTTCACCTGTAATAATAACGGCGCCAATTTGAATATCATCTTTTCCTATACCAGCTGATACGTACTGTCTTGAGACAAAATCTTTAATTTTTTCAACATCAATTAAGTTGTTTGAAAAAATGGGAGTAAACATTATATCGCTTCGAAAAATAACTTTTTTATCTGTTATCGTGATACGAGGTATCGTAAAAGCTGACGCCATGTTCTGTATCGATAATTCTGAAATAATCATTTGTGTTGTTGATGTACCTAAATCTATCCCAACACTTAATACTTTTTCTTCAGACAAATCATTCCCACCCTTCTTTTTAAAAATTAAAAAAGTCGCTCAAATAAATCTTTTAATAGGTTAAAAGATCTGTTTAAGCGACTTTGCTTGACGACAAACGACATTGTTTGTCCTATGTAGTTTTAAAATAAAAACATGTTGTTGTTCCATCTTCTGATGAACTTATTTGCAGCTTACCTCTAAGTTTATCTTTTACATACGAAGATACAATTTGGAGACCTAAGCTTTGATCAAATATAGCTTCAGAATCATAACCAGTTCCATTATCTTTAACTGTAACTTTAACAAAATCATTGCCTTCTTTAGACAGAGAGATACTTATTTTATTATCTGTCACATCCTTGTTAAACGCATGTTCAAAACTATTTTGAAGTAGTTCATTAACAATCAAAGCTACAGTCACAGTTCGATCACTATCCAGAGAAATTGTTTCATCTAATTCTACTTTAAGTATTACATCCAATGTACCTAGAAATACTCTTTGCACATTGTTGATTATCATATGTAAAACAGAAGATAATAAGATGTCATCTTCAATTTGTTTTGATAGCATCTCGTGAACGCTTGAAATTGCTAATACACGATTTTCACTTTCATTAAGTATTTTAGATGCCTCTTCATTCTGTAGACGCCTTCTTTGAATACGCAAAAGAGATACTATACTTTGCAAATTATTTTTCACACGATGATGAATTTCTTTTATTGCAACCGATTTTGTAATAATTTCAACTTCTTTATTATAAATTTCAGTTTTATCGTGAAGAATCATTACAAATAAATCGTTATCTTTCTCAAAAAAACGTTTCATTTCAAAATGACTTTCGCCAAACATTACTTTTTTTTGAGATACTTCATCCCATCTTCCAACCTCTAATAAATACAATAATTGTTCAAAGGTACTTGTATCCAATGATAAATTATCATAATGAAATCCCTTGATCCGTTCCATGTACCCAAAATGATAATAATAAGAATCAGCAACACTATTATTCATAACAAGATAACCATCTTTATCAAAGACTAAAATTGCCTCATCTAATTTTTCGATAAAAGATTGGTAAAATAAATTAGCTTTAGGATAGTTATATCCTGTTCCATCATCAAAAACATTTTTTTCTGGACGATAATCACGTTCTTCAACAGCTTCAGCAAAAGGTGATTCAACAATTATAACACCGATATTCTTTTGATTATTACGAATAGGAAAAACCTTTTGCCTTATCATTTTATTTTCTTGAGTTTTACCAAGAAGTCCTTCTGTTTTTAAAGATGTTTCAAACGTTCGATAAACACCTGGTTCGTTTAAACGTTTCGCTATTTTACCAACTATTTCATCTTTATAAAGCGAATTTTTTAAAGTCGGTTTACGATGATAAACAACGATTGCTTCATCTGTTCGTGTTGAAAGTATGTCTATAAAAACATCTTCGCCTTGATACAAAATACTATTTTCTAAACCATTAGCTGTATTTACAATTTCATCTACATCATCAGGAGATAAATTGGAGTATTCCTTGCATAGCTTTCTAATTAGAGTCTCATGCATGACTTATCACAATCATTTCAGCTACATCAATCATTTGACAACGCTTATCCATGCTTAATTTTCTAATTTGTTTATAAGCTTCATCTTCAGAAATACCCTGTGTAGACATTAAAACACCTTTTGCTTTTTCAATCATTTTTCTGTTCTCTAATTTTGTTGATAATTCTAAAACATTTTTTTCAAGATTGAAGACTTGGTTTCCTTTAGCAATAGCCATATCTACTGTAGGGATAAATGATTTTTCGTCTAGCGGTTTAACTAAATACCCAACCGCATCAAAACCTAATGCTTTTTGTCTATGATTAGTATCACTATATGCAGTTAACATTAGAATACCTTTTGCATAGTGTTCACTCATAATTTTCTTTCCAGCTGTTAAACCATCTAAAAGCGGCATTTGAACATCCATAATGACTAAATCCGGCATATGTTGTTTACACACTTCGATTGCTTCGAATCCATCAGCTGCTTCTCCTACGACATTGTAGTTTGCAGCTCGCAACATATCCTTTAAGTCTAGTCTCATTAATGGTTCATCGTCTACAATGACAATGTTCTTAGTCACGATACCACTCCTTTCATTTATTTAGCTCTCAATTAAATCTAAGTTTTTGTTACGTATGTTGAAGAAAATTCCAAGATAGTCTTCAAACCTTCAGTAACGGCATTTAAAGCAGCCTCTACAGAAGATAAATCTCCTGTAAGAACAACAGAACCACTAAAACGATCTACAAAACCTACATCAACATCACCAGACTTCAGTGCTATATCTACTGCTATAATTGCGGCTTCACTTGGTGTTATTGTTAAGATCCCTATTGCTCCAGATTTAGTTGTAACTAAACCTAGTTTATCATAAATATCCTGGGTTGGACTAGCTATGATGTGAGCCATTGTGACTTGTTTACCAGGGACAAATTCTTGTATCAATCGTTGTTTTTCTTGCACAAAGAATCACCTTTCTTTTATATAATAAATACATAGCTTATTATTTTTTAAATAATGGTTCAATAATAGCAATTACTTCTTCTTCTGTTGGTTGAATTGGATTAGTGGCAGTAGTTGGATCTTGTATCGCTTCTTTTCCAATTGTATCTAAATGTGGTTTTAATGACTCTACTGTCTCGCCCATCTCAACAAAATTTGAAGGAATATCTAATGCTTGACGTAATTTTTTAATGCGGTTCACTAATTGGCGAACTGCCATTTTACCTGAGCCTGTAGATAAGCTATTTTTTTGTGCAATATCGGCATACTTAGCCATAGCAACGTTACACTTTTCTGAGTTAAATTCAATGATTGACGGCAATAAAATCGCATTAATACGACCATGTGGCATATGGAACTTGCCACCGATTGTATGAGCAATACCATGACATAAGCCTAGTGATGCTTGGTTAAATGCAATACCTGCTAAGCATGAGGCATAATGAACTTTTTCTCTAGCTTCCATATCATCACCATTTACAAAAGCACGTTCCAAGTAATTAAGTATTAAACTAATTGCTTTTTCAGCCAAAGCATCTGAGAAATCATTAGCTTCTGTAGATACATACGCTTCTAACGCATGAGTTAAAACGTCCATTCCCGTATCAGCAGTGATATGAGGTGGAACTGTTCTAACTAATCGTGTATCCAAAATAGCTTTATCAGGTTGTAATAAATCATCTACCAAAGGATGTTTTAAGTTTTCTTTAGGATTGGTAATAACAGAGAAATTTGTTACTTCTGATCCTGTACCACTTGTCGTTGGGATAACAATCAATGTTAATTGTTCAAATTTACCTAATTTAATACCAAAAAGCTTCATGGCTTTTGCAGCATCAATTGCTGAACCTCCACCGAATGCGATTAGTAATGTTGGTTTAAATGCATCTAATTTTTCGACGCCTCCTACTACATTATCAACAACTGGATCTGGCACAACATCCGTATAAATCTCTACTGTATTTGTATCATTTATATTATCTGTAATAAAATCTATTAATTTAGATTCTACCAAAAAACCATCTGTTACAATGAAAATTCTTTCATTAGAGTATGTTTTTAAACAATCTAGAGAGTTTTCACCTATAAAAATATTTGTATTAAAATTTAATTGTTTCACACTTGCACCTCCGCATAATAATAAATAGAAAAAAGCTACCTAAAAAAGACTATGACTAGACTTTCTTTAGGTAGCTTCCTTGCTAACTAAAAAATAAAAAGACAGCGGGATACACGTCGTTGTGCAATCTTACTTTTCAGTAAAATAATCCGTTGTCTTTTTATAACTTTTGTTAAAATGTGGTTATCTAACTCACTACTGAATGACAAACACATTATTACTGGTACTCTAAAACGACAAGGAGTTTTACTGAATAAGCCTTATTGAGGCTATCTTCTTTATAAACTTAGACGTTTTACCACGAAACACTAAGTACCATGTAGTTAATTTTAGAAAGACCTGACTTGTAGTTTTCACTCTTCACAGTGGCGGGACCGTATTGGAATCTAACCAAATTTCCATCTAAAATAAACAATTAAATAACTTTCTTCTTATGAAAATCTTATCATAATTGATAAGCGTTTACAACATTTTCTTGTGATTTTTTTATTAATTATAAAAAACTTTTCCATTTCTTCTATAGCTAACATCTGGTCTACCTTCACGATGGTTAATTAAACGAGCCGCTGCAAAGAAATAATCCGATAAACGATTTAAAAATTTTAAAACCTCTTCATTAATCTCTTCTTCTGAAGCTGTTGCAACAACTTCACGTTCCGCTCGTCTTGCAATCGTTCTAGCATAGTGTAAATGACTAGCAATAGGATCTCCACCTGGTAAAATAAACTCTGTTAATGGTTCTGGAGATTGTAAATATTTATCAATACACTCTTCTAACCAAACTGCTGATTCACTTTTAGTTCTATACCCTTTAGAAGCGTTAGGTGTTGCCATATCCGTACCACAATCAAATAAAATTTGTTGTATTTCAATTAAATCTTTTTTTACATCTAAGCTGCTCTTCATTTGACTTATGATAACCCCAAGATATGAGTTCAGTTCATCTACTGTACCATACGAACAAACTCTATTTGATGCTTTAGAGACTTTTTCACCACCGATAATACTCGTCTGTCCTTTATCGCCAGTTTTTGTATATATTTTCATTACTTCTCCTCCTTCTTCAAATAGTCTAAAACTTCTTGAATCCCTTCATTTTCTGTTGAAGAAACTTTAAACACCTTCACTGCCCCAGCATTCAATAGACTTAACTCAGCAAATTTAACTTCTTCTTCGTTTTCAGCTAAATCAACCTTTGTAATAATACCAATACTCGGACAAGAAAACATACTACTAAAACCAGGTGGAAATGTATCAAACGACTCCCCTACACTTTGAAGAAGACCTACAACATCTGCCTCTGTCGAGGTCACTTGTAATGCACTGTAATATTGTCTTCTTTGAGTAAACTCTCCTGGTGTATCAATTACAACATCTTCAAATTGAATAGCTTGTGTTTTATGATAAGATATCTCTTGACCTTTTAAACGCTGAGTTAGGGTCGTTTTCCCAGTTCCAACTGCTCCGACTAACATAATTTTTTTCACGTAGTTCCCTCTATTCTTACTCTATGATCGTGTAATTTTTGTTTTAGAAATAGCAAGCATATTACCTAATGTATCAATCACAGCTTCAAGTGCTGCTTCAACTGCTGTAACATCACCTGTCACGACTAGAGCACCACTGAATCGGTCCATAAAACCTATTTTAACATCTGCAGCTTTCGTAGCAATATCAGATGCTACGATTGCCGCCTCACTAGGTGTAATTGTTAAAATACCTATCGCTTGGGATTTAAACGCTTGTAACCCAACTTTTTCATAAACCTTACTATCCGGATTTGCTACGATATGGGCAATTGTTATCTGACGACCAGGTACCGATTCTTGAATAACTCTAACTTTTTCTGTCATATTTTTAGACCTCTTTTCTATTATCTACTCTTGCTTTAAGTTTTGAAATTAACTCGGGCGTTGTCCCGCAACATCCTCCCACTAATTTAATTTGTTCATAATTCAAAATATCTTCCATGGCATCCAAAAACTCTTGCTCTTTTACAGAATAAACCATATCTTCAACTGCTTGACTTGGAATACTTATGTTCGGTTGAATAATTAGCGGAAGCGACGTTTCTTTTAACGCAGTCTTAATATAACAACTTAAGTCCTCATCAATTGGTAAGCAATTGAGTCCCACTGCCGAAACACCAAGTTCTTCACATTTAACAATGAATTGAGAGAATTCTTCTCCAGAAATCAATTGTCCCATATCTGTTAAAGTACACGTTACTGCTAATGGTATTTGAGTAACAGCTTTTATTTCATTAACTGCCATAACTGCTTCTGAAAAATTACAAACTGTTTCCAATAAAATTAGGTCTATATCATGACTATCACCTAATTCCGCCTGCCATTTATAACGTTTACTGAGTTCTTTTTTTTCAATCGTATTTAATTTTGAAAAATCAGCGTCACCTGGACCTATACTAAGAGCGATGTATGGCGCTGATATCTCCTTAAGAATCTGATAATCAGCTGATATGACACGTTCCATCTCATATTTTTCTGAAAAAGATGTTAACCTAAATGTATTCGTCGTCAGAACATCCGCTCCTGAGTCTATGTATAATTGATGCACCTCTTTAACCACGTTTGGAGAATCGACTGAGGCTTTATCAAGAGGGTAAGTCACATAGCCACGTTTTAAAATTTCTGTTCCTTTTCCGCCATCAAAAACCAAAGTCTCATTTAGTAAAACCGAAGAATTCGTCATGCGTCTCCTCCTACTGGTACATATACCATTCTTTAGATTCCTTAACACTTGACCACAAGGCTCGTGGTATGGCTAATTCTTGTCGTAACGCTCCCGTTAATTGCCGTTCTTCGAATACTATTTCCGTTCCCACAAGAACTTTCTCAGCCCAGTCTGGTAAAAAAATAAATGGGCGACATGCAGAAACTAAGGGGCTAGTTTTTAAAGCTTTAGCCACATCTTCATGACACAATAGTCCACCACAAGTTATGAGCGGAATACTATCAGACATAGTGTTTAGCAAACTTGCTTTAGAATACTTCTGCCCATCAACTTCAACCTCTTCCAACGAATCGGAACTCGCCATATGAATATAGTCCAGTGGCAGTGAGTTTAATTCTTGAACTGTCAACAGTGTTGTTTGAAATGACTTCCATTTCTCTTGCTCTTCCAAAGAACTATCCGTTTCTGACAATCTAATTCCTAAAGCAAAGGGCGATGTTGCATACTCGTTAATACAACTGTTCAATCTCAATACAAGCTCTTCTATAAATTTTAATCTTTTTTTTAAACAACCACCGTAAGCATCGGTTCTATAATTCCAACTAGGTGATAAAAATTGATAAGGCAAGTAATTACTAGCCGCATGTATCTCTACGCCATCAAAACCTGCTCGGATTGCACGAATAAGAGCTTCCTCATAATCTTGATAAATCGACTCTATCATCTGCTCGGTTAATTCTTGATATTGGTGAGTTGAGTCAAGTTGATTCGATTCAGAAGAAACGCAGAAAGAGCTTCGAATCGTAGAATTGTAAGAAGTCATAGCTCCACCATGATAAAGCTGAATAAATACTTTACTATCACTGCCGCCTTTCTTTATCTTACTAATCAATTTACTAAGACCAGCGATATGCCTATTATGACTGATTCCAATACCACCTTCATAAGCTTTCCCTTTTTGAGTGACATAGGCAGAGGCTAAAACAATTGCTCCAACACCCTTTGACCGTTTTTCATAAAAGGCTAAGTCTTGCTCACTTATCTCCCCACCAGGCAAACAGCTTAGTGTTGAAATTGGAGCAAACAACACCCTATTTTTTAATACTAGACCACAACCTAATTCAAACGACTCATTCAAAGTCACATTTCCGACCTCCTTTCCCTTATCTACAACAAAAAAATGGCACAAAAAAAATATATTTTTTTGCGCCTTTGCATTTTAAAATTACACCATTGTAATTCCTTCGATTTATTAACTTGTGTATAGGATATCAAATTTTTTAATAATAGTCAAAGCTGGTTTTAAAGCCTTTTCAGACAATATGCTATTTCAAGATATTCAAAAAACGTTGCATTCATTCTTGAGAGGGCTTACAATAACTTTGACAACGGTGTCATTTATTCTTAAAAATAAAATAAATGAAAGAATGCAGGTGAAAAAATGCTATTAGAAAAAATTCACAAGTCTGGTATTGTAGGAGCTGGAGGAGCTGGTTTCCCTACTGCCAAAAAGTTAAACGCTAAAGCAGAATACTTTTTAATTAATGCTGCTGAGTGTGAGCCTTTACTAAAAACAGACCACTATGTTATGAAAAATCACGCTGAAAAATGTATCCAAGCCATCGCCGAGGTGGGTAAATTTGTAGAAGCAGAACATATTGTCATTGCTACGAAAAGCCATTACAACGAAGAAATCGCTTCTCTACAAGCTGCTATTGACAAATTTAATGCTCCTATTACTATTTTCAAAATGGGTAACTTTTATCCAGCTGGTGATGAACAAGTCATCGTCTATGAAGTAACCGGAAGAACTGTACCACCCGGAGGTATTCCTCTACAAGTCGGATGCGTGGTATCAAATATCACAACCATGCTTAACGTTTATGAGTCTATGTCCTCAGAAACCCCCTTAACACACAAACTACTTACTATCACCGGTGAAGTAAGCGAACCAAAACTGTTACTTGTCCCTATCGGCACTCCTTTTTCTAAATGTTTAGAATTAGCCGGTGGCACACCACTATCTCAGTTCATTTTCTTAAACGGCGGCCCTATGATGGGTAAAATCGGTAATCATTTAAACTTCAACGATCAAGTCGTAACTAAAACAACTTCAGGTATCATTATTCTTGAAGAAAAAGAGTATTTATACCAATTACATGAACGACAAATTTCACAAATTATCAATCAAGCAAAATCGAGTTGTATTCAGTGTACATTATGTACAGATTTGTGTCCGCGTTATCAAATCGGAATTCCTTTACACCCTCACCAAGTCATGAGACATCTTTCGATGAATGAGATTCCAGAAGATATTGATGACGATCCTGTTTGGAAACAAGCTATATTGTGCTGTGAATGTGGTATCTGTGAAGTTATCGCTTGTCCGATGTCTTTATCACCACGACAAGTTAATATCTATGTGAAAAATAGACTAGCAGAAAAAGGCATTCGTTACCAATATAACGGTGAAGAATTAATTCCAAAACCAATGCGCGAATTCGCAAAAACACCTCCAAAAAATATTCTTCTAAAAATGGGGTTAGAAAAATACGCAAACTATACTTTTGATGATGTAACGGAATTTGACAGTGATGAAGTTTTCATTCCATTGAAAATGCATATCGGAGCTCCTTGTCATGCGGTTGTTGAACCCGGACAAAAAGTTCAAGCAGGAGACGTTATCGCAACACTTGATGATGATAAGCTTGGTGCTCCGATACATGCAAGTATCTCGGGAACTGTGCAAACCGTTGGCGAACAATTAATTCATATTAAAAAGGATGTGGCATAATGGCTATTGATACATTAGGATTTTTAGAACTAAATAGTATTGCAAAAGGAATCGAAGCAGTAGACTTCATGTTAAAGGCCGCTGACTGTCAGTTGATTTCAGCTAAAGCAAGCTGCCCTGGAAAGTATTATATTATCATTTCTGGGCGTGTTGATTCAGTCGAGCGTTCAATCGAAGAAGGATCACGTATCGGCGGTATGCACGTCGTTGGTAAGTTAACTATTCCACGTATTGACCCTAAAGTAATTACAGCAATCAGCATGACTCATGTCCCTGATAACATGTCAGCTGTTGGAGCTATCGAATACTACTCAGCAGCAGGCTCTATCATCGCAGCTGATTTCGCAGTTAAAGCAGCAGATGTTGATCTAATTAGTTTACAATTAGGAACAGGCATCGCTGGTAAATCATTCGTCGTTTTGACAGGAGATGTTGATGCTGTTAGAGCGGCTGTTGATGCTGGGGTCGAAGGCGCTAAAGAGGAAGCTATGATTATTAATCATATTGTTTTACCAAATCCTCGTCCCGAACTAGTCAATAGTTTGGTATTTTAATAAATAAAAAGAGCTAACTTAATAGTTAGCTCTTTTTATTTATTTCATTTCTAATTTATTTAATTTCCAAACAACTTCATCGCCAGCTTTTAATTCTAAGTCGCCAGCTGAAACAGTAGCCGCCTCACCGTTTACATCAAATAACCAATATTTGTTTTCGTCAACATTTTGTTCGTTTCCATCAATAGATGAAATCATTCCGTTATCATCAGCCACTTCAAAATTTTCATTCATAACTTCTCCAAGTGTTTGACCTTCTTCGAACGATACCTTTTTATTAGCTTTTTCTTTATCATCTACTAATAATTTAATTGTTACTGTTTCTTCATTATTATCTTTAGCCTTTGTTGTTTGTTCCGTTTTAGCTTTTGTATCTTCTGTTTTTTTCCCAGAATCATCTGTGTTAGAACATCCCGCTAATACTAGTCCTAAAACCATTACTGCCATAATTTTTTTCATTGTTTTCATAACCACTACTCCTCTATTTTTTTTATATAAAATCGTTATCTAAACGACCTTAATACCATACTTTTCTTTGATACGCTCAATTCTTATCCCTAAAGGTTCATTCAAAACCGTTAAAAACAAGACATTAGCAATTATATAATTCATTGTCATCGGAAAAGACTGTCCAATAATAATTAAGTATCTTTTGAGTGTAAAAAAGCCATCAATGGATAACACAGTCCATACATCCATTAAAACTGAGTACATCACACCCATGAGAATACCTAATAACCATAATAGCCATTTTTTATCTTGTGCATGTTTTGATATAAAAGCTGTTCCTGCTAAGTACCCCACTAAACCACAAGCAAACATTTGAAAAGGAGTCCATGGCCCTTGAGTAAATAACATATTTGATACAAGCGGCGATAAGGCCCCTATCATAAACCCTAAATTCTTACCTAAATATATCCCTGAAATAATTACTATTGCTGCCATCGGGTTAATTCCTTGTAAAAAGAAAAATACAACTCTCCCCAAAACTGCTAAGGATACCATAACAGCTAACAGCACTAATTCTCGTGAAGTCGTTTCTTTTTTTTCAAAAGAAAAAAAGAAAGGTAACATACTTACAATAACAACTAACATAGATATAAGGTTATAAAGTTTATTTTCAAAAATAGTATATCCGAATAAAATAACTAGCGGAATACCAATCAAATACAGTAAAGTAGACCAATTAAAACTTCTTACCCTCATCTCGTTTCGCCTCGTTTCCTAATACTAGCTATTACATCCTCCGGTTTGATAGCGTTCGGTAAAAAGTTTCGAACCATTTTATTAGTAGGCGTCGTGTAAAAGTAATTAGTTGAGAAAAAATTAATAGGATCATTCATTGATACAATTTGATGATCAAAATATAAGGCACATTTTGTAGCATAGCTTGCTGCAAAAGACATGTCATGAGTGACAATAAAAATAGTTTTACCCTCATCTCTTAAGCGAGACATTATGTCACCTAAATTTTTCTTAGCAGATGCATCAAGCCCTTTAGTAGGTTCATCTAATAACAAGAAATCAGGGTCTAGTAACAATAACTTACCTAGTGCTACTAACTGTTGTTCTCCACCACTAACATCATACGGTGAAAAATCTAAAAAATTAGTAATATTCAGTAGTTTAGAATATTTCAAAATATAATCCTTAGCTTCCTCTTTAGAGTAACCCACTTTATCACAGAGTAATTCATAATCTTCTCGTATTGTTGTCTCGGTAAATATAGTTAAGGGATTTTGAGGAAGAACTGCTATTCTTTTGTCGATTAATTCCTTATTTTTAAAAGATTTACTTTTTTTCCCAAATAACTTGATGGATCCTTCGTAAGCATTTTCTAATCCTGACAATACTTTTAATAGCGTGCTTTTACCAGAACCATTTCCTCCTAATAAGCAAAAGATATCTTCTTTAAAAACCGTCAAATCAACCCCTGCTAAAACATCTTCTGACTGTTTTGTATAACGAAACCACACGTTTTTCATTGAGGCTATTTTTTCAGGCTCTTTCGGTTTAGCCCGTAACTCATTATCAACCGTTACTTCAATATCTTCTTGTTGTATATAATTCTCAATAAATTTAATACCTTCTTTATTATTCAAAGGAGCCTTGCCTACTCCACCCAATTCTTGAAATAATCTTAATGAAGTTGGAAAAGCTAATAATAGAGATGGATTATTTTCAAATATTTCATCATCTTCCGCAATATCTCTCGGACTCCCTTTAAAAGCAACTTTCCCTTCTTCTAACACAACAACTTTTGATGCTAAAGAAAACACTTCTTCAAGTCGATGCTCTACCATAATCACCGTGATTCCAAGTTCTTGATTCAAACGATAAACAGTATCAATAAAATCAGAAGCTGCAATAGGGTCTAGTTGTGCTGTTGGTTCATCTAAAATCAACACGTCTGGTTGCATAACAATAATTGAAGCTAAGTTTAAAAGTTGTTTTTGACCGCCAGATAATTCACTTGTGCTTTTTTTGAACCATGAATGAATTCCAAAATAATTAGCCATTTCTCCAACTCTGCTTCTTATCATCTGAGGAGGGACCGACAAATTTTCAAGACCAAAAGCTAATTCACTCCACACCTTATCAGTTACAATCTGATTATCCGGACTCTGCATCACAAAACCAATTTTTGAGGCAGAATCATAATCTGTCATGTCGTTGATTTCTGTGTTACAGAATTCAATACTTCCACTTTTTTCGCCATGGGGAGTAAGTTCGCGTTTTAATAAACGTAATAGCGTACTTTTCCCACTGCCTGATTCTCCACAAAGCACAAGAAAATCACCTTTTTCAACATCTAAATTGATGTTCGTTAAGACATTATTTACTCTATTAGGGTATTTAAAACTTAAATTTTTGACACTAAGTATCGCCATTTTAGCCACTCCTTCACTTCAACAAGTACTGGTATAGAGAATGTTAAAATAACAACACAATATCCCAAAATACTCTTCAGATTATCTTTTCTAACATAATGTAATTTTGAATAATAGTTAAATTTAAAACTTTCTTGAGTAAAAAAATATAAAATACAACTACTTAAAAAAATAATAACTATTGAAAATAAAATATCTCTTGATCTCCATTTGAAAATCGAGAAATTGGTTCTTGATTTCAAACCGAATCCCCTAGCATTCATAGAATCAGAAGTTTCAATTGCATTTTCTAATGCCCATGAAAAAAGACTTCCAAAAATAGTTGTACCACTTTTAGCTTTTTCAATTCGTCGCTCACCTTGTATTTGTCCTAACCCCTCTTGTGCTTGCTGGATAGTTCTCAACTGTCTTTGATACATCGGAAGAAAACGCATAACCATAGATAAAATTAATGCTATTTTGGGGAATGAACGACCAAATAAATAATTCACCTTATCTGTTGTTAAAACTTTATTCAACGATTGAAACCACATTAACATAGCAAACATCATTATTCCGAATAGAAATCCGTAAACAAATGATTCAAAAGTAAATAAATACCTGAAATTTTTACCGAATAGTTTAAATTTTAATATATATAATATCGTTGCCCCGCTATGTATGAATAAAAAATTGGATAACGCAGAAATAAATACTAAAAAGCTTCCTAATTTTAAATTTTTAAAGAAGGTATCCCTATCTACTGTTATGTAACAAGAACTTAAGCCACCTAAAAAACTTAACGTTCTAACTATCGGATCATCCGTAAACATTGTTATAAGTAAAACCAAACAGTAGAAGGATAATAATAGTACAGGATGGTAAAAACCTAATACGGATTCATCTTCTTGATAATGGTTTATCACTATTTCTTTCCTCCTTAAAATAAAAAACCACTGAAAAATATCAGTGGCGTATAACTAAATAAGCCACCTTCCTACTCCCGAAAAAGTGTTTGAAATGACAATGTTCCTGACTCAGGTAATATAATTACCTCATACAGTTGCGGGGACAGTGTTGTTTTAATCAACTTCCATTGCATCATTTGTAAGCGTTTGCTTTTATGGAATTAAATAAATTGTCTAACGACATAACTTATTCTACATCACAATATATAAAAGTACAATATATAAATAATATTCAAATAAACTATTAATCATATTCACACTAGTTAATCATAAATTGTTATTTTATATTTTCTAAACTCTATGAAAAATACTTGTGATCGACCATTTGTTAAAGAAATAAAATTTTCGTTTAATATACTATACTATCACTAACAATTTTGGGAAAGATTGAGGTAGTTCTTTTTTCATGGTAAAATAACTCTTAGTTTAATAGAAGGAGTTTACACATTATGAAAATTGTTTTAATGGTCATTATTGGCTATTTACTTGGCTCTATTCCATCAGGGGTTTGGATTGGTAAGATTTTTTTTAATAAAGATATTCGTGAGTTTGGTAGTTTTAGCTCGGGAACTACTAATACTTATCGTGTTCTCGGTAAAACAGCAGGAACTACGGTATTACTTATGGACATTTTAAAAGGAACTCTAGCTACTTGGCTGCCTGTCCTATTCGGTGCAACCATTAATCCACTATGGATTGGTTTAGCTGCTGTTATGGGGCATACCTTTCCTATTTTTGCAAATTTCAAAGGCGGGAAGGCTGTTGCAACAAGCGCTGGAATGTTATTAGGTTATTCACCATTATTTTTTGTTTATTCTGCTAGTATCTTTATTATCTCATTACTTATTACTAGTATAGTAAGTTTAACAAGTATGATTAGCGCTATATTAATTACCCTATCTACAGTTCTATTGCCAGTCATTTGGCCTACAATTTTACCAGAATTCGACTGGTTATTAACACTAATAGCGGTTGGATTGACAGTATTTATTTTCTTACGTCACAAAGAAAATATCAAACGTATTATACAAGGTACAGAAAATCATGTACCTTTCGGACTGAATAGTCGTAAAAAATAACTACTCATTTGAGTAGTTATTTTTTTATAACTCGAAAATATTTCCTATATTTATAATTAATGAGTGTTATGCATGTGAATTTTGTAATTATTTTAACTAGATCAAATCAAAGGTGATATGTCTTTCCCCAAACTAAGCGTATTAATATGATGTTATTTTTTAATTATATAGCGTTAATTAAATTGTGAATCTTTGCGCATCTCTATCAGAAGTGGTATACTTAGTTTGTTAAAATTTGATTAGAAAGTTGGGTTTATTATGCAAATAGGTGTACCTAAAGAAATTAAAAACAACGAAAGTCGTGTCGGTTTAACACCCCTATCAGTAAGCAATTTAGTCGGAGCAGGTCATTCTGTTCTAATCGAGAAAAATGCAGGCGTTAATGCGAGTTATTTTGATGAAGAATACGAAGCAGCTGGCGCTACACTTACAACTGATGTTGAAAAAATTTGGAAATCAGAGATGGTTATTAAGGTCAAAGAACCTCTTAAAGAAGAATACAAATACTTACGCGAAGATTTAATCTTATTCACATACCTTCACTTAGCACCAAATAAAGAGTTAACAGATGCTCTGTTAGAATCTAAAACAACTGGTATTGCTTATGAAACAATTCAATTACCAGACAATTCACTACCACTTCTAGTTCCAATGAGTCAAATCGCTGGTCGTTTATCTATTCAAATCGGAGCCCAGTATTTGGAAAGTATCCATGGTGGTAAAGGTATCTTACTTAGTGGAGCAACTGCCACACCAAAAGGTAATGTTGTCATCATCGGTGGTGGCCATTCAGGTTATCATGCAGCTGAAATTGCTGTTGGAATGGGTGCAAATGTAACTATTTTAGATGTAAATGCTACTCGTTTAGCTGAACTAGAACAAATCTTTAATGGCCGAGTACAAACTTTAATCTCTACTCCAGCTACTATTGAAAAGGCTATAAAAACAGCTGATTTAGTTATTGGTGCTGTTCTTATACCTGGAGCAAAAGCTCCTACGCTAGTAACCAAAGAGATGGTCGCTCAAATGGAACCAAACTCTGTAATTATTGATATCGCAATTGACCAAGGTGGTATTTTTGAGACCATTGATCGCATTACAACACATGATGAACCAGTGTACAACGTATCTGGTGTTCAACATTATGCTGTTGCTAATATGCCAGGTGCTGTCCCTAAGACAGCCACTCAAGCCTTAACAAATGTTACGATTCCGTATATTTTACAAATCGCTAATAAAGGTTTAGCAGAAGCCTTAAATTCAAATGATGTCCTTAAAAAAGGACTTAATACTTATAAAGGTACCATCACAAATGAAGCAGTTGCTTCCGCTCTTGATTTGCCATTTAATGATTCACCTGAATTAGTTTAAAATGTAATAAAAAGCAATCCCATAATCGGGATTGCTTTTTATTTTACTGTTATTGTATAACCATTTGTAAATACTTCTTGTGATTCTAAACGGTTCATTGCAAATTTCTCTGACAATTCTCCAGAAGCTGTTGTAGGGTCAGCGATACCACACCACGGCTCGATACAGACAAACGGCGCTTCTTTTGCATAGGGACTCCAAAGTCCAACGAAAGGCATATCATCATAGCTCACCTTAACACTTGCTTCTGTTAGTTCAGATTTGATACTAATTTCTTGTCTGCCTGTTGTACCAAAGACAAGTGCATCACCTTTAAACAATTCACGATTAATACTGATTTTACTAGGTGTTTTATCAATATGTGATGCCGCCTGATTAATATGAGCCCCATCCAATGGATAAACCAGCCAATTATCAGAGCCGTTTATCTCAAAATAGTAATCATCAAAATCACCTTTATTATCTAAAGGAATATTAAAGGCAGGGTGACCACCAATACCAAAATACATCACATCTTCACTTGTATTTTTAACGTTATAACCACAAATTAAGTTATCTTCATTTAATTCAAAACTTAATATTAGCTCAAAATCAAAAGGATAAACTTCACGAGTACTGTCATCACTTTTCAATCCTACTTTGATTGTAGACTCAGTTTGTTCTACCAAAAAGAACTCTTTATCTCTAGCAAAGCCATGTTGCCCCATAGTGTAACTTTTACCTTTATATGTATAGGTGTTATCAATTAATTTACCAACTATAGGAAAGAGTACCGGCGCATGTCTACCCCAAAATTCTGGATCTGCTTGCCAAATGTATTCAACTTCCGTTTCTTTCAAAATAAGAGAAGCAAGTTCTCCTCCCTTAGTATTAATGGTCGCTTTTACTTTATCATTTTCAATTGTCCAACTCATAATGACACCTTTCCATCCTAAAGAATGTAGCGACTTAAATCTTCGTCTTCTACAATATCCCCTAATTTTTCATTCACATAATTTTCTGTAATCATAATTTCACCCATTTGCATCTCTGACGCTTCGAATAAAAGATCTTCCAATAATTTTTCAAGAATAGTATGTAAACGTCTAGCACCAATATTATCTGTTTCACTGTTAACTTGGTACGCAATAGCCGCAATACGTTCAATAGCTTCAATCGTAAAGGTTACATTAATATTCTCAGTACCCAGTAATGCCATGTATTGTTTAATAATCGCATTATTTGGTTCTGTTAAAATCTTAACAAAATCTTCTGTTGTTAAATCGTCTAATTCAACACGGATTGGGAAACGTCCTTGTAATTCTGGAATTAAATCACTTGGTTTGCTCAAGTGGAAAGCACCTGATGCAATAAATAAAATATGGTCAGTTTGGATAGCACCATATTTTGTATTAACTTGAGAACCTTCTACGATTGGTAAAATATCACGCTGCACACCTTCTCGAGATACTTCACCAGATTGTTGTGACTTAGATGTTATTTTATCAAATTCATCAATGAAGATAATACCATTATTTTCAGCTAATTTAATCGCTTCACTATACAGGTCACCTTTATTAACTAATTTTTCAGACTCTTCTCTAATTAAGATTTCACGTGCTTCTTTTACCGTAAGTGTGCGTTTAATACGTTTTTTAGGAGCTAAAGAATTAAGCGTATCACCTAAATCGATACCCATTTGTTCTAAACCATTATTCATCGGTGTTACATTTTTCTTAGGCTCATCCATTTCGATTGTCACTTCACGATTTTCAAGTGTTCCGCGTGATAATTCTTCAGCAATCGTTTGACGATTTGCTTTGATTTTATCTGTTACTTCTTCCGTTTCTTCTTGAGGATTTTGCATAGAGTTAACCATTTGCATCATCGCTTCAAACTGGTTCGCTGTTTTCTTTTGCTCTTTCTTAATACCTGGAACTAACAGCTTAACTAAGCGTTCTTCTGCACGTTTCTTAGCTTGAGTGTAGACTTTACTATATTGCTCTTTTTCAACAATCACGATACTAGCTTCAACTAAGTCACGAACCATTGATTCAACATCACGCCCAACATAACCAACTTCAGTAAATTTCGTAGCTTCCACTTTAACAAATGGCGCCTGAATAATTTTAGCTAAACGTCTTGCGATTTCGGTTTTACCAACACCTGTCGGTCCAATCATTAACATATTTTTAGGTGTAACCTCTTGTTGCATCTCTTCATCTAATTTCATACGGCGGTAACGATTGCGTAAAGCAACGGCTACGGCTTTTTTAGCACTATTTTGTCCAATAATAAATTGGTCTAATTCTGATACTATTTCTCTAGGTGTTTTATTTATTGTTGTCATATTTTCATCCCTCTACAATTCTTCTACGATAATATTATGATTGGTATACACACAGATATCTCCTGCTACATGTAAAGCTTCACGAGCAATGTCTCCGGCAGTTAATTCATCTTTACCATGACGTTTCATAGCACGAGCTGCTGATAACGCATAGTTCCCACCTGACCCAATTGCTAAAATACCATCATCAGGTGCGATAACCTCTCCTGTACCTGAAACGACTAACATTTCATCTTTATTCATAACGATTAACATCGCTTCAAGCTTTTGCATCATCTTATCACTGCGCCACTCCATTGCTAACTCGACAGCAGCACGCATCAAATTTCCTTTATATTCATTTAATTTTGCTTCAAATTTCCCTTCTAAGTTAAAAGCATCTGCAACACTACCTGCAAATCCTACTACTACTTCACCATTATAGATACGGCGAACTTTTTTAGCAGTCCCTTTCATTACAACAGACTCGCCCATTGTAACTTGACCGTCACCAGCCATTGCAAATTTACCATCTTTCTCTACTGCACAAATTGTTGTTGAATGAAATGTTGTATATCCCATATATAGTTCCTCCTGAAATTCTTATTTAAGCTCGTGGGTGAAAATTACGGTAACTTTTTTGTAATTTTTCTTTTGTTACATGAGCATAGATCTGTGTAGATGACAAACTTGCGTGTCCTAGTAATTCCTGAACCGTACGCATATCTGCACCATTATTTAATAAATGAGTAGCAAACGTATGCCTAAGCATATGAGGGTGAATACTACTTATTAAGCTACTTTGTTGTATAATTTTTTTTAAGATATAGGTAATACCTTGAGGCGTTAGTGCATCTCCGTGATGATTAATAAAAACAGTATTATTTGTTTTTTTATTCTTTTCAAGAAGTTCTAAACGAGCGCTATCAAAATACGTTTGTAACGCTTCCTCACAATGTGAACCAAAAGGCACATACCGTTCCTTATTCCCTTTACCGCGAATTAATATAACATTTAATTCAAAGTCAATATCTGAAAGTTTCATACCTGCACACTCACTCACACGTATACCTGTTGCATATAACGTTTCTAATAACGCCTGATTTCGTTTATCAAGTGCCCTTTCTCCTTGCGCAGCCTCAAATAAAGCATCCATTTCTTTTTCATAAAAAAAGCGAGGCAAACGTAGATTATTCTTTCTAAGTTGAACATAAGTAAAAGGATTTTCTTGAATCAACTCTTGTCTCAATAAATACTGATAAAAAGAACGTAAACTTGAAATCTTTCTACCGGTTGAGTTCCGACTGTATTCTTTATCATGTAGTTCAGCAAGATAAAGTCTGATATCTTGATAATCTACTTTTAAATAATCAGATTGTCCTGTCTCGTTTAGAAAGATCAAAAAATCACGAATATCATCTCTATATGCCTTTTGTGTTTTTTCTGAATACTGTCGTTCTATGACTAAATAATCTAAAAACTCCTTTATCCAATCTCTTTCTTTCACTATAGAGCCCTCTTTCTACTACAAAATAAATGTATCATAGACCCTTTTTTAATACAAATATATTAATATAAATTTACCTATTTTTACCATTCTTAACACTTTTTAAACCTAAATAAAAAGCCTGAACCTACGTTCAGACTTTATAAGCTTAATTTTTTAGTTTGTCAGTCGCTTTTAGCGCACGCTCTGCAATCGCAGTGTAGCGTTCTTTTTTATCTTTAATACGAGTTGGCAACTCTGGGAAAATACCAAAGTTAGCATTCATAGGTTGAAAATGTTTGCCCGCTGTATGTGTAATGTAGTAAGCCATACTTCCTACTGCTGTTTCTCTAGGGAAAGTCATTAAGTCTTCGCCTTTAGCCATACGTGCTGCATTCATCCCCGCTACCATGCCACTTGCCGCACTCTCAACATAACCTTCAACACCTGTCATTTGACCAGCAAAGAATAAGTCTGAGCGTTTGCGTGATTGATATGTAGGTTCTAATAATTCAGGAGAATTCATAAACGTATTACGGTGCATAACACCATAACGAACGATTTCAGCATTTTCTAGACCTGGAATCATTCGAATAATACGTTTTTGTTCTCCCCATTTTAAATGAGTTTGGAAGCCTACGATATTAAACAACGAAGCCGCTGCGTTATCTTGACGTAACTGAATTACCGCATAAGGACGTTTATCAGTCTTAGGATCTTCTAAGCCAACTGGTTTTAATGGTCCGAATAACATCGTTTTCTCTCCGCGTCCAGCCATTACTTCGATAGGCATACATCCTTCAAAGTATTTTTCTTTTTCAAATTCTTTAAGTGGCGCAACTTCCGCATTAATCAATTCTTCACGGAAAGCATTAAATTCATCTTTAGTCATTGGACAGTTTAAGTAAGCTGCCTCACCTTTGTCATAACGTGATTTCAGGTAAACTTTATCCATATCAATTGTTGCACGGTCAATGATCGGAGCTGCTGCATCATAGAAGTACAGACCTTCTGATTCAGTAAACTCTTTGATTTGGTCCGCTAGTGCTTCTGACGTTAATGGTCCCGTTGCTACAATCGTAATCCCTTCAGGTATTTGAGTTACTTCTTCATCCATAACTGTAACGTTAGGGTGATTTCTTAGGCGATCTGTTACCATTTCTGAGAAGGTATCTCTGTCTACTGCAAGTGCTCCACCAGCAGGTACAGCGGTCGCGTCAGCTGAACCAATAATTAAAGAATCGAATTGACGCATCTCTTCTTTTAATAATCCAACAGCATTTGTGATAGTATTTCCACGTAATGAGTTAGAACATACTAATTCTGCAAAGTTTTCAGTGTGATGCGCTGGTGATTTTTTAACCTTACGCATTTCATATAAATTAACCTTTACTCCTGCTTCTGCCGCTTGCCACGCTGCTTCACTACCAGCAAGTCCTGCACCAATTACATTAACAACTTGATTTGTCATAATTTTTACTCCTATCAGTTAACAAGCAAGGCCGCATGATACGCCCTTGCTTGATTTTTTATTTTTGAATATCTTCTTTGTAGTCACATTCGCTACATAATACTTGTTTGCCGCCTTTGACTTTCTTTTCAACCAGGTATTTTTGACACTTAGGACAATCACGTCCAACTGGTTTATCCCAAGAGGTAAATTCACACTCTGGATATCTTGAACAGCCATAAAATAGACGATTCTTTTTAGATTTACGCTCAATGACTTCGCCCTCTTTACACGTTGGACATTTCACACCAATCTCTTTAACAATCGCTTTGGTTTGACGACAATCCGGGAAATTACTACATGCATAGAATTTACCGAAACGACCTAATTTGATAACCATTGGATGACCACACTCTTCACAGTCAAAACCTGCTGGTTCATCTTTAATTTGGATTTTTTCAATTTCAGTTTCTGCTTTTTCTAACTCAATAGCGAACGGTTTGTAGAAACGATCCACAACGTTCTTCCATTCTTCTTGGCTATCAGCAATCTTATCTAGATCTTCTTCCATCTGTGCAGTAAAGTTGATATCAACAATTTGTGGGAAGAAGTCACAGATAATCGTATTAACGATTTCACCAAGTTCACTTGGTTCAAATCGTTTACTTACTAATTTAACGTAATAACGACGTTGAATTGTTTCTAAAGTTGGAGCATACGTCGATGGACGACCTACACCATTTTCCTCTAATGTCTTGATTAACGTCGCCTCGCTGAAGCGGGCCGGTGGTTGAGTGAAGTGTTGTTTAGGTTCTAAATCAACCGCAGTAATTGTTTCACCCTCTTCTAAATCAGGTAAGATATTTTCTTTATCCTCTTTACCATCGTCATTTCCTTCTACATAAACTTTCATAAATCCAGGGAATTTAATTTTCGAACCATTAGCTACAAACATAACACCATTTTGGCTTAAATTAACTTTCATTGTATCAAGAACTGCTGGTGTCATCTGACTGGCAACAACACGTGACCAAATCAAGTTATATAGTTTATATTGGTCTTTACTTAAATACTCTTTGATTGAATCTGGTGTTCTTAAAATACTTGAAGGACGAATCGCCTCATGGGCGTCTTGTGCCCCTTTTTCTTTGTTAGACGTTTCTTTAAAACCAATAGCGTATTCTTTACCATATGTTTCTTCGATAAATGAAGCTGCCTCATTTTTAGCAACATCTGATAAACGAGTAGAGTCGGTACGCATGTATGTAATTAAACCAACCGTTCCTTTTTTACCTAATGCAATCCCTTCGTACAATTGTTGGGCAACCATCATTGTTTTCCTTGTACGGAAATTCAACTTGCGTGCTGCTTCTTGTTGAAGTCCACTTGTTGTAAAAGGTTTTGCTGGGTTACGTTTACGTTCTTTTTTCGTGATTTTATCGACAGTATAGTCTTTTGTTTTTAGACGCTCGGTTACTGCTTTAACATCCTCAGCATTATTAAGCTTAGCTTTTTTACCATCTACACCATAAAAGTTAGCTTTAAACTTCTTACGTTTCTTCATAAAATTACCAGCGATACTCCAGTATTCTTCTGGAACAAAAGCCCTAATTTCATTTTCACGGTCAATGATTATTTTAAGCGCAATCGATTGCACACGCCCTGCACTCAAGCCTTTTTTTACTTTTTTCCAAAGAATTGGACTAATAGAATAACCTACTAAACGGTCTAAAATACGACGAGCTTGTTGGGCGTCAACTAAATCAACATTAATTGAGCGAGGTTCTTTAAAGGCGGCTTTTACTGCTTCTTTTGTAATTTCATTGAAAACTACTCTGTTTTTATCTTCTAAATCTAAACCAAGGAGATAAGCTAAATGCCAAGCAATAGCCTCCCCTTCTCTATCCGGGTCACTCGCGAGATAAACTTTGTCTGCTTTTTTAGCAAGACGTTTTAATTCTTTAATAACAGGACCCTTACCTCTAATAGAAATATAATGGGGCTCGTAATTATTTTCAGTATCTACACCCATTTTACTTTTTGGTAAATCACGGATGTGCCCCACACTGGCCACAACTTTATAGTTTTTACCTAAGTATTTTTCAATTGTTTTTGCTTTGGCTGGTGATTCTACAATTACTAAATATTTATATGCCATGTATTTTACTACCACCTTTAATTTACTAACTACTCATGTGATATAGGAATAAACTTATATCAAATCGTTACAATCTTATTCTATAAGCTAGTCCTTTGTCAACTTTTCTTCTATATTATGTCATTTTTTGCTTAAATCTTATATATTAACTCATCTAAAATATCTGTACTACACGTAACGCACTTGGCACCCTCTTGTATCAATTTCAAGCAGCCGATACTTTCTAAACCCAATATCGATCCTGGAACAGCAAAAACTTCTCGTCCCATTTCTAAACTCAATGATGCGGTAATAAGACTACCACTCCTCACTTTTGCTTCTATAACGCAAGTTCCTAATGATAGACCTGCTATAAGTCGATTTCGTTCCGGAAAATGATATGGAAGTGGAGGTGTTCCTTCAGGATACTCAGATAAGACTAAATGATTTTTGGCCATATAGTTTTGCAGGTGCTTACCTTCTTTAGGGTAAATTCTATCTAAACCACATCCAATGATACCAATTGTTTTCCCTTTATTATATATCGTTTCTTGATGAGCAGCTGTATCAATTCCACTAGCTAACCCGCTGACGATCGTCAGACCCTTTCTAACAAGCCCTGGAACTATTTCCTTAATGACATCTCTTCCATAAAACGAAGCAGTCCTAGAGCCGACTACAGCTATACAGGAAGTCTGTAATAAACCAATATTTCCTCTATAAAACAACCCTATTGGTGGATTATAGATTTCCTTTAAATAATCAGGGTAGTCATTATCCAAAATAAATAAGAAGGGCGTACGTTTATAATAGTCACTCCAGGTGACTGGATGCTCTACTATTTGTTGGTAACTAGTCAAAAATCTTTCTAATTTTCCTCCCTTGATTCCTATTAAATCAGCTAATCCCATTGGCGAAAGGCTTGTTAAATTAAACTCTTCTCTCTTCTCAAACAGGAAAACTAACTCTTTGTTTGATATCCCCCGACAGTGTTTCAATTTAAAAAACATAAACTTTACATCACACATAAAAAAACCTTCTTTCTGCTTTTAGAAATAATACGCAGAAAAAAAGGTTTAATTTAAATCATATTTTTGATTGGTGCAAATGTACGACGATGAATTGGACATACACCCAAATTCTCAAGTCCATTTAGATGTTCTTTAGTCCCATAACCAGCATTATTACCAAAGCCGTAACCGGGATATTGCTTATCAAAATCTTTCATCATCCGATCCCTCGTCACTTTTGCCACAATACTAGCACAGGCAATTGATACACTTTTAGCATCTCCTTTGATAATACTCTCTTGATCGATTTCAACATCTTCTAAAACCATCGCATCAATCAATAAATAATCTGGTCTAAAACATAATTTACCGACAGCTTTTTTCATTGCTAATTTTGTTGCCTGATAAATATTAATGTCATCAATTTCACGTTCATCAACAATACCCACCGATACCGCAACAGCTTGCTCCATTATTAAATCATAGTAATCATCACGTTTTTTTTCGGATAATTGTTTAGAATCATTAATCTCAAGAACTTCAAAATCTTTAGGTAAAATAACAGCTGCAGCCACAACAGGACCCGCTAACGGACCCCTGCCCACTTCATCTATACCTGCTATCATTTTGTAACCTTTTGCTAAACCATCACGCTCATAACGGCACATAAACTCAGAATGTTCTTTAATCTTTTCTTTTTTTAACTGGTCCTTTTTCCATGATTCTATCAACTTTTGAACACCTTTACGTTCATCATCAATAATACTCTTGAAAAAGGGATCTGTTTGAGTGCTTACTGTTTGTAGCTTTTCTTTAATGTTGCTTATCGTCAAACCTTTAGTCATTTAAATCCTCTCGCATTTCATTATATCTGTCTAATGTATATCTTCCGACCATACCTGCACGTACTTCTTGAATAAACATCGCACTCGCACGGTCATAATCATCTCTAAATCCACGTTTCTTTGTAATTAATACAAGTTGATCGACTGGCGTCAGTTCCATCTCTTCGTCCGTGAAATTATAACGGTTTTTTATATCTTTTGGATAGTGAGCCCCAAAGAACTCTAAACCATAGATTGCTAAATCATCCAAATGAAGCAAATTATCTTTGATCGCACCTGTTAAAGCTAATTTTTTTCCAATCGCTTGGTCTTCAAATTTCGGCCATAAAATACCTGGTGTATCAAGCAACTCCAAATCATTTCCAGCTTTTAACCATTGTTGTCCTTTAGTAACCCCTGGTTTATTACCTGTTTTAGCTATATTTTTCTTTACTAAACGGTTCATAAGTGTTGATTTACCAACATTAGGAATTCCAATAACCATGGCACGTATAGCCTGAGGTTTCATCCCTTTAGCTTGTTGACGCTCACGTTTTTCTTTTAATACTTCCTTACACTTAGGTACGATTTGCTTAATTCCTTTACCTTCATGTGAATTAATAACTAACGCCGCATGTCCCTTTTCTTCAAAATAGTGTTTCCACTTATCCGTTTCTCTTGGATCTGCTAAATCTGCTTTATTTAATAAAATAAGACGTGGTTTTTGTTGAACAATTTCATCCATCATCGGATTACGACTTGATAAAGGTAATCTTGCATCTACCAATTCAAACACCATATCTACATATCTTAATTTTTCTGTAATTTCTCTTCTAGCTTTCGCCATATGTCCTGGGAACCATTGTATTGTCATAACTCTTCTCTCCAACTTTCTATCTAACAACTTATTTTATTCTACCGAAATTTTTCAAAGGATAGTAAATAAAGCGGGCCTTGCCAATAATTCTAGCCGCTTTGATTTCACCAAATGAACGACTATCTTTACTTAACCTGCGATTATCACCTAAAACAAAATAACCATCATCTGATAACGTTTCCTGGTTAGTCATTTCTTTCAAATCAAAGTTTGTCGTGTATTGATTACTGTCGCGCTTAATTTTTGCTTGTCCTAAAAAATCTTCTTCTACTTTATTACCATTAACATACAATTCGTCGTCTTCATACTTTATATGTTCACCTGGTAGTCCTATCACTCGTTTAATATAAATAGAACCATCCTCATTTTCAAATATAATCACATCAAATCTTTTAATTTTAGATATTTTTTCATAAACCAATTGATCATTCGGCTTCAGTGTTGTTTCCATTGAATTTCCATCTACCTTCATTGGAATGAAAAGAAAGCCTCTAATTATAAAAACTAATACACACGCCAAAATAATCATTTTAGCCCAATAGAAGAACTTTTCTAGTATATAGTCTTTCATAGTTCCCTCCTATCATACACTATATCTATCATAATAAAAAAAAGAGGGATTGGCTACTCTTTTAATACTTTTTATAAAATAAAAACTCACTCTACCTAACATATTAAGGTAGAGTGAGTCATTTTAGTTTATTTTTTTGACGATTTCTTCTAGTGCCCTAGTCATAGTTTCATCGTTATCGATAATTTTTTTCGCTAATTCTTTTTCTAAACTACGAGCTGTGTCATTATCAATTTCTCCTGTAACAGGTAGATCAAATTTCGCTTGATGCTCACTGACAGCGGCTTTAGTTTGGCCATCGTATTTATCACTTTTAGCATCTACATCATAGCCTATTCCCGCTAAAATCCCATTAATATTAACCATAACTTTACCTGTTACACCTTCTTGATATGTCATGTCTCTTCCAATTGGTGCAAGGTAAGCAAAATCAGGATATTCCGTTGCTATAGTTGGCTCTAATCCTTTTTTATGTATCCAATTTCCTTTAGGAGTTAGCCATTTATTAGTTGTTAATTTCAATTCACTTTCTTCAGACAGTGGTTGAACAGTTTGAACGGTACCTTTACCATATGTTTTTGTCCCTATTATCGGGACACCTGCAGACTCATTTAGAGCTGCTGCAAAAATTTCCGATGCACTCGCACTTCCCTCATCAACAAGAACTACTACCGGCTCTTTCACTTTAAAGCCTTTATCTACACCTTTATTAGCTTTTAAAGCTTCTTTATTTCCATCTTTATCTTCAAACTGAACAATTGTTTTACCATCTTTTAAGAACATACTACTCATTTCAGCAACCTGATCCAATAAGCCGCCTGGATTTTGTCTTAAATCAATAATAAAAGCTTGAGCCCCTTCTTTTCGAAGGACTTCAATCTGATCTTTTAAATCAGCTGCTGTTCGTTCTGAGAAGTTACTAATAATAATCGAGCCAATTTTATCATTATCTTTAGAAATAGCACCAAAAACTGTTTCTACAGGAATATCATCGCGAACTAATGACTTGTCAAAAATATCTTCTCCACGCTGCACAGTCAACTTAACTTTAGTCCCTTTTTCTCCACGAACTTCTTTAACAACTTCACTTAATTCTTTTCCTTTAGTTGCTTTACCATTGACTTTCAAAATAATATCTTCAGCTTTTAAAAGAGCTTTCTCTGCCGGAGAGTTTTTTACAGGAGGTTCTGCAATAACTAGATTGTTATCCTTAACCGTCATTACTGCTCCTATACCAGCAAACGACCCCGAAATTGTTTCATTTAATTCATCAAACTCTTTCCCACTAAAATAATCTGAATAAGGATCATTTAAAGCTTGGGTCATCCCCTTAATAGCGCCATCAACTAATTCTTCATTCTTAATCTTGCCCACATACGAATTTCTAATAGTTTCATATGTGGTGTTAATTTTCATCATATCATCAAAATGTGGCATAACTGTCGCTAACTGATTTCTTTCCTGATCATAGCGCATTTCTGTTATTTTATAAGCACCGCCACCTGCAATAATCCCCATACAAATTAATGAAATTATATATTGCTTATAGGGCACATCTGGTCGTTTACGTTTAGTCATTGTGTCACTTTCTTTCTCTTCTGTTTTGACAAAAAATAGTCTCCTTATTCTAACACAAATGAAACACATGGTGGTATTTTGCGTTTATAAATTAAAAAAAGACTAGGGATTTCCTAGTCTTTTAAAGAATTCTTAAATTATGCTTGTGATTTTAAACCACTTGATACGATACCGTGACGAGGGTCAACAGTAACTAATGTATCAGCAGCAATCTTAGTTGTAGCATCTGTAGCTGCAACGATTACTGGAATACCTTTAGCGATACCAACAACAGCTGCGTGAGAAGTTAAGCCACCTTCTTCAACGATTAAAGCTCCTGCTTTTTCGATAGCTGGCATGTAATCTTTATCCGTTGTTTTAACAACTAAGACACAACCTTCAGTAGCGTTAGCATTTGCTTCTTCAGCAGTAGCAGCAACAACTGTATTACCAACGAAAGCTTCACGGCCTACGCCTTGACCTTCTAATAATTTAGAACCGATTAATTGAATCTTCATTAAGTTAGTTGTACCACGTTCGCCTACTGGAACACCTGCAGTGATGATGATTAAATCACCTTCTGAAGCAAACCCTTGTTCTTGAGAAACTTCAGTAGCTAATGTGAACATATCATCTGTAGAAGCTGGTTTTTCAGTAACCGTTGGGAATACGCCCCAAGCTAATGCTAAACCACGTGCTTTACGTTCTTCGAATGTAATCGCAACGATATGAGATTTTGGACGGTATTTAGAAATCATACGTGCAGTGTGACCAGATTCAGTCGCAGCAACGATTGTTTTAATACCTAAGTTTTTAGCTGTATGACCAACTGATTGACCAATAGCTTCAGTCATATCTGATTGAGCATAGTTTTTAAGAGCGTAAGCATCTTGTTCTACTAAAGCTTCTTCAGTACGAACAGCAATGTTATGCATTGTTTGAACAGCTTCTACTGGGTAATCCCCTGCAGCTGTTTCACCTGATAACATGATAGCATCTGTACCATCATAGATAGCATTCGCCACATCACTTGCTTCAGCACGTGTAGGACGAGGATTTTTTTGCATAGAATCAAGCATTTGTGTTGCAGTAATAACAACCTTACCTAATTCATTACATTTTTTAATCATTAATTTTTGTGCAACTGGTACTTCTTCAGTTGGGATTTCTACCCCTAAGTCACCACGAGCAACCATTAAACCATCAGAAACTTTTAAGATATCGTCTAAGTTATCGATACCTTCTTGGTTTTCGATTTTAGAAATAATTTGGATGTGAGTTGCATCATGTTTATCTAAAATTTTAGTAATTTCTAATACATCGCTTGGACGACGTACGAAACTTGCAGCGATAAAGTCGATATCATTTTGGATACCAAATTCGATATCAGCAGCATCTTTAGGTGTGATACCTGGTAAGTTGATTGAAGCGCCAGGAACGTTAACCCCTTTTTTGCTTCCTAATAATCCTTCATTTTGAGCAACTGTTACGATTTCGCCAGCAGCTTTATCGATTTCTGTTACTTCTAAATCAATTAAACCATCATCTAATAAGATGTGTGATCCTGGAGTAACATCGTTAATTAATTCTGGGTATGTTACTGAGAATTTTTCAGGAGTTCCTTCAACTTGAGTCATTGAAATACGAACTGTTGATCCTTTAACGATTGTAATTTTTGATCCGCCAGCCATATCATGTGTACGGATTTCTGGTCCTTTAGTATCTAAAAGAATGGCAACACGTTTACCTGTTAATTTTGAAGCTTCACGAATATTTTTGATACGGTTACCGTGTTCTTCGAAATCTCCATGAGAGAAGTTTAAACGACAAACGTTCATTCCTGAATTCATTAATTGAGCTAATGTTTCAACCGTTTCACTAGCTGGTCCAATGGTACATACAATCTTAGTTTTTTTCATTACAATAACGCTCCTATATTCTGTATTTTGAATCATCTATAATAAAGCTTTTAGATTATAAAGAAATTTCTTGATTTAATGTGTATAAAGACATATCTGGTTTGTGTTTACCATTTTCTAAAGTATCTACGATATCTGCAGCAACGATTTCTTCATTGCGAATACCGACACATAGTCCACCTTTTCCTTCTTTAAGAAGGTCAACAGCTTTCCCACCAAATTTACTTGCAAGTACACGATCACGTGCAGTTGGTGAACCACCACGAACAATATGCCCCAATACGGATACACGTTCATGGAAATCGCCATGTTCTGATAATTTCTCAGCAAATTCATGACCTGGCATTACACCCTCAGCTAACATAATTAAGCAATGTTTTTTACCACGTTCACGGCCTTCAGCAATTTTAGTGGCGACTTCTTTCATGTCAAACTCTTGTTCTGGAACAACAATAACGTCAGCTCCACCTGCAACACCTGCCCAAAGAGCGATATCACCAGCATTACGTCCCATAACTTCGATTACGAAAGTACGAACATGTGAAGTAGCTGTATCACGAATTTTATCAACCGCATCTAATACAGTATTAATAGCTGTATCGAAACCAATTGTATAATCTGTTCCTGGGATATCATTATCGATAGTTCCTGGAATACCAACTGCTGGGAAGCCATGTTTTGTTAATGCTAACGCACCATGGTAAGAACCATCTCCACCAATAACAACTAAACCTTCGATACCGAATTTTTTAAGTTGTTCAATTCCTTTTAATTGTCCTTCTTGAGTAGCAAATTCTGGATAACGTGCTGAATATAAGAATGTTCCCCCACGTTGGATGATATCACCAACATCAGCGATTTCTAGTTTACGAATATCTCCGGCAACCAAACCTGCGTAACCATAATTAATACCGTATACTTCCATACCTTCGTAAATAGCTTTACGAGTAACTGCGCGAGCTGCAGCGTTCATTCCTGGAGCATCTCCACCACTTGTTAAAATAGCAATACGTTTCATAGTTAACTCACCTCAATAAATTTTTATTTAATTTGTTATATTTAAGTATTTTTTACCTTAATAACAGTATACAATACTACAACGTCATAATTCTACCATTTTTACAGTAAAAAGTCTTTTAAAATATGAAAATACTATGAAAAATTACTGACTAATTACTAAAATCACAATTACTGAAAGATAATCGTGCTTTTTCCTAGTAAATAGCATACCTCATTTTTTAATTCTTCGGACTCTTTTACCCAAAGTTCGGCATTTAAAATATTTTTTTGTGCACTTTGCTCATTGAATAAAATTATTGGACACTTACCCTCATATTTCTTCAAAATAGCCGTTAACTCCCCTACGATTTCTTGACTATATTTATCAGCGGGTATTTTGATGTAGCACACTTTAGGGCCCATTTTTTCAGATAGGTCTTCTGCTGACTCAACGGTATTAACTAACATTTGCAGACTTTGAGTGTATGCGCTTCGCTCAACCTTACCCGTCACAACTAATACTTTATCTAATTCTAATAAATCAGAGACTTGTTTATAAACACCAGGGAACAACGTTAATGATAACTCTCCTGTCCCATCATTTCCTTCCAAAAAGGCCATCTTTTCCCCTGTTTTTGCTCGAATCACTTTTATATGTTTTATATATATAAAAATAGTCCGTGTCATTTTTTCTTGTAGCTGATCAATTGTTGTGACGTTTTTTATAAGTTTAACTAGCTTGAAATCATCAACTGGGTGTCCAGAAATATACATTCCTAAATAATCTGCTTCAAGATCTAATTTTTCTCCTACCGTATAATCTGCATGTTCCTCTTTTTTAGGACTCAAAATATCTAGTAAATCAAGACTCCCCGCACTGTATGAGATACTTTTTAACAATGCACCTAACTCGTCTGCTAATTCTTTTCTATTGGAATGAAGCTGATCAAAAGCCCCACTATAGATTAAAGGTAGGATATACTCTTCTTTAAGCCATTTTTCTTCCATTCTCATTAGAAAATCTTTCAATGACTTAAACATGCCTTCATTGTTTCGGTTTGCAATGATGCTTTTAGCAAAATCACTACGAACACCTTTAATCGCACTCAAACCAAATACAAGTACGTCTTTTTGAAAACTAAAACTAAACGAGGCCTTATTAATATCTGGCGATACTATTTTAAGTCCCATTCGTGTTGCATCAAGTAAATATTCTTTAACTTTAGCAGTATTTTGACGGTCCGAGTGAAGTAAAGCTGAAAAAAACTCTCCTGTATAATGAACTTTAAAGTACGCCATCCAATAGGATACAAAACCATAAGCAATAGCGTGTGATCTATTAAAACCAAAATTAGCAAAACGTTCAATATAATCATATACTTCTGAAGCCACGGCTTCATCATAGCCTTGACTTAAAGACCCTTTAATAAAATGATCCCGTTGTTCATCTAAAACAGCTTTCTTTTTCTTACCAATGGCACGTCTTAAAATATCTGCCTCTCCTAGTGAAAAGCCAGCCATGACACTAGCAATCTTCATAATTTGTTCTTGATAAACAATAACACCATATGTTACATCTAAAATCGGTTTTAATGACTCGTGTATATAAGTTACAGGAACCTTGCCTTTTTTTCGGTCGATAAATATATCGATATTAGCCATTGGACCTGGACGATGAAGAGCGCTCACGGCAGCTACATCTTCTAGTGATGTCGGCCCTAACTTTTTCAATACATTCTTTATATTTTGAGAATCAAATTGAAAAATCCCAGTTGTTTGACCCTTTCTAAATAACTTCAATGTTTCATCATCATCTAAAGGGATACTCAACAAGTCTATCTTTTCACCAGTAGAATAGGTAATATTCTTCATGGTGTCGTCGATAATTGTTAAGTTTTTTAAACCTAAGAAATCCATTTTAAGCAACCCAATCTCTTCAACATCGTTCATCGTAAACTGGGTTAGCGGAATATCATTACTTCCTTCTTGCAAAGGAACCCACTGAGTCAAATCTTGATCACTAATGACAACTCCAGCTGCATGTGTTGAAAGGTGTCTTGGTAAGCCCTCTACTTTACATGCAACCTCAAAAATCAGACGGTTTTTATCCGAACTTTCTACTAATTCGCGAAAGCTCTTAGATTCTTTAAACGCTTCTTTTAGTGTGTGCTTTCCTCTTGCTGGAAACGCCTTAGACCACTGACCAATTTCATTTTTATTCAAACCAAACACTCTGGAAATGTCCCTAAGAGCCATCTTAGCAGCTAGTGTTCCAAAAGTAGCAATTTGCGACACACACTGATGTCCATAACGTGAATTAACGTATTGCAATACTTCGTCACGGCGTCTATCAGGAATATCTAAATCAATATCAGGCATGGTATAACGGTCTTTATTTAAAAATCGTTCAAATAATAAATCGTATTTAATCGGATCCACATGAGTAATATATGTTAAATAAGAAACTAATGACCCAGCAGCTGATCCCCTACCTGGCCCAAATAAGATGTCTTCCTTTTGGGCAAACATCATAACATCCCAAATAATTAAGAAATAATCGACAAATCCCATTTCCTCAATTACTGACAGTTCATAATCCAGTCGTTCAATATACTCTTGACCAGGATTAGCAATTCGTTTAGGTAAGTTTTCTATACACAACTCACGCAAAAATAAAGACGCGTCTTTATTTCCCGGAATATCATAATGGGGTAAAAGGGTTTGATTAAACAACATAGAAAAATCACACAACTCTACCACCTTATTAGTATTTATAACAGCACGGTCTAGTTGATATTTTTTATAAACATGAGTGAAATCTGATGACTTTGATAAATACAATGAACCGGACTGCCCTATTTCTTCAGTCGTAATCTTGGTACCTAACTCTAAATGATTTAATACAGCTACAGAAAAAGCATCTTGTGGGTGTATATAACGTACATCATGGAGCGCCACAGGTTCTATTTTATAAGTTTCCAATAAAGCTAACCAACTTGCTTGAGGGGGATTATCTGGATACAGAGAAACACCCGCATAGAACATCTCATTCTGTATATGATAAGTTAATTTTGACAAATAGGTAGCCAATTGCTCTTTTTCCTGTTTTTGATAATAATAACTTAATTGTGAGCCATGCTCTGGTTCAATCACCACAATGTTATCTAATAATTCGCTAAACTCCGAGAAAAAGAATGGCTCCTTCATATCGCGTGACATCTTTGTAGATGATATCTTCATGAGATTTTCATAGCCTTTTTGATTGCTAGCGTATAGGAGCATCGTACATTCTATTGGATGCTCTTCTGACAGTTGATACTCTAAGGTTAATCCTATAATAGGTTTAATATCATTTTTCTTACAGCTTTTATAAAACTCAACAGCACCTGTCATAATATTTAAATCAGTCAACGCTACTGCTTTATAGCCATAGCTTTTAGCTGTTGTCACTAACTCTTCAATTTTATTGGTACTTTTTAACAAAGAGTAACAACTCAATGTTTGTAATTGTGCCGTGATCACTCTAGCACCTCCTCTTAATATCCTCTCTATTATAACATGAAATACAAGTAAAGCTCGTTAGCTAATCACGCCTCAGGTAATTTTTTCTTTGTTAAACAATTCATTATATGATAAAATACGGAAGTGAAAAGAGGTGTAGCTAATGCGTTATGCAATCGTATTATTATGGTCTTTAATCTTAGGACAAGTTGTAGCGTTTCTTGGTTCAACTCTAAGCCACACGTTATACAGCTTCGAACAAGGTCTAATGGGTTCTGTCCTATTAGCAGTCGTTGTCTGCCTAGTAGCAGTGGTTTCTAAACCTACAACTAAACAAGCAACAAAATAAAAAGAAGCCTAAATTAGGCTTCTTTTTATTTGTATCTAATCTTTTTCCCTATCGTACCTCTAAAATTATAAAGAGATAAACAAATATTAAGAACTATAAAACAACCTGTTCCAATAAAAACATTTTGATAACCAAAACTACTTGCTATCGTCGATCCAACCAATGGGCCAAACACCTGACCAAAATTTTGAGCCATTTGGTTATAGCTAAAGATTCGACTGACCCCTTCTTTTGGACTGATTTTACTAATTATTGAATTAATTGATGGCATCAATGCTCCTGTTGAAAAGCCCATTAAAAATCTCAGGACGCCTAACTGAAATGGTGTTGTGACAAAAGCCATTGGAATTATTGTACAAAGGAAAAATACAAGTCCTCCGAGAAGGACATTTTGATTACCAAAGCGGTCGCCAATCTTACCTAGTATCGGTGACGAAACAAATGCAGATACACCTGATACCGAAACAATCATACCTGATACAAATAAAATATTAGACATATCTCCACCTAGTTCACGTATATATAACGTTAAAATAGGAGAAATACTTGTAATCCCAATTTGTAATATTAACGTTGTAGCAAACATACCATACAACATTCCTGGGTTTTTAATCTGTGTAAATAAATCCTTAGTTGAAATAACGTCTTTTTTCAATACAGGTGTGAAATCTTCTTTTACAAAGAATACCGTTAAAATTGTTGTTATAAATAAAACTGTTCCTGTGATAATAAACACATTTTTCATTCCAAACGTTTGAGCAAGTAAACCACCCATCATCGGACCGATTAGACTCCCTGCAACAGTTCCTGTCGCTAAAGTTCCAAGAGCCCACCCATTTTTCTCCATAGGTACTTGAGAAGCTATCATGGCCGTTGCATTCGGAACATATCCAGAAAGTATACCTGTCATGAATCTCATAACCAGCAGCCAATACACATTAGGAACAAAAGCTAATGCCCCCATAGTAAAAGTCATACCTGCTGCTGCTCTGACCATCATCAACTTCCGCCCTTTTCTATCTGCCAAACTTCCCCATATTGGCGCAACCAACGCAGATGCCAGTGCAGTGATGCTGATAGATACTCCCGAATAAAACTCTATCATATTTTTGGGAGCCCCTAAACTTTCAATATAGACAGGTATAAAAGGCATGACTAAACTGAAACTTGCGCCTGTAAAAAAACAACCCGCCCATGCAATATACATATTACGTTTCCAATCTACTTTCATGCTTTCGCCTCATTTTCTTAATTTAATTTTATTTCCTAAGTCAGCGGCTAACCATTTTCTTTGAAGCGTTTATAAGAACGACTAATTCCTTCAGCTTCGTTTTCGAGACCCAATGTTTCTAAAATAAACAACTGATTTTTAATTAAGTGGTCAGCTTCACTCTTTTGCCCTTTAGCATAACAGTAATAAGCCTCACATAATAATTGACGTAATCTAAGTGATAATTCATCCTTGGACGTCGGGATAGATTTTAATTTAACAAACCAAGCATTTGCCTCTTTAGTGTCACCTTTGTGATAGCAATCTAAAATATAATGGCTCAATAAAGTCACCATACCTTCATTATAAAAAGGATACCCCCTATATAATCGCAAACTAGGGTAACATCTTTTAAGCAAACGTTGTTGTTCTAAACTCGTAAAAATATAATGACACGTCGTAAAAATTGTAATTTCATCCAATGTCCATCTATCTTGCCCTTTAAAATAGTCGTAAACAGCTTTAACTTCATTTTTATCTAGACCGGCATGGGGATCTGCCCGCTGTGGATTATAGCAATCAATTGCATTTGCTAAAAAAGCCATGACCTGTTCAAAAATAATTTTACTCCCTTTATAGGTTTGATAAATACTATGCAATTTACGATCATTACCAGTAGAGATCGCCTGGATTAATTCTGACCAAACCGTTTTTTCTTCTATCATGTTGTAATCATTATGAATAAAATGGAATTCATCAGGCGTCACATTTAACCGGTTTAAAACTTCTAGAAAAGTATCATATTGTAGCATCACTTCACCTTTTTCAAAGCGAATAGCGAAACTCTTTACTACTAAATTCTCATAAACTTCTTTTTGCAAGATTCTTTTATTTTTTCTAATTGTCCTTACAGTCTTACCATACTCTTTCATCAAATCCTCCTAATTTAAGCTTGTAAAAAAATAATAATACAGAAAAAGACAAGTGATTGTCTCACTTGTCTTTTTCTCAGTGGTAATTAAATATAAATAAAATAATAGCTAAAACTATTTACCACACCAAGCAAATACAATTGCTTTCTCTCCAATATGAGTTCCAACAACTGGGCCAATATGTCCAATTTCAATCTCAATACCAGGGTATTTCTCTTCCATTTCTTTTTTCTCAAGTTCAGCAATAGCCAAGCTATTTGCATGAATAATAAAAAATTTCAAATCTTCTTTTGTTTTCTTTTGTTTTTTTGCCATTAAATCTTCTACACGCGACAACGCTTTTTTAGTTGATCTAATTTTCTCTGATAAAATAATATCACCATTATCAAATTTTAAAATTGGTTTGATTTTCAATAAACTTCCTATAAGAGCAGCACCATTTTTAAGACGTCCGCCTCTGACTAAAATGTTCAAATCATCTACAACTAGATAAGCATCTGTATTACTTCTAATTAACTCCAATTTTTCAAAGATCGCATCAATATCTTGTCCCGCTTCTACCATCCCAAGCGCTGTTTTAACCATGTAGCCCATTGGCATACTAGTAATTTTCGAATCAAACGGACGAACATCAATGCCTTCAATACCTGGAGCCATTGCCATTAAGTTATTAACAAAGCCAGAAATACCTGATGACAAGTGTATACTAATTGCGCGTTCATATCCTTTGTTGGCTAACTCTTGAAACAGCTCAAGTACTTCACCAATAGAGGGTTGAGAAGTCGTTGGAAATTCTTTACTGTTATTTAATAAATCGTAGTAATCATTTGCTTCAATATCAATGCCCTCATTGTAAATTTTTCCATCCAAAATGACAGGAATTGGAATAATGTATAAATCCGGGTGATTTTTTATTTCATCAGACAAGTAAGCTGTACTGTCCGTCACAATTGCCGTTTTCATAAAAATAACCTCACTTTTTTCTTCGTGCATGTTCCTATTATACTATAGGTTTAAAAAAACATGTAGCTCTATGTTCAAAAACTTTTCTAGTTTAAAAAATCATGTACTATTTTTTTGTTTTTATCATCGTCTAGTGTAACATTTTCTTTAGTATCTTTCCCGTTAACTAAACATTCTATGGGTAAAATCATTTTTTTCAATGGTTTATTTTGTCCTAGAATAAAATCTTTTAGAATACTTGTATAAACTCTTCCAGGTAAATTTGTTGCCATATAACCATGAGCAATTCCTATCCCTCTTGGAACATGCAAACTGTTCTTCAAGGTAAAGCTGGCTTTATGTAATTCCTCGAATACAAGCTGATCTTTTGTTATTTCCGCCAACTCATTCGCTTCGGATCCATTCCCTATAGCATAATCAATGAAATTTGATTTGGTAGTAAAAGGATCGGAAGTTTGAAACGTCACCCCATCAGGGATTAAGCCCTCCATACTTTTTTCTAAAGCATAGGGCGATAACACACAGTAATAATTAGAATCTAAATCTAAACTTTCTTTGAGTAAAGCTCGAACTCCCTCTGGCCCATCTTCTTTAAAACGTTCTGCTAATGACGTTTTTTGATTCGAGCTCGTTTTGATTATCGCTTGTGGAAAAAAAGAAATTAAACGAGGGGTTTTATCTTTCGAATAATAATCAACAAACATGATTGCACTCGCCTCGCGTTTTGAATAATCGTTGCCTTTATTCACAATCACTATACTACTGGTACTTCCGTTTCGATTCTTTTTGCCCTTATAAATCATCTCACTAGGTTCTTTGTAGTTTATATCATTTTCTGACAATCGTTTGCCTTGGGTATAGTTATAATAACAGTACGCAATACACATAATAAGAATAAATAAAAATAATTTCCCAAACGAACGAATAACACCACTTAGTCCCATTTTTTGCCCCTTATAAGGAGAACTCACACATCGTCACCTCTTTACTTTTATTTAAAAGACCATAAAATAAGAATAATAGATTTCAGTGCAATTATAAAGATATATGACTTACGCTTAATAAATTTATAAACTTAATGGTCTAGTAGATTTAAAATCAACGCTACAATTTCACTAGGAAGATAGTCTTCACACTCAATACAATAAGTTGATACAGACCTATACCATTTTTCACGTTCTTTATAAAGCGCACGCAACTCTTCTTTAGACTTCGTATTAGCTAAAGGACGGGCACTTTTATTTTTGGCAGTCAAACGTTTATATATAACTTCAAATGGTACTTTTAAATAAATGACGTGTTGTCTATCGAGTAGCGCGCGATTTTCTTCACGTATGACGCAACCCCCACCTGTTCCAAAAACTCTTTTTGAACACTCGTTCACTACATCACGAAGTATCTCGCTTTCTTTATCTCTAAATGCTTCTTCGCCATACTTTTCAAAAAAGGCTGGAATAGTTAGCGTTGTTATCTCTTCAAACCTACAATCTAAATCACAGAATTCCAGTTCCATTGCAGCAGCAAGTTGCGACCCGACTGTTGTTTTTCCCGATGCCATAAATCCTACTAAAAAAAACATACCTCCACCTATTTACCCTCTATTAAATTACTTAAATCTTCAATAAATGACGGATAAGATACTCGAATCGAATCAACATTTTCTAATTCAACATCGCCTTCTTTTACAAGTAATGCTGCGATAGCTAACATCATACCCAAACGGTGATCCCCATGACTTGATACATGAGCACCCTTCAAAGGCGTTGGTCCTTCTATAATTAGTCCGTCCTCTGTTGGAGTAACTTTAGCACCCATCTTATTTAACTCTTGAGCAGTTAAATCTATACGATTTGTTTCTTTTACTTTTAATTCTGATGCGTCTTTAATAATCGTTTTCCCTTTAGCTTGTGTTGCTAAAAGTGCAATTATTGGCAACTCATCAATCAAAGTCGGAATAATCTCACCCTCGATTGTAGTGCCTTTAAGCTCACTAGTAGTGACGCTAATAGTTCCTCTAGGTTCAGGTCCATCTGTCTTATTTTTTATATCATACTGCGCACCCATTGTTTTTAGCACGTCTAAGATACCTGTTCGTGTTGGATTTAAACCTACATTAGGTAAAGTAAGCTCACTATCTTTTATTAATATTCCAGCAGCGATAAAATAAGCAGCCGAAGATATATCTCCCGGTACTACAACAGTTGTTCCTGTTAGAACTTGAGGACCCATCAAGCGAATAGTTTTACCTGAGACAGTCAATTCACCACCGAATTGTCTAATCATCTGTTCCGTGTGATTGCGAGTTTTTTCTAACTCTTCGACAACTGTTTCACCTGTTGCAGATAGGCCTGCTAATAAAATAGCCGATTTTACTTGAGCACTAGCAATGGTCATTTTATGAGTTCTACCACGTAAGCGAGATGTTCCTAGCATAATAATTGGCGGAGTATCTCCCCCGTTTTCCGCAAAAGTGATAGCCATCATCTCTCTTAATGGTGCCATCACTCGCTCCATAGGACGCTTGGTTAAAGAGTCATCACCTTTAAATCGTGTCATAAACGGAACACCTGATAAAACACCTAAGCCTAAGCGCATTGTTGTCCCAGAATTCCCTACATATAGATCTTCGTTAGGTTGAGTTAACGATTGTAATCCACCACCCTTGATCGTAACAGTAGCAGTCTCACTATCCACCTCAATTTCAGCACCTAACGTTTTAAAAAGAATAACTGTTTCTAAACAATCTTCTGCTAATAAAAAATTATTAATAACTGTTGTACCATGAGCCATAACGCCAAGCATAATACTTCTATGTGAAATTGACTTATCGCCAGGAACAGCCACTTCACCAACCATTTTTGTAATATTCGTTTTAAGTTTCATTTTCTTCCCCTTATAAGTCTAATACTCTGTTGTATAGTTTTTATATTCTTTGATAGTTCCAATTAAGTTAGTATAAGAATCACCATCAAATTTATCTAAAAGAGCTTTTGCTAATTCTGTAGCAATAACCGCTTCTGCAATAACACTTGCTGCTGGTACAGCACACGAATCAGAACGCTCAACACTAGCTGTATAAACTTCCTTAGTGTTGATGTCAACACTTTCTAGCGGTTTATATAATGTTGGAATAGGTTTCATGACCCCTCTAACAATAACAGGCATACCATTGGTCATGCCTCCTTCAAATCCGCCTAGTCTATTTGATTTTCTTGTATATCCTTGAGATTGATCCCAAATAATCTCATCCATCACATCACTGCCTGGTAATCGCGCAGCCTCAAATCCTACACCAAATTCTACACCTTTAAATGCGTTTATACTCAACATAGCTTGCGCTAATTTTGCATCTAATTTCTGATCCCATTGTGTGTAACTTCCCAATCCAATTGGAAGTCCCGTCACAACAACCTCAACAATACCCCCTAATGTATTGCCTTCTTTCTTAGCTCTATCAATCGCTTCGCGCATTAAACCAGCTGCATTCTCGTCACAACACCTCACATCTGAACGTTCCGACTTCATCTTCAAATCACCTAGTGATGTACCTTCTGAAATGCTCGCTTTTATCCCACCAATTTCGGTAACATGAGCCATCACCTCACAATCAGAGGCTGACAATATAGCTTTAGAAACAGCTCCTATCGCAACTCTTACAGCTGTTTCACGTGCAGAAGATCTCTCTAAAACATTACGTAGATCACGGTGATTATATTTAACGCCTCCAACTAAATCAGCATGCCCAGGACGTGGTCTTGTCACTTGGCGTTTTACTTTCTCTTTTTCAGTAACCGGATCTATCCCCATAACCGACTGCCAGTTTTTCCAATCTTTATTTTCTATGACTAATGTTAAGGGAGAACCTAATGTTTTACCATGTCTTAGTCCTGATGTAATTCTAACTTGATCTTGCTCGATTTTCATTCTACCGCCACGACCGTAACCAACTTGACGCCTTTTTAAATCTTTGTTTATCATCTCTACATCTAAAGGCATACCTGCAGGCAATCCTTCAATAATTGCCGTTAACTCTGGACCATGTGACTCTCCAGCTGTAAGAAAACGCATTATAAATCCTCTCCTTTTCTTAGTCTATACGTTTCAAAAAACTTGCTATTTCTTCAATTGGTACTGTGACAATTTTTGCTTTACCAATCGTTTCTAACAAAATTAATTTGAGAGTATTACCCCGCTTTTTTTTATCATGAGCAATAGCCTCTAATAGTGCTTCTTCATCCCATTTATCTATGTGTGTTTTCAACCCAAACTTGATTAACATTTGCTTAATATCTCGAGTTATTCCATTAGGCATTAACCCTTTATCCTCTGCTCTTTGGCTAATTTGTACCATTCCTAACGCCACAGCTTCACCGTGAGTCACAACACCATAACCTATCGTTGCTTCAATAGCGTGACCAATCGTATGGCCAAAATTCAAAATAAGTCTCTGACCATTATCAAACTCATCTTCTAAAACAACTGATGCTTTTAATTCACAACACCTTGCAATAACCGCATCTGCCGCTTTAAGAAACTCATCAAGTGTTTTAAATCGATCTAGCGTTTCCCAAAGTTTAGCATCAAGAATTGCTGCAGTTTTTATTATTTCAGCTAGACCTTCTTTGATACGTCTTTCAGATAACGTATGTAAAGTCATGGTATCAATAAATACACCCGAAGGTTGAGCAAAACTGCCCACTAAATTTTTAGCTGCTGCGGTATTAACAGCCGTCTTGCCTCCCACGCTACTGTCAACCTGTGCAAGAAGTGTTGTTGGCACTTGTACAAAGTGAATGCCTCTCATGTACGTTGAGGCGACAAATCCTGCTAGGTCTCCCACAACACCTCCGCCCAAAGCCATGATGCCATCACTTCGAGTTAGGCCTTCTTCTGCTAACCATTGAAATAACACCTCTGCCATGTCCAAGCTTTTACTTGCTTCACCAGGTTGAATTGCAAAATGAGAAACCTCAAAGCCCGCTTTTTTTAAGCTTATGCTTACACACTCTAAATACAAATCTGAAACCGTCTTATCTGTAATTATTGCCACACGTTGGGGCTTCCATATATCACAGAGCCAATTTCCAACCATATTTAAACCACCCTTACTAAAAGTAATGGTATAAGGTGTTGTTTGTAAAGGAACACACACTTTCATAAACATTCTCCTTTGTTCATTTTACTTAATCAAATTGAGCTAACTCTTTCATCGTTTGACTAAGAATATTTACTTTTTTCATCATCGTTAAATAATTTTGTTCATTTAAAGACTGCGGTCCATCCGACCAAGCTTCTGAAGGATTTGGATGGATTTCAACAATCATACCAGAAGCTCCCGCGGCGACTCCAGCAAGAGCCATAGGTGGCACAATATCCCAAACACCAACACCATGGCTTGGATCAACAATAATTGGAAAATGACTAAGCTTTTGAACAACCGGTACCGCACTTACATCAAATGTATTTCTTGTTGCTGTTTCATAAGTCCTGATGCCACGCTCTACAAAAATAATATTCGTATTCCCTTTAGCTGCAATATATTCTGCAGCATGTAACCATTCATCAATTGTTCCAGAAATTCCACGCTTCAACGCTACTGGCTTCGTTGTTTTACCCACGGCCTCTAATAATCGGAAATTTTGCATGTTACGTGCCCCGATTTGTATGATATCTGTATACTTACAAACTAGCTCTAAATTGGCTTCATCCATGACCTCAGTGATTACTTTCAAACCATATTCATCTGCAGCTTGTCTTAGATAAATGAGCCCTTCTTCTTCTAATCCTTGAAAGGCGTACGGAGATGTTCTTGGTTTAAACGCGCCACCACGAAGGACCTTAGCGCCACCTTCATGAGCGATTCTTGCACAGGTCATCATTTGTTCCAAGGTTTCAACTGAACAAGGACCCGCCATTGTTACAAAATCAGAACCTCCTATTTCAATATCACCAACTTGTACTTTACTATTTCCTGGATGAAACTCACGACTTGTTAATCTATAGGTTCCTGTAACTTCTTTTAATTCAGAGATGACAGGATTAGTCTTAAGTGACGTTATACATGAATCTGTTATCGACCCTTGTACACTTAAGTAGATTGGCGTTGTTTCATTAACCGAAACAGTTAAACCTGCCGTTTTTAATTGCTGAACGACTTTTTCCATATCTGAAGAAGTACTCTCACTTTTCATTTCTATTCTTAAACTATCTGTCATCTTATAAATTCCTTTCATGCTCTAGTATTGCTTTTTTTACATCCTCAACAGGCATATCCTGCCCTGTCCATAATTTAAAAGCTTCTGCAGCTTGATAAATAAGCATCCCTAATCCATTGATAGTCTGACACCCTTTTGATTTCGCATCTTCTAAAAGTTGAGTCTCTTTTGGATTATATATAATATCTACCACTACTAATGACGGTATTAGGCAAGACGTTTCCTTAACTAAGGTATCTGTAGAGCCTTCTCCCATTCCAACATTAGTCGTATTTACTAAGATATCACTCGTTGCAATAGTATCTGTTAAACGCGTGTCACATCCAAAGGCTAGCAATTCTATTTCGCATCGTGTCTGCTGTGCTATAAATTGAAGATTATCACTAACCGCTTCAAAATTATCGTTCGGACGTTTAAACACTGTAATTTTCTTCACATCCGATAAAGCTAAGGCTACAATAATTGATAACCCCGCACCTCCAGAACCAAGTACAGTGACTTTTTTATCTGTCACGAAAACCTGTTCTGACTCCAAGCTCTTGATAAACCCTATGCCATCCGTATTATAGCCAGTCAAGCTGCCTTCACTGTTCACAACGGTATTAACAGCACCGATTAGTCGTGCCTCTTCACTTACACAATCAACATATTTCAATGCCTCTTGCTTATTAGGCATAGATAAATTGAATCCCAATCCTTTAAATGCCTTTAGTCCTGAAAAAGCGTCCTCTAGCTCTTCTTCTGACACATCAAACGCTAGATAGGTCGCATTAATACCTAATGATTGAAAAGCCGTATTGTGAATCAACGGCGACAAGCTGTGCTCTATTGGCGAAGCAACAACTGCTGCCCACCTTGTCTTTCCATCGGGAATCATCATACTAGTCCCTCACTTTACTAAAAATTAAAACGATCACCCTAAAAGAGGCAATCGTTTTTATCTCATAATTAATTCCCAGAGATTATCTATTAATACATTTTTTTAAAAAGCAGAACAAACGTCTACACAAGATAAAATCAAGGTCTAATTATCATCCTACTGATCAAACGATTCTATTAAGTATAGCCTTTTTATTAGAGTCATGTCAAACAGCTAAAATCGTTATTACTCATACTCTTTTAGCACCCTAACAACCTCTATAAAACGATCATTTTTAATGTTATATTCTTCATCTCCTTGTGAAAGAAAACTCAACTCACTCATTAAACGATCTTTCTCCATTTCCAAAAGTAATTTTGATTTCTTTTTCACACTAACATCACTTGAAACCGTCTTATTTGTTTGCCTTCCTAATATGAACTCACATGTTGCGATTTCGTTGGTGAATTTTTCATCATGCGAAGCAACTATTACCGTACCTGGATAGGCCTTTAATACTCGTGCTAAAGCTTGTCTAGAGGGATAATCTAGATGATTAGTTGGCTCATCTAAAATCAGAATATTAACCTCTCTCATCATAAAGTATAACAATTCTACTTTTAATTGTTCTCCCTTACTAAATAATGAAATATTTTGTTGTAATTGCTCAGTACTAAAGCCTAATTGTGTGGCTAGTAAAACTAAACGCTGCCTCATATTAGGCGTTAAAGAAACGTATTCTTCAAGTGTTTGATCATTTTTCCAATCTTTTATACTTTGTGTCAAGTAACCAATTTTAGCAAACTCCGATACCCATGGCACCTTATCTCCCACTACTTCACCCATAATAAGTTTAAATAATGTTGTTTTTCCACTCCCGTTTCCTCCCTTAATCACTAATTTATCACCAAAATTAATAGTTAAAGAGAGTTTTTCAATTAGCTTTTCCTTGTCAAATTTGAAGCTAATATCATCCAACAAGATAGCTTTTCCTTTTTTATAGTGTCCTGTATCAAAATCATACGAAGTAATTTTTTCACTTTTTGTATCTAAATCTTCTGATTCTTTCATTTTTTTAACTAAACGTTTTTCTGCCGATTTTCGTTGACTGTCCATTCTCTTTGCTTTAGAACGATAAAACTCTTTAGGGAATTCTTGTTTAGTCGACTGAGCGTGAGCCGATGCTGACCAATTTTTTAAAGATTGTAACTCCTTTTCTAGTTGTTTTTGTTCTTTTAATTTTTTCTCCTTCGCTCGTTGCTGTTCTTTAAGCTTTCTTTGACAGTCTTCTTCATACTCTGAAAGACTTCCCTTAAAGCTAATTAACTCCTGATCTTTTATTTCCCAAATAGTATCACATGTCTTCTCGATAAATGAGTGATCGTGAGATACAAGAATAATAGCCCCTTTATAATGTTTTATCAAATTGACCAATTCAACTAACCCTTCTTGATCCATGTGATTAGTTGGTTCATCTAAAACAAGCATCTCTGTCTTTTTAGAGAAAACATCCAGCAGCCTTCTTTTACTTTTTTCTCCACCACTCATATGATCATAGCTCGTCTTTTTCTTCCAATTATCTAAACCATGTTTACTTAATAAGGTGTAATCGAACTCTTTGGAGTCACAATGATAGTAACTTGTTTCTTGTTCATAGTAACCAATATTATGAACTTTAGATATCAGCTCACCTGAACTAACCACATCTGATGAATTTGGATACCCTACAATATAATTCAGTAAGGTTGACTTGCCACTTCCATTAGCTCCTATCAAACCAATTACTGAGCCCTTATCAACGCTGGCTTGTTTTATACAAATCAAGTCACGATTTTTTATCTTTAATTTTAAATTTCTTAGCGTCATTATATTACTCATAAATAACATCTCCCTTCTTTTATGAAAAGGAGGATATAAAAATAATCCTCCCAGTTTCGGAAGGATTAGATAGGCAAACGGCACCTCAAAAAAAGGTCCCTCTATACAAAAAGTATATCAGCGCAGACTAATCCCATTGTTTTAAACATAATGTTTAAATTTTCAACAAGATTATAACTTCATGTACTGATACCTCTTACTTTCTTAAAATTTATATCATTGTAGCAATAAAGCTAAAATTAATCAAGTGTATGCCATTCATGTTATACTTATCTTAAAATACAACATGACAGAAAGGATTTAATCTATGACACTTATGATTTTTATGCTACTACTCGTGCCTACACTTTTATTTTTTATATGGATTACTCGTAAACCAACCAGTTTATGGACAGGCTTTTGGTTCTTATGCTTTTTTAGTATTCTTGGTATTTTTATCTTCTTTTTAATTGAGAAAATAGCCGCCCCTATTGCCTATTTTTTAGGTGTTATTATTGCACTATCACTTGTTTTTGTCGCACTATTTGGAATCTACGCTATGATTATTGCTTTATTTTGGAATGAACGAATTTTATTAAAACGTGAAAGACCTTCATTGAGCAATATGCTACCTCTTGGTGTCGCCACAGGTTTGATAGTTATTGAAGTTCTATTATTTTTATCAAACAACAGAGTTAAAAATCAGAGCTTATTAAAAATTTTCAGCTTTATCAATACGTCATTCGTTTACTTTGCTATAACTTTTGTTTTATTTACACTGACGGCTTTACTTTATAATTTTTATCCTATTTTTGGTAAAGTTGATTATATCATTGTCCTTGGAGCTGGACTTAATCGTGATAAGGTTACACCTTTACTTGCAAGCAGGATTGATGCTGGGATCAAACTCTATAATAAGCAAGTGAAAAAATATGGACATACCCCAACTCTGATCATGTCAGGTGGTCAAGGAGCCGATGAACTCATTTCAGAAGCGCAAGCTATGGCGAACTATATCGACGAACAAGGGTATGCCCCTGAAAAAGTTTATATTGAAAATCGATCAACAACAACACGCGAAAACATTTTGTACTCTCAAGAATTAGCCTGTAAAAAAGACAATATTGAAAGCTTCCAATCTAAAAAGGTCGTAGTCGCAACCAATAATTATCACCTTCTTAGAGCGGGGATTTTAGCGCGTAACCTTGGTTTATCATTTAGAGGTATTGGAGCGAGAACAAAATTCTACTATCTCCCAACTGCCTTCATAAGAGAATATATCGGTTATCTTGTCATGACTAAAAAAAGACACCTCTTTGTAATCGGCATACTATTTATTTCAACTATAATCCCTATATTAACTACATTATTTGGCTTATAAAAAAGAAGTGACCTAGGTCACTTCTTTTTTATAAGATGAAATCTTGTAATTCATCTATAATATCTTCATTTTCTTTACGTTTTTCTTCTCGTTCTTTTTGCTCACGTAATTCTTTTTGTTTTTGTTTATTCTTCTCACCAATCTGAGGGCGCTCACCTTGTTCTAAAGTAATCAAGTAATTAACTAACTCTTCCTCAGCTTCATCTTTCGTTGTAAGTGGAATACGATTTACCTCTTTATTATTTTCAAAGCGAAGCATTGTAAAATCAGACTTCAAATGATAAAACTTCTCTATTTTATCTTTATTCATCGTAATCGGATATAAATAAATAGTCCCATCATATTTATTTAACTCTTTTGAATCCAATAATGATTTTTCTAATTGTTCATAATGTTTACCATTTTGATCAACCATCATAACAGTAACTTTTTTATTCTTCTTGATAATATCTTCAAGTTCATCATACGCAACAACTTTAACTTTTTTATTTCCTTCAAAAGTTTGACCAATTAACGTTTCGTTTTGTTTCAATATGATACTGTGATTAATTCTCGGTCCAGCAATCGTTAAAAAGAGCACTAAGACTACAACTGAAAGAACTGATAGAAGAACGAGCTCTTTCTTCTCTATTAGAATCTCTAAGAAACTTTTATCCGATTTTTTTCTAGGTTGTTTGTTTGCAATCGCTTGTTTATTCTTTTCAATCAATCTCTCTTCTCGTTCTTTGAAGTAAGTCATTACTTTTTCTTTATAGTCAATAATAGCTTGTTTTAAATTCTCTAGTAACTTCGTTATTTTTTCCATTCACTTCACCTTTACTCTGTTATAATATAAGTATACTAATTGATAGCGGAAAAGGAAAGCATAATTTGAACCCTTTTTCATTCAAAATCGCTATTATTATAATTAGTTAACTATTGAAAATTAGAAATGAGGTTTTACCCTATGGCATTTGATGGCGTATTTACTCACGCAATGGTAAATGAACTTTCTGACACCCTAATGAATGGTCGTCTATCAAAAATTCATCAACCGTTCGACAATGAATTAATCTTGGTCATCCGTAACCAAGGAAAGAATCATAAACTACTACTATCAGCTCATTCAGCTTATGCACGTATACAACTCACAACAGTTGATTATCAAAACCCTTCAACACCACCAAATTTTTGTATGATGTTACGAAAGTATCTTGAAGGGGCTATTCTTCAAAAAATGAAGCAAATTGAAAACGATAGAATTGTTCATCTAGAATTTTCAAAACGAAACGAGCTTGGTGACTTAGAAAATGTCGTTTTAATTGTTGAATTAATGGGGCGTCACAGTAATATCATCCTAGTGAATAAAGAAAGTAATAAAATACTGGACTGTATTAAGCATGTAGGACCTAGTCAGAATAGCTACCGAATACTTTTACCTGGCGCTGAATATGTACGCCCTCCCAAAAACTCTGAGCAACGTGATCCATTTACAACTGATTATACTCTTGTTTTTGAACTACTTGCTACTGCTGAAGAACTTACCCCTCAGTATTTTCAAGAAACATTCCAAGGGCTTGGTAAAGATACTGCTCATGAATTATCTTACCAAATGGCTGAAAATCCAACTGCATTACTTTCAACATGGAAAGATTTTTGGTCAAAAATTGTTTCAAATCCAGTCCCTACACTTACAATTTACGAAAATAAAGAATATTTCACACCTATCACTTACGACTATTTAGGTCCTGAAAAGTATACTTTCGATTCTTTAAGCGCGTTGTTAGAGATGTTTTATGAAGGGAAAGCTGAGAAGGAACGAGTTAAACAACAAGCTGGAGCCTTAGTTAAAAAAATTGCGGGTGAAAGCAAAAAGATTAAAGCCAAACAAAAGAAATTTAAACAATCACTACTTGATACTGAAAATGCTGAAGTATTCAGACAAAAAGGTGAACTATTGACAACATTCCTTCATGAGGTTCCCAGAGGTGCTAAATCCGTAACCGTTGATAACTATTACGAAGAAAATACACCTATCACAATTAGTTTACGAGAAGATTTAAGCCCTTCTCAAAATGCTCAAAAATACTTCCAAAAATATGGTAAATTAAAAAATAGTGTTAAAATCATCGAAGAACAACTCAAGATTGCGGAACAAGAAGTTAACTATTTAGATTCAGTTTTATCCCAACTAGAACTTGCTACACCTTCTGAAGTTGATTACATCAAAGAAGAATTAATCAGTGAGAAATATATTCGTCCTACCAAACAACAAAAAGCTAAAAAGAATCAAAAAAGTAAACCTGAAAAATACATGTCTACTGATGGAACTATAATTCTAGTCGGTAAAAACAATCTTCAAAATGATCAACTTACGCTTAAAACAGCAGATAAAAATCATTACTGGCTTCATGCTAAAGACATCCCTGGTTCTCATGTTATCGTCCAAAGTGCTGAACCTTCAGAAAAAACTTTAATTGAAGCTGCTAATCTAGCTGCTTATTATTCAAAATTTAGATTATCAAGCAGTGTCCCTGTCGATTATGTCCGAGTTAAACATATTAAAAAACCTAATGGATCAAAACCAGGTTATGTTATATATGAAAATCAAAAAACTTTATTTGTAACACCTGATAAAGAAACAGTTCAAGCCCTTAAAAAATAAGCATCGACCCTATCGGGTCAATGTTTTTTTAATATCTATTTCCAACATTTTTATTAATCACAACAGAATTAACAAGTGACATAATTACGGCAACAAGTATTGCTGTTCCTAAACTTGAAAAACCAAAATTTTGTTCACCAAGTATATATGAAGTCATCGATAACATCATACCGTTAATTACTAAACTGAATAATCCAAATGTTAAAATTGTGATGGGCAATGACAGAATATGTAACAATGGTTTTACCAAAGTATTTAAGATAGACAATACAAAACTTGCTAATATAGCTACCATTAAACTACTCACATAAAAACGATCATTAGGTAAAACAACTGAAAGCGAGATAAATGTAAGAGTATTGACAATTAATCTTTGAAAATAAGTCATTAGAAATCACTCCAATCATCATCGTCAACTTTTTCAGCTTCTTTACGTTTTTTACTTCCTGTTGCATATGGATTACTTCCATAATTTCTCTGATTGTATCCACTATCTTCACGGCCTTTGAAACTACCAAATGTATCATATGGCCCCCTACCTGTTCTGTCTGCAGGTATAATAACCATTAAAATGATATACAGCACAATTGGAGTTCCAATACCAAAGAATGTTAGGATAATGAAAATAACTCTTAAAATAGTCGGATCAATACCTATAAATTCACCAATCCCTCCTAGTACACCAGAAAAGACGATGTTATGTCTTGATTTGGTTAATTTCTTTTTCATACTGGTTCACTCCTCTACTTGTTCTAACTACTGCTCAGTATCTTTCATATAAATACTACCTGTTGTTGTATTTAAACGAATATAAGCAGTTTTATCTTCATTATATCTTCTAAACTGAAGCAGTTGGTTCGTTTTATCTGCTTTTTCACGAATAACTTCAAAATTTGTTAAACGATTTTTAATCGTTCCTAAGCTTGTCTTAACCATCCCATCAACACCAATAGATTCTGGTAGTGCTAACTTAAGTGTACCATTAACAACACTCGCTTCTACTTTAGCTAAGCTATCTGTTCCAGTGATTTTAACATCACCATTCACATTGCTGACACTAATATTTTCGATGTCACCTTGTAGACTATAATCACCATTCACTGCTTCTGAAAGGAAATCCATGACTTTACCACCTGATACAGCCACGTTACCATTAACACCCTCTACTTCAAGCATTGTTGCTACCAAACTATTGAATGTCATATCACCATTAGTACTTTTAACAAATAAATCCTTAGCTTCCAAGTCACTGACCGTCACATCACCGTTCAGTAATTTAACAGAGATGTGATCGTAAATACGACGGGGTAAGTAAAAATTTAAATCTGCTTTAATACGTTTATTTGGAATATGAAACAGAATTTGCTCTTCATCTACTAAAATTTGACTTCTTTCCAAAAAGGCTTCAAAAGGAGTATCTGCTTCCATTTTTCCGTATAATTTAACATCCGCCTCGACTTTTAAATCTTCTGAATCCCAAGGTATAAAGTTTACCTCGCCATTCGCAACTTTAACATCAATAAGAGATGCCGTTGTTTCAGGATAATAAAAGTCATGTTTAAAGCTGCTAGATGACAGTCCCGGAACTTTAATATTAATATCTTTCCAATCTACATTTTCATTGACTGTTTTTATTGTGTCTTTAAAGAAACGACCTAGTTGAACCCCTGCTTCTCCCATTTTTTTACCGAAATGAGAGCCTGCTTCACCTACTTTTTGTCCAAATTCATTAATAGACTCTTCCCAATCCTCGGGAATTTCAAATCTTGGTGCGTCTTTACGAGTTTCTTTCTTTTCTTTGTTAATCGCTGATAATTTAATCTCCAAATCTGTTTTTTTATCATTTAACTGATTCAATTCCAATTCTAGCTTCGAAATAACGTCATGTAATTCATTACTTTTAGTTTCATGTTCTTCTGTTAGCTCTTCTAAGTCAGATAAGGTATTTAGTACCATCAACTCTTCTTGTTTTGCATTAATTTTACTTTCTAATACTTCAATATCTTTACACACATTATCAAGCTCAGCAGACGCATTATTTGCTTCTTGTGTCAATTGGGCAAGTAATCTTTCAAGTCGTTGCTTATCCTCTTGTTCGCTCGCCTCTCTTGCTTTTTCTGCTTGTGCTTGCTCTTCTTCAAAAGATAAACTTTCTTCTGGATTAAAAAACTCGGCTTCAACTGAATTGCTTGTTTTTTTGGCTGTATTTTTAATATCACCAGCTTCTTTAGTAACCGTCTTGACATCTTTTTCCGTTGCCATATTTTCCAAAAGCACTAATGCTTCTTCAGTTGTAATAATTCCTTTTTTTACTAATTCAAATACACGTTCTTGTTCTTTCATAATAAATAGCCTCCTTAGCTAATGTACTTCTTAATGAAGTTTTATCTTACATGACTATTATCACTCTAAAACAACAAATTGTCATAGGACCTAAGATGGATTTATCTCTCAATTCTAAGGATGAGCTTTAGTCTTCGTGAAAGAAACGAGCAGCAGCTACGGCTTTTTTCCACTTTTTATAATAAGCTTCGCGATCCTTAACATCCATATCAGGATAAAAACTGCTTTCAACTTGCCAAATGTGACGTATTTCTTCAGTGTTTTTCCAAAATCCAGTACCTAAACCTGCCAAGAAAGCTGCTCCCATTGCTGTTGTTTCAGTAACAAGCGGTTTAAAAATTGGAATATTTAAAATATCAGCTTGGAATTCTAATAAGAATTTATTTTTTGAAGCGCCCCCATCAACTTTCATTTGTGTAATTGGTAAACCAGTTTCACAAACCATTGTTTCGATAACATCTTTTGTTTGATAAGCAATACTTTCAAGCGTCGCACGCGCAAATGTTTGACGACTTGTTCCTCTTGTTACACCAAATATCGCTCCTCGGACATTCGAATCCCAATACGGTGCACCTAAGCCAACAAATGCTGGTACAACATATACACCTTCATTACTTGCAAGCTCGTAAGACATCTGTTCAGTTTCATAGGATTCTTCAATGATTTCTAACCCATCCCTTAACCATTGAATAGCTGAACCTGTTACAAAGATACTTCCTTCTAGAGCATAGCAAACTTCACCCTTATCATCACACGCTAACGTTGTCAATAAACCATGCTCAGAATTAACTGCTTTTTTACCCGTATTCATTAAAATAAATGAACCTGTTCCGTAGGTATTTTTTACATTACCTGGTTCAAAACAGTTTTGCCCAAATAATGCCGCTTGTTGGTCACCTGCAACACCAGTAATACTAACCTCTTCATCAAACAAATGATAATAAGCTGTCTTACCATAAAAATCTGATGACTTCTTAACTTCTGGTAAAAGAGTTTTAGGAATATTAAAAATTTCTAATAGCTCATCGTCCCACTCTAGACTATGAATATTAAACATCATGGTACGAGAAGCGTTTGTATAATCAGTCGCATGTACTTTCCCATCTGTCAGTTTCCAAATTAGCCACGTATCAATCGTACCAAATAATAAGTCACCTTTTTCTGCACGTTTGCGAGCCTGTGGAATTTCGTTTAGCAACCACATTACTTTGGTAGCTGAAAAATATGAGTTCACTTTTAGACCCGTTTTCAATCGAATTAAATCCTCATATCCTTCATCAATCAGCTGATTAGTAATATCGTTAGTCTGTCTTGATTGCCAAACCAAAGCATGATGAATCGGCATGCCTGATTCTTTATCCCATATAACCGTTGTTTCACGTTGATTAGTGATGCCTATACTTTCAATATCTTTAGCACTAATTCTTGCCTCTTGCATAACCTGATGCGTCACGTTGAGAACACTTTGCCAAATTTCATTTGCATCATGCTCAACCCAACTCGGTTGTGGGAAATATTGTGGAAATTCTTCTTGCGCTTTTGCAATATCTACACCCTCTTTATTGAATAAAATTGCTCGTGTACTTGTCGTTCCTTGATCAATAACTAAAATAAATTTTTCCATTTTTATCCCACCTATTCCAGTATTTTATACCTTAATTTTACCCTAGTTGCACCATTCTTACAATCAGATGTTCTTTTCAAAAAACTTGTTTATATTTTAACAAAAACTAAAACTTAACATCAAAAAACATAACCTTATTTTCAAAATAATTAAAATATGTCCGCTAATTGATATTTATTTAACAGATATGGTATACTCTTAGTGAATCATCTTTGGTGTTTTTCTGAGCAAGAGCAATTGATATTTCCCCAAAGTCTGATTGTTCATGCTAGAATGACTTTTTTCAAAGAATTATGTCATAGAGAGGGTTATTCCCCAATCTTTCTCTCTATGATTGATTCATCCCCTTACAGTTGGTCATAAGACCAACTGTTTTTTTTACAAAAAAAGACCACATACATAATATGTGGTCTTACTTTTATATTTTTAAGAAACGTCTCATAGATAATATAGATCCAACAGAACCAATCAATATCCCAACTACTAACATCAGTATATTAATTTGAGGAATAAGTGCATCTGGTTTGATTAATGAATAACCTGATGTTACTAAACCACGATTCACATAAAAGTATGCTTGCATATAACCTAAAGTCATAATAATAATTGGTACAATACTACCTAAGATACCAATCCAAGCACCTTCTAAAAAGAATGGCCAACGGATGAAGCTGTTTTTAGCTCCAACAAGTCGCATAATCTGGATTTCACGTTTACGCGAAATAATAGTAATACGAATTGTATTTGAAATCAAGAACACTGCTATAAATAATAAGACAGCTGTTGCAATGATTCCCCACTTACGAACTGCTTTAGATATTTTGAAAATCTTATCTGAAGATAAACCACCATAATCGGCTTTATAAACATTTTTAAGCTTGGTTGCAGCCTTTTGAACTTCTTTAGTAGCTTCCGGTGTTGACGCATTTACAATAAATACATCATACAATGGGTTTTCATCTTTAGAGAATAATTTCCAGCTATTTCCCATATCTTCAACTAATTTTTCGTACTGTTCTTTTTTACTTGAGAATTTAACTTCTTTTACTTCTGGTAATTCTTTGAGTTCTTTTTCTAATTTATCAAGATCTTTCTTCTCTGTTCCAATCTCAACAAATACCGAAACATCAACAGTACGTTCAATATCTTTTGCTAACTTAGTTACGTTAAAGATAATTGATAAGAAAATCCCTACTAAAACTAATGTAACGGTAACCGCACTTACTGATGCTAAAGTCATCCATCCATTACGTTTTAAACTTTTTAAACTTTCGCCAATATGACGGAAAAATGTTCTAATCATCGTAACCGTATTCCCCCTCACGTTGGTCGCGAATAATACGACCATTTTCAATAGCTAATACACGGTGACGAATCGTATTTACGATTGTACTATTGTGCGTTGCCATTAAAACTGTAGTTCCTTGTAAATTAATTTTTTCCAAAAGTTTCATAATTTCCCAAGAATTTTCAGGATCTAAGTTCCCTGTTGGTTCATCGGCTATTAGCACTTTTGGCGTATTCACGATAGCGCGTGCAATCGCAACACGTTGTTGCTCCCCACCAGATAGTTCACTTGGGAACATGCGCACTTTATGACGTAATCCAACTAAATCTAAAACTTCTAAGACACGTTTTTTGATTTCTCTTGGTTTTTTACCGATTACTTGCATGGCATAGGCCACATTCTCATACACTGTTTTCTTAGGTAGTAATTTATAATCTTGGAAGACAATCCCAACATCACGTCTTAAGTATGGTACTTGTTTATCTTTAATTTGCATTAAATCATGATCACATACTGTTAAACTACCTTTTGTCGCTTTTTCCTCACGGTATAAAAGACGAATAAATGTTGATTTACCAGCCCCACTGGGCCCTACAACATAAACAAAATCGCCTTGTCCGATATTAATCGAAACATTTCTAAGGGCTGTTGTACCATTAGAATATTTTTTCGTAACATCAATCATTTCAATCATTTACATTCCCCTATCTTACAATAGTTGTTTTTTGAAAAATAACTAGTTTTATCTTTTTAAGACTGTCACCATTATAGCACTTGAATATTGTAATTCATCTTACTTTTAATTACAAGTTTATTTCAAATATATCACACCTTATAAACTCAATCGTAAGAAAGCGTCTATAAAGTTGTCTAAATCTCCGTCCATAACAGACTGAGTATTACCAACTTCATAATTAGTTCTATGATCTTTAACCATAGAATATGGGTGGAAAACATAAGATCTGATTTGTGATCCCCAACCAATTTCCATTTGCTCCCCTTTAATAGCGGCTGCTTCTTTTTCTTGTTTTTCAAGTTCTAATTGATGGAGCTTAACTTTCAACATGCCTAACGCCTGCTCTCTATTCTTCAATTGAGAACGTTGGGCCTGACTCGAAACAACAAAACCTGTAGGAATATGAGTCAATCGAACAGCAGAATCAGTTTTATTAACATGCTGCCCCCCTGCACCGCTTGCCCTAAAAGTATCCATCTTAATATCATCAGGATTAATCTCTATCTCTATTTCATTATTAAGTTCTGGCATGACATCTACCGAACAAAAAGAAGTATGTCTTCTACTTTGAGAATCAAACGGTGAAATTCTCACTAAACGGTGAACTCCTTTTTCAGCTTTTAGATACCCATACGCATTTAAACCTTTGATTAATAATGTGACACTTTTTATCCCGGCATCATCCCCTGCTTGGTAATCGATATAATCTACCTTAAAGTCGTGAGCATTTGCCCATCTTGTATACATACGTAGTAGCATATCTCCCCAATCTTGCGATTCAGTTCCTCCTGCCCCTGGATGTAATTCAAGAATAGCATTATGACTATCATAAGGACCATTTAAAAGTTGGGTTAATTCATACTGAGATAGCTGGTTTAAAAACAAGTTAAGTCTGTTGATCATCTCTTTTTCAAGATCTACATCATCTTCCTCACCAAGCATTTCAAGAAATACCATCAACTCATCATACTCTTCTTCTAACTTCTTGTATAATTCATACTTAGCTTTTAAAGCATTGCTCTCATCAATCACTTTTTGAGCAGAATTATTATCATCCCAAAAACCTGGTTCGGACATTTTATTATCTAAAACAGCAAGAGTCTGTTCTAACTCATCTAAGTCAAAGGGACCTCCCAAATTCAAGCAGTTTACTTTGAGCAGATTCTAGTTCTTTTCTTATTTCACTAATTTCCACGCTGTCATCTCCTTTAAAAAAAAGCAATGCGGCTTGGATTATCCAAACCGCACTGTCATATTACATCTCTTTACCGTGACAGTTCTTGAATTTCTTGCCACTACCACATGGACATAGGTCATTACGTCCTACATTTTCAACTTGGCGAGGTTTTTTGCGAGAATCTGAATCTACTCGACCTTCATCCAATGAAGGTTTAACAGGCTCAGCTTGCGCTACTTGCTCACGTTGAACATTTTGTCTAATTTCTGATTTCATGAACAAACGAGTAACATCATACTCAATTGAACCAACCATTTCATTAAACATTCTATACCCTTCTTGTTGGTATTCAACAAGCGGATTATTTTGGCCATATGCACGTAAACCAATAGACTCACGTAATTGATCCATAGCATCAATATGGTCTGTCCACTTCATATCTACTACACGTAAAATAACAACTTTTTGGAATTCAAGCAATTGTTCTTCACTTTGTAATTGATCAGCTTTTGTTTCAAATACTTCTTTAGCTTTAGAAACTAGGTAATCTGACATTTCCTCTGGTGTCTTATCTTCAATATCAGCTAATGTAATATCATCTTCATGAATTAAGCATGCACCCGCAAAATCAACAATACCTTGTAAGTTCCAATCTTTTTTCTCAGGGGCTGTTGTATGATCTACAACAACTTGCTTAATCGTACGTTCAACCATTCCCATAACCACTGGTGTTAATGATTCATCTGACATGATAACTTCATTACGTTGCGCATAAATGATTTCACGTTGCTCACGCATAACATCATCATACTGTAAGACGTTTTTACGTGTATCGTAGTTATTACCTTCAACACGTTTTTGAGCTGCTTCGACTTGTTTAGATAGCATTTTACTTTGAATAACTGCATCTTCTTCAGCGATTTTGAAACGGTCTAACATCGCTTTAACTTTGTCTGAACCGAAACGTTTCATTAAGTCATCTTCAAGAGATAGGTAGAATTGTGTCACACCTGGATCTCCTTGACGACCAGCACGTCCACGTAACTGATTATCAATACGACGAGATTCATGACGCTCAGTACCAATAACTGCTAAACCACCTAATTCTTTAACACCTAAGCCTAACTTGATATCTGTACCACGACCAGCCATATTTGTTGCGATTGTTACTGCGCCTTTTTGACCAGCATTTAAAATAATTTCAGCTTCTTTAAAGTGATTTTTCGCATTTAATACTTCATGCGGAACGCCTTCTTTATTTAATAAGTCAGAAATTAATTCTGATGTTTCAACAGCAACCGTACCAACAAGTACAGGCTGTCCAGCTGCATGACGTTCTTTAATATCTTGAACCACTGCTTTAAATTTGCTACTTAAAGTTGGGTATAATAAATCAGATCTATCATCACGAGCAATCGGACGGTTTGTAGGAATTTGGAATACTTCCATGTTATAAATCTCACGGAATTCTTCTTCTTCTGTTTTAGCTGTACCAGTCATACCTGATAATTTTTTATACATTCTAAAGAAGTTTTGGTAAGTAACGTTAGCCATTGTTTTTGTTTCATCTTCAATTTCAACGCCTTCTTTAGACTCGATGGCTTGATGTAGGCCATCAGAATAACGACGGCCATCCATAATACGACCAGTAAATTGGTCAACAATCATGACTTTCCCATCTTGAACAACGTAATCAATGTCTAACAACATAATATAGTTTGCGCGTAATGAGTTATCTAGATAATGTGTTAATGCTGTATTTTCAATGTCATATAAGTTTTCAACACCGAAATTTTCTTCAGCTTTTGAGATACCTTCTTCAGTGAAAGCAATTGTTTTAGATTGAACATCAATTTTATAATCCACTTCATTTTCTAAACGTTTCACAAAATTGTCAGCTCTAGAATATAACGCAGTAGATTTCTCTGCTCCACCAGAAATAATAAGAGGTGTACGTGCTTCATCGATTAAGATCGAATCCACTTCATCGACGATTGCGTGGTTTAATGGACGTTGTACCATATCTTCACGGTAAACAACCATATTATCACGTAGATAATCAAATCCCAGCTCACTATTTGTACTATATGTGATATCACAAGCATAAGCTAAGCGTTTTTCTTCAGATGATTTTTCATTTAAGTTAAGTCCTACTGTAAGACCTAAGAAATTATATAATTCACCCATTTCGCTAGCATCACGAGTTGATAAGTACTCATTGACGGTAACTACGTGTACCCCTTCACCTGATAAAGCATTTAAATATACAGGCATTGTCGCTGTTAACGTTTTACCTTCACCCGTTTTCATTTCTGGGATATTCCCTTCATGAAGTACGATACCACCCATAACCTGAACTTTATACGGATGTAAACCTAATACACGCTTAGCTCCTTCACGAACTACAGCAAATGCTTCTGGTAGTAAGTCATCTAATGTTTCACCTTTTTGAAGACGTCCTTTAAATTCCTCTGTTTTACCTTTTAATTCATCATCGCTTAATTTTGACATTGCTTCGTCATGTGTAAAGACTTTATCTGCAAGCTTTTCTAAGCGTTTAATTTCTTTTTTGTCACTTTCAATTATCTTTTTAAGAAAATTAGCCATTCTGTCGTTCCTTTCATAATAAAAGAATCAATACGATTCTATCTGTTCTTATTTTTTAGTTTATAAGCAATTTAATAATTTATCAATCCATCTCTATTATTTTAGCATTTTTGGGATGAAATTGAAATAGTTTTACTCTAATACAATACCACATTGTGCAATTAGTTTTAATTAAATATTTATATTTTTTTAAATAAATGTATAATTAAATTATCAAAAAAAAAAAAATACGAAAAATCAGGTGCTATATACATGAAGAATTCAACTAAACCACTAGTGTTACTCTTTCTAATTCTTGTATTAGGTGGAACCATTTATTTTGCGCTAAAAACTAGAGAACCTCACGTTTCTCACCCTAGACCCCACATATTAAACGATACTACCCCCGTTATTTTTATACACGGTAGTGGTGGTAACGAAACCAACATGATTCCTTTTGCGAAACAGTTAAATAAGAAAATAACCCAAGATGATATTTTAAAAATAAAAGTAAAAAAAGATGGAACACTTGAGTATCTATCCGAACTAGGCCAAAATCCTCAATATCCGAGTGTATTTATTGGCTATGAAGAGCCGGAAGCTCCTATTCAAAGTTGGGCAGCTGGTTTAGCAGCAGTGGTCGATTCGCTCGATAGCATTTACCATTTCAAATCATATAAACTCGTCGGTTTCTCTAATGGTGGCCTAGCAGGAGCCTATTACATCGAGTCCTCACTGTCAGAAAAATATAAAAAAGACATAACACACCTTGCTTTACTTGGTTCACCATTCAATGATCTTGATCCTATAACTGATGAAACCCTAGTCAATCTTACATCAGAAAATTCTTACTTCAAACAATTTTCTGATGTAAAAGACGGGGTCCCTAAAACATTAAAAGTTTTATCTATCGCTGGTGATAATCAACAAGGAACATTATCAGATGGTACGGTCCCCATAAGTAGCGCTTATGGATCACGCATCATTTTTAAAGGAGCCGTTGGCCTTTATCAAGAAAAAACAATTAGTGCCTCACATGGTGAACTCATATCACCAGAAAATAGCCCTCTTATCACGGAGGTCGCAAATTTTCTAGAAAAATAAAAAACCTTGACAATAGCCAAGGTTTTTTTATTTTAATTCGTTTCAATTAATCCATACTTACCATCTTTACGTTTGTAAACAATGCTTGTTCCATTCGTTTCTGAATCTTCAAAGATAAAGAAATTATGACCAAGCATATTCATTTGCAGAACCGCCTCTTCACTATCCATTGGTTTAAGCGATAAACGTTTTGTTCTTACAATCTCTAATTCTGGTTCTTTCTCTTCTTCTTTTCCATCGCCTTGGCTATTTAGGAACACAGCTGCCATTTGAGTATCAATATTACCTTCTCTTTGTTTGCGATTAATACGTGTTTTAAATTTTCTGATTTGTCTTTCTAATTTATCAACTACAAGATCAATACTTGCATATAAATCATGTGATGTTTCTTCCGCTCTTAATACTATATATGGTAAAGGAATCGTAACCTCCACTTTTGCATTTTTATCTGAGTAAACTTTTAAATTCACATGAGCTGTTGCATCAGTCGTTTTTTCTTTATCGAAATAGCGTTCTAATTTAGATACTTTTTTCTCAACGTAATCTCTAATAGCATCTGTTACCTCGATATTTTCTCCACGAATATTGAATTTTAGCATAACAATTACCCCTCTCATTTACCATTTATAAGAAGTAGTCTTTTTTAGTTGCTTAACTTCTTCTTGTCTTTATTATAACTAATTAAAAATTAAATTTCAATTAATAACCTCTTCCTTTCTACTGATTATTTTCAGCATCCATCTCGAAAGATAGCGCTACCAACGTATACAAGATACTATTCAATCTAAAATTAAATTTTAGTTAAATTACCGAGCTAAAGAAACAGTCCTAATCTCGGAAACACCTACTCCCTTTAACAAAGAACAGGCATGCCTTAGCGTTCGTCCTGTCGTATACACATCATCTACAACCACTATTTTAGCAGTTTTAAAATCTATTTCACTATTCGAATATAATGCGAACGTCTGAGGGGTCCGGAGCCTTTCGTATCTACCTTTTTCACTTTGCGCTCCATAAACTGTCTCGCATTTAGTAAATAATGGAATAACCTTAACCCCAGCTTGATTTAGCAACTCATCTACTTGATTAAATCCTCTTTCCTGTAAACGCTGGTCCCCCAACGGTATGGTTGTAATAATCCATCCGCGATACCTATCTAGCAGTTGTTTTAAATCAGAACGGAAACAACTTGCTAACCGCATATCTCCACTAAATTTGTACTGTTTAAACCACTCTTGCATGGCTTTATTATATGAGAACAAAGCCTCATGTTGAATTCGACCTAGATTATCAAGCCTATCCCAAGTCAAACAATCCTGACAAATCCCCCCTACATTAGGCTTTGAACAATTTGGACAACTTATATTTTTATCAATTCGTTCGAATTCTCTTTTACACGTTAGGCATATCACTTCTGGCATTAACGCTTTAAATAAAAATAAATCTACTAGTGATAATCTAGCAGCCAACTGTCTTTCGCAAATCATACATTTCATTGCACGTTCTCACCTTCATCTCGTTTAGCTAACTTATTCATTTTTTTTATTTCTTTTTTTGCCTGACTCATTGCGCGACTCTTACCTTCATATAAAAAATAAACATCCCCGAAAGGATCAAGGCCACTCCGGCCCGCTCTACCAGCGATTTGAATCAGACTATGGGCGTTAAAAACGGCATGATCCGCTCCAACAACAATGACGTCTACACACGGAAAGGTAACACCCCGTTCTAAAATAGTCGTTGTAAAAAACCATCTATATTTTTCTTCTCTCATTTTTTGCACATTTAAAATTCTCTCTTCATCCGAAGCATAAGAAAACCCCTGCCTTACACCGGGAAATATTTTTTGTGTTAGATTAACTAATTTCTTTAACATCACAACACTTGGACAAAAAATTAAAACCTGCCGTTTTTTCTTTTCTTTTTGTAAAAGCAACTCTTTTAAACCTCTATCTAATTTTCCATGCTCGAGCTTGTATTGCCACCTCCTGACAACTTTGAATTGTGGAACAGGTAAGATATACCCGTGATAACGCTTAGCTAAGGTTATCGCTTCAAGTTCTCCTTTCCTTACTTTCGAGAGCAGTGGTTTAGGTGGGGTGGCACTAAGATAAATAAATGACCCCTTTTTCTTTAAAGCATTATTACTAGCATATTCTAATTCCCTATTATTTAAATAAGGAAAAGCATCTACTTCATCGATAATCAATACATCAAACGCTCTATAAAAACGAAAAAGCTGATGGCACGTCAATACGACTAATTGACTATAAAAATAAGGTTCATCTTGTTTGCCATACAATAGGGACACTTCAATAGCAGAAAAAGCCGCTTTCATTCTGGGGTATAATTCAATACAAACATCTACTCTCGGTGAAGCAATACCCACTCTATAACCCTTTGATAAAGCTAACTCTATTCCTTTAAAAAGCATCTCTGTTTTCCCCGCTCCTGTCACTGCATGAATTAAAATTGAAGACTTATCTTCTATCACCTTTACAATCCGCTCAGATACTATTGTCTGATCTTTCGAAAGCGTTCCGTCCCAAGTCATCGCTTCTTTTATTATCGGATGAAAGATACTCTCACTATTAGCTCCATAAAAAAACTCCTTATTCGTGACCCTTCCTAACATAATACAAGCAGGACAATATTTAATTGGGTCATCTGTAAAAGGTAAATCGACCAGCTCCGTGTTGCCACATCTTAAACATGTCCAAATCCCACGTTCAAGACTCATGGTTTTTGAAATAGTTATCCCCCTCTCTCCCTCCAGTTGCTCTTTAGTGTAGGGTAATTCATCTAAAAGCAACCGTCTGCCTATTAACAAAGCCTTATCTATCTCCATATAACACCTCCTAAAAATAGATACGTTTTTTTTACGAAATATTAGCAGTTTATTGTACTTTGTTTTATAATTAAGAAGACTTTACAATTATGTTAAAGAATCGAAAGGATGATTCTCATGAAACTAAAAGAAAAAGTACTCTCTACAGATGGAGAAACTTACCTTAATTATGTTACCTGGTTACCTTCCACAGAAAAACCCAAAGCCGTTTTACAACTTGTTCACGGTATGGCTGAGTATATCGAACGATATGATGATTTTGCTCATTACTTAAATAAAAATAATATACTCGTTGTAGGTCATGACCATCTAGGGCATGGCTATTCAGTTAACGAGGAAACTCCTCTCTATGGCTACTTCAGTAAAGAAAATAGCCCCGAACTATTAATTGAGGATGTTCACTCAATAACACTTAAAGCTCAAACCGCTTATCCAAACTTACCTTATTTTATTATGGGACATAGTATGGGCTCATTCGTCGTAAGAAACTACCTGAAGAACTATTCCAAATTAGTCGATGGTGCCATTATAATGGGTACTGGCGGACGTCGTCCTGAACTCCGTGCAGCTCTAACGGTGACTGCTCTACTAAACAAAAAACATCCTACAGCACTCAATAAAAAAATTGATGCTCTTGCTTTTGGTAATTTTTACAAAGCTTTCCCAGAAAAACGAACACCTATGGATTGGCTATCAAAAAATAAACAAAATGTAGATGAGTATCTCGAAGACCCACTACTAGGCTTTACCTTTACCAACAACGGATTTGATACATTATTCCAACTAACCGCATCGGCAAATGAAAAAGGTTGGTATAATAGGATCAACCATGATTTACCTATTCTCTTTACAAGTGGTGAAAAAGACCCTGTAGGCAATTTTGGGAAAGGCGTCATCCAAGTAACCGAAGAAATGGTATCAGACGGATTTGACGCTGTCACACTACAGCTTTATCCAGATTTGCGTCACGAAATTTTAAATGAAGATGAAAAAGACTTGATTCAATCAGATATTCTAAATTGGATTAATCACCAACTACCTAAATAAAAAAGACGATTAGCTAAGCTAATCGTCTTTTTTAATGATCTTCACTATAATAAACTTCAATACCTTCTTTTTTTAAAATATTAATAAATTCTGAAGGTCTATCAAAAAATGGAACTAATGCTGTCATTTCATCATTTTGTTTTAAATCTGTTACCAATTCTGGCAATTCTATGCTGTTGCCATCAAACAATACCTCAATCTCTGTCTTATCCTTCATTTCTAACACTAGTTTTCTGTAACCTAATGTTTTCACTTTATGAGGATTTTTCAAATCTGGCTTGCGAACAACCTTAGTATCACCTTGAGATAAAAAATGACCAATACGAGTTGTTCTACTTTCCCCGTATACCATCTGTCCCTTATTCAAATAATTATCTGTTGTGACAGGATAAAGAATTCGACCGTCACCTTCTTCAAATACATTTTCCTCAATTTCTTCTGTTACAGGAAATAATAAATAAGGCACTAGCTCTATTCTGGCTCTCCAAATATCAGTAAGTGAAACTTTTTTACCATTAGCTAAAACCAATCGTTCATTTTCAAACACGCCTTTAATTGCATCCAAAATAATCCACTCCTTACTATTTGATTTCTTCTTCATTCTACTATTAAATCCCCTATAAATTCAAATATTAATTAAAAATACTCATTATTTTTGCTTGCTTGATACACGCAGCCTCGCTATACTTAATATGAAACGAGGTGTAACATGTTAACAACATACTTAACTATTCAGGAAAATGGCACACATGAAATCGAAATTAAGAAATCCCGATTCATCTGCCATCTTTATCGTATAGAATCAGAAGACGAAGCTAAAATGCTTTTAAATAAAATAAAAAAGGAACACTGGAAAGCGAGTCATAACTGTCATGCTTATGTTTTAGGTGATGAAAATGAATTACAACGAAGTAGCGACGATGGCGAACCAAGTGGAACAGCAGGTCTTCCTATGTTAGAAATCCTAAAAAAAAGAAATATTATCAATACGCTAGCTATTGTTACACGTTATTTTGGCGGAACTGAGTTAGGTAAAGGCGGCTTAATTCGCGCTTACGGCGGAGCTGTCAATGAAGCTTTGGATGTAGTTGGTATTGTCCAAGGTAAGTTACAACAAGAAATACATGTCACACTAGACTATACTCAACATAGTAAATTTGATTACTTTATTGAGAATTCAACTTATTCTATCAAAGAAACTACTTTTACAGATAAAGTTGTGGTGACTTGTATGGTAGATGAACCTCAAATTGAAGTGTTTTATACTGATGTAACCGAGTTATTTAGCGGTCAGGCTCTGTTGGAAAAAGGAAATAAAACCTATCACGAAACACCCATAACTTAAAGGAGGAATACTTTTGACTATCCGCTGGACTGATTCTCTTTCCAATCCTATATATAACGATTCTTTAGCGATAAGAAAAGACGTATTTATTAAGGAGCAACATATTTCACCCGCTATCGAAATCAGCGATGAGGAGAACTCTTATCACTTCGTTATCTACTCAAAAGAAAATGAACCAATGGCTACTTGTCGGCTAAAACAGTTAGATAGTAAAACTTTTAAACTACAACGTTTAGCTGTTAGATGCGCTTATAGAAAAAAAGCCATTGGATCCTCACTTATTCAAGCTATTGAAGCATTCTCTATTGAAAATGGCGTGCCTAATATCGTTTTAAGTGCCCAAGAACATGCCTTACCCTTTTATCTTAAACAAGGCTACGACATAACAGGACATCCTTTTGAAGAGATTGGAATACCACACTACCCTTTAAGTAAATCACTCTCACTGTAACGACTAGACCTATTAAAAATGAGGAATTATGATGCTAACTTTTGAACACTCTAATAACCTTAGCTCGCTAGATTTGACTATTATCAACTACATAGAAAACAACTATGACAAAGTCATATACATGCGTGTAAGAGATCTCGCTAACGAAACATATACATCACCTGCTACTGTTTTACGGTGTATCAAAAAACTTGGGTTTGCTAATTTTCCAGAATTCAAAGCTCAACTTCAACTAAAGAAAAATTATAAAAAAGAACATACAGAAACGGCTTTCCCTTTTTCTTTTCAAAAAAGCTTTGAAAAAGACTTATCAACCATTGGAAATCTGATTGAAAAAGCAGATATCACTTATTGTTTAGGATTAGGAAACTCACAACTAATGGCCACTTACGCCTCAAACCTACTTACTACTATCGGCTTTCGAAGTTTTAGTACAGACCCTGTCTTATCTTCATATAGCTTAAATAATAAACAGCATCCTACTCTCTCAGCCCAAGATGTTTGTTTAATTTTTTCTGCTTCTGGAGAATCGCATAGTATTGTCCAACTTGCTAAAGATCTCCAAGAAACGAGTATCGTCACGATTAGTATATCAAGCCAAGAGTTTAACTCTCTAGCTACCTATACGGATTATCATTTTAACTATAACTCAGCTATCGAGCGAACACCTCATAATTTGGATCTAAGTTCGCAATTACCTACTGTGTATTTTATTGAAACGCTTATACAATTCTTAATGAAAAAAAAGTCGCCCCAATAGGAACGACTTTTTTTATTTTCTTTTAAGACTTGATCCATTTGTTTTAATAATATCTTGATACCAATAAAAACTATCTTTTTTAATACGAGTTAATTCTTTTTCAGATTCTTCATCTCGGTCTACATATACAAAGCCATAACGTTTTTGGTAACCATTTAACCAGCTTAATAGATCTGTAAAACTCCAGGTACAATACCCTAACACTTCGACACCGTCTTCTATTGCTTTTTCTATCTCACTGACATGTTTTTCAAGAAACTCGATTCGATTGGTGTCATTAACTGTTCCATCATCTTCTAACTTATCAAAATCACCAAGACCATTTTCAGTTATTAAAATAGGCATATCATAGCGACTAGCAATTCGTCTTAATGCTATTCTTAACCCTAATGGGTCAATCGTCCAATCCCAATTTGTTGTTTCTAGTGTCGGATTAACTACCGTTTTAAATAAACCAGGTAATCCTTTACTTCCACTCTTTCCTTTTTCTCCAGTGGTATTCATTTTTCCATCAAAACCAACCCCGTCACTTGTATTGGCTTCTAGTGTCGCTGTTTGGTAATAATTCAATCCCATGAAATCTGGTCGACCAGCTTTTAAAAGTTCACTATCGCCAGGAAGTTGGGTCGGAGCTAAACCTTGGTCTTCTAAGAGTTTCATCGCTAACCTTGGATAAGTTCCGCGTACGTAACAATCCATCCAAAAATAGGAAAGCAACTCTTGGTGTTGTTCTGCAGCTAAACAATTTTCAGGCTGACAGTCCAAAGCGTAAGACGGGGTATAAGCAAAACTAGGGCCTATCTTCCCTTTGTAGCCACCTTCTCGGAAAGCTTTAATAACCGATGCATTAGCCAGATTAGCAATATGATTGGCTTCATACATACGTTTAGGATCTTTAACCGCTGGTGGATGTGTCGCAAATAAATAGCCATGCATGATAAATATATTTTGTTCATTTAATGAAACCCAATAGTTGACACGATCTGAAAACATCTCAAAAAGAACTTTTGCATACTCTGTAAAATCTTGAATAATTTCTCTAGATTCCCATCCTCCATACGATGTTTGAAGAGCATGAGGCAAGTCCCAATGATAAAGAGTCACAATCGGCTCAATACCATAGCTCAAAAGCTCATCAATTAAATCACTATAGAATTTCAAACCCTCTAGATTAATGTCACCTTTACCCTTTGGAATAATGCGCGACCACGAAATTGAAAAACGGTAAGCTTTTAGTCCCTGTTCAGCCATCAATTTTACATCTTCTTTATAACGGTGATAATGATCAACTGCTATATTACCATTTGTTCCTTTATAAGTTGCACCTGGCTGTTTTACAAATTCATCCCAAATAGAGGGTGCTTTTCCACCTTCATCCCACGCCCCTTCAATTTGGTAAGCCGCTGAAGCTGATCCCCATAAAAAATCAGGTGAAAACAAACTGTTCTTATCTTTAGTCATAAATTGCCTCCTCACATTTTCTATATCCTTATAATAATACAAAATAATCGGATTTAGGTTGATTCCCCCTATTCTGATTGTAAAACCAAGCATGAAACAAGCTGTTTCATGCTTGAAATAAAAAAGGAAGGCCTCTTGGCCTTCCCTTTTATTTCATCGATAATGAACGAGTTGTACGACGTACTACGTAAAGACCTAGTGCTACTGTAGCTGCAATACCTAACCAAAAACCGATAGGATTTGTAAAAATCAGCTTAAATTTGTCAAAAATATCAATTTGAATATAGTTAGGTGTAACATTCATCACTGCAATTACTAACACAGGTATTAATATGATAACCATCAAACTGACAAAAAAGACAGCTAGTATAGAAAAACGCTTCGTCTGGGCCATACAAAACCAAACTACGATCCCAAGTAAAAACAATTCAATTATATTAACCACTCTAGTCAACCAAAAGTTAAGCGCTAAAGTTGGGGCCAATGTATACTTCCATACATCATCTGTATAATAAAATAAATAATCTAACACGATTGGATAAAGGACTCTGTACAGTATTACCCATGTTACTGCAAAAAATAAAATACCAATGGCATTCGCAACATATTGCGTTTTTCTTGAGATGTTAAATTGCGCTCCTAAAGTAAACACTTTTCTAATCGGATTGGTAATGACAATAATAAATACTAGCCATAAGGATTGTGTGAACCCATTGGACGCTTTAAAATTTCCTTGCCAGTTTACATGATTTATCAAATCAACAGCTATAGGGAAAATGATATCAATTAATAGAGCAAAACTCGAAACAATTAACGTTGTTATCAACCAAATTTTAAAATAATACCTAAAAATAGGTTTAATCTTCATGTGTCAAAACCTCCTTGCCTGATGTAAATTGGATAAACATTTTTTGTAAATCTACACGGTCCACCGTTAAATCATCTGGAAGTTCTGGTAACTTGCCGTAGCAATATACTGTCACTTCTTCGCCCATTTCTTCAAAACCAATAATTGTTGGTTCATTAAGCAATGACTCCATTTTTTCTTTAGGGCCTTTTACTGACCAGGCTTTAGCTAGAATATGATCGACTGTTTCTTCTAAGATTATTTGTCCCTCGTCCAATACAATTACTGAGTTAATAACATTAGCTATCTCAGAAATTAAATGTGTTGATAGAATAAAACTACGAGGTTTATCAATAAATGTTGCCACTAACTCTTTGTAAAAAATATCACGATGATTAGCATCCAATCCTAATGTCGGTTCATCTAGAAATATAAATTTACACGGAACACATAAAGCTAAAATAATATTAAAAATTGATTTATAACCTGTTGAAAGTTTAGCTAACTTCATTTTCACATCCAAACCAAATATAGAAATTAAACGTTCCATTAACTCTGTATCAAAATCGTCATATACTAACTTGGCGAAATTAAAATAATCTTTTGCTTGCATAGAGTCATCTCTTCCAAACAAGCAGCTATCATTAACTAAGAAAATTTCAGACAATAACTCGTCATTTTCAAGAACATTTTCATTGTCTAATAAAACCTCACCCTCATCTCCAATAATTCTATTATTAATAATTGAAAGAAGCGTGCTCTTTCCCGCGCCATTTCGACCTAATAAGCCATATAGCTGTCCTTCTTCTAATTTAAAATTAACTTGATGCAACACTTGTTTCTTACCAAACGATTTATCAATGCTAATTATTTCTAATTTACTCATTTCCAAACCCTCTCTCGATTAATACTAGTAGTTCTGTTTTGGATAAATTCAAACCTTTCGCTTCCGCTACTAGTCCAACAATATTTTCATTAATAAACTGCTCTTTGCGTTCTTCAAAAATGAGTTGACTCCCATTTTCTGTTACAAACATTCCGATACCACGTCGTTTGACTAATATTTTTTTAGAAACGAGCAAATTCATTCCTTTTAATACGGTAGCAGGATTAACATTATAGCGTTTTGAAATTTCAGTTGTAGAAGGAATTTGTGTACCTGGACCATATATCCCTTTCATTACACCCTCTTCGATTTGCTTTGCAATTTGTTTATACAAAGGTAACGTACTATCAAAATCTAATCTCATCTCATCACCCTCCTAGTTAATCAGTTAATCACTAACCTAACTAAGTATACGACAATGTTTTTTTCATGTAAAGACTAATTGTTCATTTTTGCAACGTATTGTGTACTAACACGTAGAATAACGATGAGAATTTTATGAACTTAATTGCAAAATAAACACTTAAGATGATAGACTGAATAAGAAGAATTTAAGGAGGGCGTATAAATATGACACGTATCACTATCGCAAAAAATGAAAAAGATTTAGGCATACCGCTACAGTACTTAAACCGCCATGGTTTTATTACAGGTGCTACCGGAACCGGAAAAACAGTCACACTAAAGGTTATTGCTGAACAATTAAGTAAACAAGGAATACCAGTGTTTTTAGCTGATATCAAGGGTGATTTAGCTAGTTTATCTCAAGCTGGTGATGCCGATAAAATGAAGGACCGCCTTGAAAAACTCGGAATTACTGATTACACCGCTCAACCCTTTCCAGTTCATCTGTGGGATGTATACGGAGAATTAGGTCACCCTGTTAGAGGGACGATTTCAGAGATGGGTCCTATCCTACTTTCTCGATTATTTGAATTAAGTGACACTCAAGCAGATGTCTTACAAGTTTTATTTAAAATTGCAGATGACAAAGGTTACCTTTTAATTGATTTAAAAGATTTACAATCCTTGGTCACAGAAGTAAGCAATCACTTGCCTGACTATACAGGTGAATATGGTCATATTACTAAACAAACTCTTGGTGCAATTCAACGACACTTACTTACCATACAAGAACAAGGCGGAGATTTATTCTTTGGAGAACCGGCTATAAAACTAACTGATTTCATTAGACAAGATGATACTGGTAAAGGCTACCTAAATATTTTAATGGCACAAAAACTTTATCAAAATCCGCTATTGTATGCGACAATGTTAATTTGGTTACTTGCACAATTATTTGAAGAACTGCCCGAAGTTGGCGATTTAGATAAGCCAAAACTTGTTTTCTTCTTTGATGAAGCACATCTTCTATTTAATGACATGCCCAAAAGCCTAGTGTCACAAGTTGAAAAAGTGGTTCGTTTAATCCGATCAAAAGGTGTGGGCGTTTATTTTGTTACCCAAAACCCAATCGACCTACCAGAATCGATTTTAGCTCAGCTAGGTAATCGTATCCAACATGCCTTACGTGCCTATACACCCAAAGAACAAAAAGCAATTAAAGCTGCGGCTGATAGCTACCGCCCTAATGAAAACTTTAAAGTAGCGGATGTTATTACTGAGTTACAAGTTGGTGAAGCTTTAATTTCATTCTTAGATGATACCGGAACACCAAGTATTGTCGAACGAGCAATGGTCAGACCACCTGAAAGTTTCCTAGGAACAGTCGATGAAACTCAGTATAAAAAACTAATTGAAACTTCTCCTTTCGATGCACAATACCGCTCTCCTGTTGATCGTGAATCAGCTTATGAACTTCTTTCTAAAAAAATTGATGCTGAACGAGAAGAAGAAGCGAAAGAGAAATTACAAAAGGAATTAGAAAAAGAAGAAAAACTTAAAGAAAAAGCGAAGAAGAAAAAACCAAAAGGTGCTGTTGAAAAAATAGCAGACTCTTTCACAAATCAGTTAATTAGAAGTATTGGTCGAGAAATGAGTCGTAGTGTACTTGGTATATTCAAACGTAAATAAAAAGACCTTAAGGGTCTTTTTAATTTACATATTTTCGAATAACGTACGTTTTATACGTTAATAAAAAAAACAATTTAATTTCTAATAATAAACTAATTAGTTCAAATAACTATTTTTTTGAAAAAAACCACCCTTTTTGAGCGTTTTGTTTTGTTTTTTGGATTTTTTTTGTTATTTTCATATAATAACAACCTGTTTATTTTATGCTAAAATAAATAGAATTCATTATATCTGTTGAATAAAGGAGAAAAGATCTTTATGTTAAATCTTATATTTAAAACGAATGAACACAAAATACTAATGCTTCTTAATCAGCTTTCTAGCGAGAATCCTAAACAAAAAACGGACTTATGCGAAAGTTTGGCAGTAAGTCGACCGACATTAGATCGTTATGTTTCACAGCTTAATGATTATTATCAAGATCAATTTAAAACAAGTCAACCTGTTATTATAAATACAGGACAAACTTTACAAATTGATTTCAACTCACCTGAAAATCAACACCTCAGTAAAAATATTTTAATTATAAAAAAAGTTCAATCTGATTTAGCTCATTCCTACGAATATTTAATCTTGAACTATTTAGTGAAACATCGCCATTTTAAACTAAGTGAACTTTTAACTGAAATTAATATTTCAGAAGTTTACTACAATCAAATTTTAGCTCGACTTAAAGCATTTTTAAAACACTATAACATAACAATTAAGACAAAACGCGGAAATATCGGTTTAGAGGGTAGCTTACAAAATATCTTACTTTTTTCATACCTATTCTCAGAAATGCATGATAAATTATTTTCTGATGGAGAAAATTATAATGACGATAAAAAAATAGAAATAGAACGTTACCTCACTGATCATACCATTAGTGATTTGAATGATTTCCAACAGTTTCGTGCAAATACCTTGTACAATTGTATAAGAAATTTCTTACCCGAATTAGAAAACTACACCATAGAAGATCCCGATGTAAAACTGCTATTGGAACTCTTATATAATGAAACAAATTTATTCAGTCCAGAAATTAATGACATGATTTCTAACCCAGATGCTCTTGCTTTTATAAATTTTTTAGTTCTAATACTATTTTCTCAGGTAGCAGAACAGAATGATCACCTTATAATCTACTTAAACATTTTAGAGAAGTTAAACACTGAATTGCCAGAGATAATTGCGCAATCTGAAGAAATCAGCCAACATCTACTAGATAGTATTGGTCCTACTTCAAAAAAAGATGCTTTAACATTTAACTATACAACATTAGTCAGCTTAATCTACCTAAAACTATTTTCATCAGATATGAAGAGTATCTTTAAAGCAACACAGCTAACGGAAGATGCCAAGGACACTTCTCCAAAATCAACTCTTCAAGCTAATATTTCATCTGATTTGATTAAAACAGGGATTTCACCTAGCTACGCAAAACTATTATTAGACAATATCGACTTTTTTGAAGAATTAACGTCTTCTTTCTATCGCAAAACACGTCAAACACAACTTTATATTGTATTAGATTTCCAAACCAAATTATCTTATGAATATTACTTAAAAGAACGTTTGTCAGAATTATTCAAACCTGATACTATCGTCTTCCATAATGATGCAAGGCAGGCTGACTTAGTTGTTTCTGATCAACTGCACGCCTATGAAGAACCAGTTAAGTTTTACTACTATGCAAATATTGAAGCAGATAAAGATCTTCAAGCTCTATGCCGTTTGATTTCTGATATCTACTTAGAAAAACTTTTCCAAAAAAAATAAGACCATATGGTCTTATTTTTTTTGATTAGATACCACTAAATATATAAACACGGTTACAATAAGCAAGTCTGCTGTTCCACCGATAGATAGATTTTCAGAAATAAATAAGTCATTTAATTCATTTAGATAAAGTATTCCGTCTTTTGTTTGACTTCCACCTTTTTTGAAATAACGTGTCACAATTGTTTTAGCCCAATTTAATATTTTGACGTCACCCGCTCGTTTAATTAAATTACTATCCTCATTATAATAGAGCATCAACATCAAAACATTCAATAACGACTCATTAGAGCAGTCCCCATATTGTTCTAACAAGGGTAAACCGTAATTTAATACAGTAGGAAAACCTTGTGCTACTTCCCCTCTAACTCCAAGCAAGCCATATTCGAGGTACAGTTTCTCGCCGTTTGTCAGCTTTTCTTCCGGCTTCAACTCTAAATTATTAAAATCATCTAGTAAGTGTCCTGTCATCTCTTTAACAACACTCTGAATTGAGTCAATTGATACTGTTGTTTTCTGATTATCCAAATAGCCTAATCCTGCTAATAAAATACCCAATGAAAAAATAGCACCTTTATGAGTATTAACATCATAAGTCGACTTCATCATTTCTACTTCAGCCTTTAAGCCTATAGGACGAATAGAATCAAAAAGATTTTTTAAATCTACTCCATCAAATTGATAACCAGCCAGATACATGTCTTCAAACTCTTTTTGCATACTAGAGCTGCTATCTATAAATGTAAAAATATCCATATCCTGGTGTGCGCCTGGACTAACAGGGTCCACTAAACCAGGCTTCGGGTGACAAACGGCTTCATAGAGCATAGCACGCTGGGCAAATTGACTATAATATCTAGCATTCTTCATTATTATCTCCTTTAAATTAATGACTGACATATTTCATTTATTTTAGTTCTTAATTCTTCTATCGAATGAGTTTTAGCGCGGGTACATTCCTTAGCTGGTTTCTCACAAACATAACAACGTCGAGACGGTAAGTTATAAAAATCACGGTCGATAATGACCAATTCTCCCACATCGTTTCGTTGATAGACATCTATATCAAGTAGTCTACCTACCTGATGAAAAGTTTCAAAGTTAATACATAGTTTCTTAATATCATCTCGTTTAGAGTCTATTAATGCATAAAATTCAGGTCCAGTTGGATTATATTTTTTTCTCACATGACGTATGATTATTTCATTATCCACTAAGTAGCGTTCAAACGCTTCTGTTGCCAAATCAAACACTTTTTCGATTCTCTCATTGTTTTTGATATCTCCAGGTATGTTAATCCCAATTGAGATCAATTGACAAGTAGGGAATACTGCCAATTGTTTCAATTTATAACACTCCCGTTCTTCTTTATTATCTAATATATCAAGCAATGTTTGCGGTATACCTGTTAGGAACATATCCATCTCGCTTACCTCACTATTCTTTTACTTGTTTAACAACATCAATTAATGAACCATCGCGGTATTCTACGTAAGCTACAACTTTGTCAGTATACTCGATTGGTTCAGGAACTCCAACAATTTTTTCAGCTCTTGCTTGTAATTCTGCCATAGTAAACACTGGGATACTAGGATTATTTTTAAATTGTTCCATTAAATCTTGACGTGCTGGATTAATGGCAATTCCTATTTCTGTAACAACAACATCAATACTTTCGCCAGGTGTTACAACGGTCGTTAACTCGTTAACAATTGTTGCTAAGCGACCACGTACCAATGGCGCTGAAATAATAGTTAACTTAGCATTAGCAGCATCTTGATGGCCTCCAATAGCCCCACGTAAGACACCGTCTGAACCTGTCATAACATTAACATTAAAATTAGTATCAATTTCAAGTGCTGATAAAATAACAACATCTAACTTATTAACTACTGCACCTTTATTATGTGGGCCAGCATAGAATGACGCATCAATTTCTTGTTGTTTAGCATTTTCAGCCATACCTAATGCCGCACCTTTATCAAAATCTTGAACATCAACGATAGTATCAATTAATCCTTCTTCTAATAAATCAACTGTCGGACGAGTAATACCGCCTAATGCAAAACTAGCTTTTACATTGTTTGCAATCATCGAATTTCTTAAATAACGCGTAACAGCTAATGCCGCTCCACCTGTTCCTGTTTGGAAAGAGAAACCGTCTTTAAAGTATTCAGAATTTACAATAACATTATTAACCATCTCTGCTATTTTTAATTCTTTAGGATCTTTTGTAAAACGAGTTGCCCCCGCCCCAATTTTATCAGGATTTCCAATTTCTTCTACCTTCACAACAAAGTCAACTTGTGTTTGAGGAATACTAATTGGTGTATTTGGATAGCCACAAATTGTATCTGTGATTAAAACGACTTTATCTGCATACTGAGCATCAACTCGAGCATAACCAAGTGAACCAAAAACAGCTTTTCCGTTGACCGCATTAGCATTACCGTAATCATCTGAACAAGGTACTGCAAGGAATGCTACGTCAATTTTAATCTCACCACATTCAATCGCACGAGCACGGTTACCATGCGAACGTAAGATGACAGGATTTTCCATTTGTCCACTTGAAACAAATTCTCCTAAACTTCCACGCATACCACTACTTGTAATTGATGTAATAACACCTGCTTTAACACACTCAACTACCATATCATTCATAACATTTGTTAATGAACTCGGTGCTAATGTTAAGTCTTTGAAGCCCATATTTTTAATCTCTGTCATCACTTGATTAAAAACATAATCTCCTTCGCGTAAATGATGGTGGAAAGAAATAGTCATACCATCTTTAAGTCCAGTACGCTTGATTACTTCTTGAATATCATCAACACGTTTTGTTCCTGTTGTCGGCATTGTTTTAACTTTAGGAGCAACACGTTCTATTTCTAAACTTTCTAAATCAGCTGTTTTAAATGGCTCATACGTTTGTCCTAAACTATTTTTAAATGTACTTTCAATTTTATTCATAAAGATTACCCTCTTCATCAATTATTTTTGACGCTTTCGCTAACATCATGACACGCTCAGCTCTCATTACAATTGGCTTATCAATCATTTTACCGTTTAATGAGATCACGCCTGAACCATTCTTCTCGGCAGTCTTAATAGCTTCTATAACAGCTTTAGCATTTTCGATTTCCTTAATAGTTGGGGCATAAATTTCATTAACAACAGGTATTTGACGAGGATTAATAACAGACTTGCCATCAAAACCAAGCTGACGAATTAACGCAACTTCATTACGGAAACCTTCTTCATTGTTAACATCTGAATAAACTGTATCAAATGCTGAAATACCAGCTGCACGTGCCGCGTGAATAATCATACTACGAGCAAAGAATAACTCTTGACCGTCTGGATAACGACGTGTTTTCATATTAGTCACATAATCTTCAGCTCCAATAGCTATACCAATTAAGCGTTTTGAAGAAACTGCAATAGCTGGTGCATTTAGAACACCACTCGCTCCTTCGATAGCTGCCATCATACGTGTAGACCCTTCTTCTCGACCAAATGTCTTCTCTGCCTCTAAAATAACAGCTTCAACTTCTAATACATCATCTACTGTTTCAGTTTTTGGCAAACGAATAACATCCACACCAGCTTTAACCATTGAGAAAATATCTGCTCTACCAAATTCTGATGAACATTCATTGATACGAACAACTAATTCAGTTTTACCGTAATCAACTGTTTGAATGGCCTGATAAACTAACATTCTAGCCGCATCTTTTTCTAATAATGACACTGAATCTTCTAAATCAAACATAATCGAGTCAGCACCGTAAATCCCAGCATCTTTGATCATAGATGGATTATTACCAGGTACAAACATCATCGTTCTTCTTAAACGTTCTCCCATTTTACAGTACCTCCCAATTAATATCTGTGTGTTTCGCATCAATAGCACGGTTAATCGCCGCAACCATACGAGCTTTAATCGTACAATCTAATGCTCCTTTGTCTACAGCTTTAACTTTAGCTTCTGTAATACCGTAAGCTTCCAGTGTGTCTATCATTACTTTTTTAATTTGTGTACCGTACTGTTTAGCTACTTGGCTATCTAATTCTATTTGAATCCCTTCAGTACTTTTTGATACTGTAATTTGGATATCACTTGATTCCAATGTGCCTGCAATGGCTGTTTTTTCAATCTTCATTCTTTATTTCCTCCCTAGTTTTTATTCGCGTCAACAAGCTCTCCTTGTGCGCCATAATAAAATCAAATGTCGGTTTAGGCACTTGGTCTTTTATATATTCTAATTGGTTATGAGCCAATAGATGTCGAATTTCTGTCGCTGATATAGCGATACCTTCTTGTGTTTCCTTGCGAGGAATCACTTTTACATCGCACACTCCATTCAAAACGGACTGTAACGCTTCATTATAGGCTTTTGTCGTTACTGAAAAAGGTTCTTCTCCTAAATAACGACTTGTTATGTTTAACTCAGGTACAAACCACTTTTTAAAAATACTAGCATCTAGTTCTGTTTGGAACGCCACCTTATCATCTGTATCCTTTAAAAAATAGGTTGGAAAAGTAATAGGACTAACTTGATAATCTGCTCCGTTACAAACAATGACATTATCTAAATCCTTTGTATTTTCTTTGATTAAATGATAACGTTCCTCAGTTGTAAATAACGATCTATCCGCACTAACAACAAATAAATAAACCCACTCATTTTCACTAGCCGCTGTTTCAACTAAATGTCGATGCCCTAAAGTAAATGGATTAGCATTCATAACAATACTACCAATTTTCTCTCCAGTTTTATGAGGTATATCGTTTAAATAATCTTTGATAGTCTGATCTCCTGTTTCTAGTAAGCATCCTTTTTCAGTTGAGGCCAATTCTTTAAAACCTAAATACTGAAAGGACTGACTATACACTGGTTTAGTAAAAACAAATACATGAAAAATATGACGTGTTGCTAAGTCAGAAATAACACTTGAAATAAGCGTGTTAAACAAACTTCCGCCTGCTCGTTCTGATTCTTTAATAGCAACGAATTTAATTATATTAGTTGAACTTGATGCAGTTGCGATTAGTTCGTCATCTAAATAAATCCCTAAGGTAAAATCTAGCTCTGCTAGATCTACCTTAGAGAAAGCTGTTAATCCTTCTTCTTCAAGAAGAGTTGACCACTCATTTAATTGTTTAGTATTGCTTAAATTTAGATGAACTACATTATATTCTGAATACATGGTAGTCCTCCTTAAAAATAGCTTATGATAATATTCCCATTAGGAAAATCGCAAAGGTTACGGTCATTGCACCACCAAGTCTTACAGCAACTTGAGCAAATGGCATTAATTCCATACGGTCTCCAGCACCTAAAATAGCTAAGGCACCTGTCCCACCTTGTCCACTACAACATGATACCGCGATCGCTGTATCAACTGGATATAACCCTAAAGCTTTTGATACGAAGTAAGCTGTAGCAACAATTGCTAAAACTGTTGCAATAATAGTCATGATTGCTGCAGGACTATTAAATACTTCGATTAATTTGTTCCAATCTGTTTTGGCAACACCTACACCAAATAATAATGGCGGCGTGATACCTTTAACTGTAAACCCATATAAACTATTTCCACCCTCTTCAATCTCTTTAGGGATGAAACCTAACATCTTAGCCCCCATAACAGATACTAATAAAATAACAGGAGATGGGATATGGAAACCGACATATGTTTTAAAGATATGCTCTACCCATACTGCTAAGAAATAAATTGAAATAGCAACAACACCAGCGATCAATGTTTGTTCGATATTAACTTCTACTTTCCCACCTTTAAGACTAGCTAATTTTTCTTCATTAGGATCATCGATTAATTTACCATTACCTGTTAAATCAGGACGAACATCACCTAATTTTTTAAGAGCACCCGCACATAAAACGGCAACTAAACTCCCTAACATAACACATGGTAAGATTTGACCGAAAATACCATCTTGGTCTTTAGCAATAATTGCTGCATAACCCATTGAAAGTGGCATAGCACCTTCACCAACACCACCAGCCATGATTGGAGCAACAATGAAGAAATATGTTTTCCAAGCTGACATACCTAACATCATACCAACACCAGTTCCAACTAATGACCCAATAATGTCACATAGAATTAAGATGATGATAATTCTAGAACTTGCTTTAATTAATGTGTGACGGTTCATTGATGCAATACTACCTACTACTAATAATGTAATAAAGAACATTAAGAAGTTTGTATTACTCATAAAGTCACTTACGACTTTAACCGTGCTTTCAGGTAACCAGTTTTTATAAACCATGAACGCCGGGAAGAATGTTACAACTAATACTTTCCCACCTAATGAATTAAGTACTGGAATATTTTTACCGATTTCTTCTAATAAATAAGCAAATACAGTCATAATACCAAGTGCTGCTAACATATCATTTTCAGGTACTTTATCTGCAAAAGTCATAAGAGCATAACCGATAGCTAATAATAAATATAATGGCAATGGAATGAACCCAATTTTAAATCCTTTTAATTTTTCAACAAACGTCTTTGTTTGTTTTGTCTCTGTTTGCGCCGACATTATAACGCCTCCTCTTTTTCTTTAAATTTAATAATAGCATCTGTTACAGCCTCAACAACACCTGCATCAAATACTCCTGGAACTAACTTTTCAGCAGTTGGTTCTGAGACCAAACCTGCAATCGCTTCTGCTACTACAATTTGAAGTGGCAATGTAACAGCATTAATTTTAGCTTCCAATAAACCTTTGAATAAGCCAGGAAAAGCTAAGATATTATTAATCTGATTAGGATAAGCTGAAGATCCTGTTCCGATTAAACGAGCACCACCTTTTTTAGCTTCATCCGGTGTAATTTCAGGAACTGGATTGGCTAATGCAAAAATAATAGGATTTTCCGCCATCGTTTTGACCATAGAACTCGTAACTAAGTTAGCGTCAGACAAACCGATAAAGGCATCCTGACCAACCAGTGCCTCTTCTAAAGTGTTAGCTTGAACGTCATAATTGATACGTTCTACTAGGGCTTCTTGATAGCGATTTGAACAACCTGACTCTTTACTTAGTACACCATTAATATCAACAAGAGTCATTTTTGTAACACCGGCTGCATGTAAAAGGTTAGCTGTGGCAATCCCTGAAGCACCAACACCGTTAATCAAGACTTTCATTTCAGAAAGTTCTTTGCCTGCAAGCTTGGCTGCATTCAAAAGCCCTGCTAAAACAACAATAGCCGTCCCTTCTTGATCATCATGATAAACAGGGATAGATAGCATTTCCTGCAAACGGTCTTCAATTTCAAAACAAGCGGGTGCTTGAATATCTTCTAAATGTATCCCTGCAAAACTAAGTTCTAAATTTTGAATTGTTGCAACTGCCTCATCAACACTTCCTTGTTTTATACAAATCGGAAAGGCATCAACACCTGCAAGAGATTTGTATAATAACGCTTTCCCTTCAACGATTGGTAAACCAGCTTGCGGCCCTACATTCCCTAAGCCTAAAACAGCGGTTCCATCTGTTACCACCGCAACAACTTTGCCACTAATCGTATAATCACGAGCTAATTCAGGTTCTTTTTCAATCAATTTACTTAAACCTGCCACTCCTGGGGTATAAGCTAATGCTAAGTCATGACTGTTAGTCACATCAATTTCATCTTTCATACTCAGAACACCTGTATGTTTTTGATGTAAATCTAATACTTCTTGTTCCATTCGATTTCCTCCTTTTTTAATTATTTAAAAATAAGTTAAATATTTTTCAATATTATAAATATCATTATAAACTTTTTTCTAAAAAAGTAAATAATTATATTTATTTTTTAAATACTTTAAATAATCACACTACAAATTTTACTCAACATTTGCTATACTATTACTAATCTGAGAGAAAAGAAGTGATTTTATGGACAATAATCTTGATAATGATGAACTACTAGTGAATCTTTCTGAAGATTACTATTTAAAAAACATACCCATTACTGACTTAACAAAAAAATATAATTTAAGTCGTTATAAAATATTGAAAAACTTGGAACAAGCAATTGATAATGGCGTTGTAACAATCACAATTAATTCTCCCTTTACAAGAAACAAAGAATTAGAGTCTTTCTTTAACCGCCAATTCCAAACAACTGTTCAGGTTTTGAAAAATACAGAAAATATTACCGAAGACGACGGTCACTTTTGGGACTTTTGTGCCAAAACAGTTCAATCTCGTATTGATCAATCCAAAACTGTGGCTCTATCTTGGGGAGACAGTGTTTACAAAGTCATCGAACAATTTAAAAATGAAATTCGTGAGGACTTAACCTTTACTCAGTTTATAGGTGAGGTGGGAAAATATCACTCACTTGCAGGCTCGTTAAGATTGGTCCAAAAAGCAGCTAGTAAGTTTGAAGCCAATTACTTAACCCTTAGCGCACCGCTCTATGTTATGAATGATGACGTTCGTGAACTACTCGCTCTTGAACCCATTATCAATACAACTTTATCTGCAGCTAAAAAAGCTGATTTACTCTTAACAGGATTAGCAACTCCTAGCTCTATCACAAGTGTTGACGCTTGGAACCAAAATAAAGAACTTGTTTTTGGTCCACAATTTAATGAGGCTATTGGAATGGTGTACGGACGACCCTATGATAGTAATGGACAATTTTTAAATCAAACACACGATAAAACATTTGGATTAAGTCTTGTGGAAATTTTACAGATACCAAACCGTATCGCAATTTGTAATAATAAATTTAAAGCTAATGCTTGCCTTGGTGCACTAAACGGTAATTTCTTTACAGATATGATTATCGATGAGAAAACGGCTTTAAAAATTATGCAACATATAAAACGTGGTCATAATTTATCTAATTAAAAAATTATAACCAACAAAAAACGCCTACTTTAAAAAAAGCAGACGTTTTTTTGTATTTCACAAGCCTATCAACTGATATCAGTTCTCATTTGTGATAAAATAGATAAGGTAAGATTAGACTTAAAAATGAAAGGAAATACCGCAATGAAACTTAATTTATCAACAAAAGATTTAATTACTACTGGTGTTTTTTCTGGTTTATACTTTGTAATCGTTACAATTATAACCTTCAGTTGCATGTTCTTGTTGCCTGGTCTAGGTAATTTCTTACTACCTAGCGTCTGCGCACTTCTTGTAGGCCCAATCTATTTTGTTCTTTTAGACCGTGTTCCTAAGTTTGGAGTTATCACTATTCTTAGTTCTGTAATGGGTGTCTTCATGCTTTTAACTGGTCATTTCCCATTATCATTTATACCAAATTTTCTATTCGGTATTTTGGCAGATTGTTTAACACATATAGGGTCGCGTAATAAAGTTAAAGATTTAGCTGGCTATATTTTATTCAGCTTTGGTTTAATTGGACCCTTACTTCCACTTTGGTTTATGAAAGATCAATATATTAACGATTTAGTTCGTCGCGGAAAAGATACGGTCTATATCGATCAAACTTTTAGTTATGTTAGTAATAGCTTTTTAGTTATTATCATCTTACTTATTCTGTTACTTTCAATTGTCGGTGGATTATATGGACAAAAAATGGTGAAAAAACATTTTAATAAGGATGGTCAAGAATGCCTGGATTAATTTTAGACCCTCGTATCAAATATTTTTTGATTATAATTGGCAACCTGGCCTTTCTATTGAATCTATCGTTTACAAAGCAAGCACTTTTAATCGGAGGTCTTGCTTTTTTATTGCTTATAGCTAAGAAATACCGAACCCTTTTTACAACACTTTTCGTCATACTTGTATTGGTAATTCTCTATACGCTTACTTCAACCTATCATGATTATTTTTTCGCTAGTGCTGTAGCGGCATTTTCACTGGGGTTAATTAAACTGATGCCTACCATGATGGCAGGGATCTATCTAATTAAAACTACTACCGTATCAGAATTAATCTTATCACTCGAAAAATTAAGAGTACCCAAAAAGTTACTCATCCCGCTTTTAATCATGATACGATTTATACCGCACTTTCTAAGCGATGCAAAATCTGTCTATCACAGTATCTGTCTTAGACTTAGTTCTAAACCATTTTTTAAACGTTTTTCATGGGAAGCCTTCTTAATCCCACTATTAAACTCTGCTATTACAAGTGCTGAAGAATTAACACTAGCTGGCCTTTCTAAAGGGCTAGATAGAACTAACCCTCGTACACAACTTCAAAAACTACAGTTTAATTTACTTGATGTCTGTGTCGTAATAGCATCAGTCATGCTTTTAATTCTATAAGTACAGAAAGGAATCGTTATGATAGAGATTAAAAATATGGTCGTCCAATTTAACAAAAAAGCTCCCGTACTCTCTATTGAGAAACTCACTGTTCCTAAGGGGCAATTTGTTGTTATTTGTGGTAAAAGCGGCTGTGGTAAAACAACATTGACTCAATGTTTAAATGGCTTATTACCTATTAACTACCCTACCGCTTTATCAGGAAAATGTTGTGTCGCTAATCAAGAACTAGGGAAAAGTAGCCTTAATGACTTTTCAGAGTACATCAGTTCAGTCTTTCAACAACCTCGTACACAATTTTTTACAACACAAGTAGACGATGAACTTACATTTGCTGCTCAAAATCTAGGTCATTCTCCAAAAGAAATCATAGAAAAAAAAGAAGAAGCCATTTTACTATTTGATTTAACCCCACTTTTAAAACAATCAATGTTTGATTTGTCAGGTGGTGAAAAGCAGCTTGTAGCCTGCGCTGCTGCTTACATTCAAAATCCGAAACTTATTGTTTTAGATGAACCCAGCAGTAACCTTGATTTTGAAAACACAAAAAAATTAGCAGTTATTCTTAAAAAAATTAAAGAAAAGGGAACAACTATTGTTATTTCGGAACATCGTCTCTCCTACTTAAACGAATTAGCTGACCGCTATATTGTATTAGAAAACGGAAATATCACTCACGATTTAAGTATTGACGAATTCAAAAAACTTGGTGAGAACTACCGAAAAAAAATTGGTCTTAGGACCCTTGAACCCTCTCATCTAGCTATCAGTTGTAAAGAAAATGTCGCTACTGATACTAAACTAACCGGAAAACAGCTGGTAACAGGCTTCTCTGGTAAACCTAACGTTATCTCTATTGAGGACATCAACTTTAATTCAAATCAAGTGACAAGCCTAATGGGTCATAATGGTGCTGGGAAAAGTACTCTAATCAATTCGCTATCTGGGTTAAAACGATTTAAATATGGTGAGGTTTACCTTGATGCTAAGAAGTTAAAAAAGAAAAAACGAATAAAACAATCTGTTATGGTCATGCAAGATGTTTCCCTACAATTCTTCTTTGAAACAGTCAATCAAGAATTACTATTTAATGCTCCTGATAAAAACAAGGTAAGTAAAGCCCTTGCATTATTTGACCTGAAACACCTGCTTAATCACCATCCTAGAACTTTATCTGGTGGAGAAAAGCAACGACTAGCTCTTGCGACTGCATACCTTTCAGACAAACCTATTGTTATATTAGATGAACCCTCAAGTGGATTAGATTATTACCACCTTGTTAAAGTTGCCTCAGCAATAAATGAAATAAAAGAAGCTGGGAAAATTGTGATACTCATTACTCATGATTTAGAATTACTAGCACTGACAACGGACTATATTATAGAGTTAGAAAAAGGCTCTATTACCTCAGAGTACACTCTTACTAACAAAAAACTAAACCAATTAGCAGATTCTTGTCTCTAAAAAAATAAGCCCCCCTATAATTGGGCGCTTATTTTTTTTAGTCTAGTATACAATTCATCATAAGAGGTCACATGATATAAATCACGATCGCCCTCTTCAACTAATTGTTTCTTTTTATTTAACCAGATTGGCGTGACAAAACTATTCCACGCTCCTAAAACATCATTCTCATAAGAATCTCCTATATAAAATATAGCCAAATTTTCTAAATTATGTTCAGATATATAATACTCAAACAATTCTTTCTGAGGCTTTATCCACGGTGTATCAGCTGATACTAAAATACGGTCTGAATTAATTAACTCTGACAGCTGCAACGCTTCTAGCTTATCGCGTTGTTGTTTAGAATAACCATTTGTAATGACCCCGATAAAATGACCTTCTTTTTTTAATTCGGCTAGACACTCTCTCATACCGTCTGCCAACACAAGATTGGACTGTTCCTTTTTATAAAGGCTATCGATACTATTGGTGTCTTCCTCAGTTAAATCAAAACCAAAATCACGAAAAGCTAGACGGACACGTAAACTATCATAATAAAAACGTTTCTCAGGATATTTTTGAATGGTTTCAAAATTTTGATCCCCATAATAACGACTTTTGATATAAATCGAACGTAAAATCGAATCTGGTATTGACGAGAGTTCCTCTTTTCCTCGATAGGTTTTTAAAAACAATTCGAACCCTTGTTTAAAAATTAGAAACTGATCGTATAGCGTATCGTCCAAATCAAAAATAAAAGCTTTTCTTATCATAATGCCTCTCCTTACACACCTTATATTACTTAAAGTATAACATACTGACTATTTATCTTCTCTCATATAGTAAAGACTCACTACTAAACTCACACCAACAAATATAATTACAACTGCCGCTGATACAATCGGAGCAAAGAAAATTGACACTACCATTAGTAAGCCAACTATCATAAATATATACCCCATCAGTCTGTTATATTTTTTCATAACAGCCGGTGATTTGACTTGTCTAAAAGGTCGATTACTAGAACTATAATCGCCACGTGTTTTAGGTAAATAGTTACCGATAATCATAAACATGATTCCTAAAATTAAACAGATAACAATACGAATATCTACAGATTTATTTAGCCCAACAGCCAGTGTTAAACCGTAAACAAAAAAACTTAAAATTGGAATAATCCATTTAAAAATATAATCAACTTTTGGTTTATAACCAGCTTCTTTTTTTCTATCACTCATAATACATGTAAACAATTGGACTGCAGCCATCCCGATTGGTAATAAAAATAAAGTAACATTTTTACCGGCAAATCCATCTGCTACATTATTAATATCAAAATGTATCGCCATTCTTTCAGGTAAGTCTTCATAAAAATATAGTCCTGCCCCTATCGGTAACAGAGTAACCAATGTTGTAATTATCGCTGTTTTCCAATCTACTTTTTCCATCTTAGTTTCCTCCTAAACGTTGAATCCACATTAATACATCCTCAAAAACTGATAGATTCAACTCATAATAAATAAAATTTTTCTCTTTACGTTTCTCAATCAGTCCCGCTTTTTGTAACTGCGACAAATGATAAGATACCGTAGCATTCGTTAAATCGATACGTTCAGCGATATCACCTGCTGATAAATCGCCACCTTTTAACATTTCCAAAATCTGTCGTCTTACTGGATCAGAAATGGCTTTTAGAGTCTCTGACATTCCCATAGTTTTCTTACTCCTTTCTATTTAGAAAATACTCTAATTAGATAACTTTCTAAATAGAGTTTACCACTAAGAATATAAAAAAACAACACCTATTTAGATTTTCATCTAAATAGGTGTTGTTCCTACTATTAGTTATTTAAAAACCAATTACGCCAAATATTGTCATGATGAGCAATAATCTGTTCAGCAGCTAATAACTCACTATCTGAGGTTGTGTGCAAGCCAGGTGTTACATAACAGCTATAGCCACTTCCTTGAGCAAAACGAACAGCTGTATCCACACAGTACTCTGTCTGCGCCCCACAAAATTCAATTGAATTTATTTCCTTTTCTTTTAAAACATCTAAAAGAGTCGTGTTATAAAAAGAATTCGCTGTATCTTTATCAATATAACTATCTGTTGGCTCATTCTTTAAAACTGAAAATAATTCCCATGGTTTGCTACCTTTGACTAAATTTGTTTCATTAAAATGCTGAACAAAAATAATAGCCTTATTCGCTTCACGATATAAGTCAATTCGATCATTCACACCTTTTATAACTTTATTTAACCCATATAAGGGTGCTTCTAACGTATGAACACCTCTTTGTAAATCAATGACTATCAATGCATCTTGTAACATTCTACACCTCACTCAATTATAGAAGAATACCATAATTTATAGTTGTTTATTTTGGGATGATTTTAACCCTACTCCTAATAAAATAACAGATAATGCCAATAAAATAAAGAGCGGAGATAACCAACTATTTGTTAGATCATGCAACATTCCAAACATCAATGGCCCACAAGCTGCAAGTAAATAACCAATCGCCTGTGCCATACCCGACAATTCAGAAGCTTGATGTGGACTTGATGTTCTCAAACTAAAGAACATCATAGATAAACTGAAGCAAAATCCGCCACCATTTCCAATCAAAGCAGCCGCAATATAATTAATAACAACTGAATCTGAAACTATAATACCAACCACACCTGCAATGATGCTACCAACACCTATAATAACTAATAGGTACTGTTTTTTTACCTTTGTAGTTAAAACTGGGACAAAAAATGTAGCTGGAATAATAAACAATTGTAAGACGGTTAAGATTAGGCCCGCACTTTCTGCCTTAATTCCCTTATCTGACAAGATTGCAGGTAACCATGCTGCTAACGTATAAAAAACTAAAGATTGAATTCCCATAAACAAACTAATCGCCCACGCAAGTGACGAATGCATAAGTTTAGTTGATTCTTCTTTACTTATCGATAAATCAACTGTTGTCTTAGTCCTAACTTGTGGAAACCAGACACATGCTGTCACAAGTGAAAGTACCATCCAGATGGCTAATGCTCCTTGCCACCCCATTCCACCTATCTTTGAAACTGGTAGGCTAATACCCGATGCTAATGCTCCAAAAGTCGTCATTGCAACAGAATAGGCTCCCGTCATCATGCCAAGTTTATCTGGAAAATAACGTTTTACCATACTGGGTAATAACACGTTACCGTGCGCTATTCCAATACCGATAAAAACGGTACCGAAAAATAAACTGAAAGTTGATCCTAGCGAACGAATCACGATTCCAACCGTTAAAAATAATAACGCAACAAATAATACACGTTCAATGCCAAAACGTTTTTCAATTTTGGGCGCAAGCATTGAAAATACTGCAAATGAAACTAAAGGAGTCGTTGAAACTAAACCTGTTAATGTTCCATTTAAATGTAGCTCATTACTGATTTGATTAACCACAGGGCCTACTGAAGTAATTGGCGCCCTTAAATTCGTTGCAATCAATATAATGCCCAGCATTAATAAATACTGCTGTCTTTTTTTTGTCATTCTCTTAATTCCTCCTTAAAAACTCAACTCTATGACCTTAACACAAAGGAATTAAGCGGGTCAATTGTTTGAACTCAAAAAAAAATACCGAAAATTCGGCATTTTAATTTGCTTCATCCATTTTAAGTAATGCTAATAATGGCAACATTGATCGTGATGAAAAAACAGAGTCCGGTTGGTCTGATTTTTCAAATGTTGAATTTAAATCATACGAGTTATTTACTTTTAGTTTGCGACCAAAGTAGCCCTCACACTCTTTTGTTGTTTCAGGGCAGCTACGCTGATCTTTCTTCAAGTAGTCATACAAAATTTCATCTACACTCGATTCATTATTAATTTGTGTCACATAAGAGAAATATTTTTTGCGAGAATTTTTATACTGCAATTCTAATGCAATTGGGTACAATTCAATCAATGCTTTCTCATAGTACAAGTGACAATACGCTATTAATGCATCAAATTCAGAACTCGATAGCAATTGCTCACCATTCAAAATACGTCTATAAAGTAAGCCTACTTCACGATGACTAGTTAAACCTAAGTCATTTATAAAGCTATAAATTTGAGCGTACTCTTCAATTGTAGGGATAGATTGAGGCGTAGGGAAAGCTTGAGGCTTAACACCTAACACTTTAAGTTGAGAAGACTTCAAACGAAGGGCACGTTGATCTGTCAAAGCCTCAATTGTTAAACATTCTAAGGGGATCCCACGTTCATAAGCAACTGTTGCTTTATGGTGACCATCTAAAAGCCCTCCTAAAAATCCAGTAAATGACATAATCAGCCCTCTACCTAAATACGCTTTATTTCGATAACTTTCTAAACATTTATCTGAAATAGTTTCTTCATTTTGAGTCGGTAACATGTAGGCCAAACGTTTGTCAGCAAAAATAGCATCTCCCTCAACTGAACTATAATAGGTATCTGCAGAAGCTTTTAATTCTTTAGTTTTTATCTCTGACGAAAATAGCTCCTTTTGACCATAAGTTGGAAAGATGGTTTTTAAAGAGATTTTATAAAAACCAGATGCTAGCATTCCAAAAATACCTTCATTTACTTTCAAAAGATCATCAAAAGTCGCCTCTTCTTCATTCATCATCATACGATAATCATCCGACTTGGTAACAATACGTTCTGGATTAATTAGATTCGCATAATCTTCTATAGATTTAACAGCTGTTTCATCCGCATTTGCATCAGACTCTGCTAAAAGAACTTTTGTGCCATTCAACTCTAACGATAAACCTTCTTCTCCATCAATTTGTGTCGCAGTTGTTTTTAAATGTCCTAACCCATTTTCAACCTTGATAATAACACTATCACTCATCAAATTTAAATCTAATTCTTCTCCATATGAATCATAATTCAAATATTGAACTTTTGGTTTTTTCTTTCCAAATAACTTAATCACTACTAACAACTCCTCCTAAAACAAATATAAACCTTTTTTAATTAACATTCCTTTTATGTACAAAAAATCCGAGTGAATTTAATTTTTTATATTTTTTTATCACTATATAAATATAACACTATATAACGCTCATACATTGATTTAAAAATACCATTTGCTACTTTTATTGTCAATGCGTTTAAATACCGTTCAATAAAAAAACTTATTATATATTTTAAAATAGTCACAAAAAAATAGAAGAACTTTTTAAGTGGTGAAAAAAAGTCCTTCCTTAGCTCATCTTTCTACGTTAGAAAGTAATCGTTTTATCTGCCCATTCCACCATTTCAACGCAATCAAACATTGTAGATATTGGACATACCGATTCTTCTTCTAACTGTCTTGATTTAAGACATGTTCCACAAGCTAACAGTTCCCCACCTAATTTTTCAAAACGTTCCATCTGCTCTTTAACATTATAAACATCATGTTCTATAAGCTCGCATTCAACTGCTTCACTCATCAAGAACACTTTCACTTCATGCTTTTTCTCTAAAGATGCACACGCAAACCTAAAACCATTCCACGCTTTTTCTGGTTCTTTTGTTTCAATCATAATGCCAAATTTCATAGCTGACACGCTCCTTTGAGTAATTATAGTGTTTAGTTTAACACAACACTGTCCTCATTTGGCTCTTTTACTAACTTTTTACAATTAAACCCACAAAAAAAAGAAGCCAGTGGCTTCTTTTTAATCTTTTTTGCGTGATCGTGCTGATTTAACATATATAAAACCGACTCCTGCTACCACAATACCACCTAAGATTGTAGCAATAACACCTGACACCCTATCTTCTCCAGTTTGAGGTAAAGCATGACTGTCTTTTGTTTTTCTTTCAATTACCGGTCTCTCTATTACTGGTTTTGGACTTGTAGGTTTTTTAACCGGAATATTGGGTCTTTTATCTGGTTTAGGTTTAGCATCGCTTTCCTTACTATAGATAAACTGGACCTCTTTATCCTTATCTCCAATAACCATCTCTAACTCTGTTTTTAATGTGCCACCCTCATTCAACGGGGCATCTGTACCATCTATCTTAACTGCAATTAGTTTAACTGACTCTTTTAACTTAGCAGATTTGGCACGTACTTTTTCTCCAACCCTTCCATTTAAAACAACAGTTGGCGCATATTCTGAACCCTCTTTCATAACATGTGTTATTTTAATTTTATGTTCTTCAACTTCTGGTGTTGGCTCTATTGGCTTTGGTCCATAGATGAATTCAACAGTTTGAGTGGATGCCGTGATAGTCATCTCTAACTCTTTATCATCACTTTTATCCAACAACTTATCGTTCAGTTTAATACCTACTAATTCATCACCTTTTTTAGGCTTAATTGGTTTAGGATTAACTTTATCACCAATTTTTCCACTCAATTGTGTCGCTTTAGCGTATTCCTCACCGTCATTATAGCTGTACATTACTTTGACAGGCTGCGCATCTAATAAAGGTAATTCTGTAATTAATTTAGGACCGTATATAAATATAACAGATTGAGCTGTCGGTTTTATTTTAAGTTCTACCGTATCATTGGTTTTAACTACTTGCTTATTAACCAAGACGCCTACTAAATCATAGCCTTCTTTTAATGCGCTTGACTTAGCTTTAACGGTGTCACCATTCTTCCCTTCAACTACTGTTGTTTTATCATATTCCTTACCATCTGATGTCATATGTTTAATGGTAATAGGTTGAGCTGTCACCTCTGGTAATTCGACAGTAGTGTCCGGTCCATAGACATAGGTTACAGATTGTGCTTGAGCTGTCACCTTAATATCAATTGTTTCTGATGGTGTTACCCATTTATCGTTAACCTTCACACCTACTAATTTGAATCCAGTTTTTAATTTAGCTTGTACTGTAGTTAAAATGTCTCCAATAGCGCCTGTTTTAACATCACTTTGAGCATACTCTTCACCTGTAGTTAACACGTGATGGACCATAACGGGTTGACTCTCTAATTCTGGTAGTTCTACAGTTAAATCTGGCCCATAAACATAGGTTACAGATTGCGCTGTACCTGTTAAAGTAAGATCTGTACTTTCAGTTGGTTCTAACCAGTCTGTATTAACTTTAACACCTACAATACGGTATCCTTCTTTTAATGGTGCTGCTTTTGTTGTTACTTGTTCTCCATTTTTTCCTGTCAGTATTTCAGTTTCTGCATATTCTTTTCCTTCTGTTGTAACATGTTGAACACTTACAGGTTGAACGTCCAATTCAGGTAATTCAATTGATAATTTGGGTCCGTAAATAAAGACAACACTTTGTGCACTCCCTGTGACTTTAACAGACACTGTATCTGATACTTTTTGTAGGGTATTATTTACTTTTATCCCTACTAGTTGATAACCTTCTTTTACCGGAGCAGCTTTAACATCAAATACTTTCCCTATTTTTCCTTCATACACTTCTGCCTCAGCATATTTTTTACCCTCAGTTGTCATATGAGTAACCGTTATTGGTTGCTCTGTTAACTCTGGTAACTCAATCACTAATTTAGGTCCGTATACAAATTCTACCTTCTGTTCAACTTTAGTAATTTCTAAGTCCAACGCTTCTTTTACGCCAACTTCCTTACCGTCTACTTTGACACTTACTAATTGGTAGCCTTCTTTTAATGGAGCGGATTTAACTGTTATTTTTTCTCCCGCTTTACCTTCCATTTTTTCAGCCGGTGCATACTCTTCTCCTGTTGTTACTTTATGAGTGACAGAGATAAATTCATCTTTACCTTCTACTGAAATTCCTGTTTTAACAGCCTCTGTAGGAACCAATTTATCAGCTGCGGCCGCAACAGTGAACCACGCTTTTTTCACGTCCCCTACTTTTAAATCCCAAATACTTTCAGGAACTGCCATTTCAAATAGGACACGACGAGTGCTTCCTGCTACCCACTCTTTATCTTTCTTATCAAAAACTACTTTGAATGATTTCATCTCAGAAAAATCTTTAACCTCAGATTCACTCACCCATTTTGCAGTCTGACCTTGAATCGGATTTTTAATAGGATCTTGGTCTGCATAATCTGTGTTGGCATCCAGTTCACCTACAGTATTAGGATTTTTAGTTGTGCTATAAAATACACTGACTTTATTTTTCCAATCTTCAGGTAAAGTAATCGCCTTTTTCAAACTTAACCCAAATTCAGACTTTCTCTCTTCACCTGTAACCAATGTAGAATCATTTAGTGATGGAACACTTCCCATTAGTATAAAATCATCAAAAACTTCCGATGATGTTTTGTGAATATCCATTACACCTGTCACTGTATCACCTAAATCGGCTTCATTTATTCCTTCAGTAACTGATACATTTTTGTTATTGAAGCTTGTAGCTATAATTAATGCTTCATCTCTAACAGAGGCATATTTTTTATCATTTTTTAGTATAAATTCTTTTGTATCGCCATCTTTATCAATATCAAATGTATCTTCAACTTTTTTTGTTCCTAGTTCTTGACTTGATTCTGGCACTTTTACTTTTTGATCTTCTTTAATCGTTGTAAACAACTCAAAGTTCAATGTTTTAGGTGCTTTGTCAACATCAACATGAACAGGTAGTGATTCTGTCAAATCAGCTTTCGGTACAATACGTTCTGCATCCCATTTAATATCAACTAACTGTTTTCCTTTACCTTGGAAATCATTTTCAATTACTTTGATTGAGTGAGATAAGTCTTTAATAGCAGTTTCATCCAATGTTACACCTTTTGGTAACGCCACAAAACTTTCAAATGGTCCTTTAATTGTGGCTAAACTAGATTCATCACTTACTAATGAAACTTGAACTTTATTATCACCAGAAATAACCGTTTCATCTTCCGCTGTTTGGGTTAACCCTACAGTTGTATTGATAACTTTATCATCACCCTCTGGATAAGCAATAACATTTGCTGAACGAACACCCATATACCCTAACCATTTGTCATTTCCTGGAATATAATCATTAGTTAAAAGATCAAATACACCTTTTTCACTGTATTTAAATATAGCTCCTTGACTAGAAAAACGAACACCTTGGGCTTGGACAGTTGCATGATTCGTAATCTTTCCAAAATACCCTTTTTCAGGTGTTGTTCCAAAAGCAACAGTTGGACCATACATTCCAGCTGGAGCGTAATTGAATTTCAACATGATTTTGTCAACTTTTTTACCTTCTTCAATCCCTAATACTTTTGGCGTATAATTATTTCCAGGTTTCACATCTTTATAATTAGGCTTCGTTCTAAAATCAGCTTCATCTGCATACTTAACATATAAATCATAGTTAGGTTGCTTCAATAGAGGGACATTTTCTGGATACGAACTATTCGGACGGTAATCAGCGCCTCCCGCTGCAAATCCTGTGAAATCTAAATGTTTATCTAACTCATAGACAACTGTATAATCTTTCATATCATTAGTCAGATGAGGACTATTGGTCATACCTGATGTCAACATAACTTGCCAATTAAGCTGAGCACCTTCATAAACATCAGGATCCGGATTATTCGATTGTGTTGATACATTACCATGTCCATCTAAAGCACCACGATGAGCAATCGCGTAAACCCCACCCTCTGTAATTGGGGGAGGATTTTTTTTATCATCTGGTCCTACCATTAAAGAGCCGTCATGGCTAATTGATTTAAACTCGCCACCTACAAATGTGGCAGACGCTGTAAGACTTGTCATTAATGACTCAAAGACTTTTGCATCTTCGGCTACTTTCAATCTTAAAGAAAAATCATGCCCTTGTAACACGCTATCTTGTTTTCCTTGTTCCTCATAAGAAGGTGCGGGTAAGACCCAAGTTAATTCTTGTTTGCCTTGATTTGGACTACCAGGCGTATCAATCACATTAACTGTCGGTTTTGGCTGATTGTTTTCCATTGAAACAAAAGTCAGACCTTCATCTAATATTAATTTGTAAGTAAGATCAGTTCCTTCTTTAATATATTCTATCCCTTGTTTTGCTTTCGGACTTGTAATATTAAAATTCCAAACTGCTTCTTCACCTGGAGCTGGGATTTGTACTTTTGAATCATCTCCAACTTTATGGCTAAATTTATTTGTTAATGCAAAAGTTGCTTCACTCAAAATTGTAATAACAGCTGTATTAGTTTTAGAGGCCTTTCCATCTATTTCAAGTTCTCCATTAACTGACAATTCTGTACCATTTGGTGTAAAACCGTTTTTGGTTTTCAAACTCAATTTTTTATTCACCGAAATACCTTTTGTCAGCTCTTTAAACTCATAACGAAGTGTGCCATTTTTTAGAACAGGCGTTACTTCTCCAATCGTTAAATCGTTTAAAGATGTTGCTAATTCAGCTTTCTCAGGTAGATTGACAACGAGTGTAACCGTTGATGCTTTAACTGGCTTAGAAATATTTAGCTTTAATCTAAATGGGGCGACTTCCCCCGCTAATACTTCTTTTACCTCACTCTTTAAACTTACTGAATTTAATGATAAGCTTTTTTTATCTTTAGTTTTCGTTCTACTTTTTCGTTCTAAAGTAGTGGCGTTTGTTTTAGAATTTACACTAGTAGCTAGGCTTACCGACGTATTCACTATAGGTGCAGAAACCAATAAGGCTGCATAAAGCATATAACTGTATTTTTTCATTTTTTTCTCCTAATCTAATCATCTTCTATAAAAATAGTATACCGATAATTAACCACCTATTTTTTTTAATTTTTATATAAAACACTTAAAAAAAAACAGTTTTTTATAATTATGAAAATGCTATCTTAACATTATTGTTTAACAACTTTTTTTTGTTCATAATCGTTCGTTTTAAAGTTGAATATTGCATACATTTATACTAAAACTCATGCTAACATAGACCCATAAACTAAGTTGGAGGATATAAAACATGTTACTGTCTTTATTTATCAAAAAAAATGAACTAAAAATACTCGAATTAATTAACCAGTTGAGTTTTTCGGAAACCTTAGATCAATTAACGCTTTTAGAAGAACTTAATATTACACGCACTTCCCTCGCTCGCTATATTACAATAATAAATGACCAGTTAAAATTAGCTGACTTTGACCATTCTCCAAAGATAGTGCGTTCATCCGGCGGATTTCATTTAACCTATGAAAAAGAAACTAATTTTGCCCCTTCTGAAGCTCAAACCAAACACGATATGATCATCATTTTTTTAAATTATTTTTTACAAAATTCCTATAGCTATTTTATCGTTAAAACATTGATACTTCATCAAGAGGTATCCTCAAATAAACTGATAAAAGATATAGCTATTTCTCAAAGTTATTTGGCAACTGTCATTAAAAAAACAAATGAAAAATTAGCTCCTTTAAAAATACAAATTTTACAACAAAATAAAAAAACGACCCTAACAGGTAGTTTTCCAAACATATTAGCCTTCCAATACTTATTTCTAGATTTTTACCAAAACTACGGGGGTGCAAGTTCCGCAGAAGATGCTCTAAATACTAGCTACTCCACAATGACATTTGAAGACTTAGTAACTAATACGCAACTCTTGCATGACTCTTTAAATTTAGAAAATCACGATTTAACTTTCTTTTTAAATTTATTCTATAATACACTGAAAAAGAATAGCTCTATTCGTGATAAACATTTCTATAAATATCTATCAGATAAAGCTCTTAGAAATAGTAGTTTTTACATTAAGCAGTTTCTTACTGAGCAAGTGTTAACCCCTCAGGAAAAAAACACATTAATAAAAAAATTGAACAGTGGCGACTCTGTCCTATTAGCTCAAGCCCATGAAATCAGCAAGTATTTCCAACATATTACGGGCCTATCAAACAATAAAGAAACATTATTTTTTGATATTTTATTAAAATTAGTCAACTTAGCATTGTTTGATATGACAATGAATAAAGTCATATCTGATCCTGTCCTAGTTCACACCTATCACTTAGAAACCTTGCATGATTATTACAAAGATGAAGTAGATCTATCTCATGATACGCGCCTACTACTCGAAAATAATATGTCCTTTTTCAATATATTATTAAATAACTTTTTCCAATATGATTACACAACAACTTTAACACTGGCTTTTGATATCAAACAAAATGCCTTTCTTACAAAACACCTGACATTACTCGTATCTAAGTTGTTTGCAGACTCTGTTAAAGTGGTACCAAAAACAGCAAAACAAATTGACCTTTATATTTCTAATAAATTTAACTTAGCCCCACCTGCTGAGCACTTCTTTTATTTTGCAAATACATATACTGAAGAAACCCTAGAAGATGTCACTCGTTCTATCACAAAATTATTTATCAAAAAAGTTATGACAGAAAAAAAATTAGCCTCAAAACTAGCAAAAGTCCCACCTATAAACAATTAGGTAGGACTTTTTCTTAATTCAAATCAATCATATCTCCTGTTTCTCGGTAGACACTCCACTCACAGACATTTGTGATGTAATCCCCAATTCGTTCTAGATAGTGACCAATCTTTTGATATTCCGTAACAGTTAAGATACTTGCTGGTTCAACCGTCATCTTCTTCACACTAACATCATAAAAATGCGAGTAAAGAGCTGCGACTTCTTGGTTATGGCTGGCTATTTCTTTTGCAAAAGAGGAGTCTCCTTTAATAAAGGCCTCGATGGCTTCCTCACCCATACTATAAATAATATCTCCTACTGCTAGTAATTGTTCTTCAATTTCCGGATAGCGCGGTTTATCTTCTAATAACAACACAGCTTTTCCAATACTTGCCGCATGGTCGCCAATTCGTTCTAAATCCGAACTGGCTTTCATCACAGAAATAATTTCTCGTAAGGCTTTACTAACAGGTTGCTGTAAGGCAATTAATTCGATACATTTTTTATCAATCTCTAACTCTTTTAAATTTACTAATGAATCACCTTCTATTACACTTGTTGCTAATTTTAAATCACCTTCTTGAAAAGCTTCAAGGGATTCTTTAACAGCCTCATTAACTAAACTGGACATTTCAACCATTGCTAAATTCACACGATTCACTCTTCTTTCAAGTCTATCTTGCATCATGACACGCTCCTATTCTAATTTACCTGCTAAATAATTTTCCGTTGCTTTCTTTTTAGGATTTAAAAAGACTTGTTTCGTTTTACCTACTTCTATTAAGTCACCTTTAGAGAAAAAGGCGGTGTAATCTGAAATACGAGCTGCTTGTTGGAGATTATGTGTGACCATAATAATGGTATGGTCTTTTTTTATTTGATCCAACATATCCTCTATGGCTTTAGTCGAAATCGGGTCCAAAGCACTGGTAGGCTCATCCATCAAAATAATATCGGGTTTCATAGCTAACACTCTTGCCATACAAATACGTTGCTGTTGTCCTCCTGATAATTTATCTGCCCGTGTTTGTAGTTTATCTTTAACCTCATCCCAAATGGCAGCTTTTTTCAAACTTACTTCAACCGCTTCATCTAATACTTGCTTATCCTTAATCCCGTCTACTCTTAGACCATATACCACATTCTCATAGATTGAAAATGGAAAAGGGTTAGGCTGCTGAAAAACAAGCCCAACTTTCTGTCTAAGAGAGGTTACTTTCGCATCTGGTGCATAGATATCCTTACCATTTAAAGAAACCCGTCCTTCAACTCTAACAGAAGGAATTAAATCATTCATACGGTTTAATGTTTTTAAAAATGTCGATTTTCCGCATCCTGATGGCCCAATTAAAGCCGTTATTCCTTTATCAGGAAAATCAAGAGAGACTTCTTTTACTGCTTTTACATCTCCGTAATACACGCTTAAATTTTCTACTCGTAATGACATGCCATTCTCCCTTCCCTAACCAAAATCACCAGTTATATAATCATTTGTCAACTCTTTATCCGGGTCTGTAAAGACCTTGCTTGTTGGATTATACTCGATAAGTTCTCCGTATGAGAAGAACGCTGTATAGTCGCTTAAACGAGCAGCCTGAGCTAGATTATGGGTCACCATAACTATTGTGTACTGACTTTTTAGTGAATCTAATGTCATTTCAATTGTTTTAGTTGAAATTGGGTCTAAAGCACTGGTTGGCTCATCCATCAATATAATATCAGGCTCCATCGCTAAAACTCTTGCAATACATAACCGTTGCTGCTGCCCACCTGATAAGGATAAAGCACTTTCCGAAAGTTTATCTTTAACTTCCTCCCATAACCCAACTTTAATCAAGACATCTTGAACGATTTCCTGAAGCTTTTCTTTATCATGTAAGCCGTGGCGTTCTAGTGGAAATGTAATATTTTTTTGAATACTCATTTTAAATGGATTTGGCTTTTGGAACACCATTCCTATTTTTTTCCGTAAGACATATTGATTAATAGCACGTTGATTGATATTGATTCCTTGATACATGATTTCTCCAGTTACGCGTCGGCCTTCTGCCGTATCATGCATTAAGTTTAGTGATTTAAGAAAAGTAGATTTTCCACATCCAGAAGGACCAACCAATGCAATAATTTTATTTTCAGGAATTTTCATTGAGACCTGTTTTACTGCCTCAAACTCGCCATAAAAAACTGATAAGTCTTTTGTTTCTAAGACATAGTCCGTTTTAGTTTCATCCATTACCTCATTCGCTCCTTATCGTGATAACCTTTTTTCTAATAATTTACCTAAGACTTTTGCTAATGTATTAAATAACAAAATGATAATGACTAATACTGCACCCGCTCCTGCTGCAACAAGAGGACCATCTGGCATTAAGCCTTCACTGTTTAACTTCCAAATATGGACAGCCAACGTTTCGGCTGGTCTAAAGATATTAAGGGGACTTGCTGGATTCATTGGGTTCCAAACTGTAAAATCTAAAGCTGGTGCACTTTGTCCAGCAGAGAAAATCAAGGCTGCTGCTTCACCGAAAACACGTCCTGCTACAAGGACCACTCCCGTTACAATCCCTGGTATGGCAGACGGAACAACAATTTTCATGATCGTTTCAAATCGGCCTAAACCTAGAGCTAAACCACCATCACGTTGCGCTTCATCCACACTTCTAATCGCATCTTCCACCATACGTGTTAAGAAGGACAAGTTTAAAAGTGAGAGTGAAAAGGCTCCTGCGATGACTGAAAAACCAAAGTCAAACTTAACAACAAAGAGTAAGTAACCGAATAACCCAATAACAATTGAAGGAAGTGAACTCATAACTTCAATCGCCATTCTGAAAAAGCGAGTTGTTCTTGTATCCTTCGCATACTCTGCCAAGTAAATCCCTGCTCCTAATGAGATAGGGATACAAATGATTAACGTTAAAATCATGATATACAGTGAATTAAATAGCTGAATACCGATACCGCCACCTTCTTCAAAGGCTTTAGAAACAGATGTTAAGAATTCCCATGATAAAGCCGGTGCTCCTTTTGCTAAGATGTAGATTAAAAATGTCGCAACTAACGCCACCACACCTAGTGTAATGGCACTTAAAAAGAACGTATTTAAACGGTCTAACTGTTGTTTTCTCATATTAAATCGCTCCTTTCTTGCTGATACGTTTGATAATTAAATTAAAGACAAGTGACATTGTTAGGAGAATTAAAGCTAACGTCCATAACGCGTCATTTTCAAAAGTTCCCATGATTGTATTTCCCATTCCTAATGTCAGAACACTTGTTAACGTTGTGGCAGGTGTAATCAAACTATCAGGCATTACGACTGCGTTCCCGATTACCATTTGAACGGCTAAAGCTTCACCAAAAGCACGAGCTACACCGAAAATAATTCCTGTTAAAACACCAGTTTTCGCTACAGGCAACGTCACGCGATACATAGTTTGATAATTCGTTGCACCTAGAGCTAATGATGAATGCTTAAGATGAGCGGGCACACGTTTAAAGGCGTCGACTGTCATACTAATAACAGTCGGTAAAATCATCAGTGCTAATACTAATCCTCCTGCTAATATCCCAAAACCACTCCCACCAAATTGATTACGAATGAAAGGAACAATAACAGATAATCCTACAAATCCATACACTACTGATGGGATCCCTACTAATAACTCTAAAATCGGTTGTAACACATAACGCCCAATTTTAGGAGCAATCTCTGTAATATACAACGCCACGGCAATTGCAAAAGGCGTCACAATTAGCAAGGCTAACAAGGTAACTGATAACGAGCCGGCTAACATTGGTAGGACACCTACTAAACGTAAACCGTCGGCTCCTGTTTTACCCGGTGACCATTTTGTCCCTGTAAAGAATGAACGAACACTCACCTCATCATTGAAAAATAACGGTAATCCTTTGCTACTAATAAAAATAAAGATGGCTAACACTGCTGCCGCTAAGGCAATAATTGACACTAAGCTAAGACTGTAGCCGAATTTTTCACGTTTAGATTTTGGGGATTGCTCCAACAACTCATGCTTTTTACTCATCTACTTTTGACCTCCTGCTAACGGAATAATTTCACCCGTTTGTTTACGTTCGACTTCCATCTCTGAAATCGGAATATAGCCTAATTTTTTAAATACCTTTTCTTGAATAGGTTGTGATAAGACGTATTCGATAAATTGTTTTGTTTGGTCACTTGGGTCTTTTTGCGTGTACATATGCTCATAAGACCAAATCTTCCATTCATTTGTTTTAATCGTGTCCGTTGAAGCTTTGACCCCATCTATTTTTAACGGTACGACTTGCTCGTTGATATAAGGGATTGCCATGTAACTAATTGCTCCTGGAGTTTGCCCAACAATCTCACGTGTCATCCCATTCGCTTCTTGTTCTTGGCTTGGAATGACCTCTTGATTATCTAATCCGTATTTTTCAAAATTCACACGCGTTCCGCTTCCTTCTGTACGGTTCACAACTAAAATAGGTAGATCATTTCCACCTAGCTCTTTCCAATTTTTCAACTGACCGGCAAATATTGCACGTAATTCTTCTGAGGTAAGTGAACTCACCCCATTTTCTTTATTGGCAACGGGGACTGTTCCTACCACTGCTACTTTATGATCAATTAGCTTATCGCCATCAATTCCTTTTTTCTCTTCTGCGAAGACATCCGAATTCCCAATCTCAACAGCGCCTGCCTGAACTTGGCTCAAGCCCGTCCCACTTCCGCCACCTTGAACATTGATAACCATTCCTTTATTGGTCTGCATAAAATCATGCGCGACCGCTTCGATTAACGGTTGAATAGCGGTTGATCCTACAGCTGTTGTTGAGTCAGGTTTTGCGCTACATCCTCCCATTACAAACGCTAATGCTAGTACTAAACCAAGTTTTTTCACATTTATACCCTCCCACATCTCTTATTACTGTCTTAACTATACAAAAAGGATGTAAAAAGTTAGCTTGTCTTTTGTAAAATTAGTGTAAAAAAAAAGTGTAAGGATAATTTCCTTACACTTTTCTTGGGAGTTTTACCGTCATACAGGTCCCTTTATTCAGTTGACTTTCTAATTCCAATTCACCCTCTAATTGCTCGACTAACTCTTTTACTATTGCTAGACCTAAACCAGTTCCTTTAATATCACTGGTTCTTGCTTTATCAACTCGGTAAAAACGTTCAAAAATACGTTGCTGTTCTTCCGGAGCTATCCCCATGCCATTATCGGAAACAGCTAGCATAACCTGGTCTTCATCTCCGCTTACTTGTATTTGGATCTTGCCTTGTTCTGGTGTGTACTTAATGCTATTACTCACCAAATTATCAACCAAACGATAGACTTTATGATAATCTAAAATAACATCTGGTGATCCGTTTAAATCAAATACAAAGTCCAATTGTTTTTTCTTTAAGGTTAACTCATATTTCTTTTCCAATTTTTCGACTATCGTTACAAGGGAAAATTCTGTCGCTTCATTTTTAACACGGTCAGTTAAACGAGATAAACTTAATATATCTTCTATTAAATTCTCTAAACGTAAGCTTTCATTTAAAATGATTGTTAAAAATTCAGTTGCCACAGTCGGATCATTAAGCGCCCCGTCAATCAGTGTTTCACTAAACCCTTTAATGGCTGTCACTGGTGTTTTTAGTTCATGAGAAACATTACTTATAAAATCATTTTGATGCTTCAAGACATTTTGAATATCTGTAATATCATGAAACAGTAACATCAACTGATGAGTCCCATGACCTTCAGTAATAGGTGTTATTTTAACATCATAGTACCTCTCATTAATCGCCATATTTTGACGAATTAACTCCCCTGTTTCAAAAACTTTTTCAATCGGTTCAAATAATTCTGCTATCGGGATATGCTGGACATAATCGGTACCAAGAACAGATTCATTCCAATCAAAAATCCGGGTAACAGTTGGATTGGCCATGACAATCGTGCGACTTGGCGATAATAACATGACCCCAATATTAAGTTGGTCGAGTAATTCCTCAAAACGCTTCTCACTCAAATAGAAATCCTGACTTTGCTGTTCCATCTCTTCAGCCAAATCGCGAACAATTCGTCCTAAAGTTGAATAATGCCCATTCTCCATCAAAAGATATTGACTTGTATAACGTTTTTCTTGTATGCCAATTAAGGCATCTGTAATTTCTTTGTCTTTACGGTTTTGGTAGTACAACACATTAATCACTAAAACAATCATCAGTAATACAAACATACCAAGTAAACTTAGTAATATTTTCTGAAAATAGTGAACGTTCTTGGTGAAGTGCTTCGCGTTTTCTGACAATCGTAAAATCCCTGCCAAATCACCTGATTTTGACTTAATAGGAATGGCGATGTAGTAATAATTTTCATGCAGGGTTTGGCTTAATCTAAGATCAGCTCCTAAACTCTCTCCATCCATAACAGCTGCTATTTCTGGTCGGTTCGCATGATTCTGTTCGGACTCAGTATCTAATGTTTCCCCTGTATCAAAAACAACGCGCCCCTCCGCACTTAAAACTGAGATCCGTTGCTTATTCTCTTTAGCAATCGCTCGAATAATAGCTTGCTGGTCTTCAGGTGGACTTACAGCCCAATCCTGTATCGCAGTAGCACGTAAAATAACATTGGCTTCATCTAACATTTCATATTTGTGCTGGTCATAAAGTTGGTGTGTCACATAACGATTACTGAAGAAATAACTGACACTAGCCATCAGCACCAGCACTACTAAACCCGTTATTAACTTTCCTTTTTTCCTCATACTAGTTCGTACCACTTTCAAATCGGTACCCAAAACCACGAACTGTTTTTAGAAGTTCTGGCCTTTTCGGGTCTTCTTCTATTTTTTCGCGGATATTACCTATATGCATGTCTATACTACGAGTCCCGCCAGTCAGTTCTTCCATACCTAAGCCTTGAATCAGTTGTTCACGGCTGATAATTAAGCCGTTATTTCTCATGAAGTAACTCAGGATTTTAAATTGTGTTTTAGTTAATTCCAGTACCTGTCCGTCTTTTAAGATTTGATGCTTTCGTTCTTCTAAGACCAAACTTCCTGTCACCAATCGGTCATCTTGCTTGGTATCAGACGCTTGAAGAGGCTCATTACTAGACTCACTTCTTCTAATCACCGCTTTAATACGTGCCTCTAACTCTCTCGTACTAAATGGTTTTGTTATATAATCATCTGCTCCTAATTCTAAGGCTAGGACTTTATCCAATTCATTGTCTTTTGCTGTTAAAATAATCAACGGTGTTTTTTTACCCGCTTCACGTAATTTCTTTACAATCGCCATACCATTCATAGACGGTAACATCAAATCAACCAACAAACACTCATAAGAATTTTCTAAGGCTTTTTGATAGCCAACAGCTCCATCTGTAGCCGTTTCTACCTCAAAACCTGCTGTTTTTAAATTATAACTAAGTAGCGTGACTAATGAAGGTTCATCTTCAATAATTAATAACGTCATTCTCTTCTCTCCCTATCCACTAAATCTCTCTACACTCATTATTACCAATGAAAGGGCATAAAGCAACTTAAAACCTTTAATAATCTATCTTAAATCAACACTTTTCTTTCTAATCAGTCCCTAGACCGATTGTGAACTTCACAAGTCCATGTTACTATTAATTTATAAGTAGAACTGTTTCTAATACAATATAAAGGGTGATTTTTATGAAACAAAAATTAGTAAGTACCATTTCAGCATATGTAATCGGGATGATTTCAGCGATTTCGATATGGACCGTAGTAGATGTCTTCACTGCCTTACCAGGTGAAAAATTAAGTAATTTACCTATAGGCTTTGTATCAGCATTATTATGGAACTTTATTGGACTTGTTCCTTACTTTGCTTACTTTATTATTTGGATGCTACTCTTTGTCGCTATTACATTAAAACTTAATTTGGGACCACTTAAAGAAGCGATTAGCATTGGACTATTAGCTATCTTTTCGATCCTAACTCCGATTACATGGGGATATATTTCTAACTTTAAATATGAAGAAGGCTACCTTAACTCAATTAGACAATGGGGTATACCAATTCCTGTCATTTTACTTTGTGGCGTTGCCGTAGCGATCATTTCATATGCATTAGCAACAAAATCAAAACAAAAATAAAAGCTTCCTCAGTCGAGGAAGCTTTTTCTATGCTATTTATTTTTTTTACGGTAACCTATCACACCTAAAACTGCTACGACAAGAACAACTCCTGCTCCAGCAATCCAAGGTTTTGCCTCTTCTCCTGTTTGAGGTAAGATGCCTTTGCTACCTGATGATGCATTAGAAGATGAACTCGGTCCTTTAGCTAGACTTGATGTCCCATTTTTCTTAGAAAAGTCAGGAAGTTTACCTAATTTACTAGTATCAAGTGATTTTCCTTTTGGTAAGGATAAATCCAATTTAGATTTATCTGGTTTTGGAAATTCTACTTTGGGAAGTGAGGCTTTTGGAAAATCAAACTCTGGTAACTCTATCTGTGGTAACTTGCCTGCCTTAATGTCTTTTTTCTTATAAACAAGCGTTGTTTCTTGTGACTCTTTACCAATCGTCATTGTACCGTCATTATCAGCTTTTACAAACTTGTAACCTATAATAACAGGTTGATGTATTTTCACTTTACGACCCACACGACCTTTAATCAAACGGTCATCACGAATTGATTTCCCATTCTCATCCACATAATGAACCGTTATTGGTGTTCCCTTTTCACCCAGTCCTAATCCAATGTGTTTTTCTTTATAAGTAAGAGTAATCGATTGAGCTTGATCAGTCAGTACCATATTAAGGTCTTTATCCGCCTCGACATACGTGTAACCTAAAATAAAAGGCACACGTATTTTTACAGCTTTATTTTTCTTGCCTGTTATCTCACGTTCTGTTCTAATTTCCTTACCATTTTGATCGACATAGTGAACGGTGATGGGTTCACCTTGATTTTCTTTATCCCAAGGTAAAATAGAACGGTATGTTAACGTAATTTCTTGAGCTTCACCCGTATGTGTCATCGCTAAATCTTTATCCGACTCAACAAAACGATACCCTAAAATTGATGGTGTACGAACTGTTACTTTCTTGCCGTTTTCACCTGTTAAAACTTTATCTTCTCTAATCGAGTTTCCTAATGTATCCACATAATGAACCGTAATAGCTTTCCCTGCTGCTTCTGGGTCAATCGGTTTCATATCCACTACTTTTTTATAAGTCAAAGTAATTTCTTGTCTTGCATCAGTAATGGTCATCTCTAATGCTTTATCCGCTTTATCAAACACATAGCCTTCAATCTCAGGAGTATTAATAGTTACTGCTTGGTTTAAATCGCCTTCAACAGTATCTGACATTTTAATGCGTTTCCCTTTTGAATCCACATAACGAACACGAATGGGTCTGCCTGATTTTATTGGTTTTTCCGGCTCTTCGCCTTCTACTTTTTTATATGTTAATGTCACCTCTTGACGCTCTGTTCCATAAGTCAATTCTAACTCTTTATCTGACAAAACAAACTCATAACCTTTGATTTCATCTGGAACTATCGTTTCTTTTTGACCTAATTCACCACGTAACGTCGTTCTTAATTTAATACGTTTACCTGCTTCATCTTGGTAACGAACCACAATCGGTCTACTTCTTTTCAAACGATCTGTCGAGGCTGTTGATTGGTTGTCTGAAGACGATGTACCTGCTTCGCTTTCAGAAGTTAGCGGAGCTGTTTCCAAGTCTTTTAGACTTTCTCCCACTTTTTCAATATCCGTTTGAACGTCTTTACTTGCCTTGCCTAAATCTTCTAAGAACGAGCTTAACCCTTTACCAAAATCCGAATCCTCTGGGTTAGTCTTACGACTAGGTATTTCTCTTTCTTCTGATGGTTTTTCCGATTCAGTCGTTGCCGTTGTTTCAGAATCCTGCGTTTTAACCGTCAACGGTCTATCTAATTCTTTTTCTGATAATTTATGCAAACTATCAAAGATTTTTCCTATTTTTTCAGAATCACGCTCAGTACTTTCATTTGTTTCCGCTGCAACCCCAATAATAGGTTGTGCCAATTGCATCATCAGTAAGCCTGATATTAATAAGCTACTATATTTTTTCATCTATCTACACCTCTAGTTTTATTAGCTACATTTATTGTCGCTTATTACTTTAATAATAGAAGTATATCACACATTTAACAGACTTTAAAATAATTTGAATACTTTTTAAAGTCGATTTAACAAACTAAAAATACACAACCACCCGTTTTATACAAAAAGATTTAATACCTTTCATTTTAATAAAATAACGTGTTTATCTTCTTACAGTTAGTTGACATCAACGTTAATTATGCGATAAAACGTAACGCACACACACATCTACCTCTTTCAAATCAACCATTTTTATATAATAAAAAAACCTCATCACGAGGTTTTTCTTAATTTGAACGTGCTTCTAATAAAGCAATTACCTTATCGACTTCTTTTAATGAAGGATAAACTCGGCGTTCACTTGATGAACACAATTCTAGTTCCTTCACAGATAAATTCGAAAGCTGGGCAATCTCTTCGAAGGAGACCCCTTTATACTCTGCAAGTGCTAACATATGGTTCACTTTTTGTTGACTACGCTGTGTTATCAATGCCATGACCCAAACAATAGCCATTAAAAAAACCATATTTGTAGCCGTCTTATTTTCTAATACAAAATAACTAAGAGCTAATAAAATAACAAATATACTGCCTATAATTAGTCTTTTTTTCATTTCTTTAGTCATACTGACCTCCTAGTTTCTATTCAAACGTCGGTACACCGTGAACTAACTCTTCTAATGAGTCACATACTGGATTCACTAAAACAGGTAAATCATAACTGATAAAGTAGACCGGTAAGTTGTCATCTGATTTATCGACAGCAAAAGCGTCAGCGTCTTCGCCTGTTTGAGAGAAAATAACATAATTCTCAAAGCCTTCTTTTTTGACTTTCTTTTTATCTAAGAAATAGCCTTGACTCATCTTATCCAATTCATCAGCCTTCTTAGGTAATGCTAAATAGTGCTTTAAAAATGTCCCTTCGGCTTTTTCTTGTGCCATATGTTTTTGGTCTTCTTTTAAAGCGTAATTTTCATCGATATAATCCTCAATCTCTTCGTCATCTTCAAAGATATAGGGTAACCAAACATTCCCTTCGATAAAGTTCGCTGGGTAATCCTTTTTGATAGTTTCTTTTAATGTCATTAATCGTTCAAAAATTGCAGCTGTTTCCATTTGTACGTCACTCATTTCTTTTTACTTTTCTACTAGTATACCATAACACCGCTCCGTCTAATTGATACGCACGTTCGTTTCGAAGCTTGGACAATTCACTAACGTATCTTTGACTGGACAACTGCTTTCGATAAAAGCAATGAAGTCATTAATTTCTTCTTCCGTATTATCAGCCTCAATCTGATACTCAGTAATAATGTGTGAGAAGCCTACTTTTACATCTGGTTTACCTTTTAAACGATCAGAATCAATCTCCCCTTTAATATCAACTGACATGCTTTTTAAGTTGATATGTTTTGACTGGTAAAAGAATCGTCCCACCATCATCTTACATGCCCCTAGCGAGCATAACAGTGCTTCTAATGGGTTCATAGCCTCATTTGTACCGCCAACATTCTCTGGTTCATCAATCTTAAATGAAAAATCTCGTGATGAACACTTTAACTGTAACCCACCTAACGACTCCACGTGTGCTTCTAGTACTTGCTTACTCATCTTCATTCCTCCTCTAATTCTCTCTTTGTACTAAATGTACTCTATTTCACAAGCCTTTTCAATACAAAAAAGACCCGCCTAAGCGAGCCTTAACTTATTATTTTACTGGCATGTCTGCAATGTCTTGCTTGTAGTTAATCGCATAGCGAATCACTTCTTTATTACCTTCTGTCATTGCCACGCGTTGTAAACGTCTGTTTTCATGCATTGAAACAAACATCTCTTTAGCCGTTAAATCATACCCTACTGTATATTGCGTGTTGTAGTTCATTGTGTCGTCGTTAATATCTTGAACGCCATTGGCAATATCAAAACTATTTAAAATATGGAACAGTGTATCACGTGCTTCATCACACGTTTGACTTGGACGAGCGTGTGTTAATAAGGTTGCCGCTCTCACAAAACGAGATTGAGAGGTGTAATCCGCTGGCATACCGATTAAGCCAGATCCTTTACCTGCTGATAAAACTTCTACACCATTTGCCATGACTTTATTCTCACGCATTTTATTCGTTAAGCCTGTATAATTTTGAAGATTAGTTATGTGCCAATCAAAGGTTGGACTGTTCGTCATCACACCTAATTTATTTTCATGAACTTTAAACGTTCCATCACCATTCACAGGCTCCATCACAATACTGTTGCCCTCTTTATCTGTAAACATAAAGTGGAACGGATCAGATTGACCCATATCATTAGCTGTATCTGAAATCCCCACAAGTGTTTGTGATTTTTCGATAACTTCTTCTAAACTACCGCAGTTACCTAGTGCCCAAGTCATATATTCTGAGCTTCTTAATGGCATTTTGCCAGCTGCTTTAATGTCCTCAGCTTTACCGTATTTAGCATAATTTGAGAAGTATAACATTCCACATGAAATCCCTGCATCGTTAACACCGTCTACAAAAACAAACCCATCATTGCCAAAAGGTTTGCCGTCAATGGCCATGCCAATCACTTGGTGCGTAAATGTAATGGGACTTTCTGAATCAGTTAAAACGTGGCCTACTGGAACATCAATTCCAACGTAAGCGTCAAAGGCAGGTTGCCCTTCTACAAATGATTTCGGTCCAAAAGGTACCATAAATTCTTGGGTACGACCCCATACTACTGACTTGTCTAATGCCATCACTCTAATACTTGTACACATCACTATCACTCCTTTAGATTTTAAACGTACCATAAGTATAATACAGAGCCTGTTATTTAGCACGAAAAAAAGGAGCATCCTTTAATAGGACACTCCTTTTCAAACCTAACTTTTATTTTGAGTCATTAATAACGACTTTTCTTTGTGTTCTTTAAGTAACGCAATCGTTGCTTTTACTTTTTTATCAGGTGGATAATAACTGATGGTTTCTTTTTTAGTCGATTCTAAATCCATCTTTTTAATCGTTGAAATTTGACTCAATTCAGCCGTTGTTAAATCAAGCTTATTGGCTAGCTGCCACATTTCTTCAATCCGATCCTCCCTACGATGTCGTGACACGTCCGCCAACAACATAATGCCAATAAAATAACCAATATTGACAATCATTCTGATAATACCTGGATAACCTAGCCACACGTTAACTGCAACTAAAAAAATGAGTGCGAATCCAAGAATTGATTTCGACTTATTACTTATCTGCACGAGTAATTCACCTAGCCTCTTCTTTTTTGCTTTCGTGTCTATTATATCACGGTTCCCTAGTATTTAAAGGGAATACGCTTCTAAAATACGTCCGTTAGCTAGTAAAACTTGGTATAGTCCACTTTTATGAAAATTTGCTCATATTAAATCATTATTATATAATTAACCATCGTTTTACGAAAGAAGGAGACTTATGAAAAAAATAGTTTTAGCATCATTACTAGCGGTAATCACTACTGTTACCCTATCAGGATGCATAAAAATCTACCCACAAGCACCAACGAAAGAGCCGAAAAAAACACAAACGACTCAAACTAAAGAAACGGAAACATCGGTTAAAACAAAAAACACATTACCGAAAGCCACAGAAACAAAAACAAAGGAAACAGAAATAAAGGTAACTGAAACAACGGCTACAGAAACATCTACAACAGAAACATCTACAACAGAAACGGAACGTCGTCACGAACGACGTGAACACACGAATCGTGATAACAGACAAAACCGTCGTGATCGCGATGTTGAAACAACACCAACGGAAACTGAGGCAACTGCTACACAAGCAGAAGAAGATAAAAATCAATATCAAAAAGAAGGCGAACACTGGGCAAAAGAATTCAGTAATCCCGATCTAACAGATGCTGAACGTGCTCAATTAGGAAAAGAAAAAGGCGACTACTACCGTAATAAATACGGCAGATAATCAATAAAAGCTAGGCCACATTCGGCCTAGCTTTTTTGATAGTTAAAAATCAAGAGTCTGGTACGTCTTTAAAGCTTCGCCCAACCGCTTTGAAGAAAAGTCTGATAATAGACCGGTTGAAATTGATAATTTATTATTAACTACTAGCATTTTCCTGCCAGCTATCTTTTTATCCAATACACCCTTCTTCACTATAACTGTTATAAAATCGGACTCTGTTGGAATCTCGTCCAATTCTGTTTTCTTTAAATAAGACAGCGATTTTAACCGTATATCTTCTATATCTGACCATGATAAGATTAATTTTTTATGCGTTGCATGTAAAAATGAGTAGTAGTAGATAACCTCTGACTGATCAAAAGTAATAATGCTAGGAGATTTTATCACCCCTATAAGACCTAACACAATAACAAATAAACTCGCTCCAACAAGCGTGACACCCACACTAATTAAAACACAACACTCCACTTTATCTCCTACTGATAAACTATAACTTTTTAAGGTTAAAACAGCCCCCAGTATAAAAAATGCCAATCCAAGTACAAGTACCCAAAAACTCTTAAATCGATCCATTTTAAATGTTATACTTTCATCCACGTTACACTACCTCATTCTTTGTCTACTTTATAGTTAAAAGTATATCACCTTGATTCACTCAATAGACAAATAAGAGTCTTTTTATGAACTTGAAATTTTATATTTTATAAAATTTAAAATAAAGTTTAACGATTAATCGATCTCGCCATCATTGAAACCGTATGACGCATTCCTCTAAGTGCTTGGCTTAATGTCATAATATTTAATACAGGAGCTACACCACCATATCCCGCATCACCAATGTGTTGAATGTCCACTCCACATATTTTGTTACGGATGGCCAAGTCTTTAATAACACTTTCATCAGAACTCTCTTGACTCGTCCCAATTGCAGTCAGGATAAGGGCGCCTTTACTATGACACTCTTTCACCACTTCAGTTAAATCTGCATCTGAGAAGCCTGGAACTGTCCCTACAGCTGGCACTAAGATAATATCAGCTCCTGCTTCGATGAAACGACGGACTGTTTCTTTATCTGTTACGGGTTCATTTACACCTGCTCCGTGCATCTTACCAGCTATGATTAAACCTGAGAAATGTTTTTTTGCTAATGTAACCATTTTTTCAATGCGGTCATTTGAAACACCTGTTCCTGGATTCCCTGTTAGACAGACAAAATCCATTCCTAATGTTTCAATTTGTTTGAAGGTTTCTTTTGATGCTTGTCTACCATTAGAAATTTCCAATTTCGTTTCTAACATTTCTGCTGACACATCTACTGGCTCCAAATTAACACCGATAGGTCTAGCGACCAATTTGTGCAATGTTTCAACAAAATTCAACTCAGACTTTGGTAAGCCAGGTAAATTGGGCCTTAACACATCTACCCCATTCAAAAGAATCATATCCGCACCAAACGATTTAGCTATCTCGGTATTGGTGATATCCCCAATAAAAGATTCTCTAGTGGCTACCACTTCACTCATTACGACACGACCCTCACTAGCTTTAATACTTTCTTTTAACTCTGAACCTGTCATTGCCATAATCTCTGAAGCATTAGCGCTTATCAATCGTTTCACCATTTCTCAACACTCCTTTTTTATTTTAGTTTAAATGAGACCTTGTTCATCTTTAATATTTTGATTTTCAACTGAACGATAGAACGGTAGATAAATGAGAATATCTACTAAAATACAAACAATTTGAAGAACTGCTCCACTAACATGCCCACCTGTTGCTAAAAAACCACTTATAATAGGAGGCATTGTCCAAGGGATTGAAATCCCAACCGTTCCTTGAACCAGTCCCGAAGAAATACTTAAATAAGCAATAATAACGTTAAATACTGGTGCTAAAATAAAAGGAATAAGTAATTTTAAATTTAAAACTACAGGTAAACCAAACATGGCAGGTTCATTAATATTAAAAATACCTGGCGTTAATGTTAAGGGGGCCATTGTTCTACTAATGATACTTGCTTTTTTCTTAATAGCTATAATAGCAATCACTATAACTAACCCTAACGTTGCGCCGCCTCCGCCTATATAAACGAAATTATCCATAAAAGGTCCTGTGACAATATGAGGTAATGCGGCATGAGGATCAGCTTGAAAAGCCAATCTGTTTTCGTCTGTATTCATTAACCAAATCGGACTAAAAATACTGTTCACAACATTTCCACCATGTATCCCAATAAACCAAAATAAGCTATTAAAAAATACAACAATCATAGTCCCAACTAAAGACCCTCCTAATAAACCTAAAGGCCCTCCAATTAATTTCATTATCGCATCGTGAATATTACCAATCCCAAAAGAATCTGTTACACCATAAACTATCGTCCATAACGAAATAATGACTGCACCTGGGATCAATGCACTAAAGCTTCTCGCGACTGCTGGTGGTACGGTATCTGGTAATTTAATCTGTATATCTCTATTAATAAACCACTGAAAAATCCAAGATGATATTAAACCTAATATAATCGCCACAAAAAGTCCTTTGCTTCCCATATAGCCAATTTGAATCCCTTCAAGAGGGGCTTCATCTCCACTGAAAATAGTGGGTGTTACGATAAGAAAGGATGACATTGCAATGGCGCCAGCTGACATTCCATCTACTTTATATTGTTGAGCCAAACTACTGGCAATCCCAAAAGCAGCAATCATTCCCATTAAACCAAAACTACTACTTGTTCCTTTATCTAAATAAACATTGAGTCCAGTTTCTTGCAACCAGCCTGTCCAACTTGCTACCGGAAAACTATTTAGAATTAGGAAAAGAGACCCAATAATAATAAGGGGCATACCTAACGTAATCCCATCACGAATGGCAATTAGGACTTTATTTTGACCAAGCTTTGCTGCTAGAGGTAACATTTTTTCTTCTAATACCGTATTTATCTTAGACATAATCCTCCCTCACTAAACTTAAGAATTTGATAAAACCAAATCATCAATTTATCGTATTAACTTCCCTATTCCAATAAAGGCACTAAATACTTCTCTATCACACGGTTAAAAATAGCCATACTAACCCTCTTTCCTTGTTGTTTGAGTAACGGACAAGTGACTACGACACGACAGGTGACGAGAAATAAAAAATAAGAAATAAACCGCGGTTAATGCTAACAGAACACAAAAAAAGAGGCTGGACAAGTATCTGTCCAACCTCTTTGACATAGTTAAATAAAGCTCCGCCCAACTGAATAAAATGCGTTTAAAGGTCGCTAAATAAAGCTTTTTGACCTTTATAATTTAAGACAAAAACCGTTTACATTTTATTCAGTTGATGTTAGCATTAACTATGGCAAGCTTGATTGGGTCAGATGTTTCACTGGATTGACCTGAGCAAGTCCTCGCGACTGGTAATCGTGAGGTGCCATTTTTTTATGCGATTTATTTCTATGTCGCCATTATAATGACAACGCATACAAATAGTCAAGGAAAATATTCCTTGTTGAATTATAGAATAACACTAGTTAAAGGAGTGACTTAACATGGTATCTGTTACAAAACGACTAACTCAAATCAAACAACCTTATGGTGGCTACCTGCCACGAAAAGCGTTCACTGTCACCACTTTGGAAGACCATATTACCTTAGAACAAGAATCCATCTCACCACAATCCATGGGACTTGTTGTAGATTATCTGACACGTGTGGCACTTGGTACTGCCGCTTCCTATGCGTTTCGTATTTCACTTAAAGGTGCTAAACTCTTAGGAGAAGATGAGTGGGACTATGCGGTAGAATTATTAGAAGATATTAAAATTGATAATTGGGATAGCCAAGATTCGATTGAAAGTGCCTGCGAATTAGTCCATTACGACAGTGCCTTTAGAGCAGGATTAAACGCCTATTCGGCTACTAAAAATAACATACCTGATGAGGGAACTCTTTCATCAATCCGAACATTGGTTCAACGCAGTCTCACTTTTTTTAAAAAATATGGCCCTGTTACCCAAGATGGCTTCACCTTCAATGACGGATATACCACTACTATAAATTCTGGTGATGGCGATTTTCTGACCCAAGATACGCTATGGGATTTTAAAGTATCTAAAGCTGAGCCAACCTCTAAAAATACGCTACAACTTGCTATTTACTATATTATGGGCAAGCATAGTAACGACCCTATTTTTGATGAGATTACACATGTTGGTATTTTTAATCCGAGACTAAACAAGGTGTATCATTATGATATGAGAACCATTGACCCTTCGATCATTAAAGAAATAGAACAGTCTGTTATTGAGTATTCATAAAAAGGAGATCTGCCCTAATGGGTAGACCTCCTTTTTTTATTATCTTAATTCCATATTCAGTGGTTCTAGCTGATTATCTAGTACCTCTTGCCAAGCACGTTTCATCGCTTGAGGGTATTGGAACGTTTTTATCTCAGGATGGATTGCTTTAAAAGCAGGATAATCTTTACTTTCGATTAGCTTGTTTTTATTTGGAATATCAGTCATCCCGACAACATACTGAATAGCAGACAAGTGTAATTCCTCTTCTGAAACACACCATTCCGTTGCAAACTCTGAAATAATCTTATCTCTAGCGGTCGTAAAATAATAACGTTTTAAACTAAAGATATCTTCATTCTCATCGACTTCACCATTATCCATCGCATTCAAGATAGCATGGTAAACCTGACGAACGGCTTCTGATTTGTTTAATTTCTTCAAGGCTTTTTCAATCTCTTCACGAGAATCACTATTGTTGGCTGCATATAAGCCCAATAATTGGTCGATATAAGCCGAATCAATATCATAAAGACGACTAGTATTGCCACTGTAAAATTCAATCTCAGACAAATCAGTTGGTTCGGTCGTCACTTCTATTTCTTCGATTAAAGACCCTTTGACTGTTTCGTATTGCCCCACTTGTTCAGAAATAACAGAAACTTGCTGGTTAAGAGCAGGTGATTTTTCCATATCAGCATTATACTCGTCATAGGTTACGAGTGCTTCAAAGGAGTTATTTAGCTCTTGGAAAGCTTTGACATAATCCACTTTAGTTTCAAATGAACTATTTTCATCGACCTCACCAGAAGCAAGTACCGCTTCAAACTTACGAGCGGCTTTTTTGAAACGTTTCTTAGACTCGTCATACGTTGGATAGATTAGCCCAGATTCTTCATTGACCTCCGAATACAAACGGGTCGCTTTCGAGACATTTTCTTCCATGGTATGTGGTTTTCTAAAAGTAACGACTAGCCCCTTTGTCTTGCCTGGATAGGTTCTGTTTGTTCTAGAGAAAGCCTGAATCAAATTAGCATACTCTAAATTACGATCGACAAATAACGTTTGAATTGTCGGCGCATCAAATCCTGTCAGCAGACGGTCCACTACAATCACTAAGTCCACTTGCTTACCGACCTGTTTAAACTCAGCACGTTTACGAGCCAGACGATTATTAATGTCTCCATTGTAACGCTCTAAGTCTTCTATCGACCAAGCGGTATCGTAATAGGCATTATAATCCGCTATGATAGCTTTCATCTCATCTTGTTGGACTGACGCATCTTCTGAATTTTCTTCCATTGAGTAGGTAATCGCAATACGTGGAAAATCTGGGTCATCCATCGTACGCCCAACTCGTATCGGATTATCTGGAAACTCACGCTCCAACCAATTGTCTTTAGCCGTCATCTCTTTTATCGCTTTATAATAACGCTTTGCCATGTCGATAGAGCTTGTCGTTAAAATCGCGGATTTCGTAGGATGACCGTTTTTAAAATCAAATTTCGTATAGGCATTATCTGGTTTTAAGATTTTATGAATGACTTTATCAATGTGTTCATCATCCTCGTAGACCTTCTTCTCTATATACGCCTCTTTCTCCAGACCTGACATTTCGTCAATCATTTCATTAAGTTCCTCTGGAGAGAGTTGTGACGTTTTTCCTTCATTTTTCAACTTGCCAAAAATTTTATTGTCTAACGATGTTTTTTCAATCGTATTCTCATGCTCCACTTGGAACCCTAAGACGGCGCCATCCTCTAGGGCATTCTTAATCGTATAGGTATGCAGGACTTCACCATATTGGTCACCTGTCGTCCGTGCTAACTGCCCCTTGGCTTGTTTTTTATTTTCCTCAAAAATCGGCGTACCTGTGAAACCAAACCATGTTGAATTAGGGAAAAACTCTCGAGTTTCAGTCATATTCTCCGCACTCAACGCTCGATGACACTCATCAACTATAAAGACAATGTGTTGGCCGATTAATTTTTGATAACGGTTTGTGCCATTTTGTTCTTCTTGTTTTTTAGCATGTTTTAAAGCGGCATCTAGCTTTTGACGTGTCGTCACAATCACTACATTTGAGTTGCTATCAGACAACAGGGTGCGACTTAATTCTTTCGCACTACCTGTCCCCACAATCAGACTATTGGCTCTCGCTTCACCAGAGGAAATCCCTGTATTAAACTCTGAGGCAAACTTAGTAAACTCACTTGTCGTTTGGTTATCTAAATCTTTCCTATCGACCAACATAATCGTACGGTCAATCCCCGGCTTACGAGCGAGTAATTTTGTAGCCACAAAACTCGTTAACGTTTTACCTGACCCTGTCGCGTGCCAAACATAGCCTGACTTGTGCTTGCTTGCTGCTGTAAATAACGCTTCAATCGCATGAACTTGATACGGATGTAAGACCATCAAGACTTTGTTATCTTGGTCTTCACTGACAATCGTATAATTCGCAATTAAACGATGAGCATCTGGAATATTTAAGACTTGCTTACAGAACTCATAAACGTTATCGACTTTTTTATTATCCGTTGTACGCCAACTAAACAAGAATTTTTTATGCATGTCTTTAGGCAGTGCATTTGCAAAATAACGAGTGGTTTGCTCATTAGACACCACAAATAATTGCAGCGTTGAAAAGATATTATTTCTAAACATCCCTTCTTCTGCATACTTTTTAACTTGATTAAAAGCTTGGTAAACCCCATCTTTCGCACGGGCTTGTTTCAGCTCAATCTGAACAATCGGCAGACCATTGATTAATAAGGTCACATCAAAACGACGGTCACGCCCATCTGAAGCTGTCTTTTGCTTAGAAATTTGATTGACCACTTCATAACTGGAAATCCCGCCTCCAATATCTTGATTTGAATACAAGATAAGAGAAACCGACCCTAATGAAGCATCTTCACGCTCAATCGTAATACGAGCAATCCCATTTTCTCCCTTTAACCACTTCGCTGCATCAAAAGGGGTCTGTGTTCTTGCTAGGAGTTCAGTTTGAATAACCTCAAACTCTTTATCTGTTAATGGTGTCTCGCCTATTTCAGAAACATTATTCTGACTGATTTTTTGACGAAGATTGGCCCACAAGTCCGCTTCTGATTTCAAATCTGGACGATACGTCCACTGATTGTGTCCTTCTCCCAGGACTTCAATCAAATGATTTTCAACTTCTAACTCATCACGATGTTTTAATTTACTCATGGGTTCCTCCTAAACAAACATTTTTTGTAAGAATGCTTTCTTAGTTTCTTGAAGTAATTCAAGTTCGCGTTCTTCTAAGGCGATAAGGTCATCGAGCTCTTTAAAGAACGAGCCGATGGCACGTTGTTCTTCAATTGTTGGTAGCATAACTAGAAATTCTGAAAATTTTGAAATCCAATGACGTTCATGTCCTTGAGGCATATAATTTAAATTTTTTAATATGTTAAATAAAACATAGACATTATTATTTCTATCTAAAGGTTCTAATATTTTTAAAGCAGAACTCTTAACTTTAAAAGAAAAATCTACCAAATGTGATGACGTTGTAAAATCATCAAAAATTATCACAGGTTCTTTACTCTCAACTTTTTTGATGCCCTCTAATTCATTTGTATAACCAAGTATAAAAGATTTTCCTGCAGTTAGAACAGGAGTATTTGAAATTTCATCATATTCTGTTGAAGATACAATATATTTAGTTGGTTGTTCATACGATAAAACGCTTCCTAATTTTATTTCCTCCCACTCCCCATCAAACCCATCAACTCTAACTTCTGGGACGGTTTCACCTTTTTTAGGGAACATCTTTTGCAAGAAACCTTGTTTGGTTTCTTTAAGTGAGGCAAGAGAGGTTTTCTGTAAGGTAATACGCTCATCTAATTCTTTGAAGAAAAAACCGATAGCTTGTTGTTCAGATTTATTTTCAGAAGTATTAACCTTGATAACATCCAAATCTTTTATTCCTATATTAGGTGGGTCTGTTCCTGCTAACTCATTAGCAATTTTTTCTACAACTTCTTTTTTTCTTAACAACTGAAATCCATATTCAGAGTTAGTTTTAAAAATAATTTTCGCTACCCTTTGATTCAAAAGTGCCTCGTCACACACCTTAGCAAGTTTTAATTTACCACCTAATATAGGTCTTGTTAGTGCCATAACATAATCATTAGGCTTCAATTGATATGAAGAATACTTATCCCAAAATTGTACTGGTAAACAGGTATTCGAATGCCAGGTTATTTCTTCAATTCCTACATTAGCTATTTTTAGCCAACGTATCCCTTTTTTTACTGCATCTGAACTTTTAAATGCATATCCACCAAATAAAGTTATAAGCTCTTTTAATTTTTTTTCCTCCCACTCACCATCATACCCTTCAAACCGTATCTCTGGTATATTACTTGTCATTGTTAAACACCTCTAAGGCACCTGCTAACCAGTCTTTATCCCCTGTTAGGGTTTTGATTTGGTTTAGGAGGCTTTGTTCTAGTTTGGCTTTTTCTTGGCGGACTTGTTTGATTTCTTCGCCGACTTTGACCATATCCACTGGTTCTTCTTCTTCAAAGGTATCCACATATCTAGGAATGTTTAAGTTAAAGTCATTTTCTTCTAGCTCTTCAAAGCTCGCTACATGAGCGTATTTCTCACTATCTTGTCTGTCTTGGTAGGTTTTAACAATTTTATCAATATGTGCCTCTGTTAGGACATTTTGATTTTTATTCTTTTCAAAGTCATTGCTGGCATCAATAAATAACACATCACGAGTGGTTCTATTTTTCTTCATGATGATAACTGTTGTCGGAATACTTGTTCCAAAGAATAAATTAGCTGGCATTCCAATAACCGCGTAAATACTGCCATCTTCTAATAACTTCTTACGGATAACCCCTTCAGCAGCCCCACGGAATAATACACCATGAGGAAGAACAATCGCCATTGTCCCTGTTTCTTTCAAATGATAGAAACCATGTAATAGGAACGCAAAATCGGCTTTAGATTTCGGTGCTAATTTGCCGTAGCGATTGAAACGAGAATCATCTAAGAAGGTTGGGTCTGATGACCATTTTGCTGAGTAAGGTGGGTTCATGACGACCGAATCAAAGGTATAAGGCTCATCCGTTGGCCAGTCTTTGTTTAAGGTATCCCCATTACGCAAGTTCATGTCTTCACTGTCTACTCCATGTAGGATGAGATTCATCTTCGCTAGATTATAAGTTGTCGTATTTAACTCTTGTCCGTGATATTTTACAGAATCTGGGTGATTTAAATAGTTACGAACGTTTAACATTAATGACCCTGACCCCATAGTTGGATCAAAGACGCTAAACAGTTTTTTATCTTCTTGACCTAATGCCACAATACGAGACATCATGTCAGAAACCATATGAGGGGTATAGAACTCCCCAGCTTTCTTCCCTGCTGATGAGGCGAACTCACTGATTAAATACTCATAAGCATCTCCTATAACGTCGCCATCATGCCCTAAGACATTGATTTCATCTAATTTTTTCACCACGTCTGTAATTGTCACATTACGCTGTTGGTCATCTGCCCCTAATTTTTTAGACTGCAAATCGACATCATCAAATAACCCATTAAACTGGTCATACTTGCTTGATAGGTTGACGAACGCTTTGTTTAATTCATTTAATTGGAACGTATTTAACTTCGCTCGGTTTGCTAAGACATTAAACAAATACTCTGGCTCAATATCGTAGCCTAATGTATCGACCACTGTAGCGATTAAGTCATCTCTACTGTCCTTATCTGATAGTAGCTCCGTATACAACTCTGTTTGTTTATCTGGTGTATCATACGCCTCGATACTTTCATCGGCTAACTCAACCACTTTAACTAATAATTTATCTGATAGATACTTGTAGAAAATCATCCCTAATAGGTAGTTCTTATATTCTGACGCATCCATCTTACTACGCAGACTATCTGCGGCACTAAATAACTGATTATTTAACTCTTTACTCATTTGCATTACTCCTTGTCCTGTACACTAAGCGCATCACGCTTGCGTTATATGTTTTATTATAACGTATACGGTACATTCTTTGCGATAAATTTGAAAACAAAAAAAGAAACCGCCCCTTTTTTGCGTAAGGGGCGGTTTCTCCTGCTAATCTATACTAGCTATCTCATTAAGTATTCTTCTATTTTTTTAAATTCTTCACTATCGGAGAATCCTTTCTCAATATCTTTCTTGAATTTTGAAAGAGGTTCGTCATTTAAACTCTGAACTTTATCCAAATTCTCGATCTTATCTTTTAATTTTTTTTCTAAATCCTTTAAATAATTTTCATTATAAACATATTTTTTCAAAAGTATTTTCTCTATGTCTCTTTGATGGAGATTATACTGTTCTTTGATTTTAAAAAGTTTAAGCATTTTGTCCATTGATTTCTCTTTTTTTTTATTTTTACCCAAAAAATGCTTATCTATAGATAGTTCCACTTGATGATTTTTTGATATACCTAGCTCTAAAATAAAGTTAAAACAGCTATCTAAATTGATTTCTAATGGATTAATATCTTCAAAATCAAATTCTTTTGACCCTTTCAAAGAAGAATTACATACCGTACAGGATGGGACTAAATTGTATAGCGTCATCGAAAAATAAGGGTATTTACTTTTAGGAAGAAAATGGTCTAGGGTTGCTCTAAATCTTCCATCACTTGATAATAATGGTGTTATATAATGCCTATTACAATAAAAGCAGGTCTTAACTCCACTCTCTAAAACCAATGCATAAGGATTCCATACGTTCTTTAAAATCTCTCCATTATAATTCAGTAAATCAATATACAAATTCCATTTTTTTTCTCTTTCCAAAAAAAGACGTTTTATCTCAGCCGAATCCCCACTTACTTTTTTATATTCTTCTTTTATTTCACACATACTCTCAGTAAAATCTTCTAATTCATCTTTAGCAAATTTCGGACTAAATAATTTGATATATTGATCAATTATTTTTTCGATCCTATCCTCGGATACCCTGCCTCCTTTTTTAACAACACTTTGTTTTATAAATTCAAATAAACTCCCCGTCGTAAAACTTGAATAGCCAAAGGCTTTCTCAAACAAGTTTTTATACTCGGTATCATCCTCTATCCTATCAATTACCGCTTTATAGTTTTCTTCAGCGTAGTCATAAAATTTTTTAAGTGTTTTTTTTTCTTCTATCCGATATTTTTTAAAAGCATTTTCATGTTTTTTTTTAATATTACTTTCATTACTTAAATAAGTACCATTAACATTTCCAATAGCAAGTAGTTTATAGTTTTTCAAACAATAATAGATGAATCGTCTGTGATCGTTAAGCCCATTTTTTTTAAAATTGTATCTCTTTTTAGCTGAATACGTCTTTTTATCTGTATATATTTTCTTAACCGTATAAGTTTTTTTGAATATATAATTTTCTACTTCATAAAGTTGTTCGATTTTAGGAACGATATTTTCTTCAAAATAAGTGACATGCCTTTGTTCAATCTCTTGAGAATACTTTATTTTTTCCAAGTATTAGTCACCCTTTCTAATATTAGCATTTATTCTTTTACGAAAATCCCCTTGAAAGTCTGGGTCTTGTTTCTCAAATAAGGCGACCCACTTCTCCAGTACAATCTCTCGCTCATCAGTATTTTTTGTCAATTTATTATAAATTTTCTCATATTTTTTTTCGAGGGAATTTTTAATAATAGGATCACCAATAACATCTATAACTTTTTTACAGTCTTCTAAATCCGCTATATGATTATCATTTTTATATTCCTCTATTCTATTCAGCTCATCAATAACATTCTGAATTTTTCGAGCGGAAAAATCTCCAAGCACTCCAAAATTATTCCCTTCTAGAAAAAAACCATCTCTATACAAGTTATAAATATTAGTCCCAAAAGTTTGCTCTTTGTCCTCTTTTATTTTATTTTTTGACTCCACTAAAATGGTATTACTCTCTAACATATCACTAACCATTAATGGTGAATGCGTTGTAAAAATAATTTGAATATTTTTTTCCTTGTTCGTTTCAGTCATTACCTTTAAAAACGTATCCAACCATTTTAATTGCCAAGTGGGATGTAAACCAATATCAACCTCATCTAACAGAAGTGTTATGTTTTCCTCAACAGCTTCTATGCTGGCCTTATGAATTCTACCAAACAGGCTCAATAAACTAAATTCACCTGAACTAAGCCCTTTCCAACTAAAAGTAAATAAACTTGCTAACTCTCTAATAAACCAATCAGAAGATTCGTCGTACTTAATAAACGTTAAAAATAATGGAATATCTGCCTTATCGCCATCTTCTCCCACAGTTTTGGGAAAGCTGAAGTTTTCTCTACAACACATGTCTAAAAAATAACTCAAAGCTTCATTTAATCGTTCCAATTCTTCTTTACTAAATATGTTTTGAAAGTATTTTGTATAAATACTATTGAAGTCTATTGGTTCAACTTCTTTTTTATCCTTATTATCTTTCTCTTTTTTAAAGTTTGACAGTTCTTCTAAAAGTTGTTTTTTTAAATCGTCTTTAAGTTGGCTATAAAATAGTGAGAAGTACATAGACATTAATGTTTTAGGCATACTACCCTTCACTTTATTATTATTTTGAAAAAGGTCTAAAGGTGATTTCTCCTTAATTTTTAATTGCTTTTCAAAAAAATCATCAACTTTAAAATTAGATATACTCACTTTTTCAGTCGTTAAAAATTTAGCTGTCCCATTCACACCTTCTCCAAACTGCGATAACCCCATAACTAATTTTTTGTCAGAAATATCAAGAGTTGGTTGGATTTGTTCATATCTTTCCGCTAACATTTTCACCTGAGCTAGCATTTCTTCTCTTACAAATTGCTGATAGCCTTTTGTATTTAAAAAATGTGAAGTTGAGATGTCTTTTACAGTTTTAATATCACTATCTGATGAAAGGTCAACCGACCCAGTTTCCAAAGTGTTTGAATAAAAATAATAGATAGATTTATCAGGAACGTGCTTTTCTAGATTTTTGGAAGTCATCATTTTTACGGAGAAAGATCTATCCGTAGTAATCCATCCTTTCTTGATGGTTCCTTTTTGAAAAAATATGTTACCACTATTATCTTTAAATATTTTTAAACCGAAAGATGTGGTTTTGTCATCAACAATTGATTTTAATAAATTTGTTTTACCAACCCCATTTTTACCAGCCACGCACGTTATACTATCCACACCATAAAATGTTTTATCTTGTAGGGGTTTATCAACATTTTTTAAAATTGTCGTCTCACTATTTTCATGTACCACCGTATACTCTTTATCAAAATTAAACACTTTGTTTTCTTTATCTATTAAAGCAACAATCTTCATTAATCGTTCTCCTCCATGACAAATGACCCAACAATACATTGATACCTTGTCTTTAAAATAAAATCTGTTAAATTTTCATTCACTTGTTCTGCTGTTATATTTGAAATAAGCCGAGTGCCTTGTAAATTATAATCATCGCTTCCTTTTTTACTCTTAGGAATTCCAAAAATTTTACGAAACCCATTTTCTTTAATTAATTCTTTTTCTACCAATTCATAGTCTCTGCTAGCTTCTCTCAACTCAGGATGCGACGTAAAGACCTTGTGGTTGCCTGGTATATAGACTTTAAGTAGCTGATCAAACAACACTTTATAATTCCATGTTTCCCTTTCATTCCACAAAAAATAAGTAAGAGCAGGTTCATCTAAAACATCATAAACTCTACCTACATATAAAGAACAGTTTAAATAGCCACACACAACAATGTCACCTTTTGTAATTTTAGTGTCGTCACCACTATTAAATTTTTTATCACTAAATCCCCAAACAGGTACCTTAGTCACCTCTTTTTTCAGTAACTCCTCAAAAACTTCTTTATTTTTTTTACTTTTTTCAGTGCAATCTTTTGAAATCTCCTCTAACATCGACTTCACATCAACTGGCATTCCTAAAGTATTTTTGCGATTATTTTTATCTAATGGATTATCCCTAGAATCCCCTATAGGTGAATAAAACACTTTATTTTTCTCCGTCATAATATCCCCTTATCTTAATAGATATAGTACTGTACTAAATGTACTATTTTATTAAATAACACACAATATTATTTTTAACAATCTCATCCAGTTGTTAAACTCTATTATTTATTAAAAATATATTTTATAAATAACAAAAGTCTCATTAACTTAAAATAAAAAATGAGCCAATCTCCCCCAGAAAGGAAGACTGTCTCATTTATTTTTAATTCAAACTTTCATTTAAGTTAAACATCTCTATAATCTGTTCCGCCATGTTATCTGAAAATAAATCGATGAATCTCACTTGAATTCTAGCACCTAACTCGGTAGATTCTCCGATCAGACTTCTAAATTCATTAGGTTGGTAGGCTGTAGTATAGGGATAAATCAAGACAACTTTTTTTACGTGTTCGCCCTTATGACAGTAGCGCGTATGATAGGCATACATCTGGTAAGCATCCGCTTGACTTGGGCCTTTCTCATTGAGAATCTTCCACTTAGTATCTGCAATAATCGTGCCTTGAGCTTTATCTTTATACCTAACGACAAGGTCTGGTCGTAAGTGATAGCTCGCTTTTGTTTCAGCTGTTTTATCAAATAACGCATAGGCTTTATCTTGAGAAGAGACAGTAGCCTCTGGTAAATACTGCGTCACCAGTGTCGCAACGTAACTCTCAAATAGCTTTTCCATTGGGAATAAAATAGCAAAAGCCTGAGTTGAACCTCGGAACGACGTCAATGATTTGCCACTTAAAAACAACTGACACCACTCAAGAGCTTGGGTGTAATGACCATAAGTCCTACCTAGCTTAACCTTTTGAAAAGCTTGTTCAGGATTAGAAACCGTACTCACACAATTAAGGTGGACAAGCTGCTCTTTAATCAGTCGATTATTCCTTGCATCTTTGCTTTTTTTTAAAAGAAATTCTAGCGTTGTCTTTAATAATTGGTTTTCAATTATGTCAATTAAATACTCGTCAAATGCATTGTAAAAATAAGCTTGATTAATGTTATTTTTACGAATATGCTGTGTCACGAGTAACTTGCCTTTAAGAAATTTCTCATTGCGTTCTACATTGACATAATCCGATTTTAAGCCTCGTTTAATAACAGCATCTGACTCACTTAAAAACATCGAAATAAAGACCTCGAGTAAATTTGTTTTACTGACATCCAAATGAGTCATGTTGAACGTCTTACCATTAAGACGTCGAACTGTTTTTAGCATGGTTAAAAACAACTGACGGAGCTCTTTTTTATCACCAGCTTCTCCAGATTGATTATAAAGCTTAGGTAATATCTCAATAGTCAGACCTGATTGCGTCTGCAGCACACCCACGTAATTCATGACCTGTACACCGTTACGAATCGGCTTTAAAAAAGGCATCACATCTGACTGTGGCTGCTCTAGCTCTAATCGAAGTGCCTCAATATCCTGCTTCGTCACTTCTACGCCATCTATTACGGTAGCCGCAAAAATAGGTTGAAATTCTCTAACTGAGATAAACCGATTGTTCTGAGCGACCATCTTAATACCCTACCTCTACGAGTTGTGTCATCGCTTTTATAAAATCATCTTTCGAGATAGAATTAGCGATAACGTATGTCGGTTCTTCAAACCCACTCACCAAATCATTAAACTGACTGTTAAATAATCCGCTAAAACGGGGCTTCTCTTTAATATAAATCCCTCTCGTATCATTTAAAATAGCCTTTATCTTATCGTAATCGTCATAAAAATACTCTTGTAATAACGGAATCACCTTCGTTTCAATGACTGACTGTAACTCTTCTAACGTACTAATCGAAAGGAAAAAAGCATGCCCTAATGTATGATCACGGTCATACAGATACTCGATACGTTCATTAAGTGTTTCTAGTATAAGTGACACATCAATCCCCTCGATACTCCCCACTTTATCTTTCACTAATTGCGAATTTGGCATTTTTTCAATGAACTCAAAACGACGACGTAATGCAGTATCCATCATTGCAATCGAACGATCTGCCGTGTTCATAGTCCCTAAAAGGTGGACATTCTGCGGAACACCAAACGTTTCACCAGAATAAGGCAAGACCACACTCAATGCTTCTTCAGCCCCCAAGCGCTTTGAAGGCTCAATAAGTGTGATTAGCTCACCAAAAATCTTACTGATATTTCCACGGTTTATTTCATCAATAACAAATAGAAAGTTTTGCTCTGGATTTTCCTTCGCATTCTTACAAAACGCCTTAAAAACACCATCCTTAACACGATAATTTATCTTACCGTCTTCCGTCTCAGCGTAGATTCCCTCAATAAAATCTTCATACCCATACGATTGATGGAACGTCACAACCTTAACAAAATACTCGCTATCCGCTACAGGAGTCTCTGCGACGTAGCTCCCAATTTCTTCTGCTGCTACTTTTCCATTTTCTGTAACCGCCCAATTATCCGAATCATCTTTCGTAAAATAATCCAATCCTGTCCGACTCGCCACATTCGTTGATTTTTCATCAGCGTTGGTGATGATAGTTTTTGTAATAGTCTGTTGTGCATTTTTACTCATTTTAGTATTCCCAAACTCTTCCAATACCTCTAATCTAGAAAATGCTCCTAGTTTAATTGCCGGATAGCCTGCTTTTTTCATGGCTAATAAGATAGCATCTCGCCAAGATAGTGAGTTGAAATTGACAGTTTCTTGTGAAAGCGACTGCCCTGAAATCAGCTCTTTTTTATAGTTGGAAATGCTGTAGGTCTTGCCTGTTCCTGGTGGTCCGTACAAAATTTTATTCCAGCCTTTACTCTTAACCATCTCTACCCCTCGCTCCTCTATCGTTACCGCCTCAAAATAATCTGCGGTTCTTTCTAAATAATTACTAAGTGACTCGTACGCTTCATCTGAAATCAGAACATCAACAGCTATTATCTTCCCTTCTTCATCTTGAGTAATAGTGACCGGGAGTTCAACTAATACTTTTTCACCCAATGAGGATATATAAGCATTGGTATTAGTCGTATGCTTACCTGACGTATCATAAAGATTGAAATAACGAACAGTTAGACCCGTTATCAGATTATCCCCCTTTGCTTCTCCTGCATTAAACATAAACTCCAGCGCATAGTTGTGATCTAACGACAGATGAAGAGACGCATTTCGCCAAGCATAATTTCTATTTTGAGCACTTCCATTCGCAAAATGAATGCATTCCAAACCATTTGAAAACCAGCTATCTTTAAACCCATCTTCCTTGTAGAATGAATTATTTTCTGCCCACACCCCTTTTAATCCTAGTGTGTTATTTTTAGTATTTACCCTATTCTTTTCTGCATAATAATCAGTTGCTTGCGTGACCTCTGGGTTTACTTTTGTTAAAATCTTCTTCTGTCCAACGGTCACAAAAAATGTCAACATCTCTTTTAATACATCTTTACTAATCAAATCATCATCCCTTTCACTCTCAAGATAACTTTCATTAAATAACACCAATCATTATTCATTTCTTCTCACCCATTATAACGTAAGACCTCATAACTGACGATAGATAGACAAATAAAAGAAACCAAACCTTTTAATCTAAGGTCGGTTTCTTTTGTCTTATTTATTATATATAGAAACTACTCAAACACCACATACAACACTACCACCTGTTCAGCTTCACTCTTTTTATGCTCGGCTAGAGTATCCTTTAATGTTGAATAAACATTTCCTCCTGTAGTCCACCATCTTAAAAAATATTCTTTATTCGGAGTTATCTTCATGCTGTCCTCTATTTCACCGCTTGATCCTACACCGTTACTCGTATCAAAATTTAGTGTTCCTAAATCAAACTCTCCCCTAGTCGACCCTCCTCCTGTTGTCATGATTTCTGCTTTTAACTTTCCTAGCTTTTTATCATCCTGAGACGGTTCCATTAGCCAATCTATACTTCCTGACATCCCTCTAGATTCTATTCCTACGCTAGTAACCAACTCATGTTTTACCTTTTCACCTTTCTCATAGGCATCTATATAAAGGGAAACCTCTTTCGCATCAGAGTTAAATCCATAGCTTCCTGATGAGTCTATTAGTAACTTTAAGACACCTATATCATTATCTTTTACCACTAACTTGCCATTCGGCACACCAGGTGCTTCGCTTCCTTGAAATGGGTAATAATTATAATAGAATTGATATCCTCCTACCGTTATGCCACTGACAATTAAAACTGTCACAAGTGAAATTAACATAGTTGTTAAATAACGCTTTTTCTTTGACTTACCAACTAATTTTTCAAACTCATTATCATTTAATTCCATTCATACTTACCTCGCTTCCATAATCCTACGTAATTTTTTTCGTATGCGATACAATTCAGTTTTTAAACTTTCTTTCGGCCTATTTAAAATAAAGCCAATCTCGTCAAAGCTTAATCCTTCTTCATATTTTAATAATAAAAGAATCACTTCTTTTAACTCTAACTTCTCTAATGCCTCATGTAATTCTGTATAATCCACTTTCAGTTCAAGCCACTCTGGAGAATAATACTGCTGATGGAGGATTTCCTGATACCGTTTTTTTCGATTATACAAATTATAATAAAGATTAATGCCCACTCTAAAAATCCAAGGTCTTATTTTGTTATAAGGAAGGACATCTTCAATTTCCAAAATCTTGACGATGGTATCTTGAGCAATATCTTTTGCATCTTGCTCTCCACAACCATTTTTGATTAAATACCCAATCAACTCATTCAAAATAGCCATTACTTCTTTTTCATAATTAGTCAGATTCATTATTCCCCTCCCTTCACTACTATAACAAATGAAATTGGAAAAAGTGAACAACACTTAGTCTAGTTTTTTTAAAAAAAGACCTGAACTTTAAATAATTTAGGCCTTTTTCTTATGTATTTCTATTAAATAACACTTTTTTACTATCATTTTTTTATCCATTTTACCTAAAAAGTCCGATAAACAATTCACAAATATTGAATTTTTCTTGAAAAATTTCAGGTTATTTTATTCTCTTAAAACAATACATCTGATTGAAATAAACATACAAATTTAATGACACTGTCAATTATCATGATAAAATAAAACTTATTTATAAAAAATAATTATTATTTTTACTTTCAATCCTAAAAGTAGCCTTACTTAATTTTCAATGGTAAAATTCAAGCATAATATAAATTGGAGGTTTTATCATTTTGTTTAAATTATTTTTAAAAAAGAATGAAATACGAACTTTGACAGTACTCTCAAGGCTTAGAGCTACTCACTATACGTCAAAACAAGACCTTTCAGAGACACTTTCTATTCCACAATCGACTCTTAATCGTGACATAAAAGAACTTGATAGTATCCTAAAGCTTGACCCTGAATTACCTCAAATAGAAATTAAAGGTAATAACTTAAAAATCATTAACACCCCAAAGAAAAATAACAGTAACACATTATTGAGAACCACTTTGCAGTATTACGTTGAAAAGTCATACCCTTATCAAATTATGCAGTGCCTTGCTATATGTAAAAAAATAGAAATTGATAATTTGTGTGAACAAGTTTCTATTTCTAAAAGTTATCTTTTTCAGCAACTTTCAACGCTTAACAGCTACTTAAACACTTACCACGTTCAAATAAAAATTATTGATAATCACGTTCAATTTGATGGTCCGCTACAAAATAGATTTGTTGTCACTTTTTTACTTTACGACACAAACTGTAAATTATTCAGTGAACAGCCCATACAAAATGCTAAAGAATTATCTTATATTAAAAACGCCCTTAACGAAGAGGTAAAGCCTGATTTTAATCCGGTTAATACTCGTCGCTCACTCAATCTATTAAAATACTATCATTTATATTTAGATGAACTTGAAAGAACCATTGATATGAATTCAGAACTTGGTCAATTATTAGATCTATTCAATCGATATTTTCCCGTTTTCAACGAGCCCATGCCGAAAAATCTCAGACCTTTTTTTTCATTTCTAACAAATCTCACCTTTACACGTTTACGTCAGGAAGATGAGCATGTTGAAATTCTTTCTAAAATGCTAAAAGAAGACCTCCCATTGATCCATGAATCTAATGAAGTGTCCCAAGCCCTACTATCATTAATCCCAACACTGAGTAAACCTCAACAGATTTTATTTTCAGGCACAGTCCTAATCTACACCATCTATTTAAATGTGTTTGGTTGTGATATCAAAGAACCGTTTAGTAATAGTGACTTATTAGTTGACTTAATGGAGGAAGGTGAGTGTATTCCTGTCGTAGATTTAAAAGATGATCGTTCACTTGAGGCATTTAAGCATCTAACTAATAATTCTGTTCTTCCTTTAGTATTAAAATATAATAGACTTTTTGAGCAGTATATTGAATTTTTTTATTGGTACAATCAAACTACAACTCTTTCTATCCGACTGGATTTTGAAAACAGTGTTATTTTTGAGCACTATGTCCAAAAAGAATTAGAAAAATTATTTAATACTTCTATTTTAAACTTTAGTCATGACGACACTAGAGTTGACTTAATTATTTCAGATCAACTCTACAAAGACGATCAAGCTGACTACTTCTTTTATTATCCAGACTTACAATCTGAATTTCTCTTTGATTCCCTAGTAGCTTACATACCAGCTATTTACACCAAAAAGAACAAGCGTATTACTAATCAAAAAATAAAAGACACACTCCTTTAAGAGCGTGTCTTTTATTTTATATTAACGTTTTTTTCTTAAGAAAACCCCTATACCTACTAACAAACTTCCACCAAGTAATGTTAGGAAACCTTGTGCCTTTTCACCTGTTTGAGGTAATAATGATGCCCCATGTTGTTTTGATGATTGTGTACTTTGAGTATGTTGTGTTACCCCGGCTGATCCTTTTGGTTTTTCATTTTCAGGTCTAACTGGTTTTTCTTCTCCCGGTTTACCCGGTTTTTCTTCTCCCGGCTTACCTGGTTTTTCTTCTCCCGGTTTACCTGGTTTTTCTTCTCCTGGCTTACCTGGTTTTTCTTCTCCCGGTTTACCTGGTTTTTCTTCTCCTGGCTTACCTGGTTTTTCTTCTCCCGGTTTACCTGGTTTTTCTTCTGGTTCTGTTGGATCTGTTGGCTCTGTCGGTTCCGTTGGTTCTGTTGGATCCGTTGGCTCTGTTGGATCCGTTGGTTCTGTTGGCTCTGTCGGTTCCGTTGGCTCTGTTGGTTCTGTTGGCTCTGTTGGTTCTGTTGGTTCCGTTGGCTCTGTTGGTTCTGTTGGTTCTGTTGGTTCTGTTGGTTCCGTTGGCTCTGTTGGTTCTGTTGGATCTGTTGGATCTGTCGGATCCGTTGGTTCCGTTGGCTCTGTCGGTTCCGTTGGCTCTGTCGGTTCTGTTGGTTCTGTTGGTTCTGTTGGTTCTGTTGGTTCTGTTGGCTCTGTCGGTTCCGTTGGTTCTGTTGGCTCTGTCGGTTCCGTTGGTTCTGTTGGATCTGTTGGCTCTGTTGGTTCCGTTGGCTCTGTTGGTTCTGTTGGATCCGTTGGTTCTGTTGGTTCCGTTGGTTCCGTTGGTTCCGTTGGATCCGTTGGTTCTGTTGGCTCTGTTGGATCCGTTGGTTCTGTTGGCTCCGTTGGCTCTGTCGGTTCCGTTGGTTCCGTCGGCTCTGTTGGCTCTGTCGGATCTGTTGGTTCCGTTGGATCCGTTGGCTCTGTCGGATCTGTTGGTTCCGTCGGCTCTGTTGGTTCCGTTGGCTCTGTCGGATCTGTTGGTTCCGTCGGATCTGTCGGATCTGTTGGTTCCGTCGGCTCTGTCGGATCTGTTGGTTCCGTCGGTTCATCTGTCTTACTATTCTCAACACTTACGTTAACAGTATTACCATTTTCTTCATTCGCTTTAACTGTAAATGAAATTGGCTCTGTTAATACATCATAACCTTTAGGTGCCTTAACTTCGATCAATTGATAGTCACCCAATTCTAATTCATTTACTTCAATCTTACCATTTTCATCTGAAACTAACTTATCTTTTACAGGTTCACCTTCAACTGTCAATAGTTTAAATTCAGCACCAGCTAATACTTTAGACGTATCCTCTTTGTCTACTTTTGTAATAACCAATTGTCCCAATGGTTTTGGTATTTCAGTAGCTTTATTTTTAACAACTAACTCAATGATATTTCCTGCAACGTCACTTTCTTTTATTTCAAAAACTTCTGGTGACTTCAGTAATTCATATCCTTTTGGTGCTGCTGTTTCTATTAGTTCATAATTCCCCATAGGTAACTCATTTACTTTTAATTTACCGTCTTTATCTGTCGTTAAATCATTTAGATTTACGTCATTGTCTGTTCCTTTTAATTGGAAAACAGCGCCCTCTAAAACTTTTGAAGGGTCATCCTCATCAACTTTTGTTACAAGCAAACCGCCTATTATTTTTTTATTTTCAACCATTACATGTGTTGTATTTTCTGTTTCTTGGTCCTCTTTAATTTCAAATTCAAATGTTTCTGTAGATTTTTCATACCCTGTTGGCGCTTCAATTTCTTCTAATTTATACTTACCTAATGGTAGAGAATCTACTTCAAATTGTCCTTTTCCATCTGTTTTTAGACCTTCTTTAATAACTACATTTTGCTCATTTAAAATATTAAAAACAGCCCCCGGTAAGAAAAGTGACTTATCTTTGTTGTCCACTTTAGTTACAACTAAACGACCTTCTGGCACTCTTTCAGGTTCAGGATCATTAGGAATAGTTAATGATGTTAAATGGCTACCATCTTCATTTTCAAATACATATAATTTATGTGGTGTTTCATCTAAAACATAACCATCTGGAGCTTTGCGCTCAATGATTGTATATATTCCTTCAGGTAATCTTGGTGTTGTTGTTTTACCAAATTCATCGGTAACAACAGTGTCTACTAAATTGTTATCCGAATCATAAATAGTAAACATCGCTCCTGGTAAAACTTTTGTTTCATCTTCTGATGATACTTTTAGTAGTTCAATAATATAGTCTTTTACACCTTCTCCTTCAGCTTCTCCAACTAAATTATCTAACTGCATATTACTTACTTCACCATCAGGACCAGACCCTTCTATTTTGCCATCTGATTCAAAATAAGCAGTTGATTCATTACTCAAGTTTTTAGGTTCAGATTTTGCGACATATGTTTTATACGTCACATTAATCCCTGTGTTATCTATATAAGGATCATTAATCACAACTTCAAAACTATTTCCATTTACAGTAACTTTACCTATTCCATTTGCTTCAAGTTCACTAGCTGTATAATGATTATAACTGTTATCCGCACCATTAGCTGTAATTTCAAATGAATCTGGAATCAGGCTATGACCTTCTCCGACTGTATCTGTAATTTTGATTGATTTTTTATACGCTTCTTTATTTGGATTAACTACCAAGTACCATGTTGGCTTATGATGATCCATGTCAGCTGTACCTGTCTTATAATAAAAGACATCTGTTCCTTCACCTGACTCAGGACGAGTAATCGTGATTGTCTTAGCTGGTAATTCTGTTCCTAAATCCCCAGTTACTTGCGTTGCGTTACTTTCAGTCATCTCCCCCATAGTATTCACTGCCGAAAGCTTTAATTTAAATGACCCACGAATGTCTTTCAAGTCATTTACATTATCATTAAAAGTTAGAACAATTGATGTATCCGAAGCGTTAATATGACCAATAACTAAACCATTTTCATCTTTAACAGGTAAGTTATTTTCCATTGCTGTTAACTTTGCCATCCCCTCATCGCTAATAACCGAAGGTAGCGTTAAACTTAGAGTATCGCCGCCTTTAATAGTCACCCCATCTAATTCTTTAAAATTAACTGATAATCCTAAATGATCCGTTACATCTACGGTATTAGTAGGTTGCGCTGGCATCGTGTGAATATCATAATAATTATAATCTACGACGACTTTTTTATTCAATTCTTGATACGTGCTAGCTCCCTCTGCAAAAACCGTACCTAACGAACTAATGTTACCTAGCAAAATACTTAAAACCATAATAATTCTAGCAAAATATTTCATTATTCTCCTCCTATGTTCAATAGTTATAGCTCAGAAATGTAATACTATCCCCAAAATAGTCAGTATATAAACTGACATAATATTTACTTTTCTGATATTTTTTCAAGCTCATATGAAAATATTACTGTAATAAACAATAGTTTTCACTCCTATTTTTTCATCAGCTTCTGCCATTTTTTTGGAGTAAGCCGTGAATGTTTACGCATGTTCGTAATAAATAAACCGTTTTACCTACCATTGTTACAGTCAAAAACCTTTATCTTTGAAGGTTTTTGACTGTTTTGGCTGTTATTTATAGCTATGTTTTTTTCATCACAACTCTTTGTTTATAATCACTTTAATTTAAGATTCTTATTATTTTTTATAGCAATTTAATTACAAATTTCTAATTTGAACTGTTTTTCTGACTTCATTTTATAAAATATATCTCTTCCGTTCACTCTAATACCCTACAAACCAAACTAACATTCACTATTTATTTCAATCCCTTTAAAAAATCATTAAAATAGGGAGGAAACTAAAAAAGACAGTCCCTTTTTACTGGAATCTGCCTTCTTTAGTTAGTATTTAATTGGAATCACACTTTCAAATCGTTTGCCTTTTACTGGTGTTTAGTTTTTTTTATATCTTTAGCTGCATTAAGTTTAAAAGCAATAACTTGATAATCCGTAAGCATTACTTCGCTCTCATTTTTACTTATTTCTGATAAACCTAATTTACAATAAATTAAGTTTTTTCACCCCTATTGTCTAGGCAAAAAAAGCAAATAAAAAAGACCAAAAAAGTCTTTTTTATTTACTTAAACGTATTAGAATAGGTGTAACTACTATTAATAAACCAAAGATAATAACGAGTGGTAAATAAAGATGCCAATCTATTTCTTTTTTCTTTATTATATTTTGACTAAGTTGACTTGAACTTTCTTGCTTGATGGTCGTATCTTTTAAATTAGACACATCTTTATTCGTACTAGACATCAGTTTCGCTTTCACAACAAAACGTTGGTCTGTTTCCGTTGGCTTATCACATGTTATTAAGGTCAAAATCCCTTTATCATCCGTTGTATTTTCCAACACGCTAAGATTCGTTTCCTTCACAATAGCAGCAGACGTTACTTTATACTTATAACGATCTCCTAGATATAATAATTCTATCTCATTTCCTTCTTCTACAGTCAGCAAAGGACTAAACAACTGACCTTGATAACCCAAATGGTGTCCTAAAATAACAATATTATCAATTAAAGGATCTCGTTCTGGATAAAGCGTCGCTGTTCCAAAAAGTAAATTTTGATTAGTGACTCCTACAAATATAGGAAGATCAATTCCTACATTTTCTAAGGTCACTGCCCCTATAATTCCATCAGAACTAGGCTCTTTAATCTTAACTGCTTCTTCAAATGTAGGGGGTGTAATTTCTTCAACTTTTGGAACAACTTTAGGCAATGTATTATTCACCTGATAGCTATAACTTATTGACCGGTAATTAATCACTGTGGATTTTAAAAATGGGCTTCCAATTAGAAAGACTGCACTATAAAACAAGAGCAATGCGACTACTGTCAAAAGCCAATTTCTAGACTTTTTCTTCTTAACTTTGTTGCTTTTTTGTTTGGTCATTACTCTTCCTCAGAATCATCTGAATCTGTTTCTTCTTTATCTTGACGTTTTTTCTTTAACAGCAATAGTACGAGTAATAATAGTAATAATAAACTACCACCACCAACATACCATAGCGTATGACTTGGTTTAATATCAACGTCTTTACTATTCAATTCTTTAGCTTCATCTTTACTAATTTCAAAATCTTTACTTAAAATCCATCGATGACGATATGTTTCACTCTCTTCATCTTTGTATTTACCATCTTGATGTTTGCCACCAAAAACCATAACATTCATTGTGTATTTCCCTGGCTTTAACTCTTTCCCTTCTAAAGGGGTTGGAAAATCAAATCTAGAGTTAGGAGCAATTTGTAAGCCAGATTTCATTGTTTCGTACATAACATCTTTTTTACCACGTTGAACAATTGATGTTGAGATCTTTACTTGATTAATAAAAGTAGCCTGATTATTTTGTAGCGTCGCATTTAACACATTTCTGGCATTAACTTGCGATGGAAAAGCATCTAATAAATTAACATGAGGAGCCACTGCTTCTTTATGTTGTCTAACTAGAAGTGCTACCATATAAGAAAATTCATTTTTTATTGAAAGTCCCTTAGCTTCAGCGTCTTCTTTCTTCTCTTTTGTTTTTTCCTTAAATGTAATACCACCTGCTAACACCCCGTCAAAATTTTCAGAGGGTGACGTTAGTTCTATACTTAATGTTTGTTTACCTTTTTTTGGAATCTTAATTTCTTTTGGAATTTTAGCGTAATCTTTTAAATTATAAATTAAACTGTCATCAGGTTTAATCTTATTTATACCGTACTCAACAACACCATTTATATTTGTTGTTGCACTATTTAGAGTTGTTAATATTGTGATTTCTTTGTCGGTACTATTCGTCAAATCTACTTTTAAAGTTTCTTTTTCACCTTTTTTCAATAATAGGTCAAAATAAGATTTACTCCCATCTAGTTGATTATCCGGTATTTGTGGGATAACAGCAAAATTAAAAACAGAAGCCTGTACTTTCTCTGTGTTAATTGCAGTAAATAAAGTGATCCCCAATAAACACGTTGTTAAAATTTTTATAATAGTTTTCATCATTTCCTCCTGAACTAGAATAAAAAATCCAATCACTTCTTAATAAAACCAAAGTGATTGAATTTTTTAAGGATACCCATAGTAATTAAATTACTAGTGATTCCGGATTATACTTCTGTATTTTCGATTGAATCTGATAATTCCCATGTTAATGTTGTGTTGTAAACATCAGTATATTTTGTTGTAGAACCTGGAACAAATAGATTAACACTTGTTGCAGCGTCTTTTCCTTCTTCAGTTCCCCATTGTACAAACTGTGTTCCTGCACCAGTATTTACTGTAGCAGCCATAACTGTAACAGTTTCACCTGGCGTTAAATCTAAACTTGACTCACCAACAGCTGCTGCTGATTCTGAGTGTGTGTAGAAGTTAGCATTACCTAATGTAATGACCGCTCCTGTTAAATCTTTGTTAGCTTTTTTAGTTGCTTTAAATTGCTCATCTTGTTTAACTGTCAATTTCCATCCCGCTTCAGTACCACGGTTATCTGTAATTTGAACAAAGTTAGGAACTTCTTGTGTTGGTACTTCACCTTCTGGTAATTCTGTATCAGAAGCTAATTGTGCTTTTGCTTTGTAATCCATATCTTTTGAAACGATTTCTTGCTCACCAAAGTCAAAACTTGAAGCGAAATCGATTGATAATGGTCCTTGTCCTCCTGGATTTGGTGTACCTGGCTTATTAGGATCCCAAGGGAAAACTGGTTGTCCTGGCTCTTCAGGTTTTGCTGGTGGTGTAACTGATCCTTCACCAGTATTTGGTTTAAATGTTACTTTACCTGTTGATGTTAGTGTTCCGCCCTCTGTATCTGCTGCCAATACTACTGGAGCCATTGCTGAACCCGCTAATAAAATTGTTGTCATTAATTTGATTGTATTTTTCATTTTAATTTCCTCCGATTAGTGTTTAATTTATAGATGTCATGTTGAATTATTAATTAAGCTTCTGGTGTTTCTTCTGGGTTACCTGGTGTTTCAGTATTTCCTGGAGCTGACACTAAGTTCCATTCTAAAGTTGTTTTATAGCTTTCATCAGCATATTGTAAAGCTGTATGTGGAACAAATAAATCAACTGATTTAGCTTGTTCTTTTTGTGTTTCTTCTGTTGAATCATCACCTAGAGTACCAAAACGTAATGTTTGAGTTCCCATACCGTGTTCTTCACCAGCTACCATTAATTTAGTAGGTACGTTTGGTGTTAATTCAACTGCTCCAGTTACTTGGTTTGTTGCTAATGTATTTTCAGGCATATCTGATTCAACTGCCCCATTAGAAAGTGTAATTTTTGCCCCAGTTAATTCATGATCTTTATCACTAATAAAATTATCTTTTTGAGTAAGTGTTAATTCCCAACCTTCCATTGAACCGCGTACGTCTGATACTTGTACGTAGTTTGGAACTACGATATCTTTATCATCTGCATCTTTAGCTTCTTGTAATTTAGCTGAATAGTGTTCATCTTTGGCTGATACTTTTTGTTCTCCAAAGTTAAAGTTTGGAGCGAAATCGATTGATAATGGTCCACCTTCACCATGACCGCCTCCTGGGAAGCTAGGTGTAATTGGATTGCCTGGTTTTTCTGGATGTGTTGGAGGAACAGTTTGTCCTTCTTCTCCACCGACAACAAAATTAACCGTTGCTTCTGATTTTGCTTGGTCTTTTTCTTCTTTTGCAAAAGATGTTGACGCACCTAATACTGTACTGAATAACATAATCGCTGTAATTGTTTTAAATGAATTTTTCATAATTGACTCTCCTGTATTGTTTTATTTTTTAGTTATACTTCTTGATTAGTTGGTAGATCTGACAAAATCCAAGTCAAAATACTTTTATATACCACTGCATCTTTTGGCGTTTCTCCTGGAACAAAAAGTGCAACATCTTTTGTAATAGAAACGTCTTGAGAAGTTCCCTCCTCATTTTCTTCAGTAACTATTTCAGGTTCTCCCCATGCATTGGTCCACGTACCAGCACCTTCATCTAATAAAGCAGATAACACTACATTTTCTGATGATGAAGGATCTAAAACGATTTCTTCTACTGGTGTTGGTGCACTAGCATTAGAATTACTTCGAACTTTAGGCGCACTTAATTTAATATATGCACCTATCAACTCATCATTATGAGTCTTAGTGTCCGATTTCAGTTGCCCTTGTTGTTTAACTGACAATGTCCAACCTTCATTCGTCCCTCTATTATCCGTTATTTGAACATAGTTAGGACGGGCCTCCACTTTAGTAGCTTCTTTGTCTACAATAAGTTGAGAACGTGCATAGTAGGATTGGTCATCATTAGAGATTTCATTCGCACCAAAATCAAAGCTTGATACAAAATCAATCGATAAAGGGCCACTCGTACCAGGTTTGGGTTTTCCTTCAGGTTCCGTAGGGTCCCAAGGGAAGATTGGTGTATTGGGTTTTTCGCCTTCTGGATCAACAGGTGGTGTGACTTGTGTACTTGGTTTAAATTTTACTTTTGCAGTGCTCGTTAAACTATTTTCAGTTACTTCTGCAAAAATAGGACTCAACCCCGTACTCAAGAGTATTAGACAAGCTAAATTTAACTGTATAATTTTAATAGCTTTCATAATTTCCCCCTAACGTGATCTGTTATTTTACTATTGTTCAGTATTACTTGGTCCTGAAGCTAAATTCCACTCTAATTCTGTAGAATAATCTGTAGCATATTTAACTGTTTTACCAGGTACAGATAATTTAACTGATTCAACAGCTGATTTTGTTTCATCTAATAATGTACCGAATTTAATTTGATATTGACCCATACCTTTTTGCTCACTAGCAGTCATCAATGGTGTTGCAGCTTCTATTTCTTCATCAGCTAATAAAGCAGATCCATCGTATGATACTTCTGGAGTTTGTGCTTCATCTTCAACTTCTGACATGATTGTCGGATTAGCAAATGTAATTTTAGCTCCTTTTAGAACCTTGCCATCTTCTGTTTTTAATTGACCTTTTTGAGTAACAGAAAGTGACCAACCTTCACCTGTACCACGTTTATCAGTTACTTGAGCAAAGTTAGGAACATCTTTAACTTCTGCATTTTCAGGTGCTTGTTCTTCACCTTCTGGAACTAATTTCGCACGTTGTAATTTAGCAAAGTATTCTTTGTCTTGCGTGCTGATATCATGAATGTCAAAATCTAAATTTGGTGCAAAATCTAATGATAAAGGTCCGCCAATACCTGTTTCACCACCGGGCTCTCCTTCAGGATCAATAATTTGACCAGGCTCATCTGGATGTGATGGAGGATTCACTTCTGGTTTTCCTTCTGGATCTGTACCACCAGCTTTGAATGATACTTTACCTTTTGTTGTCGCTTGATCTGATTCACCTGCAGCGAATGCTAAAGTTGAACCTAGTAATGTACTAAATAATACTAATGTTGTTGTTAATTTAAGTGTTGTTTTCATTTAATTTTCCTCTTTTCTGATTGTTTTTTATACTTCTTGTCCGTTTTCGCCTTCGTTATTATCTGGTTTAGCATTAATGTTCCAATTTAATGTTGTTGTATACTCTTTGTCAGCATATTGAATAGCTGTTCCAGGTACTTTAAGTGTTACAGCATCTGCAGCAGAACCGTCTGCCATTGAGCCAAAACGAATAGTATGGCTACCCATTCCCTTACCATCATTCGCTTCCATTAAAACAGAAGTTGTTTCAGGTGTAATTTTTAAATCTTGTTCTTTCGTTACTTCAGCAGCTGTCATTTCAGGCATCATTGAGAAGTATGTTGAATTTTTTAAGTGTAATTCAGCACCATTTAATTCTGAACCATCTTCAGTTTTAAATTGATCTTCTTGTGTTAATGATAATTCCCAACCAGTTGATGTTCCACGTCTGTCAGAAACTTGAGCAAAGTTTGCTACTTCTTCATCAGTGTTAGTATCAGTAATTAATTTTGCGCTGTATTCTTCATCTTTAGTCGATACTTCATGAACATCAAAGTTAAATCCTGGTGCAAAATCTAATGATAATGGTCCACCTTCACCCTGTCCTCCTGGTTCGCCAGGTTCACCTGGTTGAATTGGGAAGCTTGGTTTTTCTTCTGGATGTGTTGGAGGTAATGTTCCACCTTCAAGTCCACCTGTCGTAAAGTTAACTCTACCTTTTGTAGTCGCTGAATCTTTTTCCCCTGCTGCAAGTGCTGTCATTCCACCAGCAATACTTGTTAAAGTTGCAACTGTTACCATCATTTTCATTGTGTTTTTCATTATTATTCCCCTTTTTGTTTAATATATGTTAGTGTCAACACCAGTGTTAACAATAAGCTAATTCCTGATAGTTGAACGAGTTCTTGTGACGTGTTACCTGTATGCGGGATAACCTTATCTCCTGATGGCTTGGGATTAGTATGTGTTATAGTTCCTGAGCCACCTGAATAATCATGATTAGGCGTTCCACCATTCGTACTAGGTCTTCCAGTATTGCCGTTACCACTATTATTATGCGTAGGTGGTGGTGTTGGTTTTCCTGGTGGCTTAGTATCCTTAGGTTTTTCTACGTATTCGCCATAAAATGACGTTACAGCATTGCTTGTGGTCGACTTATCTTCAGCATATGTTGCTGATAAAACAGATGAAAAAGAAAGAAGTAATACGAAAGTGGTAAATAGTTTTTTTATCATTTTAGTCCACCTCTCGATTTTCTACATTTTTTTCCAATGTCCACATTAACGCACCACTGTAATCACCTAAACGTTGTTTCTCAACTGGTACTGCTAAATTGAAGCCTTGATTAGTTGACGCCCATTCACTAGATAAATCTAGCTCACCGTCTTTTTCTAATGTTGTTTCCTCAACTACAATTCCAGTTTCTGTTACATCTTGTTTTTGATTCTGACGATCCGTATACGTTAATCCTGGCGTTAAATCAGACTCACTTCTTGAAGTTTTAACCTTAATAGCATCTTCAACATTTAATTTCAGACGCCATGAATCTTTACGCGAACCGCGATTATCACCGACTACTAACTTATCACTTGGTGTTGGTTTTAAGTTAAGAGCTTTAGTAGACACTTTATTCGTACCAAAATCTAACGTTTCTGGAACAGAAACGAGTGTTAACTCTCCACCAACTAACTTAATTTCAACAGCTTTTGTGAATGTAGCATCATGGAACGATACATTGTCATCAGAAATCGGATTCTCATTTCCGTTTTCTGTATTTGTTTTAGGTCTGTCCTCTATCTCTAAAACACCACTTTTATCCATTGTTGTCACATAAATAACATCATTTTCTTGTAACTTATGTGCGACATCTAGAGGCAGTTCAAATTGTCCATCCCCATCTGTTGAAACAACTTCAGATGATTGGAATTCTTCACTACCAGACGGTTTAAAATAGTATTTTACAAGTGATGGTTCACTAACTTGCCCTTTAATGACACCACCTTCAGCGGCGATTTCATTTTTTTCAGGTATATCAATTTTTTCAGCTGGTGTGGCATCTAAAACAGTTGGGTTTTTATCAGTGATAACTTTAATAGGACGCTTCTCAGTGTCGACTCCATCACCTTGATAACCAGAAACTGCTTTAACACTCTGACCAACTTTTAAGAATTTTTGTTTACCCTCTAATTCTTTAGGGAGTTTGAAACGCATAATACCAGATTCAGGCTTACCATAGATATCTGTATTACCAGGTAAAGTTGTGGCTTCTTCTGTGTTGTAGACATTACCGTCTTCATCTACAAGAGCAGCAACAGCTGTTACCTCTCCTTCATAAGCAGGACGAGGTTCTTCCCCTTTTGCTTGAGGGATCGTAGCTTTCGCATAAATATAAGCATCCGCATCTGTTGGTACACGAACGTCTGTTAATTGTGCAAGTTGATTATTGGCCGTAATTCGACTATAGGCCTGTAACCCAATTACTTTTACAGATGGATTCATCTCTTTGGCATCCGCTTTTACATCTTCAACAAACTTTTTATTCTTTTCAGATGCATCTTCTGGCACTGTAATGTTTTTAAAATATTGATTTTCAGCAGTGAACGTTAATGTTTGATAAATTCTACTTGGGTTAACATCTAATTCTTCCCCTTTTAAATTACGTTTCCATACAGAAAAATCATTACCTTCACTTTTCAGGCTACTCTTAGTCCCTGATGTAAAGATGGCAGGACCACCACCGGTATTTTTGAAATCATAGTATCGCATTTTACCCATCTCAAAAGTAAAATCATAAGCTTGCATCGCACCTGAAACGGCACCACCTAACCCGTTAGCTCCGACACCAGTCAGTTTAGTATTACCACGAACAATAAAGTAAGTATCATTACCAGCAACTACTTTACCTGTTCCTTTATCGCCATTAAGAGCTAATGAGCCAAATGCTAAACCTTGAGAACCAGTGGCCTCGATATACACAGAAGAGTCTGGGTCTTTAAGGTTAAATTCATTAGTATCCCCTTTAGGATAATGAACAGCAGGTCCATGACCCGTTGAAATAGCCTCAAAATCTGCCCCACCAGAAATATTGATTTTATTTTTCGAACCATACATACGGATAGCTGATGATTGGCCACCGATTTTTTTAACACTAATTTTTGCTTTATTAGATATATTAAACTCTGTTTCCCCCATCCAACTAAAACGCAATACCGCTGGTTGAAGACGGTTGGTTTCTGTTGATCCAGAAGATTCTGAATCGGTGTCAGCTGACAGATTTAATTCACTACCTGGGCCATCAACATTAAACTTCCCACCCAATGACTTCATCGTAATAGCATCATTGGTCGTAGCATGTATATCCATGACGGCTCCTTCAGTTATATTGAAAGTAGAGCTTTCACCTTCAATAGCGATAAGTCCACTAACTAAAGGCGTTTTTGTATTCGGTTCAAGATACAATTTATTGCCACCAGTCAAATTAAATGTCGTACCTAATCCCACAATATTAAAATCAATTGGGGCTTTTTTTATATCCATAATCTGTAAATTAGTTCCCAATCCAGTAATATCAAGAACACTTTTATTAACTAACTTAAATTCAGCTCTTTCCTTACTAGTTTGTAGGTATAACTTACTTAATGACCCGTTCACTTGAGAATTATCTAACAAAACAGAACGACCCTCGAATAAAACACCCGCTTTCGCCACTGTCATACTCGAATTTGTCACAAGTGTCTGATCACTTATAAATAGATGACCTTCGCCATATGACACTGTCACTTCTGTATCTGTTAAAGTGATGTCTTTTCCAGCCTGAAATCCAATCGCCTTGGCCGTTGCTTCAGCATCAGCTGACAAAGTTCCACCATTAAATAAGATAGATCCCTCTGTTTTGATAACTTGTCCCTTAGGATTTTGAAGTATAATGTCCTCATTATCAAAGACAATATCTTCTTTTACATCAAACAATAACCCGTCTTGGTTGTTAAAAACAGAACCTTTTTTGAACGACACTTTAGACCCTTGAAACATTGTTTTCGTCAGTGTCACGCCAGAAAAATCAGTACTTCCAACTTCCATTTCATTTGCAATAAAATAAGTTTTGATTGCTCCCGATAATTTTGATATTACCAAGCCATCCTTAAATGTTACTTTGCCTTGTTCTTCTGGAAAAGATACCAGTGCAGCATTGGATTGTAAGGTTCCTTCAAAGCTAACCTCTTGATTCGTTGCATCATCACTGGTTATAAGAAACTTAGACGCGTTAGTATGACTATAATTCAAATTATTAAAACTAACTCTTTTAACATTACCTAGCTTAAATACATTGTACGCACTTGTTGCCGTTAATTTACCTTCATCAGAGAAATTGAATAAGACATCTGTGCCCGTATCTATTGTAAGAAGGGCATTATGCGGAACCTTAATATTTTTTGTTATATTTATAACAGTAGTTCCTTCTTTTCCAACAACTTCTTTCAATTCCTTGAAAGTTGTGACCGTTTCTTCCCCTCTTGCTATCGGTTTTCGAGTTTCTTTTTCAGTTTGTTCTGGGGTGTCTTGATCATTCACTTTCTGAAGTGATACATAACCAGCTTCTTCTCTCTGCTTAGAAAGTTCTTTCAAACGATCGTCAACAGTTTTTTGATTGGTTGCTTTTTCTCTGTTGATGTCTTCTTCACTTTTTCGAGTATCAAGTGCGGCATCCTCTTTAATAGACTTATCAGGTTGTATCCCATCAACTAAAAATGGTGTCCCATCATCATTAAACTCTATTTTAGGTTGCTGAAACGACATTTTCTCTTGACTCGTACTCGTTTCTGAAGACTCACTAACCGCAAATACCGGTGCAATTAATACGTTACTGTTTAAAACTGCAATGGTCAGCAATGATGTTAGCTTAGAGTATTTTTTCATTAATCTAATCTCCTTCCTTTTTAATTAAACTCTTTTTTCCGATAGTAAAAGTATATGAAAATCTCAATAAACAGTCATCTCCACTTTGTACAACATTTTTTGTTTTTGGATAATAAAAAAAGAAAGCTTGAAACCATTGTTAAATCAACGGTTTACAACCTTTCAATCTTATCGTCTTAGTGAATTACTACCACGAATTCTCTATTATTTAACCACTATTCCTAATTGTACTGACTTTTCGTATAATAAAATTTCACATTCTGTTTTTAATTGTATAACTATAAACGCTACATAGAAAAATCTTTCGCATGAACAGACAGTTTTTCTACACATTTTTGATTTCTCTCGACAGCATCTTGTTCTATGGTGTCAATAAAATTAACAATAAACTGTCTGTATTTTTTTGTTTCAAATTCTGTGATCACATCTCTAATGAGGTAAACTGTTTTTCCATTCTTACGAAGTGTGATACTTTTTGTATTGTCTGTCACTATAATAGAAGCTTCATGACTAGTCGTCACTAACTCAATCGTCTCCGGATTAAATATTTCTTTAATAGAATCTCTATATAACTCTGTTAACACTAACGAATCCACAATTCTTACATAGATTTTTAATTTTTTAGTTGGTTTACTCTTTTCTAAAAATGGTCTTGAAAAAAGGAGCAACGCTTCAAATTGCTCTTTCGTAAACTGGATATCCTTTAAAGACACATGCTCTAATAACCCTTCAGACTCTTGAGATATCTTATCAGAATATCTTTCCAACGTTGCGCGATCAATACCTGAAAAGAATAAGTCGATGGGAGTAATTTTAACTAAGGTAACCAATTTGACCCAGTCTACTATATATAGAAGCAATTCTTTAGATTTAATTTGCTCATAATCCTTACTATAATAATCAATCAATATATATAGGAGTTCCACTATTGGGCCTCCCATTTTCATCAAATCATAACCTACTTCCAAATTATCATTTATTGATTCTTTTTCATCATGCATTGAATTATACATTTTGAAAAGTAAATCCGTATTACTCGACATGTCGTCCATGTTAAATATTCTTAGGAGGTAGGGCCTCACATCTTCTAATTCAATGTCATTTGGCGAGCTGTTATTAAAATAAGCCATCGTAATTTCAGACTTTAATGGGTAAGCTTTGACAAATTCAAATACTAAACTAATCAATTTATTAGTTGGCCCAGTGAATGAGATTTTTTTCTTCTTTATTGAAATTGAAATATCAAGTTTAGCTTCACTGATTTCATTAAACTGAGAAATCAACTTGTAAATGTAACTGGTTGAAACATTTAAATCATAAACCGCATTATCTAAATTAGCCTCATTGTTATTTACGATTAAATAAACGACTAAGTGGAAAATTGAGGATTGGTTAAGTAGATAATTATGATAACTATATAAAACTAATCTATTGTAATACTGCGTTAACTCGTTATAAAAATCATCTGAGGTGTAATGATACGTTAAATTATTAGAAATCGTCATATCAATTCCACATGATACTAAATCAGCATTTATTGCGGCCACCCTATGTCTACACGTGTCTTTATTTATGATTTTTTTTTTCTCAAAATCATTTTCGGTTAAAATAAACTCTAACATACTATACTTTTCTCTCTGTGAGTTATTTAAAAAAATACCACTCATCTACTCGCCTCCCTAAATTAACAGGAATAAAATACTTAAAATTAACTACTAACAAAATCGACCCACTTACTAAGTTAATTTCTATTTCTTTATACTCCCCTATAAACGATATGATTTTATCAATCTCTTCACCATTTATTAGTTAATAGTATATAGTTAGAGAAATTATAACAACGCACTCTATCTACTGTTTTTCTGTTTCTGTTAAAAATAGTATTCTAAAACGAGTGAAGATTTATCTTTTATTTTTATTCAAAGTCAGTAAAATTGCCTCTTATACGGTTAATCACTAAATACACTCTTCATTTAAACCTGGTTAAGGTTCTTATTATACCTAGTTTCATAAAAAAACATATACTATTTATTTGTTTTTCGTCTTAAAAGTGTATAAAAATACATTTTTTAATGTTCGATTTAAGAACACTTTATTTTAAACTCTCTATATTACTCACTCGGAGCTCAGCTTTTTAACTATTTTTATAATAAAATGTAGATAATCTTTTTTCTCGAATTCTTCTGTTACTTCTTGAATGACATAAACATACTTTGTTTTATCGTAATTTTTAACTTGTTTCATATCATTAGTTAAAATAATATCAGCCATGCTAATATCTTCAACTATACAAACTGTATCAAAGTTAAATAATTGGGTGATTGATTTTTTATATAAATCAGTCAAAAGATTAGAGCCAACTAACTTAACATAGAGTTTAACCTTAACTAAACTTCTACTATGATTTAAAAATCGCTTCATAAAGCAAATAAGTCCCTTTATTTTTTTTCTTTCTAAATAGAATTTTTCTTCTAATAAAATCCTCTCTACACTTGTAATTTCTTGATAATCATTATCTGTCATCGTTACGTCATCAATTTCTATACAGTAATGCGGAGTTGGTTCAACTTTCAATAAGACCATTAGTTTTATTAATTCCGGAACGTAGTAACTCAGTTCTTTAAGGTCGATTTGACCATATTGAGTACTATAATACTTAATTAATTTTGAAACAATTTTAATCAACGGACCGCCTTCTTGAACTAAATCATAACCTATCAATTCAATCGAATGGGCGGTTGGTAACGTTAGGTATAAACTTTTATACAATTCAAATAAAAGTTCAGCATCTGTAAAAGCTTCTGTCTTCTCTAAAATTCTAATTAATGGTGGTCTTAATAACTCTAAAAAGTGATCACTATTAGCCTTAAGGGTTGTATAAGTATGACAATCACATTCTGGCGAAATCGCGTAAAATGCAAATAAAGCTACGATTAGCTTATCCTCATCCCCTGAAAATGCCAAATATCTTTTTTCGATTTCTATTGTGACACCATATTTCGGACCACTTTCTTGATTAAAATAGGCAACTAATTTATAAATATAACTATTTGATATACTCAAATCACACGCTGCTGTTTCAATTGTTGTTCGTTTATGAGTGACTAAGTAAAAAATAAGATGAAATAAGTTAGACTGATTGAGTAAATAATGATAATACTTGGCCAATGTCTTTTTATTGTAATACTCAAACATATCCTCTTGATCAATTTTTTCTGAATAACAATAACGTAGATTAGATTTTATTTTTAATGCTACACCACAATCAATCAAATCTTTATTAATGGTTCTAATTCTATGTCTGTCAACAGATAATTTTTTTTGGAACTGCTGACTGACCTGTTCATTGTGGTGCAAACTTAAGATATAATGTAAAACTTCATACTTTTCCATCTGAGCATTATTGAAAAAAAGTTGACTCATTGTCTATTCCTCCTATCTTATAATAAGTTGACTCATAGCTTATTTGATATAATGAATCCGTTTGCTAGACTATGCAGTCGTCTATACCTTCTTAAGGTACAATTAATAATAAATTAAATAAATAATAAGTCATAATCTTATTTTAAGCACTTCGAGGTTTTATATATACAATCTTGGTACAGTTTTAACGCTCATAACAGACTTAAACTATAATAATGTTTCATTATTCATATTATTTACCATTTAAATAACGAACATTTCCTTAGTTATTTTTTGTTAGTTCCATTATTTTTATAGAAAAAGACTGTAAAATTCTTCCTATCAAGAATTTTACAGTCTTTAATACATCTATTTTTTCTTTTTACCTATCGATTTGAATCCACGTTTCACCACATCCATAAAGCTAAGAGAATGAACCATACGGTCTGGTTCAACATACTCTCTTACAGCTCTAAGGACCTTCTTAGGCTGCTTAGATGAAAAAGTATACGTGCCATTTTTCTTAGTTTGAATAGCGTAGCGTGGAATCCATTTTCCTTTGAACATCACAGAAGCTAGAACTAAATCTACTTCTTCCCACGGAATTTGGATGAATTTACGTTTATCACGGTCATTGTAAAACTCAAAACCTTTATCTCCTACCATGATTTTACCGTAATCGGTTAAACCAGTGAATGATGTGGCATCAATGACCAAATCTACTTTTGTATTAATTGATTGTACCATCTTTTAAGCTCCATTTCTGTCTCTCTTCTTACTATTATTATACGTTGTTTCAAGACATTAGGCTATTAAAAAAAGCTCGGAAGTTCCGAGCTTTTAATTTGTTTCTATAATAAACCGATTAAGTGTCCAACGATCCCAACTACGAATAAGCCAAGGATGATAACAATAGGACTAACTTTTTTCTTAAGTAACCACATACAGAAGAAAGTTAATAATAACGGCATTAAGCCAGGAATTAATTGATCTAAGTTATCTTGTAATGTTGTTACTTTAGTTTGTGATAATGCCATACCAGAGTTTACTTTTTCGAAAGCTTGTTGCATACCTTCGCCACCTGCTGGTAATTTATTCCATTCGATAAATGCGCCATCATCTAGTTTAACCTCAGATACAACTGGTAAGAATTTAATAGATACCCAACGTTGTACCAATGCTGCCAGAACGAACATCCCGAGGATTGACGCTCCTTTAGTGACATCTTGTAATAAACCACCTGATAAATCATCCGTAATTTTAGAACCGGCTTTATAACCAAATTCTTGTGTGTACCACATGAATGCCATACGAATTAAGTTCCAAGCTACGAAGAAAATGATTGGTCCCATAATGTTACCAGTCATTGCAAGAGAAGCTCCTAAAGCTCCTAAGATCGGACGTAATGTAAACCAGAATACTGGATCACCGATACCAGCTAAAGGTCCCATCATACCAACCTTAACCCCTTGAATCGCAACATCATCAACTGGAGCGCCATTTGCACGTTCTTCTTCAAGTGCTAAAGTTACTCCTAAGATTGGTGATGCGATATATGGATGTGTATTAAAGAATTCTAAATGACGTTTCATTGCTTGAGAGCGTTCTTCGTCAGTTTTATATAATTTCTTGATTGCTGGGATCATTGAGAATGCCCAACCACCATTTTGCATACGTTCGTAGTTCCATGAACCTTGAATAAATGTTGAGCGCCAAGCTACGGCTAGACGGTCTTTTTTAGTTAATTCAATTTTTTCTGCCATTTTCTGTTCTCCTCCTTCAGGATTAATAGTCATTTAAGATGTCGCCTAGTGGGTCGCCTGAGTTACTGTTGCTTCCTCCGTTAGATGAACCACCCATTTTAGATAAGTTTAAGTAGATAAGAGCAAGTGCCACACCGATACCACCTAAAGCGATTAATGTTAATTCTGACATTGCTGCTACAACGAAACCTAAAATGAAGAAAGGCCATACTTCTTTTGTTGCCATCATGTTGATTACAAGTGCGTAACCTACGGCAACGACCATTCCACCACCGATAGCCATACCTTCATTTAACCATGCTGGCATTGACTCTAAGAATCCTTGAACAGTTGAAGCTGGGATGAATAATAATGCTGCTGCAGGAATTGCAATACGTAAACCTTGCATTGCTACTGCGGCCATGTGTAACATTTCTAAACGTCTGATGTTACCTTTTTCAGCTGCTGCATCCATCATGTGAACGATTGGCACAGCTAATGTACGAACGATCATTGTTAAGAATAAACCTGCTACTGCTAAAGGTACGGCAACCGCAATCGCTGTATCAACACCTTTAACACCTTGACCACCTAATACTAAAATAATTGCTGATGCAACTGATGCTAAAGCAGCATCTGGTGCTACTGCTGCTCCGATATTTGCCCAACCTAAAGCGATCATTTGTAATGTACCACCTAAGATGATACCAGCTTCTAGGTTACCTGTTACTAAACCGATTAATGTACACGCCACTAATGGTTGATGGAATTGGAATTCATCTAAAATCCCTTCCATACCAGCTAGGAACGCAATAAGTATAACTAAAATCATTGATAGTGCTGACATGATAAGCCTCCTATATTATTTAATTTTTATTTTGCATTGTTAATTTCTGTTTGTGCTTTTTTCAAAATCTCATCCATGTTGGCTTTAGAATCATTTGGTACTTTACGGACATCAAATTTAACGCCTTTTTCTTTGATTTTCGCAAATGTATCCACATCATCTTGTCCCATAGATAATACTTTACTTACTACTACTTTACCCACTGAGTGAGCCATTGAACCGATATTAACTTCTTTAATATCTACGCCACCTTCTAATGCGCGTAAAACGTCTTGAGGTGTTTCAAATAATAGTAACGCTTTTGTATTACCAAAACGAGGATCTTTTGAAATTTCAATCATTTTACTGATTGGGATAACGTTAGCTTTAACCCCTGGAGGAGCAGCTTGTTCGATTAATTTCTTACGTAAGTCATCTTTTGCTACTGCATCAGATACTACGATAATACGGTTTGGTTGTGTTGTTTTAGTCCAAGCTGTTGCAACTTGTCCATGTAATAGACGAGAGTCAATACGAGCTAGAACAAACTCAATTTCACCATTTCCTAAAACAGTTCCTGGTGCAATAGCGCCTTGAATTTCTTCTTTTTCAGCTACTGCTGGTGCTGCTTCTTCAGGTTCTAGAGCTTCTGGACGAACTCTAACCCCTTCTTTTGCTGTTTCAAGAACGTGAGCTGCAATTTCTTGAGCTGAGTTCATTGAAAAACGTGACGCATACGCTTCGATAACCATTGGTAAATTCATACCAGCTACGATAGCCCATTTGTCTTTGTGGTCCTCAAACAATGTATTTGCTTGGTTAAAAGGTGTACCGCCCCATAAATCAACTAAGAATAAAACTTCTTCTTGATCGTCAAATGTTGCGATAGCTTCTTGCATTTTAGCCTTAACATCTTCAGGTCCTTCACTAGGCATTAACGTAATAGCTTTTACGTTCTCTTGCTCTCCGAAAATCATAGCGCCGGATTGTAAGATACCTTCAGCGAATTCACCGTGACTGGCTAGGATAATTCCTACCATATTCTAATCCCTCCTATTTCATTTATCTTTTTTTAAAGATCACCTTTATACAAGCAATTACCGTGCCAAATTTAGTGTGTCGGTCATTTTCCACCAAACCACGGCAATTTTCGTCATAGATAATACACTCTTTACTATTTCGTTGTGTATCGATAGTGTATTATCAGGTTTTTAATGAACACTCTACCTAGTGTATTGTATTTTAAATACACTAAGAAAACTTTCTATACATAAATATCAAATAAGAACACAACTGTTGTTCCGTTTTTTTTATAGGACATATTTAACGATTTGTCCGTTCAATTATTCACAAAAAGTTTTATACTTTAGATATAGTTTTGAAAAGGGATACATTCCCTACACCATTAAAAGAAAAGAGGAATTTATTATGCGTTATTTTGATTACTTTTTACCTAATGTAAACTTCTTTGGTCCTAAATCTGTTGAGGTCATTGGAGATCGTGTCGAACTTCTAGGCGTTAAAAAAGCTCTTATCGTAACAGATGGTTTCTTACGTAATATGGAAAATGGTCCAGTGAAACAAGTTGAAAAACATTTAAATGATAAAAATATTGAGTATGTTTTCTATGACGGTGTTGAACCTAATCCTAAAATCTCTAACTGTTTAGACGGATTAGCCGTTTACAATGATAACAATTGTGACGCTATTATCACTGTTGGTGGTGGTTCTGCTCATGACTGTGGTAAAGGTATTGGTATTGCAGCAACACACGACAAACCTCTTACTGAATTAGCTGGTATTGAAACACTTGATAACCCACTTCCTCCAATTGTTGCTGTCAATACAACAGCTGGTACTGCAAGTGAAATTACACGTCACTGTGTCTTAACAAATTCAGAAACACATTTAAAATTCGTTATCGTAAGCTGGCGTAATGTCCCTGTTGTTTCTATTAATGATCCATTATTAATGTTAGATATTCCAGCTGGCCTTACAGCTGCAACAGGTATGGATGCTTTAACTCATGCGGTTGAATCTTATGTCTCTAAAAATGCTAACCCTGTAACAGATGCGGCTGCTATCCAAGCGATCAAACTAATTAGCACAAACTTACGCCAAGCTGTTGCCAATGGACAAAATGTTGAAGCGCGTGAAAATATGGCGTACGCTTCACTTCTTGCTGGTATGGCCTTTAACAATGCTGACCTTGGTTACGTACATGCTATGGCTCACCAATTAGGTGGACAATACGATATGGCTCATGGTGTTGCCAATGCGATTCTTTTACCAACTGTTGAAGAATACAACATGATTTCAAACATTGATAAATTTGCTGATATTGCCGAATTTATGGGTGAAGATGTTTCTGGTTTATCAAAACGCGATGCTGCAGTACTTGCTATCAATGCGATGCGTACACTTGCAACTGATGTTGGTATTCCATCAACACTTAAAGAAATGGGTGTCAAACGTGAAGACTTCGAGTTAATGGCAACAAATGCCTTAGTCGATGGAAATGCCTTCAGTAACCCACGTCAAGGAACAAAAGCTGATATTATTTCATTATTTGAAAAAGCTTACGAATAAAATTTAAAAGGAGTAGCTTGTTTTTTTCAAGCTACTCCTTTTTTACTCTTTAAAGTGTATTCTTCTATCTTCCAGTCTATTTCAAGCAATTTATCTAGTTTCTTCCTATAATAAGCAAGTAAAACTAACTCGTATAAGGGAATAAAACTATCTAGCAAGACTGTTTCTGTATATTCTAGTGTATCAATTTCTTTAAATCGATTCTCTTTCCAAAAATCAGATAACCCCTCATCTACAACTAGCTCCTCAAACTTAGCCAACTTACGCTTCGTTAACTCAGACTTCTGCATCTCTTTAATATCCGCAGCATTATCAATACAGCACTTATCAAACTTGATATAGTCTCTCGGGAAATAAGCCTCTAAATCGGTCGTTACTCGTTTCATAAATTCCCTCCTCATTACCTTTAGTGTATCATGATACACTAGTGCATTCTAACTATATGTTTCAAATAATATCCCCTTACTAGTAAACTTTTATTTTTTACTTACGAGAATTTTTTTAATCTGCTACACTATTTTTACAGTGAACATTACTCGTAAGACGTAGGAACCATCTGCCAAGATGGTTTCTGCGTCTTTTTTGTTTACTGATATTAAGAAAGATAGGAGTTTTTTTATGTCACACGATTTACGTTTACCACACAATCCAAAGGAAGGTCTTCTTTATGGCAGTATCATTTGCGGGATAACCGCCTTTTTGATGTCTAGTTTTAATATCTACTTAGAATTCAGAGCTGTAGATAGTCACTATGTCACAACAGTACTCAAAGCTTTTCCTCTATTTTTTGTTATAGCTATGTTGCTAGAAAATTTTGTCATTAGAAAAGCGGTGATGCCTCTTCTAACTAAATTTAGTCATGCCAATGATAGTTTTAATGCTCAGGTCTTATTTAATGTATTTTTTACCGTCATCGGTATGTCCGTAATTATGACAGTAATTGGTGATGTTGTCGGTCACGGTTTTGCCATTCAAACTGGACTATTAAATCGTTTCATTACAGCATGGCCTCGTAACTTTACGATTGTATTGTTTATTGAACTTTTAATCGCTCAACCTACCGCACGTCACATGATGCGTCGGTTGCATCACCACTAAAAAAGAGAGCCCTTTGGCTCTCTTTTTTGTTAGAATCCTTTTTTCACAACATTAGATAACGGGTCCTCTTTCAAGAACTTCTCAAGATTATTTTCCGCTATTTCTATGTATTTAGTTAAGGTTTCTTCTAAATCAAAACCACCAGCAACATGAGGGGTGATAATCATATTTTTCAAATCCCATGCGTCATGATTTTCTGGTAATGGCTCTGGTTCAGTTACATCTAACACCGCTGTAAACTCATCTTCTTGCTTCATATGGGTACATAATGCCTCTAAATCAACCAGACTACCACGCCCCACATTTACAAGGATGGCATCTGATTTCATTTTCGCAAGTAACTCACTATCTACTAAATGGTAATTGCTCGCCATTGCTGGAACGCAAAGTATTAAGACATCTAAGTCACTGACTTTTTCAGCCATATTATCAACGGTTCTAACTTCTTTTACAAATGGGAAACTTACTTTATCTGATTTATAAAAGCCGATAATCTCACTACCTAATCCTGAGAACTTTTCAGCAATATTACGGCCAATATCTCCAAGTCCAATGATGCCGACTTTTGAGCCATAGATTGATTTGATTTTCCCTTCATTTTTCCAATCATGAGTCAGTTGATTTTTATGGTATAAATGAAGTTTTCTCATTGCCATCATGGTCGTAGCAAGTGTATGCTCTGCCACAGTTAAGCCGTATGCCCCTTTGGCATTTGTTAACGTAGTCTGTTCTGGTAATAAATCAGGTTTATTGTAGGCATCATAGCCTGCACTGCAGAGCTGTATCCATTTTAATTTATCTAATTTATTATGTAATCTTTTGGGATGTAAATTGCCCCAAATAATCGTCGCACGTGCTAATTCGTCATCTGTCACATCTTTAGGATTGGTAAAACTAAACTCAACGGTCTTAAAACGGTCAATTAACTCAGTCTTCTTTTCTACTGATAAATCATTTAAAACTACTAGTTTTTCTGTCATGTCCCAGCTCTCCTTTAAACGTTTTCATTCCCCACTAGTATAGCACTTGCATTGATGTTTCGTTACTATTTAAACCTAAATTTCAAATTTAAATTCGCTCACTAATCTTCGCCATAAAGGCTTCTTTACCGTAGAAGTCAGGTAACAATAACTCAGGGAATATTTCCTTAAAGAAATAGCCCACAGATGGACGGTGTTCAAACTTTTTAATCGTTTCGACTGATTCGATAAACATCTCTTTGTATACCGGCTCTGGATTATTTTTAACAATCTCCTCAAATGATTCGTACAACAAATCCACTTTATCCGCAATGGCTAAAATTTCACCTTCAACTGTATCGTCTTTCCCTTCAAATAAGCGTCTTCTATAAATATCTTGAAACTCACTTGGAATTTCCTCTTCAATAAACTGGTCGGTCATTTTTTCTTCTACCGTCTGTAACATGCCTCTTAATTCTTTGCTGGCATATTTGACCGGGGTCTTAATATCTCCAATAAAACGTTCTGTATAATCATGATTCAATGCTTTTTCGTATAATGATTTCCAATTAATCGTCACACCGTTTACTTCTTCAATATCCCCTAAGACTTGTGCGATAGACGCCACTCGGTAAGAATGGGCGGCTACCGTATGCTCGGTAAATTTGAAAAATCCTGGTGCACGTGTAATGGTCTCCAAACTGTTTAATCCTAATATAAATTCATTTAATCCCATACTATCCCTCCTAGGTATTTTTACTATCATACCGAAATCACGTCATCGCGTCAAAGAATATGCTAAAAAAGCCCACTCCTAAGAGCAGGCTTCTGATTACTACTATTATAACCCTTTAATCGTCATAGCACGAGCAGGTGTATCATGGCTTTCTAACCATTCTTTTAATACTTCTTCTCCTGAATGGTCTAAAACTACCATATGACTGAAATCAATCGTCTTCCCATCAAGGCTCACTTTTTCGTCATCAAAATAACGTTGTAATGAGTGAGTTGAGGCGAAGAATAACGGACCTGACACACGGATTGTTTCTTCCGATTCATCAAATTTAAGCGTTGATAGTTTTGCCATAAAGACAATCGCACTCAACAAGACACCTATCGCAATTCCGATAGCTAAATTATGCGTATAAACAACAATCGCTACCGTTACAATCATAATAAAACTTTCAGTGACTTGGAAGCTTCTGATTAAATTCAAACTCTCCCAATTAAATGTCGCAATCGCTACGGTTATCATAATTCCAATTAAAACAGCTGTAGGTATTTGTAACATTAACTCTTTTCCGACTAAAATTAGAATGAGTAACGACGTGCCACCAACTAAGGTTGATAAGCGCGTGCGTCCACCTGATTTAACATTGATAACAGCTTGTCCAATCATGGCACACCCAGCTGGACCACCAAAGAACGCCGTAGCTAAGTTCGCTATACCTTGAGCTTTTACTTCACGTTTAGCATCGCCCTTAGTTTCAGTCATCTCATCAATAATCGGCAAGGTTAATAACGATTCAATCAAACCAACCATCGTAAGAGCGACTGCTGGTCCGATGATAATTTTTAACGTTTCTATTGTTAGAGGAACATGTGGTAAAGCAAATTTGAAACTAGTCTGACTTAAATCACCTAAGTCACCAATCACTTGAAATTGTCCAGGCATTGTAACTGATACGACACCCATTAAGACAATCGCAATAAGTGCTGGTGGCAATACTTTTGTCACTCTTGGTAACACGTACATTAGTAAAATCGTTACCCCTACCATCACAAATGTTAAGGCCGATTGACCTGGTAATTGTTGAACCTGTGCCATAAAAATCATAATCGCCAAAGCATTAACAAATCCGTACATGACCGTTCTAGATATATACTTCATTAACTTATGAATCCCAGCATAACCTAAAATTAATTGAAAAATACCGGTTAGAACCGTTGCAGCTAACATGTAGTCGATGCCGTGAGATTTTATTAACCCCACCATCACTAAAGCCATGGATCCAGCCGCTGCAGTCACCATAGCCGGCCGGCCACCTGTAAAGGTAATCACCAGCATCATGATACTTGACCCAAATAAAGCAGTTAGAGGATTCACTCCTGCGATAATCGCAAACCCGATAACTTCGGGCAAAATAGCTATAGAAGACACAAGACCTGCGAAGAAATCATTTTTCACATTTCCTAACCACTCTTCTTTTTTAATACTAAATAACATATATCGTACTCCTTATTCTCTTTTATCCAACTTTACTATCATACCAAATAACAGGACACATAAAAAGCCTCGGTCTGATTAAGAGCAAGACTTTTAGATAGTGGGTTGGAATGGTTTGTTTTCTCAAAAAATAAGCCTTTTAACAAAACTTATTTAACCTCTTATCTTTCATGATATATAGGTATATAATCAAAGTCATAAATCCCTATATCAAAGGAGTCTTGGCTTATGAAAGCAGACAAACAAGAACAAAACAAACAAGCACTAACTCTTATCCATAAACTCTATAACGAGCTAATTAAACGCCCTGATGCGGATACATCTTGCCAGTATCTTTTAATGAGCTTAAAAACCAGTCACGATAAACTGGAAAAAGGACAAGTATCACCTGAAGATGAATTGCTTGATCTTCACAAGTCACTCCTCTCTTACATTTTTATTGATTCTATTTCACTTTTTCCTAAAGAAAAAGAAGCTCTTCAAGCAATTAAAGACGCGACGAAACCTCGTTCATTCTGGCGAAATATTGGCGTACCACGAATGACAAATTAAAAAAGAGTCTATTCTTAAAAGAATAGACTCTTTTTTAATTCGCTTGTTTCTTACTCTCCAACTTCTCTCGGTACATTTTCACTTCTTCTTCTGTACATCTTACCAAATGCCCCGGTGCGATTTCTCTTAACTCGCGGACTTGGTCGTCTTGACCTTTATAAGGGACACGTTGTCTGGCTTTTTCAAAATCAGGGTCTGGTTGGGGAATTGCTGATAATAAGCTTTCTGTATAAGGATGTAGGCCATACTGATAAACATCATCACTAGACCCTACTTCAACTAATTTACCATAATGCATCACACCAATTCGGTCACTGATATATTTCACCATTGATAAATCATGAGCGATAAACAAATATGTTAACTTTTTCTTGATTTGTAACTCTTTTAATAAATTGACCACTTGTGCTTGAATTGACACATCAAGAGCTGAAATCGGTTCATCACAAATAATAAATTTAGGTTGAACAGCTAACGCTCGAGCAATCCCAATCCGTTGACGTTGTCCACCTGAAAACTCGTGTGGGTAACGTGAGCCGTGACTGGCATTCAACCCAACTGTTTCAAGTAATTGATTGATTTGATGCGTTCTATCGTCATCATCTTTGGCTAAGTTATGAATATCAATCCCTTGTCCTATAATATCTTTGACCTTCATACGGGGATTTAATGAGGCATAAGGGTCTTGGAATATCATCTGCATCTCTTGTCTAAATTTTTGAAGGTCTTTTTGTTTCTTAATACGGCTAATATCTTGACCATCAAACACGATTTCACCTGCAGTTGGTTCATATAGTCTGATGATTGTTCGCCCTGTCGTTGATTTACCACAGCCTGACTCACCAACTAGACCAAATGTTTCACCTTCCATAATCTCAATGGAAATATCATCTACCGCTCTCACTTCATCTTCAGAGCCGACATTAAAATATTGTTTTAAATGCTTCACTTCTAATAATGCTTTCTTTGTCATACTTATTCGCTCCTCTGATAATTTTTACGGTAATAGTCCCAACGCTCTCTAATTTGTTGAGGGGGCTCAACTTTAGGTGCGTCTGGTGACAATAACCATGTTGCTGCAAAATGAGTGGGTGACACTTCAAACATCGGTGGCACTTTTTGACGGTCTATCTCTAGTGCATAGTCATTTCTAGGATAGAAAGCATCGCCAGTTGGTGGGTGTAATAAATCAGGCGGTGTGCCTGGAATGGCATATAATGCTGTTTCTTTTTGTTCTAGACTTGGCATCGAACTCAACAATCCCCACGTATAAGGATGCTGCGGATTATAAAAAACTTCTGATACCAAACCTGTTTCTACAATACGTCCCGCATACATTACTGCTACACGGTCAGCGACATTGGCTACTACACCTAAATCGTGAGTGATAAAAATAATCGATGTCTCTATTTTCACTTGTATCTCTTTCATCAATTCAATAATTTGAGCCTGAACAGTTACATCAAGTGCGGTTGTTGGTTCATCTGCAATTAAGATAGACGGATTACAAATTAAAGCAATCGCAATAACAATCCGCTGTCTTTGACCTCCTGAAAATTGGTGAGGGTAATTTGACAGACGTTCTTTTGCATTTGGGATACCTACTAATTCTAATAATTGTAAAGCACGTTCCATGGCTTCTTTTTTAGAAGCACCATAGTGAATACGTAATGGTTCCGCTACTTGTTTGCCTATCGTCATCGTTGGATTTAGAGAGGTCATAGGGTCTTGAAATATCATACCAATCTCTTTACCACGTATCTTCTGCATCTCTTTTTTACTCTTTGTCACCAAGCTTTCACCCTTAAATACAATATCTCCTGATGTAATTGTGGCATTGTTGGCTAGTAAGCCCATAATACTACGCGAGGTTACTGATTTCCCAGAACCTGATTCCCCAACTATGGCAAGGGTCTCGCCTTTTTTCAAAAAGAAATCAACACCACGAATGGCGTGGACATCTCCTGCATACGTCGCAAATTCTATATTTAAATCGGTAACTTCTAATAATTTTTCCATCTCATCACCCACTAATCTTTCATTTTAGGGTCAAAAGCATCTCTTAACCCATCCGCTAGTAAATTAAAACTAATCATAATGACCGATAACGTCACGGCTGGTATCCAAAGTAAATGTGGCACATATTGGAAGGTTTTATAGCCCTCATTCAGCAAAGTTCCCAGTGACGCAACTGGTGGTCGTAAGCCTATTCCTAAGAAACCAAGAAAGGCTTCGAAAAAGATAGCTGACGGAATACTAAACATTAATTGGATAATAATAACACTACTGATATTAGGCAAGATATGTCTTGTCGCAATCTTCAGCGGTCGTTCTCCCAATGTTTTAGCGGCTAGAATATATTCTTCATTCTTAACTTTTAAAGTTTGACCTCTGACAATACGTGCCATGGTAATCCATCCTGTAATAACCATCGCAAGGATAATCGACATCATGCCTGGTTCAAAAATCGTTAACATCAGAATCATCACCACTAAGTTAGGAATACCTGCTAACACCTCAATAAAACGTTGCATAAAGGTATCCACTCGGCCACCTTTCATCCCTGAAACCAGCCCATATATCACACCTATCGTAATATCTAATAATGCCGCAACTAAGGCGATTAATAACGACATACGTGTTCCCATCAGTAAACGAGATAACACATCGCGTCCTAATCCATCAGTTCCTAAAATATAATTAACCCCTTCTGGAACCGCAGCATATTTATCAATAATTGTTCCGTTAGTTTCGACTTTACCGTTTAGTCCATTAATTGGAAGACCTGGAATACGAGGGGGTAAGTTCATATATTCAACATGTTGTTCTGATGGATCATGTGGCGATAACCAGATAGACCCTACAGATACAATTGAAATCAAAATCAATACAACAAGTGAAATAACAGCACCTTTGTTTTTCTTTAACCGTCTCCAAGAATCTTGCATAAAACTAAGGGACGGTTTCTCTTCTATTTCATCAGAACTAATACCTTCACGGTTTAAAGGTAAAAATTCTGGTTTGATGTTAGTTAACTCATTCTCAACTTTTACAGTCATTATTTTTTACCTCCTGACACTCTAATTCTTGGGTCAATTAAACCGTATAGTATATCTACAATTAACATCACAACGACTAGCAACGTTGAATACATAATCGTAATGGCCATAATCGTTGGGAAATCTTTCATCATGATTGATTTTACAAATTGCTCCCCAATACCTGGCACTGCGAAAATATTTTCAATAACAAGCGAACCCGTTAGTAAGCCCACTGTCATAGGACCTAATAAGGTTACTAATGGAATCAAACTATTTCTTAACCCATGCTTGAAAGAGACCTTCACTCGACTTAACCCTTTGGCTTCAGCTAATTCAATATAGTCACTACTTAATACCTCGACCATTTCTGTTCGTATAAACCGGGCTGAATCAGCTAATGGCGACATGGCTAAGGCCAATGTTGGTAAGATGGTTGACCACATTCCTTGATCCCATTTAGCGATAGGAAACCAATTTAATTTTAAAGCAAAAATATATTGTAAAATAACAGCAAAAACAAAGTTAGGAATTGACCGTCCTAAAATAGCAATAACTGTCGAAACTGAATCAATCCAAGTATTTTGTTTCATGGCAGATAGGACACCTAGCCCAATGCCTAATAACGTTCCTACAATAATAGCTTGTACTCCTAATTGAACAGAGGGTCCAATTCGTTTGCCTATTAATTTTGAAACAGGTTGATTTTGGAATTGGAAAGAAACGCCAAAATCACCTTTGCTGACATTCTTCAGATAAATCACATAACGCTCTGCTAAAGGTTTATCTAATCCCGACTGCTTATCTAATAACTCAATTTGTTCGGGGCTTAATTTCTCCTGGTTAGCATATGGCGAACCTGGCAAGAAATTCATTAAAAAGAACGTCGCTGTTATAATTAACCACAATGTTACAATCATCAAGCCCACACGCTTGGCTAAATACTTCATAAAATTAGTCACTCTCTACCCCACGCCTTTCTTCGTTTAAACCTAAGAGAAACAAAAAACCAAGTTAACTTAGGAACTTGGTTTTTGTTTCCTGTTTATTAGTCTTCCATTGATATCCATTTGTAATCAATTTTAGCTCCTGCACTATTTGTTACTAAGTTTTTAATTTTAGGACTTCTTAATACTGATGTTACGTTTTGGTTAAGTGGTAGAACACCAAAATCTGACATTAGAATACGTTCTGCTTCCAATTGATTTTCCCAACGTTTTTCTGGATTAGTTCCATTTTTAGTTGCTTCTTCAACTGCTTTATCGTATTTAGGATTGTTATATTTACCACGGTTATAAGCATTATCTGATTTAAATAACTCTAAGAAGTTACTTGCATCCGCATAATCGGCATTCCATCCGCCCATAACAGCATCAAAATCACCTTTATTTGTACGCTCTAGACGAACTGCAAATGTTACTGGACTAACCGTTACTTTTACACCAGGTAAATTTGTTTGAATTTGAGATTGGATAAACTCAGAGTTCTTCTTAGCTCCGTCACTATCTCCAGCTAATAAATCAAAACTAATCTCCTCTTTGCCCAATTCTTTTTTAGCTTTAGCTAAGTACTCTTGAGCTTTTTCTTTATCGAATTTAACCATAGTATTAGCATCTTCAGTGAAGTCTTTTCCTGTTTTAGGATTTTTCACCATACCTTTTGGTACAATCCCACTTGAGACAACATTTCCTTTTGCTAATAAATTGTCAACATATGATTGACGATCGATACCGTAATATAACGCTTTTCTGAAGTTCTCATTTTTAAATGGCGAGCCTTCTTTCGCTTGGTTCATTTCGATATAAGCTGTATTAGCTGTTTCATCTATTTGATAATCTGGGTCATTTCCTAATTGTTGAGCCAACTCACTTGATAATGTCACTTGGTCTAACTGACCATTTTTATATAACCCAACCGCTGTACTTGCTTCTTTAATAACAGTGACATTAATACGATTTAATTTTACAGTATCTTTGTCCCAATATTCTGGATTTTTTTCATAAGCCCACTCAGTATCTGAACCCGGGCCATCAAACTCTACAGAGACGAATGGTCCATTATAAACTGATTTTTCACTGGCTGTTGCATATCCTTTACCATATTTCTCAACAATATCTTGACGTTGAGGGAAGAAATTAGGAAAGGCTAGTAAACGATCAAAATAGGCAATAGGTTGATCCAGTGTGATTTCTAACTCGTAATCTCCCTTAGCTTTAATCCCTAATTCAGAAACAGGCTTTTTCCCTTTGCTAATTTCTTTGGCATTGGTAATTCCTTCAAACATATACGCATATTGTGAAGCTGTCTTTGGATCAACTGTTCGTTGCCATGAATACACATAATCAGCAGCTTTTACTGGCTCACCATCGGACCATTTCGCATCTTCACGTAATTTAATCGTATAAACTTTACCGTCGTCACTTACTTTAGCTAATTCTTTCGCACCTGCTGGTTGTGGTACGCCGTCTTTATCTACACGATAGATTCCTTCATAAATTGTATTTATCATTTTGCTACCTTCAGCATCGGTATTTAAAGAAATGTCCGCAGATGGAATTTCCGTTAGACTTGATAAATTTAAGACTTGTTCGGTCTTTCCTTTATCTTTCGCTTTCCCTTTTGAAGACTCTTCTCCTTTGCCACATGCTGCTAAAGTCAGCACTGCAACCGAGACTAAACCAATTGACATAAACTTTTTCATTTTCATAGTATTTCCTCCTTTAAACCCGACAACCTTTTTTCAAGTTCCGTTAACGAGTATGATACAGTTAAATAAATGAGAAATCAATATCTTTTTCTAATTGTTTTTTAATTTAACAGAAAAGTTATATAGAAAGCTTTATATATAGGGTATTCCGATGTTAAATTTTATTAATAAACCTACTTTATTAGAAAAACACACTTAATAATTAATATAATTCAAACAACTCTCATTTCAATCTCATTTAACCGAACAAAAAAAGCCTCTAACTTAATAGAGACTTTCTCTGTCATTAATTTTGACTTGTTACCTTTATTCCAATAATACCAATCAATAATAAGCCAACGAAAAACATTGTTTTGATAGACAACGTGTCTTTAAACACTAGCACACCAACCAAAATCGAACCAAAAGCTCCGATACCTGTCCATACTGGATAAGCTAGACTCATGGGTAAGATTTTAATTGCTTTTGATAAAAAATAAAAACTTGCAATCATCCCAACTAGTGTCAGTAATGAATAATTTAACTTACTAAACCCTTCACTCATTTTCATCGTCGTCGCCCATAGAACTTCTAGACCACCTGCTATTAAAAGATGTAGCCATGCCATTTTACTTCCCTCCTTTCAACTAAAAAAAGAGAGCACCAAATTTCCACTTAGACCTACGGAAATTCGGTACTCTCTTGCTCGGTAGCAATTTAGTTATTTAATTAATTCTATTATACCTCTATCTGTATTACAGTCAACTCATAAGAATAGGGCTACAAATACTTGAGTAATTTTAAAGCAACAGCACGTGCTGACTGTGGATTTTGACCTGTTATAAGCCTATCATCCTTCACCACATGACTTTTAAACAAACGCTTTTTCACAAAGATAGCATGGTGCTTCTTTGCTATTTTTTGATTTAAAAAAGGAACAACTGATTTTTTACCACTTAACCTTTCTTCAGTCGTTGTAAATCCTGTGATTTTTTTACCTTGTATAAGATACTTTCTTTCACTGGTTTTAACATGTAAAAGCCCCGCTATACCGTGACAAACTGAGGTCACATAACCACCTTGTTCATAGATATCACGAGTTAACTCTTGGAGTTTTTGATTATGCGGAAAATCCCACATCACACCATGTCCACCTGTGTAGTAAATCGCACCATAATCTTTAGCATTCACCTGACTCGGTTTTAGTGAACGACTTAGCGCTCTTTCCTGAAAGTCTTCTCTTTGGTAGATAATAAAATCTCCATCCTTAGCATAGCTCATACTACGTGGATCTATCGGCACATAACCACCTCTAGGGCTCACATAATCTACTTTATAGCCTTTCTTTGTCACTTCTTCTACAAACTCAGTAGCTTCACCTAACCATAAACCTGTTGCTTCATTTTTATGACCGTACGTTGCTTGATTGGTTAAGACTACAAGTATTCTTTTCATTTAGCCATCATCCTTTTGCGTGATATGTAATAGTCTTTAGACACATGACTCTTCTTCTTAATCAAACCACTAATGATAGCACAGTGTCAACTATTTCGACTATTTAATAGACAATTTATTTTACTATGAAAAAAACGGTTTTCGTTATTATATTTTCAACACATATCATCACTATTAGGTAAAAAATAATTATAAATAAAAAAGCTCTCAGCTGTAAACTGAGAGTCTGATACATTTATACTTATGCTTTTAATACTGACGAATTTCAGGCGGTGTGTAATCGTTTATAAACGAACGAATTTCTTCAAGTGAATCTGAAAATAGAACCTTATCACGGTCTTGTTGGGTAAGAAATCCTTCTTGAACCATCGTATCGTAGAGATTCATAATCGAATTATAAAACCCATTGTAATTATAGAAAATACACGGACTGTTATTTTTTCCCAAGCGTGCCCAAGAGACAACCTCTGTTATTTCTTCGAGTGTACCTGGTCCTCCTGGCAAGGCTATAAAAGCATCTCCTAATTCGATCATCTTTTGCTTTCGTTCTGACATCGTTTCTACTACAATCAATTTCGTCAATTCTTTATGCGCAATCTCCCTAGCTGCTAAGAATTCAGGCATCACTCCCGTTACCTCACCTTTGTTATGTAATACAGAATCGGCAATCGTTTGCATCAATCCAACTGCTCCTCCACCGTATACTAAACTGTTATTATTTTTAGCAATCCATGCTCCTAGTTTTTCAGCTGCTAATGTATATTCTTTATTATTTCCTGAGTTAGCCCCGCAATACACCACAATATTCATCACTATAAACCACCTTTGTTCGTTTTAATTTGCCACATTATTCTGAGGCGTACCGTTTAGAAACTGTTTCACATTTTCTACTGCGATTGATAATAATCGTTCTCTTGCTTCAACTGGTGCCCATGCAATATGAGGCGTTAAATAACAGTTTTTAGCTTTTAATAAAGGATTCTCTGAAAGAATAGGTTCATGAGAAACAACGTCCGCACCGTATGCTCGAAGTTTACCGTTATTTAAACCATCCGCTACCGCCTGTTCATCAATCAAACCACCTCTTGATGTATTAATTAAAATAACATCTGATTTCATTTGATTAATCGCCTCTTCATTTATCATTTCCATTGTTTCAGAAAATTGAGGGACATGCAAACTGATCACATCTGATTTTTCGTATAGTTCCTCTAACGTGACTTGCTTAATAAATGTACTCCCTGACTCTTTAGGACGGTGGTTATAATAAATAACACTCATCTTAAAGGCTCTGGCAATCTCAGCAACCGCTTGAGCGATTTTACCATAGCCTATTAGCCCGATTGTTTTCCCTGCTAATTCTAACAAAGGTGTTTTCCAATAGGTAAAATCAATACTATTTTCCCAGTCGCCACTCGCTACCGATTGATTGTGTCGTCCAACTTGGCTTGCAATCTCTAGTAATAACGCCCATGTAAACTGAGCTACCGCATCTGTCCCGTAACTCGGAATATTTGATACAACAATTCCTCTTGCTTTAGCCGCTTCGATATCAATAACGTTATATCCTGTCGCAAATACACCAACATACTTAAGACTTGGACAAGCCTCCATAATCTCATCTGTTATTGGAACTTTATTTGTAAAAACCATCTCTGATTTCCCTATACGCTCAATAATCAATGTATTATCCGTTATATCTGTTCGGTCAAACACCGTTAACTCTCCGTATTCTTCCAAACCTTTCCAACTTAAATCTCCTGGATTTAAACCATAGCCATCTAAAATAACCATCTTCATCTTAAAATCCTCCATTTGTGTGATTAAGTATTTTTAACTGTCTTAATCATATCATTTTGAGTTGAGGTAAACAGTAATAAGGCATTAAATTTTAAGAATTATAAGTAATGAATAAAAAAGAGAACCAAGTGTAAACATGATTCTCTCTCATAAATTTATTAAATGTTTTTATCTTAAAAATCATAAATTGATTCTTTAGTATCAGGCATCACTCCAAAATTATTCATTTCTAACCAATCTCTATAAGATACTGGGTTATCTTTTGTATCAACATCTTTTTTGAATTGTTCATACATGTTTCTAAACCTATTTTTTTCATCCTTAACAAAATGTGAAAAGAGATATTTTTTCGGATCAATGATATCTTTTTTTATAGCATAATCATATAGTGATCTCACTTCATCTGTGTTTAAGTTACTCACTTTTGATAAATTAACATCTGTGACCCTATTATGATTTACACTTGATTTTTGAGAATATAATTGAACTGTTACCACACTACCTATTGCAATTATTAGAAGAACAAGAAATTTAAACCGACTATTTTTCATTACAAAACATCTCCATTCTAGCTACCTAACTATGGCCCGTTTATAGCTTCATTATAGCACTACTTATAGCTAATAAAATCATGGCAATACTTATATAACAGCATCTATTGCTTAATTCAAAACTATCTATTCTACTTTTCCTCCTTAAAACTAACACTTCTTACATACATCAGTAACTTGAAATTTATTTTAAAATAACAAAAAATAAGCCCTGATTTCTCAGAGCTTGTTTTTAATTTATGTCCAAACTATTAGAAGAAAATCCCTACTATCGACGCTGTTAGTAATGATGCCATTGTTGCACCTAATAATAATTTCATAGAAAATTTAGCTACTTTCATACCTTGTGTTTTATCAATAGCTGAAATTGAGCCTGAGATTATCCCTACTGTTCCAAAGTTTGCAAAACTTACTAGATAAGTTGAAATAATAGCTGCGCCTTTAGGTGTTAAAGAGTGTACAATCTCACCCAAATTCCCCATAGCAACAAACTCGTTCGTGATTAATTTTGTAGCCATAATACCACCAACTTTAACCATATCCTCGTGAGGGTCTCCTATAATAAAGGCGATTGGGGAGAAGACCCATCCTAAAATTTCAGTAAATGTGATATGAAATAGGAAATCAAATGAATTATTTAAAAATGTAACTAGTGCAACAAAACCTATTAGCATTGCAGCTACCGTTATCGCTAAATGAAAGCCGTCTAGAATATACGTCCCTAACATTTGAAAAAAAGGTTCTTTCTCTTTGATTTCACTAATTGTTGCCTCAACAACCTCTTCATCCTTAGGATCATATGGATTAACGACACATGAAATAATAAGTGCAGAGAAAATATTTAAAAATACTGCCACTACAACAAACTTACCTTCCACCATCTCCATATAACCAGCTAACATCGCTGCACTGACTGCTGACAAACCTGATGCGCATATTGTATACAATTGCTTAGTACTTAGTTTTGGTATTTGTTCCTTAATTGTTAGAAAAACTTCTGGCTGGCCTAAGACAGCTGTCGAAATTGAAAAATAACTTTCTAATTCCCCCATACCTGTTATTTTACTTATCCCTCTGCCTACCCATTTTATAACAAATGGTAAGACCTTAATATAATTTAAGATACCAACTAATGCAGAAATGAAAACCACTGGCATTAAAACATTAAGAAAAAATACTGATCCACCTGGAGTGAATTCAAAACCACCAAATACAAAATCCGTTCCCCCTGCGGCTTGATTCATTAACCAACTGAAAAATCCTGAAACACTTGATAGTGCCTTTATCCCACCCATCGTGTGTAAACAAACAAATGAAATAACCAATTGTAAAATAACCATTCGAGCCATTTGTTTATATCTGATATTCTTTCTATCAGAACTGACTAAAAAACCCAATGCAAATATAAATAATAAAGCGACTATTCCTTTAATAATACTCATTCTTTATCACACCTTTTATAGTTTTTTCAACAATTCTACTGCATCCTCCAACTCAACTTTTCGTGGCGTATTCCCCGCAAAACGCTCTTCTACTATACTATTTGCATGTTTCAATAATTCTGATTGATTAATTCCCAACTCAGAGAATGGTGCCATACCGAGAATATCATCTCTAAATTCACAATAAGCCGCGGTTGTGATTAAAGAAATTTCTTCTACTGTAGCATCTTCTGGAAAAGTTGCTCCTAAAATAAAACCAATTTCTTTTATTTTTTTAGGTAGAACAGGCAAAACAAAGTCTAATGCTCCAGGTAATGCATACGCACATGCCATACCATGGGGAATTTTATACGCTGAACCTAAAATATGAGCTGTAGAATGACCAATATGGGTTCCACAATTAGTCAACATCCAACCGCCTAGAGCTGCAGCAACCATCATACGTTCTCTAGCTTCGCGATTATATCCATCTTCCACAGCCAAAGGTAGATACTTAACCACTAAATACATAATTTTTTCGCAAATAGCATCTGTTACTGGACTGGCTAAATTAGAAGTATACCCTTCTGCTGCATGGGAAAATGTATCTAGTCCTGTTGCAATCGTCATATTTTTAGGAAGTGACATTAATAATTCTGGATTGAGGACCGCATAATCACTCATAGCATTATCTGATAACACTGCTAGTTTCTCATTTGTTTCAGAATCTGTTACTATCAGAGCATTTGATAACTCGCTACCTGTTCCTGATGTAGTCGGGACAGCTATTAATCCATGACATGTTTTTATTTCTCCTTCAAAACCCACATAATCTTTAATTTTCCGTCCATTATATTTTAAAATATTAATACCACGAGCGACGTCAATCGAACTTCCTCCACCTATCGCAATAATCGAATCACAATGATGACTCACACAAATAGCAGCTCCTTCATCTACTAAAGTCGTTGGTGGATCTGATACTATTTTGTCGTAAATTAAAAAATCTATTCCTTCGTTCGATAGATTTTCTTTTAACTGACTGACAATCGTTGTGTTATTTAAGAATGAATCCATAACAATAAAAGGTTTCTTATAAGAAGCTTCTTTCAATACTTCAATTATGGTTTTTGATAAATTATCTGTGACTACTACTTTTACTTTTTGTTCTAATTTAAATTCCAAATATAACGCCCCCTAGTCTTTTGCTTGTCCATAAAGATAAAAGCCAAAGTACTGACTTAAAAACTGAATAGTCGGACCTGTTGTAAGTGCTGTTAATACTGTAATAACACCAAACTTCCCGCCTAAACTTAAACCTATAATAATTAAAATGATATCCATTACAATTTTTGATTTTCTAATACTCCAACGTGCTCGGTCTCTAATCGTTAACATGATGCCATTAAACGGATCAACACCTATATCGCTGGCGACAAATAAGCTAATACCAATGTAATACAGACTTATTCCACTAAATCCTCCTAAATAACGCTGGATTATACTAGCATTATTAAAAATCAACGGATAAAGATGACTCCCGATGGAGATAAAAAAGCCATACGGAATCAAATACAGCAAAGTTCCCACATTTAGATACCTTCTACCGAAACTAAATAAAATAATAATTAAACCGATATTCATATAGTTAGACACTACCCCTAATTGAGAATGTCCAAGACTTAGGTAAACCCTAAGTCCATCATAGACAATCCCTACTGGATCATTGCCAAACAGTGTATTGTTATTGAATGCTACACCAATACAAACTAAAAAAATTCCAATGAGTGAGATAACTAATTTCTTAGGTGTAATCGAATCAAATTTAATGAGTTTCAAGAATTACAAACCTAATTCCTTAGCCGCCTTATCAGCTCTTTCACAGAATAATTTCACTTGTTCACTGATTTTTTCCATATGCCCACCTTCATATTTCAAACTTGTTTTACTCAACGAATCGACGCCATAAGGTTTAATTTGACGAATACATTCCTCTACATTATCAGCACCTAAACCACCTGCAATAATCACTGGAATATCAACACTTCTAACTATCTCAGCATCAATCGCCCAATCATGTGTTTCTCCGCTTGCACCAATACCTGTATCTTCAGCTAAACCTGAATCTGTCAGTAAATAATCAGAAAATTCAGCATAATTTTTAGCTCTTTCGATAGCTTCAGGCCCATCTACTAAGACTGCTTGCATCAGCTCAATTCCTGGACAAGCTTCTTTTAATGCCTTAGCAAAAGTCGCATCAGCAGTATAATCCATCCCTGCAATATGAAGAATATCCGGTTTCACCCTCTTAGCAATTTCAATCATTTCTTCTGTATCTTTGTTAAGCATTATCGCAACGGTTTTAATCCCACGGCGTTTGGCTTCATCAAAAATCTTATCCACTAAATCATGTGCAACTCGATGAGCAGGTACACCACCATTTTGCATTGGAACTAATCCAATATGGTCTGCCCCATCTTCCATAGTCTGAACACTTTCCTCATAAGTAATTAAAGAATAAATTTGTTTAATCATAGTCATTCTGTCTCCTTTATTTTTATTATTTTAGTCCGTCACATTAAACTCCTGCGCACGTTTAACTACAGTTCTAACGGCAAGGTAGTCTGAGACAGCATCAATACTCTCTACAGTAATACTAGCTGCAGCTTGGGTAAGTTGAGCGACTTCTACTAAACTCAAGGTTTCACCGTAAAAGAATCTTGCCCATGCAATAGTTGCCATACTACAGTCCCCAGCACCGTTACAACTTACAACCTTACTTTTTAAAATAGGAACACTTGTTACATCATTTTCGTTAGCACAGATAATGCCATGTTCACCTAATGAAATAAAAGCATTTGTGACACCTAGCTCAACTAATTTTTGAGCTGCTTTCTTTCCTGTTTCCTCATCTACTACTTTAATCCCTGTAAATAATTCTGCTTCAATCTCATTTGGCTTAAAAGTATCTACTCTATTCAATACCGATTCAAATCGTTTCGCCTTAGCGACAGAGACAGGATCAACAAATAGAGGAACCGTCACATGATCGGCTAACCATTCTATTGATTCTTGTTCTAAATTTCCATCAATCACACATAATTTTGACTGATTTATAAAATCTATTCTTCTTTCAAAAAATTCTGGAGTCATGTATTTAATAATTGCCATATCATTTACTCCAGATACCATATCTCCCTTTCCATCTGTTACATATAAGTAGGTTGAACTCGCCTTTCCTATAAGCTTCTCGGCACAATCTAACTTAATCCCTTTGGCTATACAGTTACGCCTCAATATTTCTCCAAACTCATCGTCTCCAAAAACTGTAATCAAATAGGTAGGAACTTCTAACTTGACCATATTTTGAGCGATATTTTGCCCTACGCCACCATCAGTCAGGGTAATCCTACCAATATTTGAATCATGTTCACGGTACAGCTCTCCTGAAATGCCAGCTATATCCATATTCAGTCCACCTAAAACAACAGCATACGGTTGACTACACATATAAAGCCTCCTTAACTTAATAATATTTCCGACAGACAATTGACTACTAACCCCTTACCCTCGTTTGATTTTGGGCTATTTTTAACCTATACTTAATTTATAAAATGAAGAGGTGAGGAAATGACTGAAAGAGAACGTGAAATACTTTCTTTAATACTAGCTAATCCGTTGATTTCACAGAATGAAATCGCTGAGGAATTAGGTATTTCTAGATCTGGTGTGGCTGCACATATATTCAATTTAACTAAAAAAGGATACATCGAAGGTCGAGGGTATATCATCAAAGAATCCGAGTTTGTCACAATTATCGGTGGCATCAATATGGATATCTCAGGTATCGCCTCTGCTCAGCTCTCACCTAACCACCCTAATCCTGGTACTATTGCTTTTACTCTAGGTGGTGCAGGTCGAAACATTTCACTAGGCCTTACTCAATTAAACGTTCCCAACTACTTTATTTCGGTTCATGGAAATGACATCAATGGTAATAAATTTAAACAGGATGCTCAACAACACGGGATGAATATCCAGTACGTTAAAGAATTACCCAACGAGAGAACCTCTACTTATTTATATATCGATGACCATAACGGAAACCGCACTGCTGCGATTGAAGACATGGCGATTTATGACCATATCACTCCTGACTTTTTAAAGGAAAAAAGTGAGATTATTAATAATTCAAGATATTGTATTATCGATACCAACCTAACTGCAGACGCTATTAATTGGCTATATGATAACTGTAAAGTCCCACTTTTTGTTACGACTGTAGCTGAAAATAAAAACTACAAATTACTTAGCCAACTTGATAAAATCAATACGCTAATTACGACACCTAACGATTTAAAAGGTCTCATCAAAGAACTGACGGAGAAAGAGATGGATTTAAACCAATCACTTGATTTACTACTTGATACTGGGATTGAAAATCTTGTTGTCTACTCTCCCATTGAGGGACTGTATTTTAAAAACAAAGAGGAGAATTTTCATATCCCAACTCCTGACATATCTACAAGTAAACTTGGGACTGAAAGCTCTATTACCGCAGCTCTTGTGTGGGCACTAACTAAGAATTACACATGGAAAGATAGCCTTCACCACGCTTACGCTGCAGCATCAATAAGCCTTGAAAGTCCTTACCCGATTAGCAAAGACCTAACAGAAGAGACTCTTACTGCTAAAAAGTCCCTTCTTTTTAACTAAATTAAAAAGCACCGCTCTACCGTTTGGTAAAGTGGTGCTTTTTGTTAGCCTATATTTTTTAGCGCGTCATAAATCATATCCCAAAACTTTTCATGATCTAAATCAACTGCGACTTGTGTATGACAGTTTTCTGGTATTGGGTATCTAAAATCAGCTACGGTCATCCCTCTTGTTAAGTTACCATACAGCTCAATATCAACTGGTACAGCTTTTGTTGTCATAACTGCTGGATCAATCAAATACGCCACAGTACATGGGTCGTGTACCGGTGGGAAGTCAAAGCCTTGGCTCTTCTTATACATCGTTCCAAAGAACTCAAGTAACTCATCTACAAATTGAGAAGGAACTGTCTTAATCGCTTTTATTTTTTCACGAACTTCAGGTGTAGCAAGCGCTTGGTGTGTTAAATCTAACCCTACCATTGTCACTTTCCACGGTGCATTGAAGACAATATGAGCAGATTCTGGGTCAATAATGATGTTGAACTCTGAAACGGCACTCCAATTCCCTGTATGGTATCCGCCACCCATCAAGACAACTTCTTGTACACGTTCAATAATTTTAGGTTCTTTACGAATTGCCATCGCAATATTAGTCAGACCACCTGTCGGACAAAGTGTAACTGTTCCTGCTGGCTCACTCATCACAGTATCTATAATCACATCTACTGCATGTTTGCCACATACTTCCATAACAGGTTGAGGTAACTCAGGACCATCTAAACCTGACTCACCGTGAATGTCTTCAGCAACTTCAATTTCTTTCACTAACGGACGCTCACAGCCTGCTGCGATAGGAACTTCTGTCATATTAATCATTGTACTAACTGCTCGAGCATTATACGTTACTTTTTCTAATGTTTGATTTCCTACTACTGTTGTAACAGCTAAAAGCTCTATGTTTGGATTACCATGAGCTAAAATCATAGCAATCGCATCATCATGACCTGGATCACAATCTAAAATAATTTTTCTTACCATTTTAATTACCCCTTTTTTGTTTGCGTTTTCAAATTTATTATACCTTAACTAACTAAACATTTCTATATACATATAAATAAAAGTTTATAAACGATTGGTTTTCAGTCATCATATAGCCCCATAAGTTTCCCGCATCGGATAAAATCAACTAAGATTTTATACTGTGCTACTCTTTCGAGATTGTCCCCCTACAGCTACAACAAATTTAAAGGATAGTTGTATCTCCCAAGAAAAGTCTTATTTTTAAGCAGACTAACTGCTCCTTATAGGATTGCAGTATAAACAAAAATACCGTACAATTAATTTGTTCAGAATCAATTATGTAAGTACTTTAGTCCCTAGCTAAAGTGCTTTTCTTTTTATATTCAATTAAATATTAATTAGTACCACTTTGATTTGTTGCACAAAATGCACAGGAATTTTAAAAAAAATATTCTATAAATACTACGGTTATCGGTAAACCAAGATAACTCGACAACTTATCAGCTTCATCCAAATCAAAATTAATCAGCCCAGATTCTTTTAACCTATAGTCCTCCACGGAAATATCCAATAAACGAGAAGCTTCAAAAATAGAAATATTTCGCTGTTTTCTTAATGATATATATGTATCGTTCATAATCATTTACCTCCCTCTACAAAAGATAATACTCCGTTAGTGCATAAAAAGCAACAGTTTTTATGTTACAAAGTGTCCCAACTTTATTATACAAGTCCTTTCAACCCACTAAATAACATTCCGTTGTTTTAAATGCACAAAAAGAGTATACTCTTAACTATAACTACATGGAGGTATAATTGTGGAAGATAACATTGTTGAAATATTTGGAAAACAACTGGATAAACTCATGCTTGATAAAAATATAACTGATTCCAAACTAGCTGAGGACTTAAATATGAATAGAAGTACAATAAATCGATGGCGTAGAGGTGTTCGAAGTCCTAATATGGATACCTTGCCCTTATTAGCTAAATACTTTAACGTCCCTGCTACAACCTTTATTACACCATTAAACGATAAAAAAGATATCCTAATCGCTATAGAAAAACTAGATGAAAAAAATCTATCTGATTTAAAAAGATATGTCCACTTCTTATTAACTAATCAAAATAATTAGTTTACAGATAAAACAAAAAAACTACTTTATAAATAGTTTTAGTTAAAATCAATGCGTATTTAGTCTTAAAGGCGGTGAAATACCAATGCATAAAAAATTAATTGGTAAACAATTAAGACAGATACGTAAAAAAAGAAAACTTACTCAAAATGAAGTTGCTAGTTTATTAGGAATTACACGTGCTGCATACTCTCATATAGAAAACGATAGAAATGAACTCAATATCAGCGCTCTGATTCAATTAGCTGATTTATTTAATATATCCATTGATTCGCTCTTAGGAATCACTACCAAACATAAGATAACTGAAGTTGAATTAGATAAAATATTTTTTAATAACATAACAATAAAATTTAACGATACTAAACTTGATTCCAAAGATTCTCAACAAATTTATAATTTAATCTCCCAATATTTTTGGAAGAAGGAACAACAATAATGTCTATTTTTTCAGATAAACTAAGCCTTTTAATGAAGCAACAGAATATTTCAGATGAAGAACTTGCTGAACTTGTTGATGTAAATAGAACAACTATTAATCGTTGGCGGACTGGGGAACGAAATCCTAAGATGGATAAACTTCCTGAAATAGCAGATGTCTTTAAAGTCCCACCACAAATTTTTATCGGAAATGATAAAAATACTTCTGATTTAATCGAAGACTATTCAAATCTTAGTCCAAAGCAACAGAAATTATTACTAGAATATCTGCAAGAATTAAAACAAAAAGAAGAACCACTATATTAATTTATAGGGCTCTATAATTTAAAGGACTGATGAATCAATTTTAGATCCATCAGTCCTTTTTAATTTTAGGGCTTAAAAAACATACCTTTCTCCTATATGATTAATGTACGACCAAAAACAAACGAAAGCGATGATGATTGATCGTCTACTGGATTACTCTGCCCCTTTAAAGAATCCCTATCGTTACTTTCACGATATCATGGACGCTTTTAGAATGAAGAAGCACGATTTATTTTTCACTCTTTTAAAAGAATTACCACAAACTTTAGATTCTGAACTTCGCAAGAATCTCCAAACCCTTTTAATATATGAAGTAAGTATTAGAAATTCGATGATTTATCCCTATTCAAATGGGAAAATTGAAGCTAAAAATACACATATAAAAACCTTAAAGCGCGTATCATATGGATTTAAATCATTTGAGAATATGAAATTAAGAGTATTTATGATGAATCAACTAATAAAAATAACATAACAAAAAAACTATGAAAGAAAGGATAACCTTTCTCTCATAGTTCATTGTTAATTTAACTCATCAGTCCTTATTGACAAAGACCCTTTTTTCATTACCACGACAAAAAAAGACACCTTCCATACAAAATGGAAAGTGTCTTGAATCGTTGATATAACATCGATTAACGTTTTGAGGACGAAACTTACCACATAACATACTTCTCTATACTCTCAAATCCTTTTATATCAATCTTCTAGACTTTTAAAGATTGATATATATAGACAGAAATTGACTAGAAAAGATATGAGTTGAACCAATAATGATAGAGGTTAGTTGAATACACTTCTATATCTATGCCCACAAAAAACAAATACTTATTAATCCGAAAATAAAAAACACTGTATCTCTCGTTAAACTTTCCATTTTTTTTAATTCAAACAATGGGGGTTCTAGATACTCTTCTTTCAACTTTTTTATAAACTCTTCATCAAATGTATATAATTCTTTATACGATTCATCCATTAGCTGTTTTTTCTTTTCAAAGTTTTCTGACTCGAAGAACCATCCTTTTTTACATTTAAAAATAACATATGTCCCAAAATATATTAATGCAAGCAACGGGACCACCCAAATCTGATCACTCTTGTCTATTCCCTTTAAAAAGAAAGTCGTTATTATAATTCCTATTGTTGTCAGTAACTGCTTTGGTATTTCCTCTGTAGCACTATTAATACTCTTTACAATATTTTCATTAAACTTAACATAATCTTCTGTTATTTTTTGTTTCTGTTGAATAAACTGTTTTATTTTATCCCCAATAAACAATTTATAATGTAATTTTGAATCCTCTAGTATTTGATATAATAAATCATCAGTTATATTGCATTCATTTTCGATTTTTTCTGAAAAAATATTCCTAAAAATATTTAAACGATCATAATATTTCTCTGAACTTCTAAATATAAATTTTTGAATATCATATAAATTATCAATAGTCTTTGCTGATAATTCAATATCCTCAGCCGTTATATATGAGCGATTTCCTAAACTTATAACATATTCCTCGCTATTATCTTTCTTAATAATCCGATCTGACAGTATTGACAAGAAACCTGCAATGATGTCAGCTTCTTTTCCAATTCTAAATTCTTCTGGAACTGTATCAATAATACCAATAATTTTTTGATCCCTATACAATCTCTCATTTTTAAAAATACTGTATAGTTCAATTTTTTCGTTACAGTTAACAGAGAAAATGCTTGAAGAAAAATCATTAACACTATTTGCTAAGATTTCAAAATTTATTTTGTTCTCAACTTTAGCTAGATCACCTATTTTTATATTTGCAAAAAATAATTTTAAATATTTTTTGAAATCTTCAGTATTCTTGAAACTTAATTTTTTTTCCGTTGATACTAGCTTATTGGTAAAAGTAACACTAATACTATTTTTATCAGTTAATTTATCAATATAATCCTCTTCTAGTAAAGAAAAATCATTAATATAAATCTTTACCTTTTCATTACAATATTTTCTACTATTTTCTGAAAATAATAAAGTTTTTTCTTTATCCAGAGTTAAATATAAAGTATATACATAATCTTTTTTGGAGTCAGGACTAATATTAATTACAGTTGAATGTTCTTCCGTACTATAAATAGACAGTAAATTTCCTATCTCAAAATTTTCCATACTATCCACCCTTTTCTAATATAAGGAAACGTCAACTTGTTTCGATTAAATCATTATTAATACGTAGTATTGAATAATTTTCATCATCTTCATCTACCCCCCAAGATACAAAACCTTGATCTTGTAGAGATTTGAAGTAACTTATTGAAATTCTTCCTTTTCCTTCACTATCTGTTATTTTCACTTTAGGAGGAAACCTGTACTTAGCCTCAAAAGTAGGAACCACTGTATTATTGACTAATTTAGCATATTCGTATACCTTAGTTGATAAACTTTCATTATCTAAATGATCTGCTTGTAGTTTATTATTATCTAAACGACTTGAAATCACTCCCACTAATGAATTATAGGATGTTTCTTTTTGAACTGAAAGGTCTTTTCTTAGCATCTCTTCTATATCTGTTTTACTTACCTCATTAAGCAAATACTTACTAGATACTTCAACTATCGATTCAATTGCAATCTGCGCACTTGATTCTGGTTTATCAATCACCCGGTAACTATCTAAAAAGTTCTTAAAGAAATATCCAGATATACCTGGATCTACCCTATCAATTATTTTAGAATGTATAGCGTTTCTTTCATTGCCAGCTTCTTCATTTTCTGAATAAAAAAGATTTGTTTCTTCTCTAAATATAATTGCTGCTTTCTGTAACCTAGATTTTTTGTCTGGTAACATTCTTTCCAGCGTATTTAACGTTATTTCTTCTGTGACTTGAATACCTATATTCGCTTCCATTCTAAAAATACATAAACAGTCTCTGTTATTTATTTCCGTAGAAAATATTATTAAATAGAAATTGTTTCTCATCGTATTATTTGTTAGTGAATTAGCTAATTTATCAGCTATTAATTGAGAATGTCTTTCAAAATCCTCTAAGCTTCCAAAAGAATTCAAAGTGTTTTGGATTACTTGAGAAAAACGATTTTGAAATCTAAAGTTTTGTATATTTTGATCATCATTACATTGATCAGCATGCCCATAAAAAAAAGTTTCTATTGTTTCACTTATAGTAGAATCAGCTAATCGATTCCCTACAAGTACTTCGCCAGCATCGTTTAATATTGATGTTTCAGTCTTGTGGAAATAAAATAATCTTAAATACCCTATCAAGCTACTCATCTCTCCATTCTTTAGCACCTTACTAAAATTAAGTATATCATTAATCATCTATTTAAGTACAAAAAAAACAAAATTTAATTATATGTCATGACCATTTTCTTTTTTATAAAAAATCATTTTAGTTTAATTCTCATTGTTTGAATAAATTCCAGAATTCTATATTGACCCTAACATAAATAATCGCTATATGCGTTTTTCATTCATCATCAGTAATATTATTAATACTAGACTCCGTTGTAGCCTCCAAAAAATTATTTCACCAATTTTCACTTGTGCTCTCAGGATAGTAATTAATTTCCTCGGTCACTATTGGGATATAATACTCACTCGTATCATTTGGGTAGTTTACCCCTCTTACAAATTTTTCTGTACCAATAATTTTTTTGATCTTTAATAGTTATTTCACTACCTAAAAAATTCGACAAACTATTTTCTATAAACTCTAAATCTGCCGTATTCTTTACTAAGAAGGCTTGTATCCCCTCTTCATCAAAAGCAATAATTATATTATCAGTTTTACCATACCGAACAGTTGATAGTCTTACACCACTTTTATGAAGTGTATCATCTGAAAATGGGAGTTGTGAATGCTGTTGAGTACTATATGATTGATTATTATATTTAGCAAGGATGTCATTATAAATCTGTAATCGTTTAACTTTTTTTGATTTTCATAATCAGCCATTGTCATATCATCTGTTGAACTAATCTCTGTACTACTTGAGGAACTCACCTCATTATTTTTTCTTTTAGTTCGACCTACTTCTTTATCACTACTTGAACAAGCTGATACCGTTATTAAGCACATTACTATTATAGTCGATAAAAATATTTTTTTCATAATTTTCCCACTCCTGTATTTAAATTTTAAACGCTTGAAACGTAAATAACAGATACAAGCGTTTCTTTAATTTATAAAATATAATCAACATAAAATACGATTGTATACCATATTGAGACATCAGTCATTTTGACTGGAGCGGTTTTGAATGCCCGTACTTTGTCGTCTGAACCTTCATTGACTGCAAACCATGCCCAATAGAATTGCGACTCCGCATCGTTGTGCATCACGTCCCCTTGTGCTCATGCTTCTCTTAAAGTACTAGCTAGGATTTCGCTATTGCCAACTTCGGTTGGGTTCACAGGGACTGCTTCAGTTGGGACATTCAATTGCCATACTTTAGTAGTGGTATAGGTAGTAATTGTATCGCCATTTTCGAGTGTTTTTATTACTGTCTCATTTTAGGGGTTCAGTCCCTCTCGTAAAGGGCTTTTAGTAATTTGTAGTCTCATTCTTTACAACTCTCTTAAACTAGCAAAATACCTATTATAGAACCTTATTTACTGTCTTCATTTTTCAAATAATAAAGATTAAATACTAAAAATAATATAATGAAAAAATACATTGCATTAAGGATATCGTATATAATGACTCACTACTTGAAACACCTTCAATTAAATTGGTGTTAATTGTAATTTTAAAAAAATCTATCTTAATTGGATTTTCAGAAATCATGGAAACAGTTGGTAACACGAGTTCTTTTTACTAATTAAAAATAGTATTGTGTTTAAAAAAGTTGTTCCTATAAATACAATACTGCTTACAACTATTAAACCGCTAATAGTATCTTCTAAAGTTGCAATATCAGTGTTTCTCACTAAGAAGTAACAATACAGAACGATTGAAAAAAGCGATAACGGGCACAGAATAAAACTACTAACTAATAACCATCTATTTTTAACGGTTTTATTCTTAAAAAGTAATGAATATAAAGGCAACCCTAAAGAAAGGATTGCTAAAGTAATTACACCATAAAAAATTAAATTTATCATAACCAACCTCTCTATTCACTTTATTTTAAATAAGTTATTTAGCTTTTTATGCACGTGATAATACTCAAGTCTTATTATTAATATATTACCACTATCTACAATACAACTAATAATCGACAATCGAAAAAATGAAAAAGGCTAAAATAAAACACCCAAAATATGGCCTTATTAGAAAATTTTATTTTGGTCTCCTCATGGGTAGTAATTATCTGCCTTATAATAGCCACCAATGTAGTTAAATATTTCTTTTACAGTATAACTTACCTAACTATTTTTTTACTACACTCTTAAAAAAGTTTAACATTAAAATTATGCAACTTTACCTATTTTTAGACAAAAAGAAAAAGCCCTGATTTCTCAGGACTTTGTTCGCTTTGCAGATAGTCGAGACTATTTGCGACGCATTTCTTTGATACGAGCTGCTTTTCCGTGTAATTCGCGGATGTAATAAAGTTTCGCACGACGAACTTTACCTTGGCGGATTACTTCGATTTCTGCAACACGTGGAGTGTGGATTGGGAATGTACGCTCAACACCAACACCGCCAGAAATTTTACGAACTGTATAAGTTTCGCTGATTCCAGCACCTTGACGTTTGATAACAATACCTTCAAACAACTGGATACGCTCGCGAGTACCCTCTACAACTTTCGCATGAACACGAACTGTGTCTCCTGGGCGGAAGTCTGGGATATCACTACGTAATTGATCTTTTGTGATAGCTTCGATTAATGGATTCATTTTATCTTTCTCCTTTTAACAAACATTCATATGAGCACGTCACAGCGGAATATCGTAATAGTTGAGTACTTTTGCACTCAAAAAATAGTTTAACATAGCTTTATAACGATGTAAAGAGTTAATTCTTTACAAATTACTTATTAGCCTCTTCTTTTTTCACTTCAGCTAGTAATTTGGTCATCTCTTTGGTCATCTCTAATTTATCTAACATCTCTGGACGTCTTTGATATGTGCGTCTTAATGATTCTTTCAATTGCCACTCTGCTATTAATTTATGGTTACCATTACGGATAACTTCTGGCACTTCCATCCCTTTATAGTCAGCAGGACGTGTGTATTGTGGGTGTTCTAGTAAGCCTGTAGAGTGTGAATCCGTAATCGCTGATTGGTCATTTCCTAAAACATCAGGTAATAATCTAACCGTTGCATCAATCATGACCATAGCTCCTAGTTCACCGCCAGTCAAGACATAGTCACCAAGTGATACTTCATCTGTCACATAGCTTCGAATGCGCTCATCATAGCCCTCGTAGTGTCCACAGATGAATACTAAGTGTTCTTCTTCAGAAAATTCTTCCGCCATTTTTTGGTCGAATTTCTTGCCCGCTGGGTCTAATAAAATAACACGTTTCTTTGTATCAGGTTTCTCTTCACTTATTTTAGTTAAAGCATTATCAATCGGCTGAACTTTAAGAAGCATACCGGCTCCACCACCATACGGATAATCATCCACATTTTGATGTTTGTTATCAGAAAAATCTCTAAAGTTGGTTACTTTAACTTCGAGTAATTCTTTTTCAATCGCTTTTCCTAAGATAGACTCTGTTAGGGGTCCTTCAAACATTCTTGGGAACAGTGTTAAGACATCAATTCTCATGATTAATCAATCAACCCTTCAGGAATTTCAACGTGAACCACACCATTTTCTAAATCAATTGTTTTTACAACTGATTCAATGTAAGGAATCAGTATATCTTTTCCTTTTTGTGGTTGCACAACCCAAACGTCATTGGCACCCGGTGATAAGATTTCCTTGATTTTACCTAACACATCATCATTTTCATCGATTACTTGTAAACCCACAATCTCATGGTAATAAAATTCATTTTCTTCTAGTTCGTGCTGTTGCTCCGCACGGATTTTTAAAATACCATCACGATATTTTTCAATATCATTAATACTTGGGTGTCCTTCAAAACTTACGATATCAAAGTTTTTATGTTTACGGTGTGACTTAATTATTAATTTAATGGGTGATTTACTTCCCTCTTGAAATAAGTAAAGTGCTTGCCCTTTTTTATAGCGTTCTTCAGCGAAATCCGTCTTTGAAATAACACGAACTTCTCCTCGTAATCCTTGTGTGTTTACTATCTTACCTACATTATAAAAATCTACCATAATAGTCTCCTTCATCTGTCAATTCTTTTAATATTGTATCATTAGCTCACGCAATATGCTATAAAAATAAGCGCAACAAAAAAACTCTCAAGTGCCTAAGCACCTAAGAGTTAATTACCATCTGATATATTCAGACGGACCTTTTTAGGTCCATCGATACGTACACTGTAAACAACAGTACGAATCGCTTTCGCCAAACGTCCTTGCTTCCCAATGATACGACCAATATCTTCAGGATCAACGGTTAAGTTATAATCAACATACTCATCAGAGTCTACTAAGTCTAACTTAACACGATCGGGATGAGTGACTAATGGACGAACGATTGTTAAGACCAATTCTTTCACATCTGTCATAAGTTATCCCACCTTATTATTTTTTAGAGAATTTAGCTTCATGATGTTTTTGCATGATGCCTTCAGTAGATAATAAGTTACGAACTGTATCAGAAGGTTGAGCACCTTTAGATAACCATTCTAAAACTAAATCTTCTTTAATTGTTACTTGAGCTGGATCTAATAAAGGATTATAAGTTCCTACTGTTTCGATGAAACGGCCATCACGTGGAGAACGTGAATCTGCAACTACGATACGGTAGAAAGGACTTTTTTTAGAACCCATACGTTTTAAACGGATTTTAACTGACATTGATAAATACACCTCCATTAACTTTTTACAAGACTTAGTTTACCACGAGAAAAACATCATGTAAAGTGTTTTTTCTTTACACCTTATATTTTTTTAGTTTTTTTCTTTAAAATGCTGTTATATCGGGATTTATAGTCTTTATTTTTCTAAAAAAAGAACTGAATTTAATATTAAAATCAGCCCTTTTTGTTATATTAGTTACTATTTTTTCTTTTTCTTCACTTTTTTCTTCTTGCCTTTAGTATGTTGTTTCATCATTTTGTTCATGGCCATTTTACCCATTTTACCTTTGATACCTGTCCCGAACATTTGATCCATACCCGCTGGCATTTTACCTTTAGTCATTTGTTGCATCATTTTACGTGACTCGTTGAATTGTTTAATCATACGATTCACTTCTACAACACTATTACCAGAACCCGCAGCAATACGACGACGACGGCTTGGGTTTAATAAATCTGGATTTTCGCGCTCTGCAGGTGTCATAGAGAAGACGATTGCTTTTTTACGCGCTACATCTTTAGGATCTACTTTAATTTGATCTAATCCTGGCATATTGCTCATACCTGGAATCATTTTAAGTAAATCTTCGATTGGCCCCATACCCATCACTTGGTCTAATTGCTCGATGAAGTCATTAAAGTCAAAACTATTTTCTTTCATCTTAGTCGCAAGTTCAACGGCCTTTTTCTCATCGTACTCAGCTTCTGCTTTTTCGATTAAGGTTAACATGTCACCCATACCTAAGATACGGCTAGACATACGGTCTGGATGGAACACTTCAACGTCTGTTAATTTTTCACCAGTACCGACAAATTTAATTGGTTTACCTGTTACGGCACGGATAGATAGAGCCGCACCACCACGAGTATCACCATCTAACTTAGTAACGGCAACCCCTGTGATATCTAATTGGTCGTTGAAACTTTCAGCAACGGTAACCGCATCTTGACCGGTCATCCCATCGACTACTAAAAGGATTTCATCTGGATTAGCTAATTCTTTAATTTGTTTTAACTCATCCATTAATTTTTCATCAATATGCAAACGACCTGCCGTATCAATGAAGACATAGTCATTTTTGTTAGCATAGGCTTGTTCTAAACCTTGGCGAACGATTTCAACAGGACTTACTTCTGTCCCTAATTCAAAGACAGGAGCATCAATTTGTTGACCTAAGACTTTTAACTGCTCGATAGCGGCTGGACGGTACACGTCACCTGCGATTAATAACGGACGAGCATTTTCTGTTTTCATTAAGTGTTTCGCTAATTTACCTACAAAGGTTGTTTTACCAGCCCCTTGTAACCCTGACATCATAACAATAGTCGGAATTTTTGGTGATTTATTCAATGGAACTGTTTCTGTCCCTAATGTCGCTGTTAATTCCTCATCAACAATCTTAACGATTTGTTGAGCTGGACTTAAACTTTCTAATACTTCAATCCCTACTGCACGCTCACTTACACGCTTAGTAAAGTCTTTAACAACTTTAAAGTTTACATCGGCTTCTAATAACGCAAGACGAATCTCACGCATCATTTCTTTTACGTCTGCTTCAGATACTTTCCCTTTACGACGTAATTTGGACATCGCGTTTTGCAAACGATCGGTTAAACTCTCAAATGCCATCTTCTTACTCCCCTATCTCTATTCTTCGATTTCTTGAACTGCTTTAAGTAACCCTTGCAACTCATCATCTTCTGGATATTTTTCAGCAACGTGTTGTTGCATTTTTTTAATTAATTCTTCACGGACAATAAAATTAGAATACAAGTGTAACTTACGCTCATAGTTTTCTAAGATTTTTTCTGTTCGTTTGATGTTGTCATAAACAGCTTGACGACTTACATCGTATTCCTCTGAAATCTCACTCAAAGAAAAGTCATCCGCATAATATAACTCAATGTAATTCATCTGTTTTTCTGTTAAAAGAGTAGAATAGAATTCAAACAGGGCATTCATGCGGTTCGTTTTTTCAATGTTCATCTAATTCCCTCCTTTTTTCGAGAACTAAAAAAGTCCTACTGACTAATTATTATACCACTAAATAGGGTTTAGTTTCTAGGGGCTAATTGTGAAAAAATAGTCGTATTAGTTTTTTTGTTAAATTTAATGAGCGACCTCAATGAACGTGCTATTTTTTTAAATTCCCCTATGCTACACTAATAAAAAACAAACGTTTGGAGAGGGTAACATGTTTCAAGAATACGGAAAATTAAGCACAGAATTATATGAACACACTAAACCAGTTGGCTACTCTATTGATGGCGACTTGGCTTATTATCTAGAACAAGCAAAAAAAGCTAATGGGAAAGTCTTAGAAGCCGGCGTCGGTACTGGTCGCTTACTCATCCCCTTTATCGAACAAGGAATTGATATGGAGGGTGTTGACTTATCTCCCTTCATGTTAGAGAAATGCCAAGAAAACTTGGATAGTCGCGACTTACATGCCCCTCTTTATGAGCAAGATATTGCGACATTAGATTTGCCTCATCGTTATGATTTAATCATGATGCCTACAGGTAGCTTTGCACTTTTACCTACTCGCGAAATTATGATGAACGGTTTAAAATCATTCAAAAAACATCTAAATCCTGGTGGAACATTAATTGTCGATTTACTTTTACCAAAAGACTTTACTGTAGGTGACTCTAGTTCATCGATTTACCAATTAACACCTGAAGAAGGGATTTTATTCAACAGTACCTCACTTGAAATCGACTGGGAAAACCAACGTACAACAGAAGTTCACCGTTATGAAAAATGGCGTAATGGCGAATTAGTTGGAACAGAACTGTCTCGCTTTGTTTTATCATGGTACGGTGTAGAGGAATTCCGTTTAATTCTAGACTCACTTGGTTTTTCAAACAGTCGTGTCGTATGGGACTATGAAAAAGAAACAGGTCAACATGAAACCTTAACATTTTTTGCCGAAGCAAATTAAAAAAGGAAAGCCGTCAGTCGATGGCTTTCCTTTTTTAGTTAGTCAGTTAACTGAGCTAAAGCTTTTTCTGGGACGTCCTTTTCTGGCACCTCTTCCCAACTTTCAACAAAGCTCCCTTTAGAATCTAATTTTAAATAGGCATTTTCTTTCAATTTGCCTCCTGCATAAAATGTAATATCTGTCACTTCACCTTCATCATTGACTGCTTTTTGGGAATAATTGTATCCTCCTGGTGATTGAGGTGTCCCGTATTTATCCGCAGTCTTCACATAACGATTCTCCTCTTTTATAAAAGGATTAAATCGGTCTAACTGTTGTCCGATATCACTGTCCTCAGTTTCAGGTACAACTGCCTTTAACGTCGCTGGTAGGACGGCTATCATCCCTATAATAATCACAACTACTACTGCTATTTTTTTCATAATATAATCTCCTTCTCTCAACTTCCTCTTAACTTTAACAAATAAAATCATTCATTAAATCCGAACTGCGACCTAATTTCAGTCAGACTTTAGGCTTAATCGTTCCCTTTTTAAAAGGCTTTTATGATAAAATTGAAAAGTCGCATTCTATAAATATACGCGGTTTTAGTGTTTTAATTTTATTAATTAGAGGAGGAGACTTGATTATGGCACCAACCTACTTTACCGGGACGAGTGAGTACTTCGGTGAACGTTTAGCATTTGATTCATTTAAAAATTTATTTGAATCCAGACGTCAAGACCGCACTATTGGTGCCTTAAGTTATCCGTGGCACCTCGCTGGAACACTAAGCCGTCGTGAAACTGATATTTTAATTTTAAATAGTAAACTAGGTGCCCTATTTGTCGAAATAAAAGGCATCTACCTTAATCAAATCGAAAGTATCTCTTATGAGGGCTGGCACACTAAAGATAAATTCTACACAGACTTTATCCATCCAGTTAGACAACTAGAGGAAACCACTCAAAATTTTAGACTTCATTGTGATAAGCACAATCTCCATGCTGTACCGATTAAAGGCATTATTTGTTTACCTTATATCACATCAGAGGACTGGCACGCCGCTGGTTTTAGTCTATACGCTTTCTTACCGCCGATTGTTTTTAAAGATGATTTAGAGAACCAAGATAAACTCTTTGAAAAACTAAAAGCTATTCCAAATATCGGCTTCAAACAAAGTCTGGACGGTGTCACCTTTGATGATGTCAAAACGTTATTGTTTGGCTCAATTGATTTCGATAAAAATCCTCATTTCGACTATATTCCAGACTATGACGAAGCTATTACTCACTATTATAACGGTTTAAAGTTGACCGATAAGCAGGGTAAAATTGTCGATTATACAGGTGAAGCCTTAGTAATTAATGGCGTGGCCGGTAGCGGTAAAACCCTATGTATGGCTGCCAGTGCTAAGCGAAAACTTGATGAAGGTGCTCGTGTTCTTTTTATTTGTTACAACAAACTACTTGCCCAAACCATCCGAAACTTACTTTATAAAAACGAGATGGACCCGAATACGACGTCACTTCACGTTCGCAATTTCCATCAATGGAGTTATTATCAAATCAAACATAACACCCCTTGTACTGTTGATAATATATCAACGACAAGTTATTACACGAAAAAAATGATTGCAACACTTCAAGCGAAACTCGCCACTCATACGGATAATCGCTTTTTAGACCAAGAGTTATATACTGATTTTCTCCTTGAGGAATGCCACTACCTTACGACTCTTCAACTGAAAACTGAAGAAGACTACCAAAATCTAACACGTAAAGGGCGTGGAAACCTCCCTAAAATCAGAAAAAATTCACAAGACCGCAGTATTATTTTCTCTATCTATAACGATTATATTGCCGAAAAATCACGTCAGAACAAAATGGAATTTATTGACCACGCGCCATATCTATTGGAACAGATCGATAGGTTACCTAAATACGACTATATCTATGTTGATGAAGCCCAAGATTTAAATTTAGCTGAACTACAGTTACTACGTCAATTGACAACAAAAGGCTTTTATCTAGCCTCTGACCGAGGACAAAAACTGTACAATACGTTTTACACTTATAAGGATATCGGCTTAACTGTTAATGCTAGCAATTCCATTCGTCTAAATGAATCCTACCGTTCAACGTATCAAGTTTTTAAATTCGCATCTGCTTTGCAGCAAAACGATATTACATTGAAATCAGAGGATTATACAGAACCCTACTTCAATACCCTTTATCAAGGACCTGTTCCAACACTTTACCGTTTTGAGGACAATGCTACCCAACACCGCTTAATGACTAAAAAAATAAAAAATTATCTAGCGAATTCACCAGGAAAATCAATCGGTATTCTCGTCAAAACTAAAAAACAATTAGAAATCGTTTCTGATTATCTCAAAGCTGAGGGGATTAAACACCATTCCTTAAATCAGAAAGTTGAAGTCGTCCAATCTAACGACACCTATGTTCATCTCTTGACTATGCACACGTCTAAAGGGCTTGAGTTTGATTATGTTCAGATTTACGATTTTTCTAGCGACCCTAAACTTGCAGAGAAGACAGATGAAAACTTTGATTATTGGAACCAACAACGAAAGCTATTTTACGTCGCCTTCACACGCTCACGTCATTTATTAGATATTTTCTACCTGACACAAGCTAATCAATTGGTCTATGAATTACCAGTTGAGTGTTATGACGTTGTGGGAGAATAAGAAAGACTAGCATTCCAATACTCCATGTGTTATACTTTCAACATGCGATGAGGCGACACGGGACTCGCAGTGGGAGTCCCCCCTCTAACGGTAACACTTTGTGGAAGGTGTGTTAGAGGCAAGATTAAAAGCACTAGGATGGGCAACCATCTTAGTGCTTTTTCGTTTATATTCAACTTCTACTTACCTTATAACATAACAAGCCCCAGACCACTCACTCACATTTAATTCTCATTCAAATTACTTACGATTTTTATTTCCTCTTCTAGCAATAGCCGGAATAATCATTCCAAGAACTAGTAACACTATCGGAGTCATAACATTCATCGTTAATTGGAAAATATATTCACTGTGATTACTTGCATAACTAATTTTAGGGACCATTCCTAACACACAGGCGATTGCAGTAAATACAAAACACCATAGGCCAATTAAATAACCAACCGTCGGGTTCTTAACAAATTTATACTCTGATGGAAATTTTTCATGTTTTTTGTTAATCCACATATAAGCTAAAAATACCCATAGATAGCACATCGGCATTACAATCGCATTTAAACTCGTCATCCATTTGATTAACTCAGTCATGTTGCCAATTCCAAATGATGGAACAATAATTAAAATTGAAACTAAGATTCCTGTAAAAATATAGCCATTAACTGGTGTACCATTCTTATTTGTTTTAGCTAATTTTTCAGGAATAAATTCACTATCTGCATCTGATAACAACATTTTTAATGGTGCATCAATAGAAAATGCTAGAACTGAAATTTGTGCAAGTACATTTGATAATGAATATAGGATAACGAAGAAACTACCTACTCCATAAAAATCTCCCAATTTAGCAAACGCTTGATATGACCCATTTACCATTAAATCATTCGGGATATGATCAGCATCAAATAAAATCCCCATTGCAACTGAACCCAGCAACGCACATATTGCCACCATAATCGTTAAGGCAATCATCCCTTTAGGAAACTCTTTAGCCGGATTTTTTGTACTATTAACGTAAGGTGATATCTTTTCTGCGCCACCTACCGCAAAGAGTAGCATTGAAATCGTCGCAAGATACGACATGTTAATTTTAGGTATATAAGTAGATAAATGAGTCATATTAGACGTGGCACTTATCGTCCCTCTCAAGGCTGGTGCTGATACCGCTAATATAATAAACAATATTGACATGATAAACATAGCTGTACCCGCCATATTACCCATAATTTTTATCACTTTTAATCCTTTAGAAGATAACCATAAGAAAAAAAGAAATATAATCAAACAGACTACGGAAATAACTTTTGAATCAATGGTATTTACAAAATCACCATTTCCTTTAAAAAGCCAGCTAGCAGCTAAAATAATTCCTTGCGGTCTTTGTGCTAAATACGGAATATGAACGACCCAATAGGTCCAGGCGGCATAATAAGCCAAACGTTTTGTTGATGTTTCTCTAATCCAAGAAGACACTCCACCTGCTGAATCTTTAAAAGTAGAGCCCAATTGACCTACACTAAGTGTATAAGGAACAAAGTAAAAAATCATAATTAAAACCCACGAGGTGACTACTGTTAATCCCTGTAAAGCATAATTGTTAACAACATTTCCTAACCCCCACACTGAAACAAAAGATATAAGTGCAATATTATGCCAACGTAACTGTTTCCCATCCATAAATAACCTCCATTAAATAATATTTAATTGCATCTACAGTGTACGTTCCAATCTACAACTTCCACAATTAAATGTCGGCTATTTTTAGTGATTTTTCACATTTCTACTTTGTGATTTTTTTTAATAACACATATAAACAGTAGTTTTATACCTTTTAAAAATTCACATAGTTATTTTTATAAACATCATATTGGATGAATAAATGTCTACTACATATGAAAAAAATAAGATAGAAAAAAACAGACCCTCAAACTAGGATCTGCTTTTTATTTCTATATTTTTTTACGATTCAAACTCAATGAATTAAGCAAGACACTTACCGAACTAAAGGCCATAGCACCACCTGCTACGATTGGATTTAACAATCCAAAAGCTGCGAACGGAATGCCAATTGTGTTATAAATAAACGCCCAGAATAGGTTTTGTTTGATTTTACTCATTGTTAATTTTGATAAAGTCGTCATCTTAGATAAGTGCAATAAATCGCCTGTCATTAAGGTAACATCAGCTGTTTCCATCGCAATATCTGTTCCAGTACCCATGGCTATCCCTACATCAGCAACCGCTAGTGCAGGGGCATCATTGATACCATCTCCAACCATCGCTACAAATTTTCCACGGTCACGTAACGTCTGTACATAGTTCGCTTTATCTTCAGGTAATACTTCCGCGAAGACATGACGGCTATCTAAGCCAACTTGTTCGCCGATAAATTCAGCTGTACGCTGATTATCTCCTGTTAACATAAAGACTTCAATTCCTTTATCGTGTAGCTGCTGAATCGCTTCTTTTGAGCTTTCTTTCACCTCATCTGCTACTGCTACAATTGCAATCACGCGTTCACTATCCGCTAAGTACATAGCTGTCTTTCCTTGACTTTCAAGTAAACTGACACGTTCTAATTGACCAAGAGTAATCACTATCCCTTGTTGTTCAATCAGGCGACGAGTTCCTACATTATAACCCTTACCCTCAATCGTTCCTTTAACACCAGACCCAACAATTGCTTCAAAATCAGCGACTGGTACATCGGTATTCACTTCTTTTTCCTCAGCATAACTTACAATCGCTTGCGCTAAGGGATGTTCTGATAACTTCTCTAAAGACGCTAATTTTTCTAATACTACATAAGGATCACCCAAGTCGTATTCCACTTCAAATTCAGTAACAACTGGTTTACCTTTTGTAAGGGTTCCTGTTTTATCAATAACGATGGCATCAATCCTCGCCGCTCGTTCAAGGGCTTCGCCCCCTTTAATCAAGATACCATTCTTAGCACCTAGTCCTGTTCCTACCATGATAGCGGTCGGCGTTGCTAAACCTAAAGCACAGGGACAAGCAATAACCAAAACTGACACGCTATGAATTAGAGCAGTCTCCCAATTTTTAGTCACAAGTCCTGTCACAATTAATGTAAGCAAGGCTAAGACCAGAACAATCGGGACAAAGACTGATGCTATTTTATCAGCTACCGCTTGAATAGGTGCTTTTGAACCTTGCGCTTCTTCGACCATACGGATAATACGTGATAGAGCTGTTTCTGACCCAATTTGTTTCGCTTCAAAGATAACATTACCCGTTGTGTTAATTGTTCCACCATATACAGAATCACCTGCTTGTTTTTCGACAGGTAGACTTTCGCCAGTTAACATGCTTTCATCAAGTGTCGTATGTCCTTCTAACACAACACCATCTACAGGGACTTGTTCACCTGGCTTAACTTGAATTCGGTCGCCCACTACCACATCATCGATTGGTAAAACAATTGATTTTCCACCACGAATAACGGTTGCTTCTTTAGCTTGCAACGTCATTAATTGCTTAATCGCACCACTTGTTTTAGCTTTGGCACGTTGCTCTAAAAATTTACCTAATAAAATCAAGGTAATAATAACGGCACTACTTTCGAAGTACAGATCATGTGTCGTTTTACTAATAAAGCCGTTATAAATACTCAAAAGATAAGCCGCAGATGTTCCAAGAGCAACGAGTACATCCATGTTTGGTGCTTTAGTTTTTAGTGCATGATACGCCCCTTTATAAAAGCGAGCCCCGATCCAAAATTGGACAGGTGTTGCTAAAATCAGTTGAACAATCGGATTATGAATAAAGGTTACGACTGGATTGTCTAGACCTAACATCATTAAAATCATACCAATAACCATCGGTGCGCTTAATGACGCGCTGATAATCAAATCCCGTTTCATTTTTGATACTTCTTGTTCACGTTCTTCTTCAATTTGGCGTTTGTGCTCTTCATCATAACGAAGCGCCCCGTAACCGATCGCCTCAATACTATCAATTAATTTTTCTACAGACGTTTGGTCTGCTTCATACTCAATCGTTGCACGTTCGGTCGCTAAATTAACCGTAGCTAATTTAACCCCTGGTTGATTATTTAATTCTTTCTCGACACGACCTGAACAGTTAGCACAGGTCATGCCAGAAATCGCTAGTGTTTCTAATTTACTTTGTCTGCTCTCTGACATCTTACATCACCTCTGCATGAAAATCTTTCGCTTCGATTGCTGAAATAATAGCATGTGTTGTCAGACATGACTCATCAAATTTCACCGTCGCTTTTTCTTTTTTCAAGTTTACTTTAACTTTTTTGACACCTTCTAATTCTACTACTGCTTTTTCTACAGTTGCCACACAATGCTCACAAGACATCCCTGTCACGTTAAAATCTATTTTTTTCATCATTACCCCTTCTTTCATTTTCTACTAGTTTTTATGGTTTGGACAATCACATTGCCCTGGAATACAATTACACGCAATCGTTTCAACTGCTGTCTTTTCTTTTTCAATAAGTGCTTGCCTAATCAATGCGACATCATCATGAGTCAGTTCCGCTTCTTCAACCATCTCTGCTATCGTCTTCCCTACTTTTTTAGCACAGATACGAGCAAATAATTCAGCTGTCGCACTACGAATTGTTTGTTCTTCAGTGACCAATGCCTCATATATAAATTTATTTCCCTTGGTTTCCGTCTTAAGCATTTCCTTTTTGACTAACCTACCAAGAAGCGTCTTAATCGTCGCCGGTTTCCATTCTTTTGTTTCACTTAAATGGGCAATAATTTCTGGACTAGTTGTTCGCGTTTGGGCCCACACTACACGCATGACTTCCCATTCTGCTTCACTAATTTTTATAACATCTGTTTTCACTACAAATCCCCTCCTTCATTTTAGAGTTTACGTTTGTAATCTTACAAACCAAGTGTACCTTTTACGTTTACATTTGTCAACGCTAAACTTTTAGAAAATAAAAAAGCTAGAGACTAAGCTCTAGCTTTTGATAATAGAACACTATTATATTCAACTCTTTCACATACTATTATTTTTTTGTGAATGTTACATTATAAAAAGCAAATTCTGAAGTACTTTTAGTCATACTTAGTTTTAATGTTTTAGCTCCAGTAACATCAAACTGATAATGTTCCGATGCAATTTCAGCATTAACTGTTTCCTTATATTTCTCTTTACCATCTAATTCAATACTCATTTTTCCGTTCTCTATCTGATTCCCTTTAGTTATATCGGCTTTTCCTACATCAAAAGCAATAGAGGAGAACTTATCGTCCAATCTTATAAGAACATAACTATCTCGATAACTACTATCGCTTATAATAAAACCATTCGATAATTCTTTACCCGCAACCGTATAATCATCAGGAATACTATCCTCAGTATCTCCAAAACTATTATAATTACTGCCACTATACAAAATAGAATAATCATCAACTAATGCTTCTTTAGTCACTTTACCTGATTTTCCACCAACATATAAATTGCCATCTACTTCATCATACTGAATAGATTGTTCTAATATTGATGCCATATCTTTTGCTTCAATATACTGCGAATCATCTACTGTAGCTATAGAAACCTGATTATCTTTTTTTAATCCATCTTCAACCAAATTCACTTTTTTTAAGTCAGCATAATTCTTAGCACTTAGATTTTTTAACTTCTTATTTAATTTATCTCCCTCTAAATTCGAATTAGAAATAATTTTATCCTTTTCTGAAATTTCCTTTTTCAATGTTTTATTTTCTTCAATTTTCTTTTCCATTTCAGGAAAGAAAACCTTAGTCCCCTCTTGCGGAAATAACATTGGTAGAATTAACGCAAATAATGGAATCAATTGTCCAATAAATAGCGCTAAAAAATCTTTCTTCTCTCTCTTATCATTATCAATTTTCAATCTATAGTAACCGAAGATTGATACTCCCACACTGATTAGAATAATAGCTATCACGATGTAATTTTTCATAAAATCCCCCTTTTCAATAAAAGTATTATATCAATATAACACTTTTATTGAAACCGTTATTAGAATTTTTTTACTATATTACTTACATTAAGCTTATGAATTTATAAATCAATTTCGTTACGCCATATATTCCTCAAAATAATCTGCAATAGTTTCCATTAATTCAATCGTTACAAGATGACCTTCATTCTCCCCTTTTAAAAACTGTATATTCTTACCTGACTCCATTGTCATCATTTCCTGATACACTTTTTCAACTGGTTCGTAAGGTATTTTTTCATCTTCAGTCCCATGCCAAACTAACAAGGGGCGCCCTGCTACTTTTTCAGGTAATTCTGATAAATCAAATTGAGGCAACCATGAATGAATCGCTTCAAGCGACGATGGCACGTGATAACCTCTTTTTGCAGCTACACTTCTTATAGAAGCCGCATACTCTACTGGGCTAGGCGTTCCCATAATACTTGCTCCTACTTTTATTTCTGGATGTTGAGTCAAGAGTCCCGCTACTGTCATACCACCCATTGAGTAGCCACCTACACCAATTTTATCTTTTAAAATCAATTGACGCTCTTTAAAATATCTAATGATGACATCAAACTCGATTAAATTATATTGTATGGTTGAAAAGAATGTTACAGAAGGAACTGATGATTTCTCAGCTACTTTGCGCTGACCATGATGCATCCCATCAGGTAACACCACACGAAAACCTTTATCTGCCAAACGTCTTCCTTGTGTCAAAAGCAATTCTTTATTGGTTTGCCACCCATGATAAAAAATAATAAGCGGTCTTGGTTCATTTAAGTACTTTTCATCTATCACCTCAAGGACTGGAATATCATGAATGTGTCGTTCTCTAATTTTTAACATTTGCCTCACCTCTACTTGTCTACTTTAATTCTTACTATTACTATAAAGGGTGTTCGGTAGAGATACAAAAAATATGATCCCAAACAAAAAAACCTCCTAATGAATTAGGAGGTTTAGCTTAAATTTATCTCTAAGGTTCAATACGGTTTAATAAGCGTGGGAATGGAATAGCTTCACGGATATGTTCAGTTCCTGCAACGAATGTTACCATACGTTCTAGACCTAAACCAAATCCTGAGTGAGGCACTGATCCAAATTTACGAAGTTCTAAATACCATTCGTAATCTTTTGGATCTAATCCAAAGTCAATTACTTTTTGACGTAAAGCATCGTAATCTGTTTCACGTTCAGAACCACCAACGATTTCTCCGTAACCTTCTGGTGCTAATAAGTCAGCACATAAAACGCGTTCAGGGTTACCTGGTACAGGTTTCATATAGAAAGCTTTGAAGCTTGCTGGGTAGTTAATAATGAATGTTGGCACACCATAGTAATTTGAAATCCAAGTTTCATGCGGTGAACCGAAGTCATCACCATGTTCTAAATGCTCATAATCTGTATCTTCATCCGCTTCATGTTCTTGTAATAATGAAATAGCATCATCGTAAGAGACGCGTTTGAATGGTGTATCAATGTATTTTTGTAACAAGCTTGTATCACGTTCTAATGTATCAAGAGCGAATGAAGCATTATCTAATACACCTTGGATTAACGCTTTGATGTAAGCTTCTTGTAAATCAAGAGACTCATCATGCGTTACAAATGGATACTCAGCATCCATCATCCAGAACTCTGTTAAATGACGACGTGTTTTTGATTTTTCAGCACGGAATACTGGACCGAAGTCAAATACACGACCTAAAGCCATTGCGCCAGCTTCTAAGTACAGTTGACCTGATTGTGATAAGAACGCAGGTTGACCGAAGTAGTCTGTTTCGAATAATTCAGTTGTATTTTCAGCAGCATTTCCTGATAAAATTGGGCTATCAAATTTGATGAAACCATTTTTAGCAAAGAAATCATAACTTGCATAAATAATAGCATTACGGATTTGCATAATGGCATTTTGTTTTGATGAACGTAACCATAAATGACGGTGGTCCATTAAGAACTCTGTACCGTGCTCTTTTGGTGTGATTGGGTAATCATGGCTTTCACCGATTACCTCGATATCAGTTACACCGATTTCATAACCAAATTTTGAACGTGAATCTTCACGAATTTCACCTGTCACATAGACAGCTGTTTCTTGGCTTAATGATTTAGCTTTTTCAAATACTTCTTCTGATACTTCTGCTTTTACAACGATACCTTGGAAGAAAGCTGAGCCATCACGTAACTGTAAGAAAGCAATTTTACCACTTGAACGTTTATTTGCAATCCAGGCTCCGATTTTAACTGTTTCGCCTACATGTTTTTTTGAATCAATAATACGTACTGTTTTCATGTCTTTTCTCCATTCTATAATTAATAAGTTTTACTTACATTTTAAACATTTGTCATACTTCCGATAATCTTACCAATTCCAAAATCAACAAGATAATAAGAAATAACGCCATCTTCATCTTCTGTCATTACTTCCCAAGTCGGATCATTTTCGACTAAACCTAAAGAAACTTTTAGCAGACGATGGGGTTTAATTTCATCAGCAACCACTTTTAATGCTTCATTTTCTGTAATACCATCTGCTTGATTACAGACTGTTAATTCACTACCGTCTTCTGGAATAAAAACAATAATGCCTTCATTTTTAGCATTTTTCCCAACAAGAGTAAACGTGGTCTCTTTACGAGTAAACCAATAAAATTTATCTACTGATTTTAGATCAGCGTGTTTGCTTGCAATGGCTACAGCTTCTTTTTTAGCTTGAACCATCGGACGATTTCCTCGAATCACAAAGACTATTGTGGTGAAAATAAAGGTAACTAAAACAAAGCTTATTCCAATTAAAATATTTTTCCTCATTTCAGCCTCCTTTTTTTTAATCGTATTTTTATATTATAACAGAATATTACACTGTTGTGACTGTCAAATCTAGATATTTAGAGAAATTCTTTCATATCTTTTAGTATTTCAGTCACATTATTTTCAATAATGGGTAAATCTTGCGGTAAAGCTTTAATTAAGGTAGAACTGTATTTTGCTTTAACAAAACGTGGGTCCAACATGATCATAATTCCTTTATCTGTTTCTGATCTAATCAGTCGACCAAATCCTTGTCTTAATCTAATACATGCCTTAGGTAAAGCATACTTATAAAACGAATCAACACCTTGATTGGCTAAAGATTCATACTTCGCTTTAACATAAGGTCGATCTGGTGAATCAAATGGTAGTTTTGTCACAACGATCACTTCAAGACTCTCTCCTGGTAAATCAATCCCTTCCCAAAAAGAAGCCGCTCCGAGTAATAACGCTTGATTGGCGTGTTCAAATCGTTTGATAATTTTCTCCCGTGATCCTGATATTCCTTGACCTAATACTTCAATCCCCTGTCCTTCACCTAATGTTTTATTCAAACGATGGTAGACCGTTTGAAGTTGGTGATGTGCACTGAATAAAACTAGTACCGAACGTTTTTGTTCGACCATTAATCTCTCTAGTGTTTCACAGATAAACTGAACAGTTTCAGCTGATGACACCACTTGTTGATTAACTGATTCTGTTGGCACATAAATTCTTCCCTGTTTACTGTAGTCATAGGCTGAAGGAACAGATTTAAACGGCAAGTAATCTAGCCCTAAACTTCTTCCTAAGAATTGTGTATCTTTACCGGCTCTTATTGTCCCACCTGTGTAAAGTATTTTTTCATAACGCTGATACCAAGTTGCACTGGTTACAGAACTTGCTTCTATATCCGAATAAAAAGCAGTGAGCTGTTGATTTTTACTATTAATCATAATCCATCTTAATAAGCCATCTCGGTCCGTTTCTGTAAATTGAACAAAGAAATCACGATACGATTTCAATTCATTCAAGTCTGATAACCACTGCATCATCAACACACGGTCACTTATCGTAAATTTATCAATTTCAGCTTGGTAAGCCTCATCCATTTTCTCTGACAGGACTACTGCATCGTTTAATAACAATAGTAAGTGCTCTAAGTTCTTATTTGTATAAATTGGTAGGCGTTCTAAACTAGTATTTGTAACTAACCACTCTTGGTCTTGTTGACCACCACCATCAATCAATATGCCTTCAATAACATCTTCTTTTAAATCCTCAAATAAATCAGATAATTCTGTCACACAGGTTTTAAGCGGCCTTAACCAACTTTGCCACGTTGTTTGTTCCCAGAGAAGTTTCAACTGAGCTAGTCTTTCGTCTTCATAAAATAAACCTGCAAGCATCTTACTAAATTGATAACTATTAATCTGACGTGCCAGTGTTTGTTGTGCTATTTCTGGAAGGTGGTGTGCTTCATCTATAATTAAATACTTACTCTCAGGTAATAAAGGTGTTTCTCTTCGATTTTCTTCACATAAAAAGGCATGATTAACTACAATTACATTACTTTGTGCGACTTTCTTTTGAAGGTGTCTCCAAAAATCAACGTCATAAAAATCAGATGTCTCAGATAAATACCCTACCCCTTGATGTCTCACGTGTCTAAACAAAGCATGGTTTAAATTGGTTAAATTCAACTCATCAAAGTCTCCCGTTTCTGTTTCTGTTAACCAAACTAGCAGTCTCATTTGATATATGGCATATTGTTTTTGTGGCACGGGTGATGCAAGACTTGCAGAGAATCTTTCTAAATCAATAAAATGACGGTGACTTTTTACTAATGTTCCTAATAAAGAGCCTGGTCTTAAACGATTAACCTCCGCTATCGATTGTGTTACGAGTTGCGTTTGTAAAACTGTTGAAACTGTACTAATGATAACAGGTTCATCTTTAGTAGCAAGATAACTTAACGGTAACAAATAACCAAATGACTTCCCACTACCTGTCGAGGCTTCCAAAGCCAAATTTTTACCAGCAAAACGATCGACTTTTTCAATTGGTTCAGTTTGATATGGCGTAGTGAAGAAACGGTAAACCATATTCATCATCTTGCTTTGAGCAGTACGGTAATCAAATTTATCTGCATAAAGTTTAACCTTTTTGGCTTTGCTTTCTGGGTAAACTGATGCGGTCTTACCTGATAAAGTCGGAACTTCTTTTTTACGTAGTGCTAAACCTCCAATTAGTTGAATACCTTCCTGCAACGGCGGGACATCTTTAAGCATTTCCTCAAGGACTAATTCAATATAATCCTTAGTATTCATTCCAAGAGGTCCAGCTAACTTAACAATTGAACTTAGTGTGACAATCGGTAACGTTTTTATTTTTTCTTCAATTAGTAACAACAACTCCGCTGTCACTTCAGCATCACTATCCGCTTGATGAGGTCTATCATGGGTAAACCCATACGCTTCCGCTAAGTCCCCTAATCGGTAACTTGGTTCTGTTGGTAAAAACAGCTGGGCTAATTCTACCGTGTCTATCCCTTGGATAGTTAATTCTTCTTCACCACAACGACTTAACTCTTGGCTTAAGAAATGATAATCAAAATAAATATTATGTGCAACAAAGACACAGTCCTTTAGCATCTCTGCTATCTCAGGAGCAACATCTTCAAAATACGGAGCATTCGCCACTTGAAGGGTACTAACACCTGTTAATTTTTCGATATGTTTTGGTATTTTACATTTTGGATTAACGTCTGTTGCATACGTCGATATAATTTGATTGTCTTTAATAAAGACACAACCAAACTGTATAATACGGTCTGTTGTTGGATTTGTTCCTGTTGTTTCTAAATCGACAACAGCATACATTTGACTTTTTACCACGACCGTCCCTACTTTCTTCTATCCTAATCTATTGACTCTCATTTCAAATTATACCTATTTTCACCTATCATTTCATTAAAAAAACAAATTCTCTGTATCCTCCACCTAAAGAAAGCGTTTACTTCCTTTATTTAGAAGAACTTGATATAATAAAGATACCAATAGAAAAGGAGGTTTTACTTATGTTTCAACGTTATGAAAAAATATTAGTTGCGTATGACGGTTCTAAAAATGCCACACTTGCATTCGAACAAGCCCTTGCACTTGCCTCACAAAATGATGCTGAATTAATTATTTTACAAGTTGTTGACACACGTATTGACCCCTTTGCTCCGTATGTTATTGAAGGATTACTCGAAGAAAAAATTTCAGAAGCACACGAAGAATTAGATCGACTTTCTGAAGATGCTAAAAGAAAATCTATAAAAAAAGTAGTCCCTATTCTCAGGGAAGGCTCAATTAGGACTATAATTGCTACAGAAGTACCCGAAGAATTTGATATTGATTTAATTGTAATTGGCGCAACGGGTAAGTCAGGACTAGATAAACTCTTAATCGGATCAACTACCAATTATGTAACCACTCATGCTAAATGTCCCGTTCTTATTGTGAGATAGACAAAAAAATACTCCTCATAAAAATGAGGAGTATTTTTCATTTAAAAACTTGTCCACTCTGTTTCATCTGTTGTCGCATTATTTGCCGATGCTGTATAACGGTCTTTCGATAAATCACGATAGAAAGCTGCTTTCGTTGCGTTAATATATGGGAACAATACAAAGTAGCCTAATCCCAATGTTAACCAACAGACCATATGCCAACCAATAAAGCTTAAATCAATATAGAACAAACGTCCTTTATGACCATTCATTAACGCTCTACTTTCAGTAATGTAACTTGTTGCGCCTACACTCGCTGTTTCCGTGTGTTCTGATAAATCTTTATAGATGTAGAATGATTGAGAATACGCGTAAGACTTGATAATTCCAGGTACTAAGAATAGCAGTGACCATAGATATGTAAAGATAGTTGTAAAGAGCTGCACCAAGAATAGTGGGACAAAATCTTTCCCATTAAACATTCTAAATTGGTCTGCCATTGGGCTGATTTTACGATTAGGATTACGATACACTTCAATGAATGTGAATGAAATTCCAATTGTCATAAAACTAATAAGAACCCCTATCAAGGCACTCCATATTCCAGAGCCTGAGTTACTGCTCGGACTTACAATATCATCATCAGATTCTTCTAATAACTTATCAAAATCATCCCCATCTAAATCACCATTATCATAAACATCACCACCAAATTGCTCTGTTTTTGGTGAAACTGTTCCTTCATCTGTTATAACTGAACCTAAGACTAACGCGAGGAATACTCCCCCAGCAATAACGATCGTTATAAGCCAAACTGATAGTACTTTTAATAAAGATGGCACCAGATTTAATAAAATTGCATCTTTCCATCGCCCTTTTAACATCTGTTTAGCATCTCGTTTTAATGTTGCACTTGTTTTGAACAAAACTTTTCCCCCTAAAAATTATTAGCTTAAGTTTACCATAAAATAACACGGCTTTTTATAAAAAATTGAGTGTTAAACAAAAAAATATTAAAAACCATACTTTCTAATCCGTCTTAATTTGTGAGTAACATGCTGTTGGGAACTGTATATTCCACTATGGCCTGACACTAGATAGCTCACTATACAAACTGGCAATAACCAAGCCGCTATCCCACTTCCAAACAATTCAATCCCCATTACAAAACAAGCTATCGGTGTGTTCGTTGCGCCTGCAAAGACACCTATAAAACCAAGTGCCGCCACAAAACTTACGGATAAATTCATAACTTGTCCTAGACTTGCGCCTAAGGTTGCTCCTATTTCAAATAAAGGGGTCACCTCTCCCCCTTGAAAACCCGCTCCTAATGAAAAGACCGTTAAAATTAATTTATTTAAAAAATCCCAAGTCTCATGTTTGCCACTAAACGCGTCTTCTAATAAAGGTAAACTTAGTCCATTATAACGTGTCGTTCCCACCGCTAGTACTAACATAAGGACAACTATTGCCCCAAAACCAATTCTTAATACAGGGTTACTAATCCATTTAGCATATCTAGCCTTTATCCAGCGGATACTTGTACTAAATAAGCGACTAACTAAACCAAAGGCTAATCCGCAAATCAATACCTTACCTAAAACACTAATAGTGAATTGAGGAATACTTGCAATAGAATAATCTGTATGACTGACTTTTAATAAAACCGTCGTACCGTATGCCACGAATGCCGTTAGCACACTCGGTATCAAAGCTGTTGTTCTTAGTCTACCTATGCAAAGAACTTCAAGAGCAAACAAACAGCCCGCTAAAGGTGTCCCAAATACACTACTAAATCCACCACTTATGCCACAAATAATAGCCATTTCTTTATCAAGTGGTCCTAATTTAAATACTGAGCTTATTTTTTCAGCCAAGGCCCCTCCCATTTGAACGGCTGTCCCTTCACGTCCCACAGATCCGCCGAAGAGATGGGTGGCAATCGTTCCAAATAACGTTAGAGGAATAAGCTGTAAGGGGATTTTTTCCATCCCACCATTTGCTCGTTCGATAACGAGATTATTCCCTCGCTTAGACTGACCACCAAACCGCTCATAACAATAGACTGTTACCATTCCTATTAAAGGTAAGCCTAGTAATAACCACGGATTAGTCACTCGGATAGCTGTTACGACTTCTAAACTTTTTAAGAAAAATGCAGATAGTGCGCCCATGCCTATTCCAATTAAACTGCTGACTATTAGCCACATACCTAAACTTTTAATTTGATTGTTTACTTTCATCACGTTCGACCTTTCATCTCAAAACAAAAGAAGACCTCTACTAAAAGAAGACAGGTAATGCCTCTCAATTAGTAAATGTCCTCACCTAACTTGTTAGTTTATTACTTTAAGATTACCACAAGTCCTTGCTAAATAAAATACGACTATCTAACTCGCTAAAATCTGTTTCACTTGCTGAATAATCTCTAATGGGTTTTCATCTACCATCGTGTTCGCCAGTTCTTTAATTTCCTGACTATTTCCAACTCCCACGCCAAAACTAGCTTGTCGTAACATCTCTTTATCATTTCTATCATTTCCAAAGGCAACATACGACGCCCCATCAAGAACACGCTCAATTGCAGATGCCTTATTAACACCTGTCTTGGTCACATCCAAGCACCGCTCTGTAGGGTAAATATTACAATCAACACCAAGATGAGCAAAATCTGTCATTAATTCTGTCTCGTTTAAGTAATTACTTACTAAAATTTTAACAGGCTCGTGAACATCGGTAATCGACACATTTTGTGCTTTCTTTAAAATATCCAAACGACTTCTAAGTAAGCTTAATGTGTCACCCTGACACGCATAATTCCATTTGTCATCAAACAAATAATCTAATTGCTTATGTGAGACATACTCACGAATATAAGAGGCATCCTCTTTTTTGATGGTCTCAAACCATTTCGCTTCTAACCCGCTATAATGCATGGCACCATTACTGCCAATCAAATGACAATTCTTTAAATCTTTTGGTAAAAGCGGCAACATATCACGAACCGGTCTTGCCGAAGCAAATACCAGTTGATGATCATCCTGCTGGTGGATTTCTTCCGCTAAAAATGACGTCAATCTGTTATCAATCGTCATCCCATCAAAACAGACTGTCCCGTCCATATCAAAAACAAAATTCATACTACTCCTCCTTATCACATACCCAAAACCCTATTTTTCTAAATAACTTTGATACAATTTATTAACATAATAGTGTGTCAATAAAGAGTCTTCCCCTAATGCTGCTACACGTTCGTCTTGATTGTTTAGCACATCAATAAATAACTCAATCGCTTGTTTAAACCCACGTTTAGCTAGGGTATTTTCCCAGTCGCCAAAGCCTTCTATTTGAACAGTACCTCTTTCGTTTTTCACTAATTCAGATAAGTTAGACACAGTATACGTCCCAGTTAATCCTTGAATTTCTACCGTTTCTGTATGAGCGCCTGCCTCCATATTTGTTGAGGTTACGGCCGTTGTATTTTCTGTTTTAAATAAAATCATCGCACGTCTTAGACGAACATCTCCTGTTGCGACGACTTCATAACTCGCTTCTTCAATCGGTTCATCTAACAAGTACAACGTTGTATCGACCATATGAATCATCATATCAAAGACTTCAAATTTCACATCTGTCTTAGGCTGCATCCGATTTTTTTGAGCGATAATTAAACGTTTATCTGTTACTTTTTTTAGTTCATTGTTCAACGGTGCATAACGTCGATTAAATCCTGTCATTAGTACTAAATTTTTTTCAGCCGCTAAGTCGTGTAATTCTTGAACTTCATCAAAGTCCTCACTTACCGGTTTATCGACAAAAACATGGATGCCTTTTGTTAAAAACAGTTTGATTAGCTCTCCATGTGTCGCTGTTGGCGTATGAATAAAAATAGCTTCAATACCTGAGGCTAAAAATTGGTCAAGGTCTGTTGTGACGTTCTCCCAACCAAATTGTTGCTGCAATGCCTTTAATTTATCTTCCTGACGTGAATAAAAATACCAATCTATGTCGGTTCTCATATTATTCATTATTGGTAAGTAAGCTTTTTGACAAATATTTCCTAAGCCCATGACTCCTATTTTCATCTCTTATCGTCCTCACTTTTCTCTGCCTAAAATGGCTGACTTCTTTTAAAAGTATAGCAAATTTCTAGTGCTTATTAAAACAAAAGAGTTGAAAGCCCTATTAGACTCTCAACTCCCTGATTAATTATGATAGATAATACGGTCTTGTAAGCCAAATGTGACGCGATTATTGTTAATCGGCACATGTTCTTTTACTCGTTTGATAATGGATAGATTCGCATACTGCATCTCATCCATCATAAACCATAACACTGGACCAGAATACGGTGGTGTCGTAAGCGATCCTACAAAATGATAGTAACTTAAAGGTTGTGGTAAATACGCTTTAGGATTAAAAATCATATTTTCTCGCTCTAAGAATAGTTCCTTCATGACATCACGACGCTCAAGTCCTTCTTCTAGATACTCATCCTCTACACCCTCATATAAAATACCGATGACTAAATTCTCACCTTCTGCACTTTCGTGAACGATGTGAAATTCAAACTTGCTCGCTTGGTCTTTGAAAGTATGTTCGCTAGGAAAATGGACATGGATATCCACTAAATCAAAACGTTGCCCTTCAAATGTTAAGTAGCTTTTTTTTTCAAGTGGAACTAGGTGGTACGAGCCACCAAAAACATCTTGCTTATATTCTTCTGTCTCATAATGAAGTGTTAAATCTAATTCTGGTTCAGAAACAACTTCCTTAACGTCGCCAAAATCAATAGGGGATTGGTACTGAAAAACTTGCATCCCATCTGCTAACTCTCTTAAAGGCAAGGCTGCCAAGTCTGCTAGTTTTTGCTTCTTCTCTGTATAAATATGTTGTATTGCCATCCAATCACTCCCTATTTTATCTTATTACCAAGCCGTGGGGTCTTGTTTCCAGCTTTGTAATAATTTTAACTCATCAGAATTAATCGCGTCAATTTCTAAGGCTTCTTGGATTAAGATATCGTAACTTGATAAGGTATCGACCGCTACACCCACTTCTTCAAATGCTTGTATCCCTTTTGGCAAGCCGTACGTGAAAATAGCCATAACACCTAATACAGTCGCTCCTGCTTCTTTAGTTGCACTTACAGCCTCTAAGACACTGCCGCCTGTAGAGATTAAATCTTCAATAATCACTACTTTTTGACCGTCATGAAGAATCCCTTCAATCTGATTGCCTTTGCCGTGTCCTTTGGCTTTTCCTCTAATATAAATCATCGGCAAGTTAAGTAGTTCTGACACCCAAGCCGCATGAGGAATACCAGCCGTCGCCGTTCCTGCAATTACCTCAACATCTGGATAGGCTTCTTTTATTTTAGCAGCTAAACCTTCCGCAATTAAACGTCTCACCTCCGGAAATCCCATCGTTAAACGATTGTCACAATATATTGGACTTTTAATCCCGCTTGCCCACGTAAATGGTTCTGTTGGCTGTAGACTCACTGCTTTTATTTCTAATAATTTTTGAGCGACTAATTGACTAGTTATTGGCATATGATTTCTCTCCATTCCATTCTTTTTTAATTTCAAGATAGGCTTGATAAGGATTTTCAGCTTGAGTAATAGGACGACCGACTACAATTAAATCAGACCCGATTGTAGACGCCATCTCTGGTGTTACGACTCGTTTTTGGTCCCCAACTGCTGTCCCCTTAGGTCTAATACCTGGGGTTAAACAAATGAATTCAGGTGCTGTTACCTTTTTAATGGCTTCAACTTCTAAGGCTGAACACACTACACCATCGACACCACTTTCATGAGTCAATTTTGCATACTGTTTTGCACTTTCTGAGACTCCCACTGGTATTAACTGTTCTTCTTTAACTTGTTCATCTGATGTGGAGGTCAATTGAGTGACAGCTATAAGTTGAGGGCGAGTTTGACCTGATGGTTTCCCCGTCTCTAATCCTCTCACTGCTGCCATCATCATTTCTTTCCCACCAGCTGCGTGAATATTAGTTAACTTGATTCCTAAACCAGCAATTCCTTTCATCGCACGTTCTACAGTATTAGGAATATCATGCATTTTTAAATCAAGGAAGATATCATGCCCTAATTCTTTCAAATATCTCACAATCGCGGGCCCCTCTTGATAATATAACTCCATTCCAACTTTTAAATACAATGACTCGTCTTTTGGAAAGTGACTTAAAAAATCATCAATCGCCTGGCGGTTTGGTAAATCCAGTGCAATAATTGGTCTTTTCATTACTTACGTTCCCCCTTCACTTCTTCAATTAATTGTGTCAGTGTTTCAATTCCTAAATCATCCATTCGTTTAGGTAACGCTTGAATTAATTTTTGACAAATATAAGGGTCTACAAAGTTAGCCGTTCCGACGGCAACAGCGCTCGCACCTGCCATATACATTTCCAGAACATCATCAACAGTTGACACACCGCCCATTCCAATAATCGGAATAGTGACTGCTTCTGCTACTTGTTTAATCAAACGAATCGCGACTGGTTTGATTGCAGGTCCCGATAGGCCACCCGTTTGATTCGCCAAAATAGGTTGGCGCGTTTTAAGATCGATTCTCATTCCCAGTAATGTATTAATCATCGTGAGCCCGTCTGCTCCAGCTGCTTCGATTGCTTTAGCAATTGGCACAATATCTGTTACATTTGGTGATAATTTAACATAGACCGGTACTGTAGCGACTTCTTTCACTGCTTTCGTTAAGTCGTAGGCCACTTGAGGATCAGTCCCAAAAGCAATACCCCCTTCTTTTACGTTAGGACACGAAATATTAAGCTCGATTGCTTTCACATTAGGTGCTTTTCCTATTTCTCGGCAAACCGCTACGTAATCTTCTACTGTAGCTCCTGCCACATTCGCAATAATCGGGACATTAAATTGTTCAAGGTAAGGTAATTTTTTCGCCATAACGTCTTCTAAACCTGGATTTTGAAGTCCTATCGCATTTAGCATACCACTCGTTGTTTCTGCTACTCGAGGCATGGGATTACCTAGGCGTAATTCTTTTGTTGTCGCCTTTACCATGATGGCCCCTAATTCACTTAAATCATAATAATCGGCATACTCTTCACCGAAGCCAAAGCACCCACTGGCTGGCATGATTGGATTTTTCAACTCTAAACCTGGTAATGATACGCTTAATCGATTCATAGTGCTACCTCCCCTGTCGCCACAATTGGGCCTTCTTTACATACTCGCATTGTATCCGTTTCACTATTAGCTTTTGGACAGACACAGGCATAACACGCTCCCATACCGCACGCCATTCGAGCTTCAAGCGATAGATAAGCTCTTGGATGATCAATAAAACGGTCATTCACCACTTTTAACATGCCATTCGCTCCACAAGCGTAAATCGCATCAGGAGTAAAGTCTTTTAGTCGTGTATCCAAAATTTTACACACATAGCCTTCTGTTCCGTAGCTTCCATCTGATGTGGCAATGTGCATCTCACCAAGTTCTCTAAATTCTTCTTCAAAAAAGATGGTTTCACGATTTCTAAATCCTTGAATATTAATAATTTCAGCACCTTTTGCTACTAACTGACGACTTAGCTCATATAAAGGTGGAATCCCGATACCACCACCGATAATCAGGATTTTTTCCCCCTCTTTAACCTCTTCAATTGGAAAACCATTCCCAAGAGGGCCCATCACATCAACCTTATCTCCAGACTGTAACTGACTTAGTACATCTGTTCCGTCCCCTTCCACTCGGTAAATAATCGCACACTCATTTTTCTCGTGGTCAATCTTATTTATACTGATTGGGCGGCGTAAAAGTAAGTCAGCACGTGGTACTTTTAAGTGTAAAAACTGTCCAGGTACAATCATCTGCTTAACTAACTCACCGGTTAAGGTCATCTCATAAATTTGTGGGGCTAATAATCGTTGGGTTACGATCGTCATCATCTCTTGCTTCATGGTTTCCTCCTAGAATATGTTTTCTTACAATGCGTTTACGTTAAAGGCTTGTGATTCTAATACTTTTAAAATTGCGCTTGCTGTATCAAGCGAGGTGAATAATGGTACACCGTGTTCAACTGCTTCTCGTCTAATCAAGAAACCATCTGTGGCAACTGTTCGTTTTTTATCCATAGTATTAACGACAACCTGGACATCTCCTTCGCGAATACAATCTAAAATCGTGCGACCTGTCTCATCGGCAATTTTAGAAATCTCAGTCACCGCTAAACCTGATGCTTCTAAGTATTTCGCAGTTCCTTCTGTCGCTACTAAACGGTAGCCAATAGCTGCAAAACGTTTGGCAATTTCTAGCGCTTCTTCTTTCGCTTCGTCTGCAATTGTCAACAAGACTGAACCGTAAGTTGGAAGATGCATCCCGCTTGCTTCAAAGGCTTTATAAAGAGCTTTTTCTAACGTCTTGTCGGTTCCCATGACTTCACCGGTCGATTTCATTTCAGGTCCTAAGTACGTGTCGACTTTTAATAATTTAGCGAAAGAGAAGACTGGCGCTTTAACATGGACCTGCTTGCTCTCAGGTGCTAACCCTTTATCGTAGCCTAACTCTTTTAATGTTTTCCCTAAAATTAATTGTGTCGCCACCTGAGCCATTGGAATATCCGTTACTTTACTTAAAAATGGAACCGTTCGACTTGCTCGAGGGTTAACCTCAATGACATACGCTACATCTTGATGAATAACGAATTGAACATTCATCATCCCTAGACAATTTAAGCCAAGAGCTAAGCGAGTGGTATAATCGGCAATCGTCGCCTTCATTTCCTCACTTAGATTTTGTGGAGGATAGACGGCCATTGAATCGCCTGAGTGAACACCGGCACGTTCGATATGTTCCATAATGCCAGGTATTAACACTTCTTTCCCGTCACAGATTGCATCGACTTCACACTCCATACCGACTAGGTAACTATCGACTAAGACTGGATGTTCTGGCGAGGCTTTAACGGCTTCTACCATGTATCGTCTTAAATCCTCTTCGTTTTCAACAATTTCCATTGCTCGTCCACCTAAGACATAACTTGGTCTAACTAAGACGGGATAGCCTATTCGACTTGCAATCGCCACGGCTTCTTCACTGCTTGTTGCCGTATCTCCTGGCGGTTGAGGGATGTCTAACTCTTTTAAGGCTTGCTCGAATAAATCACGATTCTCCGCACGGTCCAAATCTTCAATCGTTGTCCCTATAATCTTCACGCCTGCTTTTGATAATGGTTCTGCTAAGTTTATGGCTGTCTGACCACCAAACTGAACGATGACCCCTTTAGGTTGCTCTAATTCAATAACATTTAGAACATCTTCTAGCGTTAGCGGTTCAAAATAAAGTTTGTCTGAGATCGAAAAGTCAGTGGACACTGTTTCAGGGTTACTGTTCATGATAATCGCCTCATAGCCTAAATCTTGAATCGCTTTTACTGAATGAACAGTTGCGTAATCAAACTCTACACCTTGCCCGATTCGAATTGGACCTGAGCCTAAAACTAGGATTGATTCCTTTTCTGATACGAGACTTTCATTTTCTTCTTCGTAAGTACTATAGAAATAAGGGGTTGCCGATTCAAACTCAGCCGCACAGGTGTCTACCATTTTAAAGACAGGCTGGATATGGTTTTTTGTTCGAAAAGCTCTCACTTCCGATTCACTCTCACCCCACAGTTCGGCGATTTTCACATCTGGTAGACCATACTTCTTAGCCTGTCTTAAAACATCAATATCATGTTTAGACGTTACTAATTCCTGTTCTAATTCAATGATGTGGAGTAATTTATCCAAGAAGAACAAGTCAACTTTTGTCAGCTCTGACAATTCTTTTATCGTATACCCACGTCTGATTGCTTCTGCCAAGTAGAAAAGTCGGTCATCTTTCGCCCGAACTGTCCCTTCAATCAGTGCATCATCTGAACACTCTGCAAGTTCTGGTAATTCCATATAAGGAGCACCTATCTCTAACGAGCGAACGGCTTTTAATAAAGCTTCTTCAATATTACGACCAATCGCCATGACTTCTCCGGTAGCCTTCATCTGTGTCCCAAGTAGACGTTCCCCTTTTTCAAACTTATCAAAAGGCCAGCGTGGAATTTTAGCTACGACATAATCTAGTGCAGGTTCAAACTGCGCATAGGTTGTTTCAGTTACTGGATTGTACATCTCATCTAATGTTAAGCCGACTGCAATCTTCGCCGCTAACTTCGCAATCGGATAACCTGTCGCTTTACTCGCAAGAGCCGATGAACGACTCACACGTGGGTTAACTTCAATCACGTAGTATTTAAAACTATGTAGATCAAGTGCTAACTGAACATTACACCCTCCTTCAATTTTCAATGCTCTAATTATTTTTAAGGATGCTTCTCTTAACATCTGATTCTCAACATCTGAAAGGGTCTGTGTTGGAGCGAATACAATTGAGTCTCCAGTGTGAATCCCTACTGGGTCAAAATTTTCCATGTTACACACAACCAATGCATTATCACGACTATCTCGCATCACTTCATATTCAATCTCTTTAAACCCCGCAATACTTTTTTCGATTAAGCACTGTGTCACTGGAGATTGTTTTAAGCCATTCTCACAAATCGCTTCCAATTCAGCCTGTGTATCGCACATCCCACCACCCGTTCCACCTAACGTGAAAGCAGGTCTAACAATCACTGGATAACCTATTTGAGAAGCAAATTTTACCGCTTCCTCGACTGTCGTCACAATCTCACTTTCTGGAATAGGCTGGTCTAGTTCCTCCATCAGTTGTTTAAATAAATCACGGTCTTCTGCTTGGTCAATCGCTGATAATTTTGTACCTAGTAACTCAATGTTTAACTCTTCTAAAATCCCTGATTTTGCTAATTCCATTGCCATATTTAGTCCTGTTTGACCGCCCAAAGTAGGCACAATCGCATCAGGTTGTTCCATTCTTAAAATGCGTGAGACAAACTCTAACGTAATAGGTTCGATATAAACTTTATCTGCGATTTCCTTATCCGTCATAATCGTCGCTGGGTTTGAGTTCACTAAGATAACCTCATACCCTTCTTCTTTAAGTGCAAGACAAGCTTGTGTGCCTGCATAATCAAATTCTGCGGCTTGTCCAATTACTATCGGACCGGAGCCTATTACCATAATTTTTTTTAGGTCAGTTCGTTTTGCCATCTTAAAGAGTCTCCTTCCATGTATCCATTAAATCCATAAAGTTATCAAACAAGTAAAGTGCATCGGTTGGTCCTGGTGCCGCATCTGGGTGAAATTGAACCGTAAAAGCGGGATAATTTTTGTGTTTCAAGCCTTCTACAGTCTCATCGTTAATCTCACGGTGAGTAATAAGTAAGACCTCATCGTCAATACTTTCTGGGTCAACGGCATAGCCGTGATTTTGTGAGGTGAAATCCACGCGACCTGTTGCAATTTCTCTAACAGGATGATTGAACCCTCGGTGTCCAAATCTCATTTTATAAGTATCCGCATGATTAGCTAAAGCGAATAATTGATGGCCTAGGCAAATTCCAAAGATTGGCACCTTCCCTTGAATACCACGAATCATCTCTAAAACCTCTGGTAAATCTTTAGGATCTCCAGGTCCATTACTTAACATGACCCCATCAGGTTTTAGTGTTAGGATAGCTTCTGCTGTAGTGTCGTAAGGTAACACCGTAATGTTACAATTACGTTTGCTCAATTCTCTAAGAATACTGTGTTTCAATCCAAAATCTACGACCACTACATTTCTTCCTGTTCCCGGACTTGGGTAAGGTTTACTGCACGACACTTGTGCCACTTGGTTAGTCGGCATTACCGTTGCTTTAAGGGCATCAAAGGCATGGTCAAGATTAACTTCATCGTCTGCATCTACAATACAGCCTTTAATCGTCCCTTCTTCTCTTAACTTACGTGTCAATTTTCGGGTATCAATACCAGAGATGCCTGGTATATTCTTAGCTTTCAAGAAGCTATCTAGGGAAAGATGACTGCGCCAATTTGATGGCACTCGTGCATGCTCACCGACCACTACTCCCTGACAAGTAGGTTCAATCGACTCGAAATCATCGCGATTAATGCCATAATTTCCAACTAACGGATAAGTAAAGGTAATAATCTGTCCGTTAAAACTTTGGTCAGTTATGGCTTCTTGATAACCGGTCATCCCTGTTGTAAAAACAACTTCTCCTGTTGTAAATCGTTCAGCACCAAACCCTTCTCCGTGAAACATCGTGCCATCTTCTAGTATCAATACTCGTTTCATTATGCGTTCCCTCTCTCCCAAACAATTGTACCGTCGACTACTGTCAGAACGGTTTCTCCTAATACTTTCCACCCAAGAAATGGGGTATTACATGATTTTGATAAGAAGTCTTCTTTTTCAATCCCTACTTCTGTCTCAATATCAAAAACCGCAATGTCTGCTGGCCCTCCAACTTGCAGACGTCCTGCTTCTAGGTTAAATAATTTTGCCGGCTCCACTGTCATCCAGCGACTAACTTGTTCTAGCGTAAAAATACCAGTCTTTACAAAGTGTGTATACATTAACGAGAATGCTGTTTCACTGCCAACTATCCCAAATGGAGCGTTAAGCATGCTCTGATTTTTTTCATCTTCTGAATGCGGGGCGTGGTCTGTTGCGATACAATCGATTGTGCCATCACGTAATCCGGCAATCAGAGCTTGTCTATCGTCCTCTGCTCTTAGTGGTGGATTCATTTTAAACCTGCCGTGGTCTTCTGTAATGATATGGTCGGCTAAGATTAAATGATGAGGACAAACCTCGCAGCTCACTTTTACTCCAGCTTGTTTCGCTTCTCTAATAATTCGAACACTTTCTTTTGTTGAGACATGACAGACATGGTAGTGAACGCCTGTTTCTTCTGCCAATACTAAATCTCTAGCAATTTGTGAGGATTCGGTCGCACTCATAATCCCAGGTAGCCCTAGCTCCTCTGATTTCTTCCCTTTATGCATACAACCGCCGAACAATAAGCTCTCGTCTTCCGTATGTGCTACCAAAGGTCTGTTATTCTTTGCTGCTTCTTTCATTGCCAAGTACATCGTCCCAGCAGTCTGAACACCGACACCATCATTAGTAAAAGCAGGGGCACCTGCTTGGGTTAACTCTTCCATATCGACAATTTCTTCTGAATTAAGTGAATGCGTAATCGGCGCATATTGATGAATTTTTATAATACTATCTTGCTCAATGAGATTTTTTAAATCGTTATATTTTTCTAATGTATCAGGTACTGGATCTAAGTTTGGCATGGCACAAACGGTTGTGTACCCGCCTCTTGCAGCAGCCTTACTTCCAGTTTCAATGGTTTCTTTATGACAAAACCCAGGTTCTCTAAAGTGGACATGAAGGTCAACTAATCCTGGTGTTACTAAATGTCCATCCAAATCCACAACTTTATCAAAGTGTACGCCTTCTTTTTCAAAATCTAATCCGATAGCCTTTATTTTTTTATCCTCTATCCAAATATCACTTGGAATGGTTTGATTATGTTCTGATACGACCTGCCCATTTTTTAGTAAAAGTTTCATTATAACGACTTCCCTTCTAAGATAGATTCTAAAATTGCCATTCTCATAAACACTCCATTTGTCATTTGACTTACGATTCTGGACTGTAAACTTTCCACTAATTCATCTGCCAGTTCGACATCACGATTAACCGGTGCTGGGTGCATGATAATTGCTTCTGGTTTTAAACACTTGCTACGCTCAACCGTTAACCCGTATTGTTCGTGATAGCTCTCTTTTGAAAAAACAGTTCCTGTTTTATGACGCTCATGTTGAACTCTAAGTAACATCAAGACATCCACTTTTTTTACTAACTCATCTATTTCTAAGTACTCACCAAATGCTTCGAATTTTGGATCAAACCACTCTTTGGGCCCTGAGAAATAAACCGTCGCCCCTAAGCGTCTTAAAAGTGCCATATTGGATTTTGCTACTCGTGAATGACTTAAATCCCCGACTATTCCGACCGTTAACCCTTTAAACGTTCCAAACTCTTCATAAATTGTCATCATATCTAGTAGACACTGTGACGGGTGTTGCCCACTGCCGTCACCCCCATTTATGATAGCCGTCCGAATCGTAGGACTTTCGATTAAATCATGATAATAGTCTTCTTCTGGATGTCTGATTACACAAGCTGAAACACCTAGTGCTGATAGGGTAAGGATAGTGTCATATAACGATTCACCTTTATTGATAGAACTAGTGGCTGTTTCAAAAGGTATCACGTTAAGCCCTAATCTATTCTCGGCAACTTCAAAACTTTTATGTGTCCGTGTACTGTCTTCAAAAAATAAATTTGCTACGAATACGGGTTCACTTGGAGTCTGCCAAGTTTCACCTGCTTTAAAGTCCTGTGCCCGTTTGATTAATTGCATGACTTCTTCATTTGTTAAACTTTCACTTGTTAAGAGATGTTTTAGATTTGCAATCGTCATACTTCCTAACCTCCCTTTCTCTCTTTTATTTTTCGCTTAATGCTTTTTCTGGTAAAACAAGGTTTAATACGATTCCGAATAATGTTGCAAGTGCCATTCCTGATAGTTCGAACGGTCCTGATTTAAACATTAGTCCACCGATACCGACTACTAAGATGACTGAGGCAATGATTAAGTTACGTTTTTTATCAAAGTCGATTTTGTTATCAATCAAAATTTTAAGCCCGCTTGATGCGATAACTCCGAATAAGATAAAGCTAATCCCTGAAATAACAGGTCCAGGTATACTTAAGATGACTGCGCTAATTTTTCCGATAAAGCCTAAGACAATCGCAAGTACTGCCGCTCCTCCTAGTACAAAGACACTATGAACACGTGTGATGGCAAGAACTCCAATATTTTCACCGTAACTTGTTACTGGCGGCCCTCCTACAAAACTCGCTGAAATTTGAGCTAATCCATCTCCTAAAATCGTGCGTGATAGACCTGGATCTTCAAAGTAATTACGTTTCGTTAATTTATTTAATACTGTGATATGACCGATATGCTCAGTCATTGTGACAAACGCGATAGGGGCCATCGTGGTGATTGCTCCGATATAAAGCTTAGGTTCGTAGTTCACAAATGGAATTTCGAAATTTGGTAAAGCGAACCAAGCTGCATCTACAATCGGTTGCGTATCGACAATTCCAAAGAGCATTGCCACACCATATCCTGAAATAATTCCCAATAAGATTGGAAGTAAGCCGATAAAGCCTTTTAGAAACATGTTGAAGATAATCGTTAATCCTAGTGTGATAAGTGCTACTGCAATATATTTTGGACTATAATCACCTGTTGGCGTTAACATCGCATTTTGAGCGGCACTTCCTGCAAGCCCCAACCCGATTACCATAACAACTGGCCCTACTACAATCGGTGGTAATAATTTATTAATCCAATCCGAACCGATTTTTTTAATAATCAGTGCTACAATCACATACACTAACCCGGTTGTTAAAGCGCCTTGAGCAACTGCCGGATACCCTTCTGACTTCATTAACATTTGCATCGCTGGGATGAAAGCAAAACTACTTCCTAAATAGGCTGGAATTTTTGCCCCTGTTGTTGCCATATACACCAGCGTTCCTAATCCTGAACTTAGTAAGGCAATTCCTGGGTCAATGCCGACCAGTATTGGTACTAAAACTGTTGAACCAAACATCGTAAATAAATGTTGCAAGCTTAGCCCGAACCACTGTAAGGGCTTGGGTTTATCCTTTATATCAAGTACCGCATCCGTATTTCTAAATTCTTTTGTTGTCTCTGTCATATTATTTCGCTCCACTTCTACTTTATTTTTGTGTAAGAAAAAAACCTCACCTTAGCACACACTAAGATGAGGTTCTCACAAAGATACCCTGAAGAAGTTCCTAGTGACACAGTCGGTCCCCAGGCTTTCAGAATTCAATGCTTTTCTCAGTCTCTCTGTACTAAATTAAAAAGCAACTATTTAGTTATAACCTTATTTTTGAATATAAATACGGTCTTGTTTATCAGCTTCTACCATCTCTACAACCACTTTTTCTGTCGCTGCTGTTGGTAAATTTTTTCCTACATAGTCTGCGCGGATCGGCAACTCTCGGTGACCTCTATCCACTAAAACTGCTAAGGAAATTTTTTCTGGGCGTCCAAAATCCATCACCGCATCCAGTGCTGCACGGATTGTTCTCCCTGTATATAAGACGTCATCAATTAAGATAACATGTTTACCAGCAATATTTTCTGGCATTGATGATTTTGTTAAATCTGGTTTCACATTTGGGTCAAATCCTTGATCATCACGGTACATCGTTGTATCTAACTCACCTACTGGAAGTTCTAAACCCTCTAGCTGGTGCAGACGTTCTGAAATACGCTTTGCAATATAAACGCCTCTTGTCTTAATTCCGACTAGTACAAGATTTTCAATCCCTTTGTTACGCTCAATAATCTCATACGTCATACGAGTTAAGATACGTTTCATCGTGACCTCATCAATTACTTCTGTTTCTACCATAATGGTCGCCTCCTTTTATCACAACAAAAAACTCCTACCTTTACTAAGAAAGGCAGGAGTATATAGTTATCCTGTAGACAGACTGAGACTACTACTCGTCTGTTGTGCCTTCTTAGCCTCACGGGACTATTCTTAAAGGTGATGTTTAGTTGTGTGTTATTTCTTATAACGTACTTTACACGTTTTCAAACTTAATTGCAAGCTATTTTGGTAAATTTGCTAAAGTTTCTTCAAATAATGGTGGGAGTGGTGCTTCAAAATACATCTCTTCACCTGTTTTTGGATGCGTAAAGCCTAATACTTTCGCATGTAAGAATTGACCATTACCTGGCAATGTTTTACGAGGACCATATAATGGATCCCCTGCGATAGGGAATTTAATATATTGCATATGCACACGAATTTGATGTGTACGTCCTGTTTCTAATTGACATTCAATTAAGGTAAACTCTTCAAAATTATCGATCACTTTGAAATGAGTGACAGCAGGTTTCCCACCCTCAATAACTGCTTGAGATTGACGGTTTAATTTTGAGCGTCCGATTGGAGCATCGATTGTTCCTTTTTCATGAGGAATTTCACCATGAACTAATGCAATGTAACGACGTGTCGCTGTTTTATCTTTTAATTGTTTGCTTAATGATTCATGAGCTTCATCATTTTTAGCAACCATTAATAAACCAGATGTATCTTTATCAATACGGTGAACAATCCCTGGGCGAATTACATCATTGATACTTGATAAGTTTTTGATATGGTAAAGTAACGCATTTACCATTGTCCCTGATGGATGACCTGCTGAAGGGTGAACAACCATTCCTTGAGGTTTATTTACTACTACAACATCCTCATCTTCATATACGATTTCAAGTGGAATATTTTCAGCTTCCACTGTTAATTCAACTGGCTCTTGGCGGATAATTTCAATAGCATCATCAGCTTTAACTTTATAGTTAGCTTTTACCACTTCACCGTTAACTGTTACAAACTCGTCTTTTAACCATTGTTGGATTTGAGAACGAGAAAATTCCTTAAATGTTTCTACAATTACTTTATCTATTCTACCCTTTTGATCGGTTACGATCATGTTTAATTTTTCTTCCATGTTAGTCCACCTTGTCTAATTTTTCGTCGAGTAAAATATATATAAAGACACACCCAACCCCGACAGTTAAGGCCATATCCGCTACATTAAAAATAGGAAAATTAAAGAATTCTACTTGGAACATATCCACCACATAATTCAAACGAATACGGTCAATCAAATTCCCAATCGCCCCACCTAATATTAAACTTAAACCAATTGTTAACCACTTACTACTCTGTAAATTCTTAGCTAAAATATAAACGACAACAGCGCATGTCACGGCTGTAATAATGTAGAAAAACCACATCTTACCTTCCAACATACTCCAAGCTGCCCCTTCATTATGTAAATGAGTTAGTGATAGTATCGGATTATGAAACACAGTTTCACCAATCTCGATTGAATTCATTACCGCGTATTTGACTATTTGATCAACACTAATCACTGCAGCGGCTACTATTAAATACACTAGCATTAACGTTTCCTCCACTCTTCATAATACGCTTGGAAAAACTCTTTCGGACGAATTAACCCCATAAGCTTTCCATTAGTCTTACCATTATCTGTAATTAAAATTGCTTCTGTAGTTGGATCATTTAAAAATAATTCCATTCCCTCAAAAACAAAGGCATCTTTAGAGACCAATTTATAGTTCTCTTTTTTACGATCCGATTGCAACACACTTCCTGCCGTTTGACCTTTAACATCTATCTGATGATTTTTCCCATGAGCTGCTAGCCATAACCCAATACCGTTTGCTGTTAAAAGACCTACAATTTCAGCCTTATCATAGATAGGAAACTGAGAAAACCCTTCCTGCGCCATTCGGTCAAGTATCGTAGTTAAACTTGTTTCCTTACTAAACACGACAACTTTCTTTTTAAAACGAGGAACAATTCGTTCAGGTTGTTTCAATTCTGATTCGATTGTTTTTATTTTCTTTATAATCCATTCATTAGGTTCAGCTATAATAAAATTCGGAGAAATTCTATCATGTACAATCGCATTTCTTAATTGAGCAATTTCAATTAAATCATCTTGAAATTTTTTGACAAGTAAATCAGGTCGTTTGGATAAGCGCCTTACTAAATCTGTAAACCCTATATTTCCTTTACCTTGATACTGTTCTTGCATCCATTTCTCTATTCGATTAAATGTTGCTAAAAATTCATCTGCTCTTGTTTTCATTGCTACATCCCTCACAGTAAAATGACGTTTAAATGAATGTTGTGTCACCTTACTATAATAACAGTTAATGGTCTAAAAAGCCAAATAGATTTTATTTTACTATCTTAAGTATAGTTGACCAAACCTATAAAGAATTCTATAATAGCCTTAGGTATCTAATTTAACTCATTGGAGGAATGTAAGATGGCGAATGGTACAGTTAAGTGGTTCGACGCTAAAAAAGGGTATGGCTTTATTACTTATGACGAAGGCGAAGAAATTTTCGTGCATTTTACAGGAATAAATAGTGATGGTTTTAAAACATTAACAGAAAATCAACCTGTCACTTTTGATATCAAAGAGGCTCACCGTGGCCTTCAAGCAACTAACGTAACTTTATCAGAAAATTAAAAAGAGCCGACTAACTAATTAGTCGACTCTTTTTTTGCACTTACAATTTTCCCAGAAAACGTTTCTTTTTCTTGAATATGGGCTGTGAAACGAGCTAAACTCTTTTTACTCATAATAAGCGTATAAACCTCATCGTTCATCATTACAATAGTAAAGCCATTCGCCCCTACTGATACTTTATTTATCTCTGACAATCTCAAACGCAGACTATTTTTTCTCAGTATTGCTCTGATAATTAAGTGATTATCTGTTAAATCGAAGTAACGCGACCACCCCATGTAGATAAACCCACATGCTAGCACTAAAAATAAAATACTAAGTGCATTAAGCGATTTTTGCTCTAATAAGGCTATAATACTTAAAAATAATAACCCAAAACTAAATGACCAATAAATAAGACTTGTTGCTATTTCTGGTTGCCAACGGTATCGATTTGTAACTTTCTTTTCGTTCATACAAACTCCTTGTGTTTCATAATGATATATTCTATACTACCATAAAACTAAACGAATAAGAATAGGAGCTTTACAGATGTTAAAAATCTATGTTGATGCCTCAACCAAAGGTAACCCCGGACCCAGTGGTTCAGGCATTGTTTTTATTGACGGGACGACTCAGCAGCAATATCATTTTCCACTAGCCATCATGAGTAATCATGAAGCTGAATTTGCCAGTCTAAAATTGGCATTAACACTCGCATTAGAACAAGATAAGCGACATGATACGACACTTGTTTACACTGATAGTAAAGTCGTAGCAGAAACCATAGACAAAGGTTTTACACATAATCAAACGTTTCAATCCTACCTAAAAGACATTCAAGACTTACTTCCTAAATTTCCCTTAATTATTATTCAGTGGATTCCTGAAAAGCAAAATAAAGGAGCAGATCATCTTGCCAGGCAAGGGTTACAAAAAGCGATTAAGACTATAAAATAAAAAAGAATCACGAAAAACTCGTGATTCTTTTTTATTTATCTTCAACCAAAGAAACAAGTAGGTCTATAAATTCAGGTGAATCATTAAAAGGGTGGATATAATTAAATTCTACTCCACCGTTTTCCATAAAGTAATCGTGATTTTCACTTTCAATTTCTTCGATTGTCTCAATACAATCCGACACAAAACCTGGTGTAATAACTAAGACATTTTTTATACCCTTTTTCGGGAGCTCCATTAAAGTTTTATCAAGTGCTGGTGTTAACCATTCTGCAGGACCAAATTTTGATTGATAACACACTCTAATAGGTGTTTCGATTTCTAATGTTAAGAGCAGGGCATCTGTTGTTGCCTGACATTGCTCTTGATAAGGATCACCCTTTTCAACTTAACTTACTGGGATCCCATGATATGAGATAACAACTTCATCAGGATTGTATTTTTGAACACCCTCTACCACTTGCTTCGCTAATAGCTTTATATATAACGGGTGATCAGTAAACTCTCTTACAAAATGTAAATGAGGCATATTTTCTTGCTTCAGATAATGCTTAAATACCGCATCGTTAATTGAGGCTGTCGTCGTTGTTGAATATTGAGGATATAACGGAATTATTGTAACCTCTTCTATTCCTTCTTCTTCGAATTTCATTAGAGAATTAGAGATAGAGGGTTCACTATACGCCATACCAAAACGTACAGAATAATCTGGTAGTTGTTCTTGTAATAATCTAGCTTGCGCCTTTGTATAGACTAATAATGGCGACCCTTCTTCTGTCCAAATCTCTTTGTATAAAGCAGCCGATTTCTTAGGTCGTGTGTTTAAAATAATACCATGTAATATCGGCAACCACTTCCATCTCGGTGTATCTATAACACGAGGATCTCCTAAAAATTGTTTAAGATAATGTCTGACTTCTTTTTTTTCAGGCTTATCTGGTGTTCCAATATTAGCAATTAAAATTCCCTTCTTTTTCAATATATCCCTCCTTAATCTTTCTACCTTATTAACATACTCTCAAAAAAAGGATAATACAACAAAAAAGTAGAGCCTTCTGACTATGTCAGCTAGCTCTACTTCATTATACATAAATTATTCCTCTGTTTTTTCAACGCGAGGTGCACGTGGTGGGCGCGTTCCCCAATATTGGAATAAATCTGTTCTTAACGCCCCATTATAAAGTTTACGTTTTTTAGTTGCACGTGCTTTATAGTGAGTTTCAAATGTTAAGTCACTTGTTAAAATATATTTACTCCATGTTTTAAGTGGACGATACGTCTCACCCATCTCACGGTATAATTGTTGAACGGCTTCTTCTTCACCTAAACGCTCACCATATGGCGGGTTAGCTACAATAACACCGTATTCTTTTTCTGTTGTAAAATCTTTTAATTGCATTTGTTTAAAGACGATTGAATCACCTAATCCAATTTCTTCAGCATTACGCTGTGCCACTTGAATCATCTTACCATCAATATCTGACCCCATGATATCTAACTTGATATCATAATCCGCTTTAGCATCTGCTTCCGTACGAACTTTTTCAAAAATAGCAGCATCTACCCAATCCCACTCTTCGCATAAGAATTCACGGTTAAAGCCTGGTGCAATATTGTGCCCCATAAGAGCCGCTTCGATACAGATAGTCCCCGATCCACATACAGGATCATAAAAAGGACGGTCTTTACGCCAGCTCGTAAGCATCACAAGTGCTGCTGCCATATTTTCTTTAAGTGGTGCACCACCTTTTTCTAGACGGTAACCACGTTTGAATAAACTAGGACCTGTTGTATCTAATGTAATCGTCACGTGATCTTTTAATAAAGCGACTTCTAATGGAAACTTAGCACCTGACTCTGGTAAGCGACCATAACGGTGATACACTTCACTTAAACGACTTACGATTGCTTTTTTAGTAATCGCTTGGCAATCAGAAATACTAAATAAAGTTGATTTTAAAGATTTTCCTGCTACCGGGAATTCTGCATCCATCGGTAGAATATCTTCCCATGGTAAAGCTTTTGTTTTTTCAAATAACTCGTCAAATGTTACGGCTTTAAATTCACCTACAACAATTTTAATACGGTCAGCAGTTCTTAACCATAAATTTGCTGTAGCAATTGTTTCGATATCCCCGTGAAAAATAGCTTTTCCATTTTCAACTTGACACTCAATCCCTAAATCTCTTAATTCTTTCCCTACAAGTGCTTCCATACCACTTGCTGCTGTTGCTATAATTTTAAATTGTTTCATTTTATCGGCTCCCTTTTCTGGGTATTTATTTATAATCGAAAAAAAATCCTCCCAATTATGGAAGGAAATCCTGATAACTTGTAGTTTTCTATAAGCCATGTTCTGTATCATACCTTCTCAGGAAAAAAAGTATAATGATAATCATCTGTCTACAGATATATCTGTCTCTTTTCTTGTTCATTTCCTAAAAAAGAGTGCCCCTACCTTAGTTTGGGTTGCTCGCTCGAGGGGTTTACCGCGTTCCACTAACACCATTTCTAATGTTACTTCGTCACTGTGGCACTTTCAAGACTACTCCCCCATAGCCGGAGCCTTAGGAGTTTTATCTGCCGTTACCTGCCAGGCAGGTACCTTAGCTTATTTTTTCGCTAAGCACGAACACTACAAGCATCGCAGCTTGTGCGAGCATGGACTTTCCTCAGCCTAGTCAAGCTAAACCGCGATTATCCGAAAACTACAAAATTAATTATATTATATTAGAATGATTTTGTCTCATCTAAATTAGTTTCAGCATCTTCTGCTTCCATAATTTTATCACCAAACACTTTTTTCTCCAAGTTTGATAAACGTTTTAGAATATCAAAGTTTGTAGATCCTGTAGCTGATTGAGTTGGCTCTTGTTTAATACGAGATAAAGTCGCTTGGCTCTTAGTTAATTGGTCAACCTTAGCTAATAAACGTTCCTTTTCTTCTTTTAAACTTAAAATTTCACGAGCATATGATTCGTAATCTTTAATGATACCATCTAAAAACTCGTCTACCTCAATTTGATCGTAACCGCGCATTTTAGTTTTAAATTCTTTTTGTAAGATTTCTCTTGCCTCATAATTCTTTGTCATTTTCAGCACCTCATTAATTTATTAAATCAATTTTTCTATATTATTTATACACTAATAATTTTATTGTACCCAATAACGCTAGGAAAATCAATCAGTTTAATAATGTTCCTGATAATTTTGCAAATCATCCATCGTAACTTGCCACAGTTCATAATTCCCTTGTTCTTGTAACTTTTTTATATCTTTGTGAAGATAACTCGTTTTACCAGGATACTCTTCATCATAAATGAGTAACGCTCCATCAGTATGCGACAATAAGAATTGAGTATGATTACGAAGTTGCTGAGGTGTCTCATATGGTTTGTGAGAGGTCGCCTCACAAAAATCAGCGTGAGTTTTTAATTTCATTAATTGAGTTTGATTTTTTTCATTCCACTGCTCACCAAACCCTTCAAAAGGAAAAATAGCTGCAAGTGATAATTCTGGATAGTCTTCCTTTAGCTCGATACAAACATCACATGCCCACATCTCAACACCTAAATTACCACCTAACATTATCCACTCTAACCCTTCTTCAATTAATTGAACAATATTTTTTTTTATAACATTCTTAATAATTTTAATTTTAGGGTCATCTTCTTTAAAAACACCAAGTTCATAACTCCTATAGCCAGAAATATAGACTCTTTTCATCTTAATATGACACTACCCTTTCCATTATAATACGTTTTTTGGTATAATAAACTTCAGGAGTGTGACTTACCATGAGATTCAATTATCCAAATGGAACGACTTACTCTAATAGTGAGCCGAATCCTCAAAAAAAGCAAGTAAAAAAAACACCAGCTACTCACACTTTCGCTAATAGAGGGATGACCTTTGAGGAGGCAATTAATCAAAGTAATGAGTATTATAGGGAGCGACAAATTGCACTTGTTCATAAAAAGCCTACCCCTATACAAATTGTTAAAGTGGACTACCCCTCACGACGTGCTGCTGTTATACGTGAAGCTTATTTTAAACAGGCCTCAACTACCGATTATAATGGCGTATACGAAGGGTACCATCTTGATTTTGAAGCAAAAGAAACAAAAAATAAAACATCCTTTCCACTTCACAACTTTCATGAACATCAGGTCAATCATATGAAAGCTTGTAAAGAACATGGTGGAATTGCTTTTGTTTTGCTTTGGTTCTCAACCTTAAAACGTTGCTTTTTCATTGAAAGTGATTTAATAATCACCTTTTGGAAAGATAAAGAACAGAACCGAAAGTCTATCCCGCTAGCTCTAATAGAAGAGCAAGGAATAGAAATACATACTGGATTCAACCCAAGAATACCGTATATAACTGCATTAAGAACACATATCGAGAAGGAGACACACAATCATGCCAAAAGACACTAGTTCTGATCCATTAGAGCAAGCCATTCGAGCTGAAAAAAGTCGAAAATCAAAAAGAAAACGCAAGTGGATTGTCCGCTTTTTTATGTGGCTACTTGCCATTCTTTGTATTTTATTCATAGCTGGTGCTGGTTTTCTATACACCATCATTAAAGACAGCCCCAAGTTTGAAGAAAGTAAGTTAGCTGATAGCCTATCTTCTAGAATATTTGACCGAAAAGGAAAAATAATTTATGAAGTTGGGGAAGAAAAACGTGAACTTGCCGAAATTGACGAAGTACCAAAACAGTTAAAACAAGCCATTACATCTATTGAAGATAAACGCTTCGAAAAACATATTGGAATTGATCCCATTCGTATTATGGGAGCTGCTGTTTCTAACTTAAAAGGAAATAATCGTCAAGGTGGGAGTACATTAACTCAACAATTGATTAAATTATCTTTCTTTTCTACTGATGTTAAAGACCAAACCTACCGTCGTAAAATTCAGGAAGCTTGGATGTCTATCCAACTTGAACGTGAAAAATCGAAGGATGAAGTTATAAACTACTATATCAATAAAGTCTATATGTCTAATCGTTTTTATGGAATGGAAACTGCCGCTAAAGGTTATTATGGTAAAGAATTAAAAGATCTTAATTTAGCTCAATTAGCGTTACTAGCAGGAATCCCACAAGCTCCAACCGATTATGATCCGATTCTTCATCCTGAAGCCGCTAAAAAACGTCGCGATTTAGTCTTATCCGAAATGTATAAAGATAAAGCTATTTCTAAATCAGACTACGAAAAGTCTATTGAAGAACCTATTAATAAAGGCTTAATTGTTAATCAAGAAATTTCTAAAGATGCTAAAATTATTGATAACTATATTAAAGAAGTTATTGATGAAGTTAAAGATAATTCAAAATTAAATATTTATACGGATGGTTTGGATATTCACACTAACCTTGATTTAGATGCTCAAAAATATCTATACCAAGTTGTTAATTCAGACAAGTATATTGATTATCCTGATAAAGAATTCCAAACAGCTATTACTATTATGAATCCAAATAACGGACAAGTATTAGCACAAATTGGAGGGCGTCATGTTCCTGATAATATTCAATTGGGAGAAAATTTTGCTGTTACTGCAGAACGTGATTTCGGCTCAACTGTTAAGCCTATTACGGATTACGCTCCTGCTATTGAGTATTTAGGATATTCAAGTGCTAAATACATTTTAGATGCGCCTTACACATTCCCTGGTACTAATGATAAAGTTATGAACTATGACAATCGTTATCGCGGAAACCTAACAATGCGCGAAGCATTAGTTGATTCCCGTAATGTTCCAGCTGTTAAGACGTTAGAAGAAGTTGGATTAGAAGATGCTGGAGATTTCCTAAGAGGTTTGGGTATTGATTATGGCGACGATTTCTATCTATCCAACGCTATTACAGGAGACCCCTCTTCCCTTCAAATGGCCGGTGCTTATAGTGCCTTTGCTAATGGTGGGACTTATTACAAACCTTATTATGTTAATAAAATTACTTTGCCAGACGGACGTGAAGCTAGTTTCAAACCAAAAGGTGTCCGTGCAATGAAAGAATCCACAGCCTATATCATTACTGATATGCTTAAAGATGTTCTTCGTCGTGGTACTGGTAATGAAGCTAATATTCCTGGACTGCCACAAGCTGGTAAAACAGGTACTTCTAATTACGCTGAAGATTTCTTAGATCAAGTGACAGGCGATGCTTATTACGGTGCCCCTGATATTAGTTTTGTTGGATATACAAGAAACTATACGATTTCTATTTGGACTGGGTATCATAAATACAGTCACGCTATTAGTAAACAAGATCAAAACATAGCGATGTTGATTTACAAAACATTAATGACTTACTTATCAAAAGATATTGAAACACCTGATTGGGAAATACCTGAAAATGTATCTAAAGTAGGACAAGAACTGTATGTTCTTAACCACGTTAATGAAAAAGCTAAGAAGAAGAAAAAAAATACAGCTAATATGAAACAAGAACCGATTTGGTCAGATAATAGCGAGACTAAAGACACTTCTTCTAAAGATGATTCGAATGCAAACAATACTAATCAAAATTCAAATAACTGGAACAATAATTCAGGACAAAACAATGTTACAGAAGCACCAACTACAAGCGGTGGTGGCGTGACGGAAACACCAACTACTGGTGGTGGCCAACAAACAGCGCCACCAGCTACTGAACCACCAGCTACTGAACCACCGGCTACTCAGCCGCCAACTACTCAGCCGCCAACTACTCAGCCACCGGCTACTGAACCACCGGCTACTCAGCCACCGGCTACTGAACCACCGGCTACTGAACCACCGGCTACTGAACCACCGGCTACTGAACCACCAGCTACTGAACCACCGGCTACTGAACCACCGGCTACTGAACCACCGGCTACTGAACCACCAGCAGCTGCAGGTGGCGATGATAAATAGTAAAAAAAACACTTAGAACAATAGGTTCTAAGTGTTTTTTTATACCTTCAACCGACTTTTTCCTTCTTGGCAATAATCAAGAAGGGGACACGATTCACATTTTGGCGCTCTCGCTACACAATGATAACGTCCAAAAAATATCATGCGATGGTGTGTTTTTACCCACATCTCTTTCGGTATTTTCTTCATTAAAGCTTCTTCAACTTCTAATACTGATGCACCTTGCTTGACGAGTCTTAATCGTTTTGAAACCCGTTCAACATGAGTATCTACGGCAATCGCAGGAACATCAAATGCATCTCCTAACACCACATTCGCAGTTTTTCTACCTACACCTGGGAGTGCCATAAGTTCTTCTCTCGTTTGAGGCACTTCACCATTAAAACGCTCTATTAACATGCTACAACAAGCTTTTATATTTTTAGATTTATTTCTATATAGTCCTATCGTTTTAATCATTTCCATTATATCCTCAACAGGAGCAGCTACAAATGCTTCTGGTGTTGGGTATTTTTCAAAAAGTGCTGGTGTGACTCTATTAACTGAAACATCTGTAGCTTGAGCACTAAGTGCAACTGCTATGACTAATTCAAAAGGATTTCGATGTGTCAATTCACACTCAGCTTTTGGAAACATTTCTGCCATAATCGCCAATACTTCAAGTGTTTTTTCTTTCGATAACATATTGTAACCTCACTTCTAAGTTATTTATCCTCAGCCCAATTAAACAAAGGTACTGTTGGTAGATCCTCTTCATGCTTAGCTTGTGCAGAGGCAATCTCTTTTTCTGACAATGAATTTTTTCTTTTTTTCTGATCTTGAGCAACTTGTTCTTTTGTCTTGATATTTTTACGTTCCCAATTTAAAAGGATCCGATCAATATATTTTAAACTATAAACTTGATTAAGTACTGCTTCTCTAAGAGCAAGTATAACAAGCTCTGGTTGGTAATTATCTTCTGTTAACCATATGCTGATAGTTTCAAGTTCAAATGGAGATAAAGGACGACCAAACTCTTTTTCAAAGGTTTGATAGAGCTCTTGAATTTTAATTTGCTCTGATTGTCTTGATTCTTCTACATGTTTTGCTTTATTTAATTGATCAAGCCTTTCGTATATCATTGTTAAATCATAACGATCTCCCGTTTGGCCTTGCTCATTTGTATGAGTCGTTAATTTTACAATTTTTTTTGATAACAAGCCTTCTAACATACTAAATATTTCTTCTGATGATACACCTATTTCTTTACTAATCATCATCAAATCAGGAAAGTCATTACCTTTACTTTCATACTGTCTTAATTTTAAATATAAAATTAATTCTTGCGGTGTCATTCCCAATTTATTAAAATTATCTAAAATCATATTTGAAATAACAGTTTCACCCGCTGTTAAATAATCTACCATAGCTAGCATATCTATCACTCACTTTCTTCTTCTATCAGTATAGCAACTTCTCTTACCACTTGTCACATATAACGTAATAAAAAAAGCCGCATGACTGCGACTTTCTATGCCTTTTTGTATACAAAGGCCGAGATTAATAAACGTAAAACAATCGTGATTAATAACATAATAATAAAAATCGGGAACGTATTTGCAGTTAATAAACCAATAAATAGAATTGAATGGAATAACATCGCCGCTACATAAATACCAATTACTGTTGTAACAATTAAAAATACACGTAATGGGTTAAGTGGTAAACATGCTCTAATCACACCTAACAAGCTTACACCTATTAATAAGTAATACATCAATGTTGTCGTTTCAATAGCTGTAAAGCCTCTATTTTGGCTAATAAAGTACACTGCGATAATATTCATTAAAACTAACATCGCATTAGGGAAAGCATTTTTTAATACTGTTGGTAAAAACTTAGTTGTTACTTTACGTTTATCTCCTTCAAACGATAAGAAGAATGCTGGATAGCCTTCAATCGCCAAATCAATCAATGTGATTTGAATAGGTACAAATGGAAACGCCAAAGTTGTTACCATACAAATAATAGATAAGAAGAACGAATAAATCGTCTTAATAAAGAAGACACTGGCAACTTTTGTCACATTATTAACAACTCGACGTCCTTCAAATAAGACATCTGGTAATGTTGTAAAATCAGAATCAAGCAATACTAAGTTAGCAATTTGACGGGTCGCACTATCCCCTTCCGCCATTGCAATACTACAGTCAGCTTCTCTTAAGGCAAGTACATCATTAACACCATCACCTGTCATTGCTACAACATGATCTTGTGCTTGTAATTCATTGACTAAGATTTGTTTTTGCTTAGGTGACACACGACCAAACACAGTAAACTCATTTACCGCTTTTCTAACAGAGGCTTCATCTTGATAATCTGATAAATCAACATATGAATCATAGCCAACTAAACCCGCTCGTCTTGCAATATTAGATACTGTTACAGGATTATCGCCTGAAATAACTTTAATACCCACGCCTTCTTTTCTTAAATAATCTAATGTTTGGTCAGCATTTTGACGAATTGGGTCATCAATTTCAAACACGGCTAATGGTTTAAGATTTTTAAAGCCATCTTCAGATACGTCTTCATCTTCACTAATAGCAAGCATTAATACACGGTACCCTTCTTCTTGACCATGTAAAACTTGAGGAGGTAAATCTTCTGCTGAAACCAAACGCTCAGGTGCACCTAAAACAACACCACCTAATCCTTCAAAATTAACAGCGCCCCATTTTCTTTCAGATGAAAAGGTTAATACTGATGTCGCATTGTATGTTTCTTTCTCTGGAAAGGCATCTCTTATAGCCTTCATTGTAATATTATTATCACTTGTTGCAGCAAGGTAACTGCCGATAATATCATCTAATTGTTCTTCATAGGTTTCATCTAATAATGCCACATCTTGAACTTTCATTTTCCCTTCGGTGATTGTTCCTGTTTTATCTAAACATAACATATCAACGTGTGCTAACGTTTCAACAGAATACATGTCTTGAACTAAAATACGTTTCTTAGCTAATTTTGTGACAGCTGTTGCTAGTGCAATACTAATTAACAATACTAATCCTTTTGGTAACATTCCAAGTAATGCCGCAGCCGCAGCTACAACCGCTACTTTAGGATCACTCTGTCTTAAAAATAGACCTTCGAATAATAAAATCAAACCAAGTGGAACAATAATATAACTTGTAAATTTTGATACTTTACGAATTGAATTCACTAATTCTGATTGAACAGGTTTGTGTACTTTTGCTTCTAAAGCAATTTTTGTCGCATAATTATCTTTCCCAACATGAACAACTTTTGCCACTACTTGCCCACTTGATAAAAAACTTCCAGATAGAAGTTCACTAGTCTCTTCTTTAACAATTAAATCAGACTCACCAGTAAGTAGTGATTCATTCACTTCAGCACGGCCTGCTAATACAGTCATATCACTTTGAATTTGCTCGCCTGCCGCTAAAATAACAATATCATCTACAACCAATTCGGTTGCATCAATGACTTGCTTCTTGCCATTACGAATAACGGTCGCTTCTTCTTTTGCAAGAATTGATAATTTAGCTACTAAATTACGAGCATGAATTTCTTGATAAATCCCAATCATAATATTCACTGCAATAATAGCTAAGTAGGCTAAGTTACTAAATGCTCCCACCATCATTAAGCAGATACCAATAACTAGATTCAGTAAATTGAATAATGTCCAAATATTATCTTTAAAAATATCTTTTGTTGATTTCGATACATTTTCTTCGAAATTATTTTGTTTTCCCTCACTAACACGTATTGCTATTTCTTCCGTTGTTAATCCAGTTTGCTTTTCTATAAATTTTTCCATGACCTTAACATTCCTCATCTCATCAAATGTAATTTCTAACTAAACCAAGGGATTTTGCTCATAACGTCTAATACTGACATGTTCCATTTTACAATATCTGCATAGAAGAAATTACCACCATCAATGTAAAGATGTCCCTTATTATATTTTAATGCTCTCAATGTCAAATACCTATACCTTTTATTACTATTATTTCCTAATAACGGTGCCAGTACTTCTCTAGAATATCGTTCTGCAATCTTAACATTGTGCCTTCCACCATTGTCCCTAACATATGGAATATAATTGCTTCCAAAATTATAGGCCTGGACCCCCGTCCAAATATCAGTGCCTTCATTTTGAGATTGTGTCAGAACCTCTGCTAAGTGTTTCACACCACTTTTGATACTTTCTTCAGAAGAGGTAATCTGATTTTGTTCCCCATATTTACTCTCGCTACTTTGCATTAAGTCTATATGTTGACCTTTAGTTTCAGTCAAAATAATCGCCAAAATGACATCATCAAATTCTTCCAATCCATAACGACTTGCTTCCTCTGCAACTACAGGTTTCCATAATTTCACTTCTTCGACCTGACTTTTTACTATATAAAATCGATAACAACCAAATATAATTAGCGCTAAAAGTATAAGTTTGACAAGACTGCCAAAAAAACGTCGCTTCTTCTTATTCCGTCGACTCATTCTATTCAAAACCTTTCTATTTCGATTGAATTTTATAAAAATTCAAATTATGCCTAGATTATCATCATACTATGAATAGCTTTAATTTCATAGGTTTCCAAGACTTCTTTAACAATTTTTTAGATAATCATAGAATTTACCGAAAAAATAAAGAAACTATTCATCTATAATTGACATACTTTTTACAGTGTGATATTTTTAACAGGTTGGTCTTATTTATTTCATTTAAGGAGAGAATTATGGAAAACAAAGAAATTATCGTAAAACATCACCTGATCGACCCATCAGGCATTGGTTTATTTGGGTTAGCTATGGTAACACTTGTTGCCTCGTCACAAAAATTAGGTTGGACTGAAGGTGTTGGCGGTGTCATCCCTTGGGCTATCTTCTTAGGCGGTCTACTACAAATCGTTGCAGCAGCTTATGATGCTAAAGAAAATAACGTATTTGGTGCGACTGCATTCTTTGCTTATGGCTTTTTCTGGTTAGGAACTGCAATGGCATGGATGATACAAAATGGACTATTTGGAGAATCTCTACAAGCAATTTATGATCCTAAACAAATTGGATTCGCTTTTATTGGCTATTTAATCTTCACATTCTTCATGACCATCGGTGCAACTGAAACTCATAAAGTTTTATTAGCAATCTTTACACTAATTAACTTTTTATTCATCGGGTTGGCATTATCTACGCTAGGTATTGCGGAAGGTTTCTTCCACAACTTAGCCGCATACTCAGAATTAGGTATTTCATTATTATCATTTTATGGCTGTGCTGCTGCAGTATTAAACAAACATTTTGGCTATACTTTCTTACCAGTCGGTAAACCATTAGGTATTTTCAAAAAGAAATAATAACACTTAACTCGTAACTTTATGTTACGAGTTTTTTTGTACAAAAAAAGAAGAAAGACTTTCATCCTCCTTCTTTTACTATTAAAACTCCATTAAATTGAAAATTTCATAACCTTCAATTTTTTTACGACCTTCTAATTCCATCAGTTCGATTAAGAAAGCGCATCCTACAACTACCCCACCTAATTTTTCAATGAGTTGGATCGTTGCTTCGATCGTTCCACCTGTTGCAAGTAAATCATCACAAATCAACACACGTTGGCCTGGTTTAATAGCATCTTTATGTAACGTTAGGATATCTGAACCATATTCTAAACCATAATCTACTTCGATTGTTTCACGAGGTAGTTTCCCTTTTTTACGTGCAGGTGCAAACCCTATTCCTAATTCATAAGCTACTGGACACCCAATAATAAATCCACGTGCTTCAGGTCCTACTACCATATCCACTTGTTTTTCTTTTGCATAATCAACAATTTGTTTTGTCGCTTCACGGTAAGCATCACCATCTCCCATAAGGGGTGAAATATCTCGGAAAGTTACACCTTCAACCGGATAATCTGGAATACTTGCAATATAATCTTTTAAATTCACGTTTAGTCCTCCTGTTTTGAGAGCCAGTCCTGTAATTCACTGACACTGCTGTATAGTAAAAACTTTTCTGAAACTATTTTTTGTTGTCTTTCTTCAAATAATAGACTTTCCTCCAACTTACGCTGCGTTGGATTTTCTACTTTTGACATGATACCGTTTTCTATTGTAACAAATCCTAAATCAAAAAACACTTGAATCATAAAAATAAGTAAATTTTTGTCTATTTTAAAAAAAGATGCAAGATCATTTAATTTATACCTAATATCTACATTGCTATATTGAGCAATAAATTTAAATAGTGAAGCGAACTGATCCCTATTTGGCATGCCGTTTAAATAACATTGTTCTTTAGACGTTAGATATAAATAGAGCTGACTATAGTTTAACTCATCTAAAACTTCTTTCAGATCTAGGACTTTGACTGGACAATCAACAACAACAACACTTTGCCAGTCTTTTGTGATGGTGTTCAAAGTAACCTCACCTAATAAAATAATAGAACTTATTCCCTGTTTGTATAAACGTTCATACTCTTTCTTTGACGAGACAATGACTAATGTTTCCTCACCATTAAAATCATCTTCATTAAAAACTTTTGAACGACAATCAAACACTTGCTGTCCTGATACTTTAAAATCTTTTACAAATAATTGAGGTTTACGATGACCATTCCACTCATTAACAGCAAGTTGGCCTACCACTTCAATATTTTCTGCGGTTGTTATATCAGATAAATCAGACCCAAACCCAAATCCTATACAATCTAATTGACTTGTTTCATTTACCAATTGAAATTTTAGATGTGTTTTATCTGCCCCTATCTGCTTAATAGCTTTCGTATCGCAATTTTCAAATAAGAAATAAGGAGACGGATTATCTGTCCCAAACGGAGCCAACAATGACAGCCCCTGAATCTGATTTATTCCTACTTCATCAAGCGTCAAAGATGACTCCACGGCAAGCGGTGGTCCCTCACTAAAATCTATATTTAGTTCTGAAACAAAATGATTCAGCCCTACTTCTAGCTTTTCAAGATTTTCTTTTTCAAGTGACATCCCGGCAGCCATATGATGCCCACCAAAATGGGTAAAGAGCTCACTTACAGAATTCATAGCCTCATACAGACTAACTTGTTCAACACTTCGAGCTGAACCTTTCGCTATTCCGGTATCATCATCAATCCCTAATACAAGCGCAGGTCTGCCTGTTTCTTGAACAATTTTACTCGCTACAATACCTAAAACGCCTTGATGCCATCCCTCTTTGGCTAAAACATAAATATCTTGATCTTGTTTCATTTCTAAGAGAGCCATAGCTTCACTAACCGTTTCCTTAACAATTTCTTGACGCTTCATATTTACAATATCGATTTCGTTAGCTAATTGTTCTGCTTCATCCTCATCAAATGTACTTAATAGTCTCACACCTGGACTAGCATCACCTAAACGACCTATTGCATTCAATCGTGGGGCAATCCCAAAACCAATTGCTTCTTCCGTAGCTGTCGACTGATCATTATCTATTTTTTCAAAAAGTGCTTTTAAACCTATGCGTTGAGCCGTATGAATCTGTTTTAAACCAAACTGAACTAATGCTCTATTTTCTCCAGTTAAAGATACTAAATCAGCAATTGTTCCAATTGCTACTAAATCTAACATTTCCTCTGGAACTTCTTCTAATAGGGCTGTCGCAACTTTAAAAGCAACACCTACACCTGCTAAGTCACCAAATGGGTAGTGTCCCTCTGGATGTCTTGGGTGGACCACGGCAAAAGCTTCAGGAAGAACTGCTGGAATTTCATGGTGATCTGTTACAATTACATCCACCCCTAAACTATTCGCATGAGCGATAGCTTCATGTCCCGCAACACCATTATCTACAGTTATTAATAATTCAATTCCATTATCATTGATTAATCTATCATATGTTTCTCTATTTGGTCCGTAACCATCTTTAAACCGATCTGGAAGGTAAAAAGATACTTCGCCACCAACCATTTCAATAGCCTCTTTCAAAACAGTCGTGCTTGTAATCCCATCCGCATCATAATCACCATAAATTAACATACGTTGTCCCAAAGCAATTGCCTCTTGTATTCTTGCTACTGCTTTTTCCATATCATACATTAAAAAAGGATCATGAATAGCTTCAGTACTTGGCTCGAAGAATAGAGTTAACTCTTCCACCGTTCTGATTCCTCTATTCCATAACATAGGCGCTAAAAAAGAAGGCAATGATTTCTCTTTCAACCAGCTTTCTATCTCACCGGTATTAGCTACTTCCTTAGCTAATTTCCATGAGTATTTTGATTTCTTCAACATATCACTCCTAACCACATCCATTATAACAAAAACGTCATCAAACAAAAAACCTGAACGTATCAGGTTTAAATTTCTTCATTTATAAATGAAGCTGTTGCATCTAATTCAACTTCTTGTTCTCTAGTCAGCGTCTCCAATTGAACCTCTAACATTTTAACTTCTTCATCTTTAGTTGCTAGCTCAGCTTTAATATCAATCACAGCATCGCTAAGTTTAGCATCAAAATTTCCTTTCAACTCATTCAGTTCATTTTTCAAAATTTTTAATTCCTTACGTTGCTTCCAAAAATTTGAGAACCACGTTACGAACACAATCAATGCCCCTAAAATAGCTGAACCTAGAATAATAAAAATTAAAGGTGATGTAATTTCAGCAAAACCAAAATTAACAACCACTCTTCTTGTATTAATAACTGAAAAAATAACAACGATACAAACTAAAAGAAAGCCTGTAATTAACTTACCATGATCTTTCACGTACTATCCCCACTTTTTATTTAGTATTAAAAACTTTACCTGCAAAGAAATCTCCTATTTTAGGAAATAAAACATAAAACTTACTTCCAAATGCCATTATTTTAGGTGTATTGACTTCCCTTTTTGATGTGTAGCATGCATTCATAATTTGTCTGGCTAATTTTTTAGGATCTAATACAATTCTTTCAACAGACTTTAAATAGTCACCTGTTTCATCGGCACGATTAAAGAAATTTGTTTTAATTGGACCAGGGTTAACGGTTAGAACTTTAACACCATAAGGGGCTAGTTCCAACCTTAGAGCATCAGAAAAACCGACTACTGAAAATTTTGTTGCTGCATAAATACTACTTTTAGGGGTAGCCATTTTCCCAGCTTGAGAGGCAATATTGACGATTTGACCGTGTCCTCTTTTTTTCATAGAGCTAGCGATTTCTTGAGTTAATCCAATCAATGATAGAACATTCACTTGAAACATCTCACTGATAACTTTTTTATCAAAATCAAGACAGTCTTTAAATAATCCAAAACCTGCACAATTTATCAAAATATCAATTTGTCCAACTTCTTCTTTTAAAACAGTTTTAAAAGAAGAAAAGTCATTATCTTCCGACAAATCCATTGGGAAAATATAGCCTTCTTGACCAGATACTTCCTCGCACTTCTCTAAAACCTCAGATAATCTTTCTTCATTACGAGCTACTAACACAACCGTTCCTTTTCTTCTGGAAACCTCATAAGCTAATTGCTCTCCCAAACCACTTGAAGCGCCTGTAATTAAAACACGTTGGTTTAATAAATTTTTATTTTTTTTCACATCTACACCCTATATCATTTCACTTTCTTCATTCCCTTTAAATGGAATGTCTATACAATCAAAATCACGAACTATTTGAGCATTAGGAAAAATCGCTTTTGCTTCATTTTCTAATTCGCGCGCACTATTCCCAACATATCTCGCACTAATATGAGTCAGAACTAACTTCTCAACACCACTATCTCTAGCAACCTCTGCTGCTTCTTCAGTTGTCGAATGGAAGTACGCTTTAGCTAATTTCTTTTCATTTTTATTAAATGTACTTTCATGTACTAATAAATCTGCATCTTTAGCTAAGATTTCGGCATTAGGGTGTTTTCTAGTATCACCTAAAATTGTAACAATTCGTCCCTTTTGAGAAGGGCCTACGAAATCTTTACCATCAATAATACGTCCGTCCTCAAGCTCAACTTTTTCACCTTTTTTCAAACGACCATAGACTGGTCCTGCTGGTACATCTAGCTCTTTTAGTGCATCCACTTGAAGTTCACCTTCATGGTCAGCCTCTTCGATACGATAACCATAACATTTAATACGGTGATCAAGAGGCAAACATGATACAGTAAATTGATGGTCTTTAAAAATAACTCCTGTTTCATCAATTTCGTTGTAAATAATAGGATATTTAACATGAGATTCAGAAATTTTCAGACTTGTTTCCACATAATTTTTAATCCCTTTTGGACCTATAATCGTTAGAGGTTCTTCGCCTCCTTGAAATGACCGACTACTCAATAAACCCGGTAAACCAAAAATATGATCCCCGTGCAAATGGGTAATAAATATCTTTTCAATTTTACGAGGTCTTAAATTTGTACGCAAAATTTGCTGCTGTGTTCCTTCTCCACAGTCAAACAACCATACAGCATTACGCTCATCTAATAATTTTAGCGCCATACTCGTAACATTTCTCTGTTTTGCTGGCACGCCAGCTCCTGTACCTAAAAATTCTATCTCCATAATTACCTAACTTTCTGTTAAAAACTGTATGAACTAGTTGTTCTCAGTTTCTGATTTTGCTTCATTTTCCATTTTTTGAGCCTCTTCAATCGCTTCTTCTACCTCTTCAAATTCAACACGATTAATATGACCACCTAATTGATTGAAAATCAACTCGTTTAAAGGACGATTATCATCCTCATCCGCAATCATCAAGGCTGAGGTTTCACCTTCCTTAATATGAGATGCTACAAATTCAAAAATCGCTGTCGCTTCTTTCACTTCTTTGACATCTTTTGCTCCACCTATCATACTTCCAGCAAACCAGCCAAACATCATTCCTAAAGGACCACCTAGTAGACCGATAAACATTCCAATTGTACTGTCTTTTGCACTGTGATTACTTCCCGTAAAATCAATAAAGTCTTTAATTTCAAATTTATGGTTCCCATCTTCACTATGTCTAACAACAGCTAATTGTTCCCCTTTGATTTGTTTTGATACATGCAATTTTTTAATTTCTGAAAACGCTTGGTAAGCTTTACTTTCAATATCAAAATTCAATACAATAACACGTCTACTCATCGTATCACTCCTTTAGTTTTTCTTCCTCTTCATTGTATCAATAAATCGTAAATCTTGGAACTAATCCACTAAAAAAACTACAAAATAAAACCAAGAATGGTTAACATTCTTGGTTTTATAAAATTAATCGATAAATTCAAATCCGAAGTCTTCAATACGAACTAAATCACCATCAATAGCGCCTTTAGCACGTAACGCTTCATCAATACCCATACCACGTAATTGACGTGCAAAACGCATTACGCTTTCATCATGGTCAAAGTTAGTCATCTTGAATAATTTCTCTAGGTATTCACCTGAAAGAACCCAAGTAGAATCATCATCACGGGAAATATCAAATTGACGTTCCTCTGGTGTGAATTCATAACGAACTGTTTCTTCCTCTAATGACTCTTGGTCATATAATGGGAATTCTGGAGTCGTTTCAACTAAATCAACTGTTGCACTTAATAATGCATCCAATCCGCGATTTGATAAACTTGAAATCGCAAAAACTGGAATCTTATCAGCAAACTCATCTTCGACATCTGCATATAATTTTTCTTTGAATTTTTCTAAGTTTTCTTCAGCATCTGGCATATCCATTTTGTTAGCTACAACAATTTGTGGACGTTCTAAAAGACGCATATTATGAGATTCTAACTCTTTGTTGATAGCTAGATAGTCATCATAAGGGTCACGACCTTCAATCCCACTCATATCAATAACATGTAAAATAACACGAGTACGTTCGATATGACGTAAGAATTGTGTCCCTAATCCAATACCTTGTGATGCGCCTTCAATAAGCCCTGGTAAATCAGCCATTACAAAACTACGACCATCTTCAATCGATACCATTCCTAAGTTAGGAACAAGTGTCGTAAAGTGATACGCCCCAATTTTAGGACGAGCTTTTGATACAACTGACAGAATTGTTGATTTGCCCACTGATGGGAAACCTACTAAACCAACATCAGCTAGTACTTTTAATTCTAATTCAATTTTTCTTTCATCACCAGGTTCACCATTTTCTGCGATTTCTGGTGCAGGATTTCTTGGTGAAGCGAAGCGGATATTTCCGCGGCCACCACGACCACCCTTAGCGACAAGCAACTCTTGTCCGTGTGTTAAGAGATCTCCTATTAACACGCCTGTTTCTGCATTTCTAACTGTTGTCCCTGGGGGAACTGCCACATAAGTGTCATCGGCCCCACGACCATGCATTCCTTTACTCATTCCATTTTCACCTGGAGTTGAACGGAAGAAACGGTTAAAACGAAAATCCATAAGTGTACGTAATCCTTCATCTACTACTAAAATAATATCGCCACCTCGGCCACCATCTCCACCAGCTGGTCCACCATCGGGTACGTATTTTTCTCTTCTAAAAGCAACCATTCCGTCTCCACCTTTACCGGCTTTAACATCAATTGTTACCTGATCTAAAAACATGGACATATTTTTGTCCTCCTAATCTATTTCAAAGTCTCTTATTCATTTTACGTGTTATCTATGCGTTTGTCCATCAAATACTATATTTAAAAGAAAAAAACTGTAGAATTCTCATTCTACAGTTTAAATTATTAATTTAAAATAGTAACTTGTACTGAACGACGTCCCCATGCAATAGCATCTGATTGACCCATATTTAGATCAATGATGTTTCCTTGAATTGCGCCACCAGTATCTGCAGCAATCGCTTCGCCATAGCCTTCAACATAAACACGGCTACCTAATGGAATAACACTTGGATCTACCGCAATTACTTTATCATTAGTACTTGTAATTTGGTATCCAGTTGCTGTCATACCACCCATTCCAAATCCATCATATGCAGTTGCTTGAACTGTAAATGATTGTCCTGAAACTTCTTTATGTGTTTCTGGTTTAGTTGTTTCTTGTTTAGATGTCTCTTCTTTAACAACGGTTTCTGTTGTTTCTACTTCTGTTGCTTCTGTAACTACTTCTTCAGTTTCTGTTGTTTGAGCTTCTGTTGCTTCAGTAGTCATTTCTTCAGTTTCTGTTGTTTGAGCTTCTGTTGCCTCAGTAGTCATTTCTTCAGTTTCTGTTGTTTGCACTTTTGTCGCTTCAGTTTGTTCAACTTTTGCTACCTCAACAGCTTCTTGAACTGTCTCTACTTCTGGAGTTTTAGCAACTTCTTCTGGAGTAGCTACTGAAATCTCACCATCTTCTGAAAGAACTAATTTTTGACCTTCAAAAATTAAATTAGCATCTTTAATGTTGTTTTTGTCTGCTAATTCCTCAAATTTGTTAGCAGCTCCTAAATAATCTAATGATAATTGTGATAATGTATCACCTTTTTTTACTGTATAAAGTGTATCAGCCAACGCTGCAGATGCCAAACCTACTGTAGTTGTTGCCACTGCAACAATTCCGAATACTTTTGTTTTAAAATTCATAATATAAGATTCTCCTTTAGAATTATCTGTTTTTGTCTCGTACTTGAGAACATACAAATCATAACAAGGAATTGTTACAGTCAAATATCAAGATGATTAATAGAAGATTAAGTCAAGTCAATCTACTTGTCATTTTTTGAAGCCACACTCTTATACCCTTGATACGACGCTATTCTTTGTTTAAAGAAATATGACATACTTTTTATTATTTTTTTTAACAAAGTTGTTTTTCAAACGATTTAACAAGTCAAAACGACCACTTTTTAGCATATATTTCAAAAATAAGACAAATATTATCAGAATTTATGACTAATTTTCAACACTAATAGGGCTAAAAATAAGAATCTTGTCTTAAACCTAAATAGGGATTATCTTAACTTAATTTATATTTTAAACCAGTTTCTACTATTATATACAAAATAAAACCAACACCTTATGACTAAGATGCTGGCTTTAATTAATTATTTATTTTCTACTAATTTAAAATTAGACCAAGGTCGTAAGAAATCTAACAAGAATAGTTCATCAGAAGAAATTTTTCCAACGACGTTTACTCTACCGTCATTCTTCATTTCTTTAATTGCAATTTGTGTTTCACCTTTATATTGACCATATCCTACATTATCAATTAGGACATCCCCTTTTCTCATATCAACAGTATTATGTGCTGGGAAAGGAAGATCTTTATACTTAATGCGTGTCATTGTTGAACGCAAAATATATTCTGAACGATCACCACGATAACTATGCAAGTTGTTAAACAAAACTTCACGTTCGTCCTCAGTAATATCATCCGCTGGGTCAACTTTAATACTCGGATAATCTGCAAAAAATGCTTCCGACATAGCCTTCATTTCTTCTTCTGAAGCGTACGCATTAGCAATAAGGATATCATCAATTAAACCTGTTAAAACCAAATGTTTCACTTGAGTTCCTATTTCTAATTCTCGATGGTCTTCTAGCGTACATAATCCATCTTGTGTAGGCCAGGGGCCAAATGTAGCCGCTTGAGAATTAACAAAAGCCATTGTGTTGATACCATACTTTCTAAACTTCTCAGAGCAAAAAACAAAGTGTTCATATCCTAATCCGCTATAACGGTGTGGATAAAAATTATGTGAACCTAATAGATTATTAACATTTGGCGAATACGTCATAATATTATCAACATAACTTGTCCCCGTGCTCATGTTAATCTCAACTTTTATACCGTATGGATTACGTGTCATTTTAGCTTCTTCCGCACCTGTAAACCCGATATCTAAACGAACGCCGTCCGCTCCCATTTCATGGAAAAATGACAAATCATCATATGAAATGTCTAATTGTTCAAACAGAGCAGGATTAATATCAACCATAACTTCCATATCTAGGCTGTTAGCATAATCCACCACTTTTTTAAAATCAGCCAAAACTTTTTCTTTGTCATCTTCAATTTGAAGTAAACTTGTAAAAACTCGCTTAAACCCATACTTGTGTGCTAAATCCAAGTACGCTTGATCTTTTTCAAATGTTGAACGTTCTGGATAGATAGAGATTCCTAATTTTCCCATGTTTTCCGCCTCCGATAAAAATATTTTATTTCTATCCTTATTATAACAACCCCTATTAAATTAGTCTATATATTATAATGATTGGATTTCACAACCTTATAATTTGTATGTATTTTATAATAGCCCTATTTTTTTTTATAAATATTTGATATTATAAACATTATAAACTAAAAGAATGAGGGATTTGATAAAATGAAATCAAGTAAATTTATTGTAAGCTTAGCTGCATTATCATTAACTGCTGTTTTAGCTAGCGGCTGCTCTATTGGTAATAAAGAAGAAACAACCCAAACAACGGAGGAAGCTACAATTGAAACAACTGAAGCAACTGAAAGTGTTGATTTAAATGCTCTAGACTTACCACAACTGAGCAAAGACATCGCAAAAGATGAGTCTGCGGTTGAAATGAATACAACCGAAGGGAAAATTAAAATTAAATTATTCCCTAAACAAGCTCCTAAAGCTGTTGAAAACTTTATGAAGCATGCTAAAGATGGGTACTATGATGATGTTAAATTCCACCGTATTATTGAAGACTTTATGATTCAGACAGGTGACCCTAAAGGTGACGGTACTGGTGGTGAAAGTATTTGGAAAGAAGAATTCGCTCCAGAAATTTCAAATCAACTTTATCATATCAACGGTGCCTTAGCTATGGCCAGAACTGCTGGTGATATTGCACTTCCAACACAAGGAAGCCAATTTTATATCGTACAGAATGATAAGGATGTATCAGATGGCTTGCTATTAGAAGACTATCCAGAAAAAATTATCGAAGCGTATAAAAAAGGTGGCGTCCCATTCTTAGACTTCCAATACTCAGTATTCGGTCAAGTTATTGATGGTATGGATGTCGTTAACAAAATTGCAAAAACAAAAGTGGAAAATAGTGGCCAGGGCGAACAGTCTAAACCTAAAAAAGATATTAAAATTAAAGGCATTAAAATTATCCAAGAAGCTAAATAATAACTAAAAAAACATCTAGAGGTTGGACTCTAGATGTTTTTTTAGTTATAAAGAATTTATAAAAATAATGAGTATAAACAGACTTCTTTCGTACAAAACGTTAAAATTAACTTAACAGATCACCCTCTCATCTTTTTCCATGTTTGCAAAGAAGAGAGAATTATTTTAAAATAGGTTAGTTGGTGTTTAAATTAAACACTATATCAATAGTAGAAACTAAAACTAGGAGGAACTTTTATGACTAATAATGGGATAGGATATTCATCAGCTAAAATCATTTTAATTGGTGAACATTCTGTTGTCTATGGTGAACCTAGCATTGCCCTACCCTTCTCAGCCATTAAAATAAAAGCACTGGTTACCACCTCTACTACAAAAACTACTATTGATTGTGCATTTTATAATGGATTACTTGACGATATGCCCGAATTGTTAGATAGCCTAAAAAAAGCTATCTTACTTTCCTTAGAAAAAATAAAGCAAACTAATACCCCACTGGCTATTAGAATTGTGAGCGACATCCCTGCAGAACGAGGTATGGGCTCAAGCGCTGCCGTAGCAGTGGCAACAGTCCGAGCTCTATTTGATTATTTTAATGTTACATTACCATATAGTCTTCTACTTCAGATAGTTGATGAAGCTGAAAAAATTGCTCATGGAAACCCTAGTGGTTTAGATGCACTAATGACAAGTAGTAACACACCCTATTTCTTTATAAAAGGACAAGTACCATTAGCTATTTCATTGAATCTAGATGCTGTATTAATAGTAGCAGATACTGGTATCACCGGTCGAACAAAACAAGTCGTTGCTGCGATTGCTCAAAAATATCAAGCAGAGCAAGATAGTGGACCTTATCATTTGGCCATACAAAAACTTGGTCAACTAGCCCATTCAAGTAAACAATTTATTGAGTCTAATGAACCAGTTAAACTTGGTCATGCTTTTAATGAAGCGCAGGACGCTCTGTCTTTATTAAAGGTATCCAGTCCTGAATTAAACACATTAATTACTGTAGCACGTGAAAATGGCGCTTTAGGGGCCAAATTAACCGGCGGAGGCGCAGGTGGCTGTATGATTGCCCTTGCCTACGATAAAAAAGAAGCTGAACATATTGCTGCAGCTTTAAAAAATAATGGAGCCAAACAAACTTGGCTCTACGAAATGAGTGAAACTAATGAAACAATCAGCTAAAGCAAAAGCGCATACTAACATAGCTCTAATTAAATATTGGGGAAAAAAAGACCCTAAACTCTTTCTACCAATGAATAGTAGTCTTTCTCTGACTCTAGATGAATTTTATACTGAAACTTCTGTTGAATTTAATAAAGATTTAGAAAAAGATCGTTTTATTTTAAATAACGAAGAACAAAGCGAAAAAGAAACACAAAAAATCAGTCAGTTCTTAAATTTATTTAGACAAGAAATTGGCTGTACTACCCCTATTCATGTCAGTAGTCAAAATTTTGTTCCTACGGCAGCTGGTCTAGCGTCATCTGCTTCTGCCTTTGCTGCTCTTGGTGCTGCTATGAATAGTCTTACTGAAATGAATATGGACCTATCCACACTCTCTACCTATGTAAGACGAGGAAGTGGTAGCGCAACACGCAGCCTTTTCGGAGGTTTTGTTGAATGGCAAATGGGTGATTGTAACGAAAACAGCCTAGCTATAGCTGTAGATGATGCTAGTTGGGATATTGCGATGATTACTGTTGCGGTTAATACCAAACAAAAATCTATCTCTAGTCGTGAAGGAATGCAGTTAACTGTTGATACCTCTAGTTTTTATCCTAGCTGGATTGAATCCGCTACAACAGACTTAAAAAATATAAAAAAAGCTATCTCCAATAAAGATTTTGAACAAGTCGGCCTTATTACAGAGTCTAATGGTATGAAAATGCATGGCACAATGCTCGGGGCATTACCACCTTTCACTTATATGGAACCTCTTTCTTTAGAAGTTTTAGCAAAAGTTCGTGAAATTCGTGGACAAGGATGGCAGTGTTACTTTACAATGGATGCTGGACCGAATGTAAAGATACTTTGTAGACAATCAGAATCAGAGTCTATTCAAACATTATTAAAAAACGCCTTCCCAAATAATCCTGTGATTATTTCAAAAGTGGGCGGTGACGTTGAACTTATTTAAAAGTCAACTACCAAGAGAGGACGTATGTCATGATAAAAGCAAGTGCTCCCGGTAAGTTATATATCGCCGGTGAATATTCTGTTTTAGAACCTGGTCATCCAGCTATTCTTGTAGCTCTTGATCAATATATAACTGTAAATTTAAAAGAAACAATTGGACAAGGGACAATTCGCTCAAGTTATTCTAACGGCCTAAGTATCCCTTGGACGCGTAAAAATGGTCAATTCTATATCGACGAAAGAGAAAATCCTTTTGCATATGTCTCACAGGCTGTTACAACAACTGAGTCATACCTTGAAGAATTAGGTAAAAAACTAAGCTTTTTTGATTTAGAAATTGAAAGTGATTTGGATAATAAAGATGGACGAAAATATGGATTAGGCTCAAGTGGTGCCGTTACAGTAGCTACTATTAAAGCTCTTTTAAAATTTCATAATGTCGCCTGTGACCCCTTACTGGTTTATAAACTTGCAGCCCTTACCCACTTATCAATCAAAAGTAACGGCTCCTTTGGTGACTTAGCTGCCAGCAGTTTTGGTGGCTGGGTGGCTTACGCTTGTTTTGAACGTTCATGGGTTTTAGAAAAACTAAAAACACATTCGATTCATTCTCTTATCAAAAAAGAATGGCCTAAATTAAAAATTGAACCATTAACCCCCCCTAAAAATTTAAATTTAATTATCGGATGGACCGGTTCACCTGCTTCAACAACTCAATTAGTTGACTTACTTAATGAAGAAATTAGTGAAGTAGATCATTATTACAATATATTCTTAAAAAACAGTGTAGAAACTGTTAATACAATTATAGATGCCTTCAAAAAACAAAATCTTTCTATTATTCAAAAAGGCATAAGACGAAATCGTAAACTTCTTCAACACCTTGGGGCCAATAGTGGCGTTCATATCGAAACTGCCAGTTTGTTTGATTTATGCGAAATCGCGGAGGATTATAACGGAGCTGCTAAGTCTTCTGGTGCTGGTGGTGGAGATTGTGGTATTGTCATTATTGATAAATCTATAGATACTACTCCACTGATTAAAGATTGGGAAAAATCAGAAATCAGTCATCTCCCTGTTAGCGTTCATTACGAAAAAACAAGTATTGAAATTTAAGACATAAGGAGATTTTAAATCATGTCTATACATATAAATAGAAAAGATGAACATGTTTTACTTGCTAATAAATTTTATACACCTGAAACTAATAGTGATTTTGATGCTTTAAAATTTGTTCATCAAAGTTTACCTCAAGTAAACTTTGATGATGTTTCAATCGCTACAACATTTGCTGGATTGACATTTGATACCCCTTTTTTCATCAATGGTATGACTGGTGGCAGCGATAATACCTATCAAATTAATCGTGACCTTGCTACTGTAGCTAAAGAAACTGGACTCGCAATGGCTTCTGGTTCAATTAGTGCCGCTATCAAACATCCCGAGGTCAGTAAAAGCTACAGTATCATGCGAGAAATCAATCCGAATGGTATTTTATTTGCTAACTTAGGTGCTGAACATTCTGTCGAAAATGGCAAGCGTGCTGTTGATATATTACAAGCCAATGCCTTACAGCTACATGTCAACGTTGCTCAAGAGCTTGTTATGCCAGAAGGCGGACGTCAGTTTGATCATTGGTTAAGGTCTATTCAACTCATGGTTGAACAAGTTGGCGTTCCTGTTATCGTTAAAGAAGTTGGCTTCGGTATGAGTCGAGAAACTATTGAACTCTTAAAATCAATCGGTGTAGCTTCTATAGATATAAGCGGACGAGGTGGAACAAATTTTGCCGCTATTGAAAATGCACGTCGACCTCAAAATGATTTAGATTTTCTAGAGGATTGGGGACAATCAACTGTTATATCGCTTATCGAAGCATACAATAGCCACACGTCAGTTGATATTATTGCCTCTGGTGGCATAAGAACTCCATTGGATATGATTAAAGCTTATTCATTAGGTGCTAAAGCATGCGGCCTTTCAGGTCAATTTTTACATTTGATCCAAGAAAAAGGCATTGAGAACACCTGTGATAGCATTGTCTTGTGGCAAGAACAACTTAAAACAATTATGACTCTCTTAGGTGCGCAAAGTCTGCCTCATTTAACAGAAACTGATATTGTACTTTCACCTTCATTGACATCTTGGTGTCAAAATAGAATGATTGACACACAGAAATTTTCTAATAGAATAAAAAATACCCACGCCTAAAGGCGTGGGTATTTTTATGCACAACTCCAACCATAATCTTCAGTAATAATTTCAATAACTTTAAAATTCGGATCAAGTAGTGTTGATTGTAATCTAGCAAAAACACTTTCTTCAGACTCATTGATATCCGTTACAATACAACGTGAAAGTGTTTTTCCTTTAATTTCAAAAACAACTTTATAAACCATAACCGGATCAAAAGCATTGATATTATTCATAAGATGTAGCCTCCATTTGTTGTGTTATTAGTGCAACATTCTTTCGGAAATAATATAAGTAAATGATAAAACAAGCAGTCTTGGGGGAACTACCGTCTTATTATTAAACAACCTTTAATAAACAAAGCAGTAAGTAATAGGTCAACTTATGTCATTTCCTTTCCTCTATAAATTAATAATAAACTATATAAGACTATCTAACTATACTTTTTTGAAATAAACGCTCCATTTTTTTATGTTTTTTTGAAAATTAATGGAATAATTTGAATTTCAGAAAATTCTTTTTGTTTAAAAGGACGTTTTATATTATACTAGATAAGAACCATGGAGGTGTATTGTGATAAATTTACTAACAACTAATGATGAAAAAAAACTATTGATTTTAGCTCATTTTGAAACTAATAATCATTCCCCAATCACCTTAGTTAAAATCAAAGAATTTACAGAACTGTCCACATTTAAATCGGTCAATCTTTTAGATGAATTAACAGACGAACTTTCACGTTTTCAATTTAACTGTTCTATTGAAAATAATAATAATAAGGAGTTCACTTCCTTTGGTATAAATACTGAAGTTATCAATCAATATCGCTTACTTTTATTAAAACAATCGCCCTATTTCAAAATATTTATGTTTTATTTTTTAAATGGCAAAAATTTTAATTTACTCACTCAATCTTTAAATATTAGTCAAAGTAATGCTTATATCTTAGTTAAAAACTTAAATGGGATTTTAAAACCTTACAATATGAAAATTCACAATAAAAAACTAGTGGGTGATGAACGACAAATACGTTTAAAAACATTTGAGATGTTTAATTTTTATTTTAAAGGAATGGAATTTCCTTTTGAAGAAGCACTTTTCAAAAAAATTGAGCCTCTTATTTTTGAATTAAGCAAAGCTATCCCTATGAATAAAACACCTAACTTAGTCTTAAAACTTAGAATATTTCTAGCAATTAACTATTTAAGGATTAATCAAAACTTCACTATTGAACCGAGTGTGGAACGAAATTTTAATATTGAAAATTCTTTAGAGTTAAAAAGACTCTTTAAAGTTTGGGAGAATAGACTTTTAAAAATAAGTCACACTGAACTAGATGGTGTAATATTTTATTCCGAATACCAGTATTTACTAGAGTTTCTATTCTCTGAAACGCTTATTAATTATGATACTATTCTAGATAATGTTGAAATACCTGAAATTGTTGAAGAACGTTCTAATGAATTTCTAAAACTCTTAATCAATATGAACTATTTAGAAATTGACAGTCCTAATTTCTACAAACTAGAAAAAAAATGTTATTCTATATTCTTTAAACGTTTCTTTTACAGCTATCAAATCGATAGTTTTTATGATAAAACCTCATACGAACAATATTCAGAGCTCTATCCTAACGTTAGTGGTGTCATAATGACTTATCTTGAATTAATTGAACAAAATGATTTCTCTAATCCTGAAAATATCTTACTTTATTATGACTTATTATTTGCACTCCTAACTCTACTACCGGTGAGTACATTTGAGCCCCCGATACATATCTGTGTCGATTTTTCTCGTGGAGATAGTTATACTGAACATATTAAAAATAATATTCGATCATTTAACTCGTTAGAAATTCATTTTGATGATATAATAACAGATGAAACCAGTCTTTATATTTCAGATTTTGCAACCTATGAATACCGTATACCGCAAGTAATATGGCGAAATCCTCCAACTACAAATGACTGGAAAATACTTGGTAATACACTTATTGCCTTAAAACAGGAGATATAATATGAAGCTAAAACGCCTATCCACTGCGGCACTTTTTTCACTACTACTCTTCCAACAAGCTAACGCTGCTGAAGATAACACTAGTGAAAAGACAATTTACGTTAAGCGTCACACAAAAGAGCAAGAAGACGCTACTGCACCTCAAGACTCAAAAGAATCAGTACCTACACCCGTAGATAATGAAAAGAAAGTTCCAGATAATGTCAAAACAAAAGCTAAAATTGTTAGCTTTTATAAAAAAGAAGACCATAATACCAGCTTTAAGTCTGAAAAAAAGACCGAAAAATATAATGAAGATTATTTTAACGACTCAATATCACTCGCTAAAACTCCTATGGTCCTAAATGGTAGCAATCCTTCTGGTGGTCTTCCTCCAGAAGCTGTTCAAGAAACTTCATATTTAGGTGACTGGATGGGAACTATGTCCGAATCAATTAACCGTTAAATAAAAAAACTCTAATCCTAAGATTAGAGTTTTTTTTTAATAATTCTTTTTATAAAGAAGTGATGTAAATCCAATAAGAACAAATCCTAGAACAGCTAAAACCAAGCTTTCTTTTGCTTCACCTGTTTGAGGTAATTTTAGAATAGTTTTGTTTGGTCTTTCAGGTACTATTGGCTTATTTGGAATCACCGGTTTGTTTGGAATATTTGGCTTACCTGGTATTACCGGTTTATTTGGAATAATTGGTTTATCTGGTACAATCGGTGTCCACGGTATAACTGGTTTGCCTGGTACAATTGGTGTCCACGGTATAACTGGTTTGCCTGGTACAATTGGTGTCCACGGTATAACTGGTTTATCTGGTACAATCGGTGTCCACGGTATAACTGGTTTACCTGGTACAATTGGAATCATTGGAACAATTTTACTGTTTTCAATTTCAATTGCTACAGTATTTGTTTCATTTTCAACTACACTTATAGTATAAATTTTTTCTGATAGATTATAACCATCAGGTGCTTTTGTTTCAACAATCGTGTAATCTCCTAACTCTAAATCTGAAAGTCTAGCTTTCCCCTCTTTATTAGTTATGATATGTCCAACAATTTCACCTGCACTATTTTTAATATCAAATTCGGCTCCTGCTAAAGTTACACCTGTTTCATCATCAACTTTAATGATTTCAATCGTGCCTTTTTTAGGAATCTCAGTATTTACAACTGTAACTGAGACTGTATTCGATTCTTTGTTTTCTAGTACTGTGACAGTAATTGGCGTTGGATCTAATTCATAACCAGCAGGTGCTTTTGTTTCAATAATTGTATAGTCGCCTAACGGTAAATTCTCTAAAATAGCTTCGCCATTCTCATTTGTTATAAGGCTCCCAACAACTTCACCTTCCGTATTGAAAACATCAAATTCGGCTCCTACTAAACGTTTTGTATCATCTTCAGAATCTTGCTTAATTAGTTTAATAGTTCCAAGTGGTGGCTCAATAGGGTCGTTAGTAATAGTAACTTCTATAACACTCACTTCACCATTAGCCTCAATTTTAACTGGAATCGGTGTAGAATCTAATTCATAACCTTCTGGTGCTTTTGTTTCAACTAATGTATAATTTCCAATGTTCAAATTTTTAGACTGTGCTTGACCATTGTCATCTGTCACAATATGTTCAACTACTTTACCATCTTTGTCTATGATATCAAATTCGGCTCCTGCTAAAGTTTTTGTTTCATCTGTAGAGTCTACTTTTTTTACTTTAACAATGCCTTTGTTCTCACCTGTTCCAGAACCACTATTTCCAGTTTCTGGTGTCTGAACTGTAATCTCTTTTTCCTCAATATTCGTACCGGTCAATTTACCCGTATTTTCATAGTGCGGTGAATTTCCTTCATCAATATTCTTAGTATTATAGTAAATTTCTACCGAAGGTTCAGGTTTTTCTAAATCACCTAGTTCGATATGAAATCCATTTTCATCTATAATAATTTGATCTTTAGGAATTTCTGAAGTTCTAACAAACTCACCATTACTGTCGTAGTGACCACGATAAGCAAAAATTTCATTTGGTAACATTTCTTGCATTGAACCCAACGTATCAGTATAGACTGCATTTTTAATCGTTTGACCAGCGAAATTTAATCTGACAACCCAAGAGGTTTTCGTTCCATTTTCAATAGTTTCTCCCCATTTTTGGATAATCTCAGTTGGATCACCTATACCTGGTGGCGTAACTGTTATAATAATCTCACCATTTTTATCAAACTCTAAAGGAATCTCTTCTTCGACATTGATAGTTTCTTCTTTCCACTTGGTAGTAAAACCTACAGTACCATGACGTCCATCCTCAGGATTTTTTTCATAATAATCAGTAAAAGTTACAACCACCTGACCTGTTATTGGGTCCACTTTTGCATTTCCAATAACATCTCCATTTTCATTTGTAAGTGGAAACTCTGCTTTACCAGTGGCTTTCAATTGTTCTGGAAACTTAAAGGTCATTGTATCGCCTTCTTTAATTTCCACACCATTTGGAATCTCCCACTGATATTCCACACGTGTATTTTCATGGATACCAACGCTTTCACCAGAACCGATACTTGTCCCATCTTCCCTTTGGAAATCACCTGTAAAATTAAAGTCGATTTCTTTATAAGGTCTCATCACTGCTTGTTCTTCAGTCGCAGATGTCTCCGTTTCGCCATAGTTTTCACTATCTGATGAGCTTAAATCTGTACCTTGTATCTCTTCTTCAGTTACTTCAGAACTTTCACTCATTAAGGATTCAGAACTTTCAGTTGCTACCTCTGACTCACTACTTTCCATGACTTGGATTTCAGTAGTTAGTGTTTCCTCTTCCACTTGAGCAACTTCTGTATTTGGCAGTTCATCAAACGTAGCCGTCACATTTGTTTCTTGAGCTACTTCGCTTGCTGCAAGTGTTGGTGCAAGGTTAGCACCTAAAATAGATATTGATGCTAATAAAACAATACCTTTTTTTACTAGTTTTTTCATAATATCAGTCCCCTTTTTTGACTTTATATTCAAAATTCATGAATGATGATTCCACCCTTTTTAAAGTCTAAAAAGAAAAACAATACATCACTCACAAACCAACTTTTAATTCGTTCGTTAAAAAAAGTATTATTTGACTCTACAAATTCAATTATATCTTAAAAATCTTGGTAATAACTAGTTTGTGATGTTGTTTTTATTATTTTTTTTCAAAAAAATGTAAAAAAATAATAATGATAAAATGAATGTTTAAAAAATCCATTTTATCATTATTGGTTACACACTTACCTTTACATGTTCTCCAACATCAAAATTACGCGTTCATACAACGGTTTTTCTTCTTCTAAATCTGATCTTATACCCACACCCAAATCAGCATTATTACTGATAATACCATCTACATTTAAATTTAAATATTTTTTTAGAAGGTCTTCTTTATTTACCGTCCAAATAAATATTTCTTTGTCTAATTCTTCAATTTCTGATATAAGTTTCTCATTTACTGAAAACTCTTCAATCACATATATATCATGATCGGATTTAGGTGCATGCCCTATTGTAAGTGGTATAACATAGCCTGTTTTAATATAAGGCGCCTTAGCTTTAATTTCATCTAAAACATCTTTATCTAACGACTGAACGATATAATCAGTAGCCACTTTCTTTTCCTCAAGTAAGTTGATTAAATTATCCACCATCTCTTTTGATTCTTTCCCATGCGGTTTAACTTCTACAAGTAAGTTAATCCCCAGCTCTTTAGCTCTATCAATATAAGTCCCAAGATCAGAAATAGTCTCCGTAAATCCACTCTGCTTCATTTCATAAGATATAAGTTCTTCTAAAGTAAGATCATAGGTATTTTTAGATACACCTGTCAGTCGTTTTAAATTAGTATCATGATAGACAACAAATTTCCCGTCCTTACTTTCTTGAATATCCATCTCAACCATTTCAACACCGCTAGATGCTGCAGCCTCTAAAGAGCCAATAGAATTCTCAATCCCACCTTTCATCAAACCACGATGTGCGATTAAAGTAGTCTGTGGTTGATAAATCAAAGTTGTAATTGACCACATATTTACACTACTTAGTGCAATAAATAATAGTCCACCAGTTATAACTAAGATAGCTTTTGTTTTAACAGACGTCCCATCTTTCTCTAATGGTTCACTTTCTTTTCCTATAATCGTTTCAATAACAACATTCACAATTAACGCTTGGATTAGTCCTCCACCAAAAAATAATAACAACTGCATTAAAGTTAAAACACCTCCTGCTACATAAGGAGATAATGATGGTTTTAATACATCACTGACAAAAAGTGGCAAACTTATAACAAGTACCGCTATTAATGAAACTATAGATACGACCGCTGCAACTAATAGTAACGTCATCATATTTTTTAAAAATTTATGCTTACTTCGTTTCCAGCTTAAACTGATAGCCTCTCCTAATGTTCTACTGGACTCTTCTACAAAATAGTAAACGACATACAACAATCGCATTGATAGGTAAGCCAATACAAACAATACAATAAACCATAAATACTTACCTTTTGTTGTTAATAATAGTTCATCTACTATAAAGTCAGGTACTTTTATTGATTTTAATAGTTCTGATTTAAACCCCAATGATGCCAACGGAAGGACTAATAGAAAATAGCTTCCTATGATTAATAAATGGGTCGAAAAAAAATAGCGAGCTTTTTTCAATAACTCTACTGTCAACGATTTAAAACTCACATCTTGACCTTTTCGCTGTCTTATTCCTAATAAAAAATAAAAACCTAGCTCATAGAATATAAAGTACACAATTAACAAAAACCATATAGCTAATAAAAGTAAGGCTACTGGACTTTTAAAAAATAATGTAACTGTCTGATCTGTTAAGTTTGTAATATTCAAGCGATTTAACATAAGGTAAAAAAGACTTGATAATAATGGTAAAACAAATAGCAATCGTATACCTTGTAAAAATATAGTGCTTTTTAGATATGTTTTTCTGTGCACTAAAATTCTGTTGATTGAATTTTTTATATGTGTTACTACCTCTCCTATAAGTCTTCCCCTCCATTCTATACTTCTTACTCTAACCATATACCCACTTCCACACTAATTCAAGTAATTACTCTATATAGAAGGCTTGGGAATTAACTTGACTAATAAAAAAAGCTAACCGTATTCTAACGGCTAGCTTCATTTTAATTTCGTTTGTTCTCTTCTATTTTTTGAATGACTTCGAGAGCATCAATATACTTGCGTTGGTCATCTGATGACAATTTATTAAAATCGTCCATTATCATAGTTTCATATTTTTTATATAGTTTTTGGGCGACTTTCTTGCCTTTAGGTGTGAAGGATACGTAAAACAAGCGCTTATCTTCTTCTGACTGAACTTTTTGAATAAGATCCTCTGAAAGTAAACGTTTGAGAATCCTACTAGTGTAACCTTTATCCAAATCTAATTCTGTTTCAATTGTTTTAGCAGAAAGTTCCCCTTGTTCCCAAATTTCAAAGATAATCCTAATCTCATTAAAATTAAATGAATCATCTGCTAATTGTTTCTCTAAAAATATCAGGTAATTTAAAAACGACTTAATCGAAGCATTTACTTTGTGACCATTGGCCTTTATCATGCAACAACAACCTCCTTAACACCTTCTTACTCTTATAATACGTCTATTTAATAAGAAGTACAATTAAAAAGTAAGCTTTTTCATATTTTTTTTTGATAAGAAACTACAAAAAACATATAAAACAACTCATTATTATATATTTTGACTTATAACTTTATTCAACACCGCCACTCAGATGACAGTATTGCATAATAATACTCATCCCACCAGCCATCTTTAACAGGAATACATTTTTTAAAAGATCCTTCTCTTCTCATCCCTAGTTTCTCCATCACCTTATATGAACCATGATTTTCAGGCTGACAGGTGGCTATAATTCTATGAATAGTTAGTTTATCAAAACCATATGACATAATCGCTTTTGCTGCCTCATAGCCGTAACCTTTAGAATGATAGTTCTTGTTGAATACCCAGCCAATTTCATACGAATGTTCGCCAAAAAAGGCTGCAAAATACAGATGACCAATCACTTGATTCGTTTCTTTTAACTCAACAGCAAAGTATTCTTCTTTTTCTTTCTGTTTTTCTATAAATTCGGAGACTTTATCTAGAGCAAAGACATCTTCCGGTAAGAAATACATAGTCTCTTCATCACCTAAATACAGAAGTGCCTCCTCTTTATCGGACTCCTTGTAAGACCTGATGATAAGTCGTTCTGTTTCAATCTTCATCGTAATACTCCTTTATCTCAAGCTGTCCATGATATCTGATAAATCAATTGACATCACTTTGCCGTTTCTTTTTGTTTTTGCGCCCTTATTAGATAATTCTTTACCAATTTCACCTAATATATCTCCAAAAACATCCTCCACACCACTGTGCTGCTCCACTTTTGGTGCAACTTTTTTTCCAAAGATTGATCCCAAAATATCATCTAAGTTAGGTTGTTCATAAGTTACTTGTGTCTCTCCTTTACGAGCAGCTTCTTTCATACGTTCTGTTATATCTACTGCCGCTTTATGCCCAGCTTCTAACGGAATGCCTCTAGCCGCGCGGTCTAGTGTTTCTAATTGTTTTTGAATCGCTTCTTGAGCTGTCCCTTCTGGTTTTTGTCCACTATCCTCTAAATAAATTTCTTTTTTATTTTCATTTAATCCTGTTGCGCCTAATAAATCAGTTAATAATCCCATAAGACACCTCTTTTTATATAATTATTTTACACTCCTATTTTAACATAAGACTTAAGAAAATGGCTCTTCTAACTAGAGCTAGACAGACCTCAAACAACCAATCCGTTTGTTTGACAAGTGACACTGTGTCACTTATAATTTTAGACAGTAGTTGGTTCAGGCCACATTTAACCATTGGAGGTGACACCATGCCCAAAGAGACCTTTTTTAACTTACCAATAGAAAAAAAGAACATTGTTTTAGATTCAGCTTTAAAAGAATTTTCAAAAGCTAGTATTCATGAAGCTTCTGTTGCAAATATTGTCCGTGATAGTCAGATATCACGAGGTAGTTTTTATAAGTATTTCGAGGACATCGAAGACCTATATCACTACCTATACCATACTGTAACTGGAGAAGCACATGGCACTGTTATGGACGCTATAAAAAAAGCAGAGGGTGATTTATTTTTAGGCCTTGAAACGTACCTTATTGAATTAGTTCATGCTTACTCCAATGATAAATATCATGATTACTTTAAAATCGTGACCCTTAATTTATCCTATACTACAGAGCACAAGCTTGCTAAAAAAGATGAACGTGCGACTTTTTCAAAAACTGCACCTACAGATTTTACTAAAATGATGAAAACAGACCACTTAAAAATAACATCCCAACAAGATTTATTAGATTTCTTTAAAGTTCTTGTTCCTGTTATCCACCAGTGTCTGAATGATTATTTTGCAAATGACTGGGACCAAACAGAATTACTTGATCAATACAATCGCCGAATCAAATGGTTGAAACACGGCATATTAAAAGACGAATAGGAGAATTTTTATTATGATGAACAAATTAGTCAAAACAAGTACTTTTTACCTTATTTTTGGATTAGCTTTAGGAGTATTTTACCGTGAGTTTACAAAAATCCAAGATTTTGAAGGGACAACACAATTATCTGTCACTCATACACATACTTTAGTATTAGGAATGATTATGTTCTTAATCGTGTTACTTTTAGAAAAAAACTTCAACTTATCTCAATTCAAACAATTTAACCAATTCTACATTGTTTATAATGTCGGGTTATTATTATCACTAGCTATGATGATTTTCCACGGTACTATGACGGTTTTAGGTACTGAAACTGGTCCTGCTATCTCAGGTATTGCTGGTCTTGGTCATATCATTATGACAGTTGGTTTAGCTTTATTATTCCACTCATTATCAAAAGCTGTTAAACTTGCACAAAAATAAAAAATCAATTTCATTGACCTTTTAGTGAATAAGGCTTAGCATGGAGTATAGAGCGTTATTACGAAAGGATGAGTTAGAATGAAAATAGGTATTGTTGGTGCAACTGGTAAACAAGGGACTCTCCTACTTTTGGAAGCAATAAAACGAGGGCATGAGGTCACTGCTCTAATCAGAAATCATGAAAAGTTAACGCAAGATGTGCCTTTTATTGAAAAAGAATTATATGATTTAACTGAAAAAGAGGTGGCCGAATTCGATATTTTAGTAGATGCGTTTAACGCACCTAAGATCATGCCACAACTTCATCAAACGTCACTCCGTCATTTGGCTAAGATTTTAAAACATGGTACAACTAGACTTTACGTTGTAGGTGGTGCTGGAAGTCTTTTTGTAGATGAAGAAGAAACCACTCGTTTATTCGAAACAGAAGATTTCCCCGAAGCTTTCTTACCTGTTGCTAAAAGTATGTTTGCGGCTTTAGAAGAACTTAAAGCAACAAAAGCGACACATTGGACTTATGTAAGTCCTGCAGCTGATTTTGATTTTGAAGGTGAAACAACAGACCAATACACTATTGCCACTAATCATTTAACTCTTAACAGTGAAAACAAAAGTTATATTAGCTATGGCGATTATGCCAAAGGTTTCCTTGATATTATTGAGGACACTGGCTTTGATAACGAACATATCTCAATTGTTTCTAAGTAAACTCAAGCATATGCTTGAGTTTTTTTATTACTTACAAAACTGTTAGGTCCTTGATAGCTCATCCGATGGCTCATCTCTTCTTTCTCATTCATACTATTCTTTAGATACAAGTTGAAAGGATGATAGAAATGAAGAAAATAATAGTATTACTTAGTTTAATCATGCTAGGTTCTTTAATTGGAGGTTATCGCTATTTTTACGGTTGGGAAGATTACTATACAAAAATTACTACCAATGGCCGATCCTTTACTAGTGGTGGTAAAGACCCTTTTAAAGAGTACGCTTACGAGCTACCTGCTTATGATGCTGAGGGAAATAAAAAAGAAGTTGAATTTAACAGTACCATCGGCAGACCAATCAAACGAAATGCTTATCTCAAATTAACTATTAGTAAACGATATGGTGTAACAAGTTGGGAAGAATTAAAAGAAGAGAAACTCCCTCCTAAGGCTCTCTCCCATTTAAAGTAAAGGTAAATTGCCTTTACTTTTTTTATTTCCTGACCTCACAAAAAAGACTGGGAAAATTCCCAGTCTTTTTCTTATGATTTTATCTTAGGTAAGACAATATTTTTATATAACTGTGCTGTTACAACATAGTATATGAAATAAACAACACTGTATACTGCGAAGGGTAACGCGATATATTGATACGGATTTGGTATAAACATCGTGAACATTTTTAAACCAACTAATACGTGTACCACACCTAAAAATGCTGGTACCAAGAAAATAATGAATATTTCTTTACGTAAGGATTTAACTAATAACTGACGTCTTACCCCTATTTTATGTAACATATCGTATCTTGCAACATCTTGATAAGCCCCTGATAATATTTTAAACATCAAACAGCTGGCAAGCATTGCCAAGAAAGCAAAGCCTAGGAAGAATCCCATGAACATAAAACCACTCGCCATCCCTTGAACACTTTGGTACATGTCGTATTTACTCATATTACTAGCAGCTTTAGGATTTCTCTCTTTTTCTAAAGCATGTATTGTTTTGAAATGATCAACTTGCGACATGTAATCTTCAACACGAATAACTTGAACATCATCTTTTTTAACATCAATAGTATCAAAGGTTTCTTGTGACACTACTTTATAAGTTAATGCAAAAGTATTTTCTGAACTATAACTATCAGCCAATTGTGAAAAAGCGTGGGTAATGTAATATTCCCCTTTTGTTTGACTTGAGTACTCATGATCCACTTTTAAATTTTTTACTGGAACAATCGGGTTCATAAATGGATTTTCAACATTTCCCTCTTCTTGCATCAATAGTGGATTATTTTCAAACTCACTTGCTACAAAATAAGTTGTTCCTTCTTTGGTTTTAGATTGATAATGAATTTTTTCTTTAGCATCTAATTGATCAATTTCTTTTTGAATATCAACCGTAGCATTATACGTTACGACATCGTTGTAATTTACCTTTAGTATATCTTCTGAGAAGTTTTTAAAGGCTTGCCCCACTGTTACTGCCCCTAATGATAAGGCTAATAACATGGTCACTAGCCCTAACACTCTTGCTAATGATGAGGCTTTAAAGCTTAATTGAGATAGCGTAAAAATACGAATCCCCTTACTGCTATACTTCTCCATTCCTTTAATCCATGATACTACTACTGGTACTAATGAACCGAAGAATAAAAAGGTTCCAGGTGTTATCGTAAAGATGGCTATAAAGACACCAATCAGTTGTAAGCTTCCCATATTCATCATACAGTAATAGCCAATTCCTATTAAAACAAGTGAAATAAGCATTTTAATAATCGTCATCACCGGACGTTTTTTACGACGTTCAGACTGCCCTTCACTATAGAGCAAATCAAGTGTTCTTGTTTTTCTAAACTTCGTCACATTAATAATCGTTGTCATGATAAATAAGATCCCAAAGAAAATTACTGTAACAAGTAATGCCATAGGCACAAATGCAACATATGTTTTTGACGGTAAATCAATTGCTTTGCTTAGATAATTCCCCATTAATTGAGCTAAACCTGTTCCTACTAACCCACCAATCACCATTGATAGTAGACCAATAAAAATCGTTTCAATGGCAATCATTTGGCTAATTTTACGTTTTTTAGCCCCTAACATCATATACATACCGTATTCTTTCTTTCTCATTGAAAGTAAGAACGAATTAGCATATAAAATATAGACTACTGTTATCATGCCAAGTAAGATTGCTCCTAATTGGAAAACAAAAACGACCATTTGAATTGCAGGAATATTTTCTTTTAAAAAGTCTGAGTTTAAAGACAGGGTTTGAAACATGTAGAAGATGGCGATAGAAATCATCAGCCCCATCATTAATACGAGATAATCTTGCCAACGTTTTTTTACGCTAGTTAAGGATAATTTTAACATCATAGACTTACACCAAACTTTCTGTATCTAATTCTAATCCCGCTAGGACGGCTAAGATTTCTTGATAAAATTCTTGCTGTGTTCCTCTACGGAATAACTCACGATAAATCGTTCCATCTTGAATGAATAAGATACGTTTACAGTAACTCGCACTCACTGCATCATGGGTTACCATAAGAATAGTTGTTTTATAGTCCTCATTTAGATCTTTTAACGCACCAAGTAAGTTCTTCGCATTCTTCGAGTCTAAGGCCCCTGTAGGCTCGTCTCCTAGTAATAAAGCTGGATTATGAACCAATGCTCGGGCAGCTGCTACACGTTGTTTCTGACCGCCTGAGACCTCTGTAGGATAGTTACCTAATATTCTTTCAATATCTAGTATACGAGCAATATCTTGAACTTTTTTCTTAGTCTTCGCATGAGACACACCTTGTAATGATAATGGTAAGCCAATATTTTGTCTCATTGTTAAATTTTCAAGTAAATTAAAATCCTGGAAAATAAACCCTATATTTTTTGCTCTAAAATCTGAGAGTTGTGATTCTTTTAATCCTGTTAAACTATTACCTGAAATTTTGATATCCCCACTTGTTGGATTATCTAATGCTGATAAAAGATTTAATAAAGTCGTCTTACCTGAACCTGACGGCCCCATAATACCAACAAATTCACCTTCTTCAATAGCGAAAGACATATCTTTAATTGCTTCATGTTGTTTTTCACCTTTTTTACCATATACTTTTTTTATATGAGATACTTCTAGTACTTTTTCTGTCATTTTATTTCCTCCTATGCGACTTGCGCTTTATCTTATACCATTAGTTTACACGCAAGCAGAAAGTATGACCTCTGAATCATCTTACAATTCCTCTCCCCCATCTAACACTTTTGTCACATGAGCATAAAAAAGAAAGAACTCTATGAGCTCTTTCTTTTTATGATAATAATTTAAGCGCCATTGTTGACCCTAAAATCAAGGCAATACACGCGAGACGTTTTATATCTGTTGAATCTTTGTATAAAATAATACCAAGAATGGCTGTCCCTACCGTTCCAATACCGGTCCAAATCGCATAACCTGTTCCCATTGGAATAGTTTGAAGAGCAAAAGATAACATCAGTAAACTGCTTCCCATTGTAAAAAAGGCAACAATGATTGCTTTTTTATTTCCTTCTGCAATTCGTTTGATATTCCATACACCTAAAACTTCCATCAATCCTGCACCTACTAAAGCTAACCAATGCATCTATTTCACCTCATCCTTGTCTGTTTCAATCAATTTCAACCCAATAATACCTAGTAATAATGTCCCCATAAAAACAATTTTTAATGGGCTAATTGACTCGCCGAAGAATACGACACCTACAATAATACTCCCAATAGAACCCAGTCCTGCAAAGACCGCATAAACTGTTCCTATCGGTAATTTTTTTACAGATGATGTTAAGAGATAAAAACTAACGACTACCCCTATTGCTGTTAAAACCCATTCTAAAACTGTTGAAGCATGGGCTAAGCCACTGACCCAAACTAATTCGAATAATGAAGCAAAGATTACTTTTAACCACTCTTTTGTCATACTTACTCACTCATTTCAATTTTTAATTTAACTGGATTACTCTGTCCATGAAATCATACGATCAAAGACATCTTTTCTAAGCTTAGGATCAAGAGGTTCCGCTTTAAATAATTCTGCATAGTAAAGGCCATCAATCGCTAAACGAATAATAGTTGCTAAAACAGGATCATAGCCATCTGATACTAACTTTGATTGAATCACTTCAAAGCTCTTCGCATCATTCCCTTCTTTTTGACTAGCCATCGCTCCTGCAACTAAGGCATTTGTAATTTCAGTTTCACCTAAAAGATCCAAATCAGCCACATCTAATAACGCTCTCGTCCATACTCCTTTAGTTGCTTCATGCTTAGTCGCTTCCTCTTCGATTCTATCCAAATAATCCGCATCTAACATATTAGCAAGTTCAACTAAGAGCTGGTCTTTATTTTTGAAATAGTGAGTAACACCACCTTTACTCAAACACGCTTGTTTCGCTACTTCATCAATTGTAATATCAGTTAAACCTTTTTCAGCTAGCAACTCACTTGCACTTCTTAAGATATATTTTTTTCTTTCTTCAACTTTTGATAAATTCATTATTTCACTCCTTATTATTAACATAACTTTCACAAACAAAACGAACAGTCGGTTTCTATTTTAAGATACCTTTTATATAAAGTCAACATAACAATGAAATAAAAATAACCCTAGCCCAAAGACTAGGGTTACAACTATTTAACTTTATTTAAAATAACATCTAATACTAATCCCTCTGTACTATCTAATCGGTAGTCTGCTTCTTTCATCGACTCTTTATCTCCCACCCCTACAGAGAACATCTTCGCTTTGTTAATCGCTTCTATACCAGCCGACGCATCTTCTATTCCGACACATTCTTCTGGTTTTACTCCTAGTTGATGTGCTGCTGTAAGAAAAATTTCAGGATCTGGCTTTCCTTTAGCTAATAAGGAAGGATCGACAATTGTATCAAAATAGCCACTTAAATTAAGACGCTCTAAAATAACTGGTCCATTCTTACTTGCTGAAGCTAATCCAAGTAAATAATTATGCTCTTTCAGCTCATTTAAAAAATCTAAAACACCAGGTAAGATATGCTCAGGTGTCATTTTTTCAATTAATTTTACATACTCGCCATTTTTTTCAGATGCCATCTCTTCTTTTTGAGCTTCTGTAAAATCAGTTTCTCGACCACCATGATTTAAAATCCTATCCAAAGAATCCATACGGGAAATGCCTTTTAACTGTTCATTAAATTCACGGTCAATTGTAATGTCATAATTCTTTGCAAGATTTTGCCACGCTTCAAAATGATACTCCGCTGTATCTGTAATCACACCATCTAAATCGAAAATAAACCCTTTAACACTCATTTTTCTCCACCCTTTTAAAAAAAGCAACCAAATAATCGAACATTATCTGGTTACTTTTAAGTTTAATTTAATGCTTTAACAAACTCCGTTTCAATACGGACAGTCTCATCAAACAACGTTACTTCCAAAGGTTCTCCTTCTAATAGACTGATTTTGACTTGCTCTTTTGTCACATCAACTTCTAGTAAGCGTTCACGGTAGTTCAGTTTGAAGCGATAACCATCCCAACCTTTTGGAGTGAATGGCGCTAATTCAAGTCTGCCTGTTAACGTTCTCATTCCAGCAAAACCATGAACCACTGATAACCAGCCACCACTCATTGACGTAATGTGTAGCCCATCTTCAGTATCGTTATTGTAATTATCTAAGTCTAGTCTAGCTGTTCTTGCATAAAGCTCTACTGCTTTTTCTTCCATGCCTAGTTCAGCTGCTAAAATACTATGCACACAGGCTGATAATGACGATTCGTGCACGGTCATGGGTTCATAAAAATCAAAGTTACGCTGTTTCTCTTCTTTAGTGTATTCATGACCTAAGAAATATAAACCTTGCAAGACATCCGCTTGTTTAATAAATGGCGAACGTAACACACGGTCCCAAGACCAATTTTGATTGAGTGGTAGGCACTCTTTAGACAAGTCAGATACTGGGCGTAACTCTTTATCTAGGAACGTGTCATGTTGAACAAAAATCCCTAACTCTTCATCTGTCGGATAATACATCTTATCAATAATGTCTTGCCATTTTTCTTTCTCATCTTCAGTTATAGCTAATTCAGTTAACTTATTAGTCGAAACTTTTTCAAGAGATTCTAAGGTATAACGTAAAACCCAAGTTGCAATGGTATTTGTATACCAGTTATTATTAACATTATTTTCATATTCATTTGGACCCGTCACACCATGAATCATGTACTTGTTACGTCGTTTTGAAAAATGCACGCGGTCTTCCCAGAATCGTGAAATAGCAACTAAGACATCGATTCCTTCGTTTACTAGATAGCTTTCATCACCTGTATACGTGGCATAGTTGTATATCGCATGAGCAATCGCGCCGTTACGATGGATTTCTTCGAATGTAATTTCCCACTCATTGTGGCACTCCACTCCTGTAAAAGTAACCATGGGATAAAGGGCACCTTTTAGTCCTTGTTGTGACGCATTATGGAAAGCCCCATCTAATTGTTGATGACGGTATTTCAGTAATTGTTCACTCACTTCTTTACCTGTTACTGATAAATACATCGGAACAATATACGCTTCTGTATCCCAATAGGTTGCCCCACCATATTTCTCACCAGTAAAGCCTTTTGGTCCAACATTTAGACGAGCATCTTCACCGTAGTAGGTTGAAAATAATTGGAAGATATTAAAACGCATTCCTTGTTGTGCTTCATCGTCTCCTTCAATAATCACATCAGCTTTGTCCCAACGGCCTTGCCATTCTGTTATATGAGCTAATTTCAACGTGTTCCACCCTTGATTAACAGCAGTTTCTAAAATACACTCACCTGATGCTACTTGTTCTGCTTCTGGAATATCACGGCTCGTTGTAACAGCAACGTATTTTTCTAAACTAATAGAAGCGCCTGGTACCAAGACATAGCTATATGTTTCTGCTACATATTTGTCACTCTCTTTTGTGACTTTTGAGCCTTCTCTTGTCACAACTTTCATACTTGTCGTCACAGAAAAACGAGGCGTGCCAAATGGATTTTCTAACGTTTCCATTGTTAAATAATTTTTTTCGCCAACGTGACGTGCTTTTTCAATCCAAAAGACCTCATCATAGTTACTGTCTTCATTTGTGACGTTACCATCTAATTTAGGCGTTAATTCGATGGTCGCTTGACCTTTTAAGGAGTCTGCTGTCACTTTAACTAGTGCTAATTCTTGTGTTGCTACACTCATAAAGCGCTCAAATGTTAATTTAACTTCTAAGCCATCTTTTATAACGGTATACTCACGTCGTAAAATCCCTGTCTTCATATCTAATTCTAAATAAAAATCACGATGCGTTGTTGTAGCAAGGTCAATTTTTTCTCCCTCAATCACAACGTCTATCCCAATAAAATTAGTAGCATTAATCACTTTACCAAAATAATCCGGATAGCCATTTTTCCACCAACCTACACGTGTTTTGTCTGGAAACCAAACACCTGCAATATAAGTACCTTGATGTGAATCACCTGAGTAACCCTCTTCGAAGTTACCACGCATCCCCATATAGCCATTTCCAATTGAAGTTAAACTCTCTTGCAATCTCATATCATCTACTGCTAATTCTGTTGTCTTGATCTTCCACGGATCAATATCAAATAATCGTTTGAACATCGTCTGATTCTCCTCTAACTAAATTATGCTTGTTTCATTTTTCTAAGTGTTTGGTCTTCATTAAATCTAGTTTTAACAAATACTGCCAATAACATAACGACAAGTCCCAATGACTGGATACTTAAAACAATGGTCATATCAAATTTTATTAATCCAACCACCATTGCTAAGACACTACTTAACCCCATGGCATTAAGTATTAACGTAACAGATTCACGGAATGTTTTAATTGAGGATGCTTCGTTAAAGCGAGTCACCCAAATAAAGAAGGCACCTCCAATTACTAGCATCAACTCACTCATAAAAATCATTCCCGCGCTCATCATTATAAGTGTCAGCGCCACAAATCCTTTATTTTGAGTTAACCACTCTTGACTTATAGAATTTTTAAACTCGTCTAACGTTTGACTGGTAGCCAAAGAAAATGATTTCGAATAAGCTACATCAAAGGTATAGCCTGATTTATCTTTTAAACTCATACCTGTTTGATTAAAACTAATCCCACTTGAAAGGTTGTCCATCTCTTTTTTTGTTAAATTGAAGCCAACAGTCTTGTCTTCATTTAAAAACGTGTGTGCCGTTTCATTCAATTGGCCCTCACTAATATCCGCTTCTTTTATCGCTGTCATTGTTCGTTTATCTAATTGTGAAAAAGCATCCGGCATTAACGTTTCTAACGAAATATTTGGATTTTTAGCAACATTTAAAGTGACAGGTATTAATAATAGCGACGTTAAAAAGATAAAGATAACCAAAATTTGAGTCAGCTTTAATGATTTTCTACCTGTAAATACGGTCTCAGGTCGCATACTGTTTTTAATATAATTTAATGGGAATGGTAAGTTTGTCATTGTTTTCATCCTTTTTTAGCCTTTTGTTCCGCCAGCCAATAATCCTGATACAAAGTGTTTTTGTAAGAAGAAGAATAAGGTTACGATTGGAACGGCAATCAGGATTGCTCCTGCTGCGAATAAGGCAACTTTTTGATCTTTAGAATTGCTAATAAATGATTGTAGACCAACAGCTACTGTAATTTTTTCTTGTGAACGAAGTAAGAATCGTGCCAACATGAAATCTCCGAATGGTCCCATAAAGGCCCACAATGCTTGAACGGCAATCATTGGTTTTACTAACGGTAAAATAATTTGCCAGAATATTCTGAAATGTCCTGCTCCATCTAGTTTTGCTGATTCATCTAAATCATAAGGAACGGTGTCAAAATAGCCTTTCATTAACCACGTATTCATTGGTATCCCACCTCCAATATAAATTAAAGTTAGGAACCAATATTGATCTAACGCATCTAGTAAAAATGCCATAACGTAAAAGGCAGTTAAAGCTGCCATTGTTGGAACCATTTGAATAATTAAGAACAGTTTCAAACTACTTTTACGTCCAACAAAACGGTAACGACTATAGGTATAACCAGATAATGTTACGATAATCACTTGGCAAACCATCGTTAGAACTGCGATGATTAATGTATTTTTATACCAACTTCCATATAACGTTTCTGAAAATAAACGTTGGAAATTATTCAATGTCCATTTACTATTAAAATCCAAACTAAACGCACTAACATTTCCTGCCTTAAAAGCAGAACTTACTGTAATTAATAATGGATAAATAATAATAATAGATAGCACGACCATGAATAGGTACGTAAAGAATTTACTCAGTGCAACGGTTCGTTTATATGAATGAGTTTTTTTCATTTTACATTCCCTCCATATCAAATGCTTTGGTTTTCTTAAATACAATCAATGAGATTGAAATAACAATCGCAGAAATCAATAATGTTACTGCAGCTGCAACTGAATATTGTGGTGAATTTCCTGTTGTTAATTTATAAATCCAAGAAATTAGAATATCTGATGACCCTGCTCCGCCACCGACACTTCCTGGTCCACCATTATTAAAGAGATAAATCATAGAGAAATTATTAAAGTTCCCTGTATATTGAGTAACAAAAATCGGAGCCGCTACGTATAAAATCATCGGTAAGGTAATTTTATTAAAACGTGCCATTGCATTTGCGCCATCAATCTTTGCAGCTTCATATAATTCGCCTGGAATAGATTGTAAAATCCCTGTTGTCATAACATAAATATAAGGGAAACCTAACCAACCTTGAATCATGATAATCGCTACTTTTGTCCAAAATGGATCTGTTTTCCATGCGATTGCACCAATATCAACAAATGGTAAATGGTTTAACATTGGGATAACTTGAGAGTTAATCGCACCAATACTATCATTAAAAATATTTGAGAAACTCATAATGGTAATAAACGCTGGGACTGCCCAAGGTAATAAGAAAATAATCCCAAAAAATCGTTTCCCTTTAATAAATTCTTGATTAGCAATTACTGCTGTAAAGACACCTAGGACAATTTGTAACGTTGATGCACATAGAGTCCAAATAACAGTCCACGAGAAGACGGCACCAAAGGTATCTCGGTAAGAACTTAAGAAAAAGATACTAAAGAAATTTTTAAACCCTACCCAGTCAATTAAACTTGCTGGTGGAATATGGTAAAAATCGTAATTCGTAAAAGCCATAAATAACGTCACTAATACCGGAAAAATAATTGTAAATGTCATAACTAAGTAAGCTGGTAATGTTAAAAGATAAGCAAAGCCATTTTCTAACACATTATCCGTAACACCCTTAGCTGTCGTATTAACTGTCATCCCTGCATTCCACTGTTTCGCAACAGCTTTAGCATCACGAATATTTAACACATAAAAGATTAAAAATATCGCAGTAATTATAATTTGAAGGGTTCCTTCTATCATCAAGAACAATGAATGGTCTTCTATAGGGGTAGCTCCTAGAGTTACAAACCCTTGAAAGGCTGCCCCACCGAAACTAATCATCTCAATAACAAATAATAGAAATATACCAAAGAATACAATTGCTTTAAATTTTTGTTCATTATAAAGCTGTCCTCCACCCGGTATTAAGGAATAGAGTGTTGCTTTTTTCACATCTTTTGGATTGGTTGCTGTTCTATCCATCGTCTTTCTCCTCTTCTTTAAAAGAATTCGGCAGAGGAAGAAACTCCTCTGCCGAAACACTAAACTAGATCATACCCTAGTTCTATAATAGGAACTGGTTGTTTTATTTAGTATATTTTTGTGCAATCGCATCATCGATTACTTTAACTGCTGCGTCGGCTGCTTCTTGAGCTGTTTGTTTACCAGAAGCCGCATCAAACATTAAGTTCTCTCCACCAGCCCAAACTTCACCCATCTCTGGAATATTCGGCATTGGGTCAGCATTTTCATATTGATCAACAACCGCTTTTGTAATCGCATCATCACTTGCTGCTGCTTTTTCACGAGCTTTATTATTAGCTGGAACTTCATTCGTTACGTCAAATAACTTTTCTTGGTTTTCTTCATTTGTAACGTAGTCAATGAATTTTTGTCCCATGTCTTTACGTTTTGAATAGTTACTCATTACCCACGCTTTACCGCCACCAAACGCTTGATATTCTTTACCGTTTTTAAGTGTTGGAATTTTTGCTACGCCGTAATTAACGTCAGCTTCTTTATAGCCATTTGCTGCCCACGGTCCGTTAATAACTACGCCTGCTTTACCATTGATGAATTGATCATCAATAAAGTCGCCAGCACTCTTAACATCTTGCATGCCTTTAGGCCATACATTTTGGAACCACTCATTAGCATAGTCGATACCTTCTACAGCACCTTTACTATTTAAACCAACATCACTTGGATCTGTCCCATTGTCACCAAAGACATAACCACCATAACCTGCTAATAGGCCATATGCTGAATAGAAATCAGTCCATTTCGCTAAGAACCCAACATTTTTTCCTTTTTCTGCTTCAAAATCAAACTTAGGATCCTTCGATAATTTTTCTAAGTCAGCAAAAGTTGCCGGAACATCTTTCACTAAATCTTTGTTATAGTACATAATCAATGTTTCGATAATCGCAGGTTCACCGAAGAATTTACCATCAACTGTGACTTGTTTTTTATCTGTTTCATTATAATCTGCTTCATTTCCAAGTTTTACTTCGGCAATGTGACCTTGTTGTCCCAATGGCCCTAATCTATCATAAGCTGACATCATTACATCGGGTGCTTTTCCAGCAGGACCGTCTAATGCAAGTGCATCTAATTGCTCAAACATATCACGTTCATTTAATTTAACTTTTACACCATTATCTTTTTCAAATGACCCTTTAATTTCATTTAAATACTTGATATAACCTTTATCGACAGTAACTTCCAATACCTTGTCATCTACTTCTGTTTTTGCCTTATCTTTCGAGTTGCCACATCCCACAACACCTAATGCTGCCCCTGCTACTAAAAGACCTAAACTAGCTTTTTTCCAAGATTTTTTCATTGTTTCCTTACCCCCTAATAGTTTTGGTTAAACGTTTACTTTAACTTACACTCTTATTATTAAGTGTTACCCGTATCAATGCAAGCGCTTTACAGGTGTTACCGATAACATCTTAACTTACTTATTATGTTGTTTTTAAAATAACAAAGCCTTTTGTTCCTACTGCCATTTCAGCTTCATTGTAATTTTGACTCATCACAATTTCTTGAGAATTTAAAGGACTAATAACATAAGCTTCATTGCCTCGATTGAAATAAGCAGTCATAACTTGGTCAGCTGTACGTCTTTCAAATCCAACAACTTGTTTGTCATTATCCGATAAGATAAACTCTAGTGAGCCTTTTGTTAAAGTTTCTTGATTATCTTTTCTAAGTGCAATTAAGTCCTTCATAAACTCATAAAAAACTAAATCTTGCTCTTCTTTATCCCACACCATACACTTACGACAATCTGGGTCATTTTCACCTGTCATTCCGACCTCTGTACCGTAATACACACAAGGTTGCCCATGTTGTAAGAACGTAAAAGCTAATGTCATCTTAGCTACTTCTTTATCTTCTTTAGCAATGGTTAACAAACGTGCCGTATCATGTGAATCTAACATATTAAACATCACTTCATTCGTTTGCTGACGGTATAACATTAATTGCTCATTCAAGCCGCTGATCATCTTATCTGCTGAAATCCCTTCGTAAACGAAGAAATTCTCGATAGTTTCAGTAAACGCATAGTTCATCACGGCATGGAATTCATCGCCTTGTAACCAGCTTTGAGACGAGTGCCAAATTTCACCTAGAATGTAGAAATCATCTTTTAGTGCAACAGTCTCTTTATAGAATAGTTTCCAGAAATTATGGTCTACTTCATTTGCCACATCTAAACGCCATGCATCAATATCAAATTCTTTAATCCAATACGTTGCAATATCAAGTAAATACTTTTGAACTTCAGGATTAGCTGTATTTAATTTTGGCATTCTAGGTGTGAAAGCAAACGTATCATATGAAACGGTTGTCGCACCTTCTTCATTTCCATTAGTCCCAAACTCAACTGGATAACTGTGAATATGGAACCAATCGGCATACTGTGATTTTTCTTCATTTTTAATCACATCTTGCCATTGTGGTGAATGATAGCCCATATGATTAAATACCGCATCTAGCATTATCTTAATACCACGCTTGTGAGCTTCCGCTACTAATGTTTTAAACGTTTCTTTATCGCCAAAGTCTGGGTCAATCTCATAGTAATCAATCGTGTCATATTTATGATTCGAATGAGCTTTGAAAATCGGGCAGAAATAAATACCGTTAATCCCTAAATCAACTAGGTAATCTAGATTATCAATCACACCTTGCAGGTCGCCACCAAAGAAATCTTCTCTATCAGGGTCTTTACTTCCCCAAGCCAGTGTCCCTTCAGGATCATTTGATGTATCGCCATTAGCGAAACGTTCTGGAAAGATTTGATACCAAATCGTATCCTTTACCCATTGTGGTGACTTAAATCTATCTACTTCTTGGAAGTAAGGCATTCTGAAATAGTTAGCTGCGCCAGCTTTTGTTTCTTCTGTGCAAGGGAAAATCCCACGATCACCATAAAATACTTCCTCGCCATCTATTCCAATAACATGAAAAGCGTACTGTAAACGACGGTACTTCGCTGTTGTTTTAATTAACCAATAATCAAAATCTTCGGTTTGTGTTAATAATGTCATCGGTTCTGACTCTTGATACCATTTATCTTGATCAATTAAATAAGGGTCTCCTTTAATCACATGTACGGCTTTAACATCGTCTCGTTTTGTTCTTAAACGAATATGAAACTCATCTTTCTCATATAAATAAGCGTACTCACTATCTGGTCTGTGTAATAAAGCTGCTCTTTCCATCCTCTATCCCTCTTTTACATTTTTTATTTTTTATTTTTTATTTTTTATTTTTTATTTTTTATCAATACAATAACACCATACGGCGGTAGTTCTTTAAGGTTATCACTATTACTAGTAAGATTTGATAAGACAATGTCATACTCTTTAAGTGACACGTATACTTCTATTGGACAAATTTTATCCGTCATATTTGCAATAACAAGTGCTTCTTTATCTTCAGTAAAACGGCGGTATACAATACTGGCGTCTGATGTTGGTAGTAACTCAAACGCACCTTCTGAAAATAATGATTCTTTTTTTAATCGCAATAATGCTTGGTAATAACTTAGGATACTTTCCTCGTCCTGTGATTGCTCTCGCACATTATACAGTTGTTCTTCATTAACACCACTCCAAGGACTAACCGTTGAAAAACCTGCATTAGCCTCTTCAGTCCACTGCATCCCACCACGACTTGCTTCTTTATTGACACTTGATAAACGTGCCAATGCCTCTTTTGAGCTTATGCCTTTAGCTAGCATATCCTTATAATAACTAACTGCTTCAGGTGCTTGGAAGTCCGATACATCATGACTCACCAAATTTTTCATGCCGATTTCTTCACCGTATAACAGCACGGGTAACCCACGCATCAAGTACATCACGGTCGCTAACATCTTGGCACTTTCGTCACGGTAAGTGTCATCATTACCAAATCTTGAAACAAGTCTAGGCATATCATGGTTATTCCAATAAAGTGTGGGATATCTTTCTCCCGCTAAGGCCGCTTGCCATTCAGCCATCGTTTCTTTAAAGGCGCTTACATCTAACTCTTTAGTTAGGAGACTTTCTGGTACTTTATCATTCTTCTCAACCACTCGTTCTGGGAAATAGCGGAAACTTACAACCGTATCGCACTGATTTCGATTAGAATCCGTGTATTCTTTTGCTAATTCACATGTTGCCGAGGCTGCTTCACCTAAAATAAAAATATCAGGTTTAATTTTTCTAAGTTCTCCAATAAATTCGGCTAAATACTCTTGAACTTTTGGTAAATTAGCGTAATACTCTTCTGCTATTGCAAATTCTCCCTCTGGAGTATCCGGTACATTTAATGATAAATCTGCTTTTGCCATATGAATAAACGCATCTAAACGATAACCATCTATGCCCTTACTTAACCAATATTTAGCAATATGTAACATAGCATGTCTGACTTCCACATTCTCCCAATTCAAATCTGGCATTTCTTTATCAAATAAGTGGAAATAGTACTCACCACTCTTATCATCCATTTCCCAAACAGACCCTCCAAAGAATGACGCCCAGTTATTCGGTAAACCATTATCTTCTTTCGGCTTCTCCCAAATGTAATAGTCTCTGTAAATATTTTCGGGTCCTTTTAACGCTTCTTGAAACCAAGGGTGCTGCTTAGAGGTGTGATTTAAAACAAAATCAAAGACAACTTTCAGCTCTCGCTTATGTGCTTCTTTAATAAATAACTCTAACTCTTCTTCCGTCCCAAAAATCGGATCGATTGCATAATAATTAGAGATATCGTAACCGTTATCAATTTGTGGTGAAATAAAAATCGGATTCAGCCACAATGTATTAACGCCAAGATCTTTAATATAATCTAATTCATCAATGATCCCTTTAATATCACCTATCCCATCATGATTACTATCTTTAAAACTCTTTGGATAGATTTGATAAACGATTGCTTCTTGCCACCAATTAGAAGACATCTCTTAACCTCCTCTGCTTTCTTGTAACTCACATTCCTAGAATACCTAATGTTACATGTAACAACAATAAAGAAAGTCGTGATACCGATAACAAAAAAAGACAAGTGATAATTTTATCACTTGTCTTTTGACTACCGAGAGCTACTCTCTCTAACTATTAACTCCGGTTCAAAAAAAAGATTACCTTGAGGCGCCCCTTTTTGTTCTAATTTATTTAATAACATCTTCGCACAGGATTTTCCCATCTCAATAACAGGTTGTTTGATTGTTGTTAATTGCGGGTAAGCAATCTGGTCTAAAAAGACACCATCATATCCAACGACCCCATAATCTTGAGGAATACTCGCCCCTTTATGAAGCAAGCCTCGCTCAATTCCTAGAGCTAAACGATCGGAACTACATATAAAACACGTATTCTTTTCAAATGTCGCAAAATTTTCTTCAATAAAAGCAGTAGTGTATCTAGAACGATTGTCAAACCGATAAATTTCTGGAATACGTTGCGCTTTTTGCATGGTATTAATGTAGCCAGCCTCCCTTGAAAATTCAAAGGTTTCTTTAACATCAATGCCAATAAATACTAGGCGTTCATACCCTTTTTCAATCGCGTGTTCCGTCGATAAGGTGGTCCCTTGCATATTATCCGTATCTACAAAATCATGACCATAACGATTTTCACCGAATAATACAACCGGTTTATCAATTTGGCCAATCCATTCATAATCTTTATCCCGCATGCCGGTAATGATATAACCATCGGACTGTCCAATATCAAAACTATTTTCTGTTACCAATTGTAACGAATATTGATTTTTATCCAACTCTTTTGAAATCCCCATTAACAAGTTCATGTAATAAGGTTCTGTCGTATCCATCTCTTCTAAAATCACCATTTTTATGACTTGTGTTCTATTGTTTGCCAAAGCCTTTGCGGCAACATTTGGTGTATAATTTAATTCATTCATCGCATTAAAAACTAATTCTTTCAATTCATCCGTTACTTTTTCAGGATGATTGATAACACGTGACACGGTCATTTTAGACACGTTCGCTTTACGTGCTACATCTGCTAAGGTAACCATGGACTGCCTCCTCCAAACACTTACTCAGTACTAGTATGATTATAACTTTAAACTAATAAATTGCCAATGAGGAAAATTAAAAACTACCTCATGGAAATTTAAGAGTTGACTATTATTAAATTTAATGAGATAGTATATCAAACATATTCCTCTTTAAAGGTTTAGTAACTTTTCATTTTAGCGTACAGAGAGTTGACGGTCGGTGCAAGTCAATCAGGATGAACAAGTGAATTACACCCTTTGCATAAAAAAGAGACGGTTAAGCTCGTTAACGCTTATAAGAGCAAGTCACATTAGACTTGGAATTTTGGGTGGTACCACGACTATTTCGTCCCAGTTAGCTTTAGAGCTAGCTGGGGCTTTTTTTATTTCAAAAATTATTAGGAGGCATAGTCATGTTTATTATTACGTCACGCAGTGTGGGAGGGATTGCTCGTTATCGTCTTTCAGTTATGACATCATCACTTACACATAACTAGGAGGACTTTACCCATGACAAAAAAATTGACATTCAAAGAAGCGTTACTTATTTTCATCATTATGATTACCATTTTAGGAACAGCCGTTATCAAATTTAATATGAGCCCAACCGCTCCCATCATCTTAACAATCGCCCTACTGCTTTTGTGGGGACGTTCAAAAAAAATAAGTTGGGATGACATTCATAAAGGAATTATTGAAGGGGTCTCTACAGGAATTATTCCTATGTTAATCTTTCTTCTCATAGGGGCGCTCATCGCCTCTTGGATTGCTGCGGGCGTTATCCCTGCAATGATGGTTGTTGGATTTAAATTAATTAATATTAACTTTTTTATTCCCTCAACATTCATCGTCTGCGCCGTTATTGGAACATCAATCGGTAGTGCTTTTACTACGGCCACAACGATTGGACTGGCCTTAATGGGAATGGGAACAGCACTCGGATTTAATCCCGCACTTATTGCTGGAGCTATCATTTCAGGTGCGGTTTTCGGTGATAAAATGTCTCCACTTTCCGACAGTACGAATTTATCTGCTGCTATTGCGGGCACCGATTTATTCAAACACATTCGCAACTTGATGTGGACGACTATTCCAGCTTTTACTATTGCGACACTATTATTCTTTACTCTAGGAAGACAAACTACTGCTACCGCCAACTTAACTGAAGTGACACACTTGTCTACAGCCCTAAGCTCTCACTTCTCAATTGGCTGGTGGTCTGCCTTACCTATTATTTTGATGGTTGTCTTTTCAATAATGAAAGTTCCAGCTATCGCCACACTTTTAACAAATATAGCTCTTTCCATTGGCTTACTTATCATTCAAAATCCAACCATTCGTTTAAGTGAGATTGCTGATTTAATTGAAAATGGCTTTGTTTCAAAAATAGGTGTTCCCGAACTTGATACACTTCTAACACGTGGCGGCTTAATTAGCATGCTAAGTTCAATCTCACTCATTATCCTAACTTTAACATTAGGTGGCCTATTGATTAACTTTGGAATTATTGATGCCTTAATGGCTCCGATTACAACCAAACTGACATCAAATGGCTCTTTAATTGCGGCGACCGTATTCGGTGGGATTATGACAAATATCATGATTGGCGAACAATACCTAGCCATTATTCTTCCAGGTAAAGCGATGAAACCTGCTTTTGATAAAAGTGACCTAGCTCCAACGGCTCTATCTCGTGCTCTTGAAGATTCAGGTGCCGTACTAAATACGCTAATCCCTTGGGGTGTTAGTGGTGTCTTTATGGCTCAAACGCTTGGTGTTAGTACGCTTGCTTACTTACCTTTCTGTTTCTTTAATTTACTTTGCCCCATCCTATCTATCTTATCTGGCTTTACTGGCATCGGCCTTAGTAAAAAAGAAACGGTATCAGCCTAAACAAAAAAGGACTTAGCCAATTGGCTAAGTCCTTTTTATTTAAAATAAACCGGTAATCATACCGTCTTCTGTCACATCAATTTTATTTGCTGCTGGGATTTTTGGTAACCCTGGCATCGTCATCACATCACCTGTGTATACGACGATAAAGCCTGCCCCAGCGGATACTTTCATACGACTAACCTCTACTGCAAAATCAGTTGGACGTCCTAACAATTTAGGATTATCTGATAATGAGTATTGCGTCTTCGCCATACAGACTGGTAAATGACCAAATCCTAAGCTTTCTAATTTCGCCATCATCGTTCTAGCAGCTGGTGCAAATTGGACAGTCGCACCACCGTATATTTTTGTGACTATTTTTTCAATTTTTTCAGCAATACTATCTGACTCTTCGTAAGCAAATTGAAGCTCACTTGGTTGTTCTGCAAGAGCAACGACTTCCTCTGCCAAATCACGAGCACCTTCTCCACCTTTTGCCCATACATCAGATAAAATAACTTTCACGCCAAGCTCAGCACATTTTTCAGTGACTAATGCTATTTCTTTCTCTGTATCTGTTGGGAATTTATTCAACGCAACAACTGCTGGTAGCTCATATACGTCAGTCATATTTTCTACATGTTTAAGTAAATTGGGTAATCCAGCTTCAAGAGCTACTAAATCTTCTGATTGTAACTCATCTTTACCTAAGCCACCATGCATTTTCAAGGCACGAATGGTCGCAACGACTACAACAGCAGAAGGTCTAACACCAGACTGTCGGCATTTAATATCTAAGAATTTCTCTGCACCTAAGTCGGCACCAAAACCAGCTTCTGTTACCACATAATCGCCTAATTTCATGGCTGTTTTTGTCGCAATCACTGAATTACAACCATGTGCTATATTAGCGAATGGTCCTCCGTGGATAATCGCAGGGTTGTTTTCTAACGTTTGAACTAAATTAGGTTTAATCGCATCTTTAAGAAGAGCTGTCATCGCACCTTCTGCTTGTAAATCTCCTGCCGTTACTGGATTATTTTCATAGTCGTACGCCACGATGATACGTTTTAAGCGTGCTTTTAAATCATTTAAATCATCTGCTAAACATAAAATAGCCATAATTTCTGAGGCAACTGTTATTTCAAAGCCATCTTCACGAGGAACACCATTAACACGAGCGCCAAGCCCACAAACAATTTGTCGTAACTGACGGTCATTCATATCCACACAACGTTTCCAGTTAATACGATTAACGTCTATCTTCAGAACATTCCCTTGATGAATATGATTATCTAAAAGAGCAGCCAGCAAGTTATTAGCAGCTCCAATTGCATGAAAATCGCCTGTAAAGTGTAAATTGATATCTTCCATTGGCACGACTTGCGCATAACCGCCACCCGCAGCGCCACCTTTAATTCCGAAAACAGGCCCTAAAGAAGGTTCTCTTAAAGCAATGACAGCCTTTTTACCGATTAAGTTTAAGCCATCTCCTAGCCCTACAACTGTTGTTGTTTTCCCTTCACCAGCTGGCGTTGGGGTAATGGCAGTTACTAAGATCACTTTAGCTTTTTCTTCCTTATCTTTAAGCTGATTAACGTCAATTTTCCCTTTATAGTTGCCGTAAAACTCTAACGTTTGACGGTCTAATCCAATCTTAGCCCCTACCTCTTCAATAAATGCCATATCATTTTGCTGTGCAATCTCAATATCTGATAAATAGTCTGTCATACTATTGCCTCCTTCTATCAGGTTGTTCTACTTTAACCTGTCCTTTTCTCGCTTTTTCTATTCTACCATTATTCCCTCCCTTTATTAAGAAATAAACCTATAAAAAAAGAGCAACCCAATTACTGGCTACTCTTTAATCAACTCTATTCCATTTTTTAAAGCCTCTTCTGATACTTGTCCCATAATTCTACCTTGAATCACACCATCCTGATCGATAATAACCGTTGCAGGTAGTGCCGCTAAGCCATATTTATAACCAGTATCTGTCGTCTTATCAAAATAAGTTTCAATCTCAATTCCATTTGTTTCTAAAAATTCCAATGCCAAGTCTTGTGTTTCACGTTGACCATCAGCTTGATTAATAAATAAGAAATCCACATCAGGATTTTCTTTTTTCATCTTCTCAAATAAGGGCATTTCCTCACGACAAGGTGGACACCAACTCGCCCAAAAATTAACGACAATCGGCTTTCCTTTATGGTCAGATAACTTCCCTCTCTTGCCGTTCTTATCCTCATAAGTAAAATCAAAACTCTCATCTGTGATACTTTTTACTTCCTCTTCAATCGGTGGTTCTGGAGCTGTTACAGGCATTTCATAATCCGCTGTCAGCTTTTGATACAACACATAACTTCCTATTAATAACACTGGTACGATTAACAGTAATAACCAATTTTTCTTAGTCATATTTCATTCTCCTTTTCTACTCTAGCGTGTGACTAGCAATTGTAAATAATCAACCCAACCTGTCACGATCGATAGGCCTACAGCTATCATCAGTACACCAGACACGATATTAATTTGACGGTAATGTTGCTTAATCCAGGTCATCCCTGATGTAAAGCGTGTCAATAAAAAGGTGGTTAAGATAAAGGGAATACTCATACCAATTGAATAAACGAGTAATAACCCACCACCTAGAAGTGCTGATTGACTTTGAGCAGCCAACATCAACGCTGTTCCTAGATAAGCACTTAGACAAGGCGTCCATCCTAATGCAAAAAGTGTCCCAAAGAAAAAGAATGTTCCTAGTCCGCTTGTTTCTTTTATTGAAACAGTTTTTTTCAAACCTAATTGAGCCATGTTCAACTTATTAAGAATAGGAATTAATTCTGTTATCTTTAGACCCGCAATCATAATGAGTGTCCCTGTCACGATTTGAATTTCTCGACGATACGCTATTAAATAACGAGATAGACTTCCTGAAAACAGCCCCATCAAAACAAATACAACAGAAAAACCTAAGGTAAATGTCACTACCCTTGAAAGGACTGTACGCGTATTTTGTGACTGCGAACTGCCAACAAAATAAGAAACATAAACAGGCATCAGCGGTAAAATACAAGGTGATATAAAAGTTAGAATACCTTCTAGAAATAAAATTAAAAATAACGTCATGTTATTCTATTCCCCCTTAATTTCTTGTTCTTCCTGAACAGGTTCTACCTTATCCATAATCCAATTCTTCTCTTTTTTTACATAATGAGCTTTCGCTGCCATTGGAAATTGCTTTCTTGTTGGTGCTTCAATTACAAAACGAGTGACTGTCTCCTTCTCATCTTTAGCTAACTCTTTCACCTTCAGCATCGTTGACTCCACAATCTTAGTTTGACTCTGTTGTTTAGCATTTGGATCCCCAATTGGTCGACACATCATATCTACTAATTCTGGTGTCATGCGCTTTGAAAGGCTCTCACGTTTTTCATTTGGTGATTGATTATCCTCAGCCCCGTAGATATCTTTAATTAATGTTTCATTATAGGTTTTAAATGCTTGGGCTTCCTTTTCTTTTTTTGTATGGTCAACAGATTGAGTCTGTTTGATAGTTGATTTAGTCGATTCTTTCGATGCTTCTGTTTCAGGTCTAAACCCAATATAGGCTGCACTACCAACTAGCACAACTGCTAGTCCAATTATAATTTTTTTCATAATAGTCTCCTTTTCGAACCATTAATATAACATATATCCACGCCCCTAGTCTTTCTTTTAGCTTCAAACAAACCTTAATTTTGTACAAAAAAGAAGCCTGTCATCAGACAGACTCCTTATTATTATTTTTAACGAATTTCAACTGAAAATTCTTCAACTAATGCAGCTTGAACTTTATCCATTGCTTTTGTAACCTCTTCATCTACTAGAGTTGCCTCTGTATTTAAGAATGTTAATGAATAAGCCATTGATTTTTTATCTGCTCCAAGTTTTTCACCTTGGAAGATATCAAATAATGTCACATCTGTTAAGAAACGTCCGCCATTCGCTTTAATTGTATCAACTAATGCTTGATTAGAGATAGACGCATCCACTAATAATGCCATATCACGTGACATTGCTGGGAATTTAGAAACAGGTGCATACTTGATACCTGTGCTTGTTACAGCTAATAATTTTTCTAAATTAAGCTCAGCTACGTAAGTTTCTTTGATGTCATAAGCTTTAGCAGTTAAAGGATGAACTTGACCAACAAAGCCGATTACTTCTTCTCCAGCCATTAAGAATGCTGTACGTCCTGGGTGCATCTCTTTTAATTCATCTGTTGCAACAAATGTTGTCGCTTCAGTTAAACCAAGAGTTGTCAGGATACTCTCAACAATACCTTTAGCCACATAAAAATCTACCGGTGCTTTCGCAACTTGCCAGCTGCCTTGTTCTCTTAAACCTGTTAAGGCGAAACCTAATGAACGTGTTTCTGTAGGAAGAGCTTGACCCTCTTCTTGTTTAAATGTTTTACCAATTTCATATAAAGCCACATCGTTATTTTTACGCGCTGTATTGTAAGCCACATCTTCTAATAAACCACTGATTAAGTTTTGACGTAACACTGCACGGTCAGAACTCATAGGAGATTGAAGCGCCACAACTGGAGCTTTATCTAACACAAATTGCGTTGCTTTTTCTTCGATTGTTAGCGCATAGCTAATCGCTTCTGTTAAACCATTTCCTTCAACTGACTCACGCATGGCACGAATTAGACGTTGCTCATCTGTTAAAGCACCTGGTAAAGCTTCACCACTTGGTAAAGTTGATGGTAAATTATCATAACCATAGATACGTGCTACTTCTTCGATGATATCTGCTTCGATTGAAATATCCCAACGACGTCCAGGGATTGAAATAACATAACTTTCACCTGTCACTTCAAATTTGAAATCTAAAGCTGTTAAAATTTCATTCACTGCTTCAACTGTTAAATCAGTTCCTAAAGACCCATTGATACGTGATAATTCAATCGCTACTTTAGTATCAGGTGCTTTTGTTTCTTCTGCTACAACTTCACCAGAAACAACTGTTCCTTCACCTAATTCAGCCATCATTGCTGCAGCAAATTCACACGCTTCTGCTACTGTATCTAGGTTAATACCTTTTTCAAAACGGCTGCTTGATTCGCTACGTAACCCAAATTGTTTCGCTGATTTACGCGTTACAATCCCATCAAACGTCGCTGCTTCAATCGCAATCGTTGTTGTTTTTTCAGTGATTTCTGACTCTTGTCCACCCATAATACCTGCTAAAGCTAATGGTTTTTGACCATTCGTAATCACGATATTATCAGGTGTAACCTCGCGTTCTTCACCATCAAGTGTCACTAATTTTTCGCCTGCTTGACCACGACGAACTAAAATTTCTTTTGAGCCTAATTCGTTATAATCAAATGCATGTAACGGTTGGCCGAATAATAATAACACATAGTTCGTCACATCTACCATGTTGTTAATTGGACGAATACCCGCATTCATTAAGCGTGTTTGTAACCATAATGGACTTTCTTTTACTGTCACATCTTTCACAATACGCATACGGTAGTTTGGTGTATCTTGTTTGTCTGCTACGCTTACTGATAAGTAATCGCTCGCTTTTTCAGTTGTATCCTCAACCAATTCCTTTGTTGGGAATGTAGGTGTTTTACGATAAATAGCTGCTACTTCATGAGCCACTCCACGCATGCTTAACGCATCTGCACGGTTTGGTGTGATTGATAATTCAACAATCGCATCATCCATTGCTAAATATGAAAAGACAGGTTCGCCAGCGTTTGCTTCCTCTGGCATGAAGTAAATTCCTTCAGCATAAGCTTTGGGTACAACACTGTCGCCATAACCAAGCTCTTGAAGTGAACATACCATTCCTAATGATACTTCGCCACGCATTTTACCTTTTTTGATTTTTACATTGCCATCAATTCGTGAGTTAGGTAATGCTACGATAACTTTTTTACCTGCCGCAATATTTGGAGCACCACAGACGATTTGGTAAAGCTCTTCTTCACCCACATCGATTTGGCAAATTGATAAATGATCGCTATCTGGATGTGGCACGCATTCTTTCACATCACCTACGACGATTTTTTTAAGTCCTTCTTCAGGAACATTTACTTCTTCAACTTCAATCCCTGTACGAGACATTTTATCTGCTAATTCATCTGGTGTAACAGATGATAAATCAACTAATTCGTTTAACCATTTATAAGAAACTAACATATTATTTCTCCTTTACTGAAAATTGTTCTAAGAAACGAACATCATTTTGATAGAAATTACGAATATCATTAACGCCGTAACGTAACATTGCAATACGGTCTGGCCCCATACCAAAGGCAAAGCCACTGTATACTGTTGGGTCAATTCCTGACATTTTAAGAACGTTAGGATGAACCATACCCGCACCTAAAATCTCAATCCAACCTGTTTCTTTACAAACGTTACATCCTTTACCCCCACATTTGAAACAGCTCACATCCACTTCAACTGATGGTTCAGTAAATGGGAAGTAACTTGGACGTAAACGAATTTCACGGTCATCGCCAAACATTTTCTTCATCACAACTTCAAGCGTTCCTTTTAAATCACCCATCGTAATGTTTTTATCAACCACTAATCCTTCAATTTGGTGGAATTGATGACTATGTGTGGCATCATCACTATCACGACGGAATACTTTACCCGGACTAATCATGCGTAGTGGTCCTTTAGTAAAGTCATGTTTCTCCATTGTACGAGCTTGAACTGGAGAAGTATGTGTTCTTAGTAACAACTCTTCTGTAATATAGAACGTATCTTGCATATCACGAGCTGGATGATCTTTTGGTAAGTTCATACGCTCAAAGTTATACTCATCTTGCTCTACTTCAAAACCTTCTACAATTTGGTAACCCATTCCTAAGAAGATGTCTTCCATCTCTGTCATTGTTTGTGTTAGAACATGGCTTGACCCTTGAACTAACTCTTTACCAGGAAGTGTCACATCAAGTGTTTCTTTAGCAAGTTTACGGTTCAATTCTAATTCTTCTAATTGAACTTTCTTCTCTTCTAATTTTTCTGTTAAATGGTCACGAATTTCATTGGCGAAGCTCCCTACTACTGGACGCTCCTCTGCTGATAAATCTTTCATCCCACGTAATACTTCTGTGATTGGACCTTTTTTACCTAATGTTTCAACACGGATTTGATTCAAATCGTTTAACGCATCACTTGCTGAAATCTTTTGTAATGTTTCTTCTTTTAACGCTTCTAATTGCTGTTTTAAAGACATGTTTCTGTCACTCCTTTTTTATGATTGAGGAAAACAAAAAAAGACCTCATTCCTTATATAAGGAACGAGATCTCGCGGTACCATCCTATTTTATCGCAAAGCTAGACTTTGCCATACACTTTATTGTTGGTAACGATGTCCTGCGACACCGGTCTAATGTTTGGTTAGACAACTTAGGAAGTGAATTCATTTAGTGAGCCGCGCTTGGCTTTCAGTCAGTGGCCAATGCTCCCTGAGACGTCTCGTTTCTAAATTACTAGTTTCCCGCAATGTTTTTCTTCTATTACCAATTAGTCTACATGAATAACGAAGCTAGGTCAAGTTTGGACTGATTAAATCCACTTTTCAGCCCATGTTTGAATCTCTGCCATCACTTGTTTCAAATCCTTGCCTTTTTCTGTCAGACAATACTCTACTTTTTTACTATTTTTACAATCTTCACAACGTGATACAATCTCGTTCGCTTCTAATTCTTTTAATCGCTCAACTAAAACACGGTCACTTACCTCTGGTATTTTTTGAGCTAATTGAGTAAAACGTTGACACCCTTCTTCTAACAGGACATCTATAATCAATCCATTCCAACGTTTACCCAGAATAGAGAATGTCTTTTCAAATTTTGGACACAGCTGAAACTGACGCTCCTGACAGTCACTTTCCTTCATCTCTTTATCCACCTCTTCCTTCATACCCTTTTTCAAAATAAAAACAGCCAATAGACTTTGCTTTGACTGTTTTTTAACTTGCTTTGATTAGCTCGCCATTTTAAATAACGACGTCACTTTATGTTTCGCATTACGGTATACTGGCACAACCACTTCATTGACTGCACAGTATTTATCAACCATCGTTACAATATAACTTTCTTTATAACGAGGAGGGGCAATTGTTGCCAACCACATATGCTTAATTATAATGTCACGTTCTAAATCTGACAACTCTGTAATTTTTTCTGCATTTTTTACGGCCACACGCGGGTGAACGTAAGCATGGGTGCCACCATCATACTCTTCAGTGCGCCAATCATAGTGAAACAGATCATGTAACAATCCCGCACGAGCAGTGGAACGCGCATTCCCTTTCCATTTCTTAGCTAAACGGTAACTGATATATGATACTGAAATCGAATGGTCCAAACGCGTAGAATAGTGATGTTGCGTAAAGTCACCCAACTTTTGAACTTCTTCAGTGTTAATTAAATCTTCAATATACGACATGTACTCTTCATCGGCTTGCCAATCATGCTTCAATCCATTCATCATCCTTTTCAATTAAGATATGCTTTTACTACATCTTAATTCTACCACCAACAGAAATAACAGTCCATTTAAGCACCTTAAATTAAACAAATCGTAAGAATTGTCATTTTATGTTAATGAAAACATTAAAATTCCTGCAGCAATGGCAACATTTAAAGATTCTGCCTGGCCAACAATTGGAATATATAATTTTTTGTCTGTTAACGCTAAGACTTCTTCCGATACACCTTGACCTTCATTCCCCATCACAAGAGCAAATTCGCTTGTTTTTTCGACAGTTCGGTATGAGACTGCTTCGGGGTTTAATTCTGTTCCATAAACTGGAATATTAGTTTCTTTCATCTCGGCAATCACTTCAGTCAATACCGCTTGACGAACTGTCACGTGGAAATGACTTCCTTGCATAGAACGTAAAACTTTAGCATTATAAATATCAGTTGTTCCCTCACCTAAGATAACAGTCTTAATCCCTGCGGCATCTGCTGTTCGAATCATCGTCCCTACATTACCAGGGTCTTGTACACCATCTAATAGAAGGAAAGTACCTGATTTAGGAATTTCCTCTTCTTTTTCTTTTCTAACAACCGCCATAATCCCTTGAGGAGCTGGGACAGACGACAAAGTCTTCATTACTTCTTCTGTTACTATATACTCTTCTTCAACAGTACTTACTACTTTTGACATAGCTTCGAACAACGTTTGACCTGTTTCAGTGTAAAGGACGCTCTCTATTGAAGCACCTGCTTTTATCGCTTCTTGAACCAAGTGTTCACCTTCAACAATATAACGATTTGTTTCGTCACGGTATTTTTTCTTATCTAGTTTTTTTAATTCTTTTATATACGCATTCTTAGTAGATGTTATTTCTTTCATTGTTAATCGTCACCTAACTTTATAATTTTAATATCCATCAATTATAGCATTCTCTTCTTATTCCTACTATATAAATCCACATTTCAGTTGTATAACGATCAGAATATCGTACAATAACAGTATCACATTAACTTTTATAGGAGGCGGTTATTAATGAAACATGTAAAATTAACAGTTCAAGGAAAAGTACAGCATGTCGGCTTTCGTATCACTACTAAAATGGTAGCAGACCGACTACGAATTAAAGGTATTGTTAAAAACTTACCCGATGGCTCTGTTTATATAGAAGCAACTGGAGAAGAAACAAAATTAAACAAATTTATTTCCTTAGTAGAAGCTTCCCCTACTCCAAGTGGTCGTGTCGATACTATGACAACTGACTTTGTCGATACTTTACCAAACTACACCACTTTTGATGTCACTTATTAAACCAGTATTCACAAAATCCTTAAGAAATAATTAAACAAGGAATCCGCTTTCCCTTTATTTTTTTATTTGATTGAAAATTAAGTGATTATCTATTATAGTTAACATTATCAGTAAATTTAGAAGTAAAGGAAGAATATAATGAAAAAATCGCTTAAAAAAGGTCTTTTAGCATCTGGACTTTTCGGATTAGTTTTAACTCTATCAGGATGTGTTCAAACCTATAAATCAGGTCCAAATATTGGAAAACCAACTGGTGATGGCTGGATGTATAACCTTTTAGTAGAACCTATGAGTCATTTAATCAACTACTTTGTTGATATCTTTAGTGGTAATTATGGATTAGCCGTTATCGTCTTTACCTTGATTGTACGTGCGATTATCCTACCACTTGGCTTACACCAAACTAAAAAAGCTAGCTACCAATCAGAAAAAATGCAATACTTGAAACCGCAGATGTCTGCCATTCAAGCGAAACAAAAAGCTGCAACAACGCCGCAAGAGCAAATGGCTGCGAACCAAGAGCTTCAAGCTTTATACAAAGACAATAACATGAGCATGTTTGGTGGGATGGGATGTTTACCACTTCTTATTCAAATGCCAATCTTTACTGCTTTATTCTTTACGATTAAGTATATGCCTGGTATCGAAAGCGCGACTTTCTTAGGCATTAACTTGGGTAAACCAAATATGATCTTAACTGTGCTAGCTGCTTTAAGTTACTTATTACAAAGTTACTTAAGTACAATCGGCATGTCCGAAGAACAAAAGAAACAAATGAAGATGATGCTATTCATGTCTCCAATGATGATTGGATTTATCTCATTAAGTTCACCTGCCGGCGTAACACTTTACTGGGTAGTCGGAGGGATTTTCAGTTGTATCCAAACACTGATTTCAAATCTTTACCAAAAACCACGTATTCGTAAACAAATTGCTGAAGAATTTAAAAAGAACCCACCTAAAGCAGTTGTTGTACCGACAGAAAAACCAAAAGAAGTCAATAAAACATACCAAGCTAAATCAACTAAACCAAGAAATGCACAGTTGAATAATAAACAACCAAAAAACGGTCGTAATGCTGGTAAACAACAACGTAAATAATCTCGAAACACCTTCTTGAAAATAACATTCAAGAAGGTGTTTTTCTTTCATTTTTTTTTGAAAAAAACGGGGATAAAAAGAGTTATAGGACTATTCATAAAACCTTATACATCAGTAATTACAGCCTTTTCATAACTACAAAAAATTATTTTTCATTTTTTTTCAAATAATACAGAAAATTACATAGTTAAATGAATTTATTTATGTTACCATGTGGAAGTAGTTGGTAAAAAAATAAATTTAACTAGCGAGGAGTTTTAAAAATGTTTTCAAGAAATAAAAAAGATCAGTTTGGTGAGTTACTACATGACATGACGGTGAATCTAAAAGAAGCCGCAACATATTTTTCATCTTTCTCTCTTGAGAAACCTGAAGATGTCGCTATCTTTTCTGAAACCATTAATAACTATGAATCTAAAGGAGATAAATTAGTTTACGATATGATCGTAGAACTTAACGATACATTTATCACACCTATTGAACGTGAGGATATCTTAGAATTAACAAACCGTATCGACGATGTTTTAGATTCAATGGAAAAAGCTGCCTTATCATTTGAAATTTGTCACTTATCAAAATTCAACGATGTTATCACTAAAATGGCTGCAGAAATTTGTGGCGCTACAGAAGAAATTGCTGAAGCAGTGGATTACATCTTTACTAAAAAATTAAAAGAAGTAAATGGCTTATCTAAAAAAATCAAACAACATGAATCAAGATGTGATGATTTATACCGTGAAGCTTTACTTGCACTATTCCAAGAAGAAGAAGACCCAATTCGTATCATTCGCTACAAAACAGTTTATGAAGATTTAGAAGAAATCGCAAACTTCTGTGAGGATGTTTCTAAAACTTTAAATACAATTGTTATGAAGAACGCATAGGGGGCAATTTAAATGGATCAAATGTTAGTCTTAACTATTCTGATTGTTATTGCTGCCTTAGCATTTGACGTTATCAATGGATTCCATGATACTGCCAATGCCATTGCAACAAGTGTTTCAACTAAAGCTTTAAAACCAAAACATGCGATTATCTTAGCTGCTGTCATGAACTTCCTTGGTGCTGTTTCATTTACAGGTGTTGCTAAAACAATTACAAGCGGGATCGTTGACCCTGTTAAATTAGATAACATGCAACTTGTCTTACTTGCTGCTCTATTATCTGCTATTATTTGGAACTTAATAACATGGTACTACGGTATTCCTAGTAGTTCATCACATGCTTTAATCGGTTCTATTGCCGGTGCTGCTATTGCATCTGAAGGCTTCGGAGCTATTAAGTATTCTGGGTTCATTAAAATCTTTGGTGGCTTAATTATTTCACCATTTATTGCTTTTATTGTTGGGTATATCGTTTATAGTATTATTAAAACTATTTTTAAAAATCACAACTTATCTCGTGCCAATAAGAACTTTAGAATTTTCCAAATTCTAACAGCGGCATTACAATCTTATACACACGGTACAAACGATGCTCAAAAAGCTATGGGTATTATTACAATGGCCCTTATGGCAAACGGTATGCAATCTGGTGATGAAGTACAACACTGGGTTCAAATCGCCTGTGCGACTGCTATGGCTATTGGAACAAGTATTGGTGGTTGGAAAATCATCAAAACTGTCGGTGGTAAAATCATGAAAATTAAACCTGTTACTGGTGTGGCAGCTGATGTCAGCTCAGTTCTTGTTATTTTCAGTGCAACATTATTCCACTTACCAGTTAGTACTACTCATGTTATCAGCTCTTCTATTATGGGTGTTGGTACATCACATAGACCTAAAGGTGTTAAATGGGATACAGGTAAACGTATGTTATTCACTTGGATTATTACATTACCTATTTCAATTGTTATCTCAGCACTTATCTTTAGTGTCTTACACTTATTTGTTTAATTATAATGATCGATCTCTTCACGGAGGTCGATTTTTTTGTATAAAAAAAGATGAAGCATTACGCTTCATCTTCTTCTTTTTTAGGGAGCTCAACCATCGGTAAGAATATTCTAAAAATAGTTCCTACCCCCACAGCACTCTCTGCTAATATCTTACCACCATAGCTTTCAACAAGCTCTTTGGCAATCGATAAACCTAAGCCATTTCCACCTTTATGACGACTTCTCGCCTTATCAACACGGTAGAAACGATTGAAAATTTGTGCAAGGTCTTCTTCAGAAATCCCTTCTCCAAAATCTTGTATTGCAATTTCTAATTGATCTCTTGTTGAAGCAACTGACATATGAATCTCTTTACGGTCTCTTGAATACTTAACCGCATTATCTAAAATAATAATCAGTAATTGTTCAAAATGATGACGGTAAATCTTCACTTTACGCTCTGAGAATAGCGCGTCATCTAAGATAAAAGTAAAATCCGGATACAATATCTGAAAGTTATTAAACGTCTGATGAGTCACTTCTCTCGCCATAGAAATATCATTTTTATGTTGGAATTCAACTTGTTCCAATCGAGATAAGTCTAACATCTCCTGAACTAAGCTCTTCATACGAATAATCTCTTGTAACGATGCTTCTAAGGACTCTTCTAGTATTTCTGGATCATCTTTACCCCAACGATTTAAAAGCTTTAAATGGCCCTCTATTATCGCTACAGGGGTCCTTAATTCATGGGAAACATCTTCAACGAATTGTTGTTGCTGTTCAATGAATTTCTGCATACGATCCATCATGTCATTGAAGACTTCTGCTAAATCAGAAAACTCATCTTTAGACTTCATTTCAGGTAGTCTAATTTGAGATTGAGGGTCACTTTTAATAACATTAATAACGTGTGTCATCTTACGAAGTGGTTTCAAGAAATAAGAGGATAACATAAAGCCTAAAAGTAAGCTTATAATAACTCCAGCTGCCACTAGTAGAATCATAGTACTTAACAATTTACTACGAATACCGTGAACCAAACTTAAATCATAAAACAATTGAATATAGCCAACTATCTTCCCCTCTTTATTCTTAACGGGTTGTGTTGCTAAAAAACCAGTGTGGTCATCTATCTCGACTTCTTTTGTTTCCTTCACGTTAGTCCCACGGTATTTCAAATTATAATCTTTTGTTTCAAAAACTAACTCTTTGTCTTTATTATAGACTGTTGCAGCTAGTTCAGGTTGAGATAATTCAGCAATAAAACTATTAAGTTGAATAATATCCTCACTGCTTGCATTTAATCCCATATCAGAAGAATCTTTCAAATAAAAGATAGTGTCTTTAAGAGTAAGGCTCTCTTCTGATTCAGATAATCGTTTCGATATTTCGTTTAAGGTATGCTTCACATTACGTTTTTCTTCCCTAACCATCAAATCCGTACTCGTTTTATAGGTAATAAGAGCAAACGTTGTGAAAAGGATAAAAATAAAGGTAGACGTTAATAAAGTCCACTTAACCGTAATGACTAAGTTGGACTTGAATAAAGATTTTATTTCTTTTCTGAAAGCAGACATTACGATCTCATCACATAACCAGTTCCACGAACTGTTTGGATATAGCTCTCTTCGCCTGGTACATCAATTTTATTTCTAAGATAACGAATGTAAACATCTACTACGTTTGTTTCTACTTCTGTTTCATAACCCCATACCTTGTTAAGTAACACATCACGTGCTAGAACAACATTAACGTTTTCCATTAAAGCTAATAATAGCTCATATTCACGTTTCGTTAATTCAATCACTTCGTTATCACGTCTAACAATTCTATTTTCTTTTTCAATCGTTAGATTACGATAAGATAACGTTGTTTGTTTCATGATATTTTTATCACCTTCAATGTCGATACGACGAAGCAATGCTCTCAGTCTTGCTAATAATTCCTCGATAGCGAACGGTTTTACAATATAATCATCTGCACCATGATCAAGTCCTGAAACTCTATCAATAACAGAATCACGAGCTGTCATCATGATAATTGGTGTATTTTTAGTCTGACGGATACGACGACAAACTTCTAAACCATTTAATTCAGGCAACATTAAGTCTAAAAGAATGGCATCCCAATCCCCTGCTAAAGCTGCTTCTAAGCCTGTACGTCCATTGTAATGAACTTCTACATGATAGCCTTCATGCTTTAATTCTAATTCAACAAAACGGGCTAAATTCTTTTCATCTTCAATGATTAAAATATTACTCATCTAGTGTAATCTCCTTCTTTGATAGAATACTACTATTACTACCCTTTATTATAACGATTCTTGAGTAAAAAAGCTATGGTATCTTTTAACCTCAATTAAAATAACATGTGAACAAAAAAGAAAAACTACTTATCTTTTAATCGATAAGTAGTTTTAGTTTTATTTAGTATACCAATCGTAATGGAAGATTCCCTCTTTATCCTTACGCTCATAAGTGTGAGCACCAAAGTAGTCACGTTGCGCTTGAATAATATTGGCTGGTAAATCTTCACTTCTGTATGAATCGTAGTAGCTAATGGCAGATGAGAATGTTGGGACTGGTACACCCGCTTGAACTGCTACCGCTACAACGTCACGGACTGATTGTTGATATTTTTGAGTAATTTCATTGAAGTACTCATCTAATAACAGGTTTTTAAGATCAGCTTGACGCTCGTAAGCATCTGTAATTTTTTGTAAGAATTTAGCACGGATAATACAGCCTTCACGGAAAATTTTAGCAATTTCACCGTATTCTAAATCCCAACCGAATTCTTCTGAGGCAATACGTAATTGAGCAAAACCTTGAGCATAGCTCATAATTTTACTGAAGTATAAGGCTTCACGTACTTTTTCAACAAATTCTTTTTTATCGCCATCAAATGCTTTAACAGCAGGTGCTGGTATAATTTTACTTGCTGCTACGCGTTCCTCTTTCATCGCTGAAATATAACGAGCAAATACAGACTCCGTAATAAGTGGTAGTGGCACACCTAAGTCTAAAGCACTTTGGCTTGTCCATTTACCTGTTCCTTTATTTCCAGCTGCATCTAAAATAACATCAACAATAGGTTTTCCTGTTTCTTCATCTTTACGAGTTAAGATATCTGACGTGATTTCAATTAGATAGCTATCTAATTCGCCATTATTCCACTCTGTAAAGATTTCTGCTAACTCTTCAACTGATAATCCTAGTAGTTTAGTTAAGATGTCATATGACTCTGCAATTAACTGCATATCACCATATTCAATACCGTTATGAGCCATTTTCACATAATGCCCTGCACCGTTTGGTCCAATATATGTCACACATGGTTTTCCATCTTCAGCTACTGCAGCGATTTGTTCAAAAATAGGCGCTACTAAATCGTAAGCTTCTTTTTGTCCACCTGGCATGATAGCGGGACCTTTAAGCGCACCCTCTTCTCCACCTGATACACCAGTACCAATGAAATTAATCCCAGAGTTAGCTAATTCTTCATTACGACGAATCGTATCTTGGAAGAATGTATTTCCACCATCAATTAAGATATCACCTTTATCTAAATGTGGTAATAAACTTTGAATTGTTTTATCTGTCGCATCTCCAGCTTTAACCATCAACATAATACGACGTGGTTTTTCTAATGACGCTACAAATTCCTCTACAGTATAGGTAGGAACTAATTTTTTATCTGAATGTTCAGCAATAACCTCTTCAGTTTTTGAAGCTGTACGGTTAAATATTGAAACTGAGTATCCTCTGCTTTCGATATTTAATGCTAAATTTTTACCCATTACGGCCATTCCGACAACACCAATTTGTTGTTTTGACATGTTATATCCTCCTAGTAACTAAAAGTAACACCATTAGAACAAGTGTCTTTTAAGTATTTTTTACTTTATCATGATTATAACTTATTTTAAACAATATTTAAATAAAACACGCTTAATTTATCAGAGTCATTTTTAGACAACAAAAAAATCCCTTAGACTCCATGGTTGTCTAAGGGATTTTAACATTTCAAAAATGTTATTATGCTTCTTTAGTTGCTGATACGTCTTTACCATCGTAATGACCACAAGCTGGACATACGTGGTGGCTACGTTTCATTTCGCCACAGTTTGAGCATGTGCTCATACCAGGTACTGACATTTTGTAATGCGTACGACGCTTAGCTTTTTTAGCTTTTGAAGTTCTTCTAGCAGGTACTGCCATATTAACTACACCTCCTTAAATCATTTAGCAAAAAACAAATGCTTTTCGCTATCTATTCCAATCTTACTCACCATCGGAATCTTTACTATTATCTAATAAAGCTGACAATTTTGCAAGACGAGGATCAATATTTGTGTTATCTTGTTGCAATTGTTGTTCGTAATATGCGTCTTCTGACATTAATTCCCAATCGTTACCTTTAACGGTCGCATCTGTTTCTTGTTCCGCTTCTGTTAAAACTTGTAACGGGATTGATAAAATCAAGTGATCTTCTACTGCTTCAGATAAATCAATTAAGTCTTTTTCAAGAATCATAACGATATCTTCATCAGATAAAAGGTCTTTTTGACTCGCATATTGCTCAGGTGTCATATAAAACTCTACAACATTTAAGTTGCACGGATATGGCACAGGTTCTAACGAACGAGTTGATGCTAATGTCATCACTGTATCAATCGTAAATGTCGCAATATATCCATCGTTGCTAACACTGATTGTACCTGTAACTGTCACAGGTGCTACAGACAAAATCCCTGGTTCACGTTTTGTAATCGTATCATTGACATCAATTACTTCCGAAAACTCTAATGGACTTTCTTTGTATTTTTTTAATTCTAATAATGACCATTTCATTTTCCATCACCTCTAAGCAACAAAAATTATTATACTAGGCTTTCGTATGTTTGTCAATGAGATTTTCTTGACACCCCTTTATAACCTGTTGCATTCTTTCATTTTTTAATTAGGATTGGTATGTGTTATTTAATTGTTTAAACGACGGTCTTCACCGATTAATTCAACTTCTTTAGCTAAATAACGAATACGTTGCATGATTCTCTTCGCTTTCATTGGTTCAACTTCACCTTTTTGACTCACTGTAAAATGTTCATTTTCTAGCTCATTCATACTTAGGTTTGAACTGAAAAAGGTTGGTAATTGTTCTTGCATACGGTATTGTAAGATAACACCAAGAACATCATCTCTTCCCCAACTTGTCATCGCTTCAGCGCCGATATCATCTAGCATTAAAACAGGTACTTTCTTAATCGCATCAATTTTTTCACCCGTACTATTGTCCTTAAATGAACGCTTCATTTCATCTAACAATGTTGGATAGTGTACTAGGCTTGAATCAATCCCATATTCTGCTAATTCATTCGCTATAATGCCAAGTAAGTATGTTTTTCCGACACCAAATGATCCCTGCAGATACATCCCTTGATGAAAATCTTTTGGATTTTCAGTATAAGAATCAATAAATAATAACGCTGCTCTCAATGCTTGTTCGCGTTCTTGAGTTCTAATATAATTTTCAAGTTTCGCTTCACGCACATCTTTAGATACACCGACAGATTTAACTCGTCTACGCAGTTTTTCTTCCGCTTTTTTAGCAAGTAATTCTTCAGTTTCCTCATATATCACATCGATTGAATGATAGTTGATAACCAGTTTTGGTTCATAACCTGGAGCTATCATAGTTGGATCATTCAATTTAAATTTACGTTTTTCACGGACAAATTCATAGAGTTTAGCATAACTTTTTGAAATATCATCATCTGTTAATTTCTCTCTATTTTCAGCAATAAATGCTTGAACATCACTATCCTGCATGACTTCACGGACTAACTTATTAAATTCTTCTATTCTGTCATTCTTTGCCATTACCTTAACCATTTCATCTCCTACATTTTCCACTATGACTCACCTTCCTTCTTTTTCTCACGAAGTTTTCTAATTTTTTCATTTATAAAATCATCAGACTCCTTAGAAATAGGTTTTTCGCCTCTTTCTTTTCCTACCCAATCTGGTACGCTTTCTTTACGAACCGGTTTATTATTGTAACCTTTTGAACCATAAGAACGGGTTTTCTTTGCTTTAGAAGAACTAACTTCTTTTGCTTTTGTAACCGCGTCTTCTGGTTTTATAATCCCAGCTTGCGCCCAGTCATTCGCTATAGCATTAGCATACTTTTGTGCAAACGTCGCATTGTCTTTAACGACTAATACAAAATGTATTAATACGTTAATAACAGCATCGGGTAACCCTGTATCTCTAACTAAATTTTCAACAGCCCAACGTTCTTCAATCGCTACAAATCCACCTTTTTGTTTTTTTATAGCTGTTAAAAAGACCATGGGTTTGATTGTTTCACTTGATAAAATAACTTGTATTTCACCTTCTGAATACCCCTTTTTAAGCAGCGTATTACGTCGCTTTGTTTTCTGGTCTTCAGAATTCAACGTATTATCTTCAACTGGTTCTGGTTTTGTCTGCTTTTTACCAACATGATATTTTTTAATAATACTTTGTCTAAACTGTTTAATATTAACCTGATTCGTTACATAATCAATTTCTGGCTCTAGTAATTTTTTCATCTCTAATTCGTCGATGCCATATAAACGATTAATCGTTAATATCATTTCTTTTAGCTCGATTTCTAGATGAGTTTTATCAACATATAGACTATCTAAAAGGCCTAAAAAATAAGCCCAATCAAAGTCCGATTCTGTAATAGTTGGTTTAACAGACTCTTCAGGAGTGAATTTTTCCTGACTTTCAGATAATAATTTTTCTTGACTATGTATTCCTTCTTGATTCCATTGGTAGACATCAACAAATTTTTTAGTGATTTCTTGATATTCTGAACGGTCGACCTTTGGCATAGCAAAACGTGTCGTTAGTTTCTCATAACGCTCCTCGCCGATTTTATCAACCAAAAGTAAACTTAGAACGGTATCTTTGAAAAAATCAGCTGCTTTCTGTGGAGGATACAACTCATAAAGAAATTGTCGTCTGCCATTTTCTTCTTTGACAAATACTCTTAGTAAGCCTAAGCCTTCTAACTTAACACGAGCTTTAAAGACACTTGGCAAATCGATATTCAGTTGATTAAATAATTCTGAGTGAAATTGTTCATCACTTTCAAAATCATCAACTGGAACAGCTGTTAAGAACGCATGATATAAACCAAATGCTTCAATTCCAATAATCGGTTGATATAAAAAACTTAGTACCTTTTCATCTTCTATCGTTATCGGTCGATTCAACTTAACCGTATAACTATCTTGTGGATGGAGTTGTTTCCAAGCTGTATTCATTCGTTAACAATCTCCTTCCCTATCTATTTCTCTTCTTTATCTAATATTTCTTGCATCTCTTTTAAGAAGACACTCATATCTTTAAATTGACGGTAAACACTGGCAAAACGAATATACGCAATCTCATCTAAATTTACCAATTCTTCCATAACATATTCGCCAATTAACGTTGTAGAAACTTCATTTTCTCCTAAGCTTCTCACTTTATTCTCAACCTGATCAACGATTTGCTCCATTTGTTCCATAGAAACTGGACGTTTCTCTGCTGAGCGAATTAATCCTCGCAAAATCTTATCTCGATTAAATTCTTCGCGTCCACCATTTTTCTTAATAACAAGTAAGGGGGTCGCCTCTATGCGTTCAAATGTAGTGAATCGAAAGCCGCATGATTCGCACTCACGTCGTCGTCTAATCGCTCTTCCTTCATCAGAAGGTCTACTATCTACTACCCGTGATCCGTTATACTGACACTTTGAACATTGCATGCTATCACCTCAATTATCTTCTCTATTTTTTATTTTCTATTTGTCCTAATTATAGTGTCATTATAGCATGAAATGGGCTATTGGTATAGCAACTATCCTACCAATACGTTCAGCTTATACTTTAAAAACAGAAAAAAAAAGCCTGATAAAACGGCTTTTTAGTAATTTAGACCTTTTTTCTCTAACCAATCTAAAACTTGTAGCTTTGTTTCTTCTTTAGTACCACTGTTATCAATCACAAAGTCTGCTCTCATCTTCTTAATTTGGATTGATAATTGACTGTTCATTCGTTGCTTTGCTTCTTCTTGAGTCAATGAATTTCTTTCCATTAAGCGTTTAAGTTGGGTTTCTTCTGATACATAAACAACCATCACCTTTGTCATTAATGACTCATATCCAGCTTCATATAATAATGGAATATCAACTATAACCAATGCTGTTTTTTTTAAGGTGTACTCTTCAATTGCCTTTACAATAGCTTGCCTTATTTCACCATCTAAAACGGCATCAAGTTTTTTTCGTTTCAAAATATCACTAAATACAAGCTGTCCTAACTTTTGACGATCCAATTCACCTTGTTGAGTTAAAACACTTCTACCAAAAACAGAAACAATTTTTTCTAACCCCAATGTACCTGGCTCTACTACCTCTCTTGCGATAAGGTCTGCATCAATAACTGGATAACCTTGATCAGAAAAATAACGACTAACTGTCGATTTACCAGTAGCAATACCACCTGTTAAGCCTAAAATAAACGTCATTTAGTTTGGCCTCCTTAACTTTTGACACGATGTACAATAGTGCGTCCCGCGCTGGGCTACTTTAATTTTTGTGATAGGCTCTCCACATGTTGGACATGGTGCACCTGTTTGACCATACACATTAAGAGCATGTTGAAATTTACCTGCCTCACCTAATGCATTTTTATAAGTTCTAATTGTCGTCCCCCCAGCCTCTACTGCACGTCCTAAAACCTCTATAATGGCTTTGTGTAACGCCGCGACTTCTTTGGGTTTCAATGTATCTGCTGGTTGTTCTGGGTGAATAGCAGCCTCAAATAACGCCTCATCAACGTAGATATTCCCTAAACCTGTCACTAATTTTTGATCTAGCAATAATGGTTTGATTGCCTTACTTGACCGTTTCAGTTGTTTTGAAAAAATAGCTAATTCAAAATCTGATCCGATTGGTTCAGGTCCTAATTTTTGAATTCCTTTGTATGAAGAAGCTTCATCTTTTGGAACTAATGTCATACGCCCAAATTTTCTGACATCTAGATAACGTAATTCTGTATGGTCTGTGAATTTAAATATCACATGCGTGTGTTTTTGAACCTCATCATCTGACGAATGAAACTCATATTTTCCTTCCATTCTTAAATGTGAAATCAACTCATAATGAGTTAGTCCTAAAATTAAAAATTTCCCTCTTCTATTGAAACGCTCAAAAACTTCACCTATCAATTCAGTCTTAAATAGTTCAACCTCCGGCGACTCAATAATACGCCCCCAGTTAACAACGACCTCTTTTATTTCTTTTCCCTTTACTAACTGCTCTAATCCTATGCGCACAGCTTCGACTTCTGGTAACTCAGGCATCCTAGCCCTCCTCTTATTGACAGATAAAAAGGTCAAGAGGATTACTCTCAACCTTCTACCTCATTATTTTGCATCGTACCACGTATCTCCGGTACTACTGTCTACTTTTAGTGGTACTGTTAATTCTACTGCATTTTCCATGATATCTTTAACTAATGCTTCTAATTTAGGTATTTCACTTTTCGGCGCTTCAAACACAAGCTCATCGTGAACTTGTAATAACATTGTCGCTTCCATATTTTCTTCTTTAAGACGTTTTGCCATTTCAATCATGGCAATCTTCAAGATATCAGCAGCACTCCCTTGAATAGGCGTATTAATAGCCGTTCTCTCAGCAAATGATCTGATATTAAAATTACGGGCATTGATGTCTGGTAAATAACGACGACGGTGCCATAATGTTTCTACATAGCCTTTGTCTTTCGCTTCTCTTACGATCTCTTCCATATATGTTTTAATATCTGGATATTTCTCAAAATAAGTATCAATAAAGCGTTGAGCTTCAGCACGACTAATTCCTAAATTTTGAGATAAACCATAGTCACTAATACCGTAAACAATCCCAAAGTTGACCGCTTTAGCTTGGCGTCTGATGTTTCCTGTTACTTCTTCAGGTGTTTCCACACCAAAGACACGCATGGCTGTACTTGTATGAATATCTTGCCCCTCTAAGAAGGCATCTCTCATATGCTCGTCTTTTGCAATATCCGCTAAGACACGTAACTCAATTTGCGAGTAATCGGACGAAAAGATTTGCCAGTCGGCATTTCTTGGCACAAAGGCTTGTCTAATTTTACGCCCTTCTTCTAATCGAACAGGAATATTTTGTAGATTTGGGTCTACAGAACTTAGACGACCTGTTTGCGTCAAGGTTTGAACATAGCGAGTATGAATTTTTCCATCTGACTGAATGACTTTAAGTAAACCTTCAACATACGTTGATTGAATTTTAGCAACTTGACGATAATCTAAAATATCTGACACAATAGGAGCTTGATCTTTTAACTGTTCTAATACGTCAACAGCTGTCGAGTAACCTGTCTTTGTTTTCTTAATAACAGGAAGTTCCATCTTTTCAAACAAGATAACACCTAACTGTTTAGGTGAATTAATATTGAATTCTTCTCCTGCTTGTTCGTAAATACGCTCTTCAATTTCTTTTAAACGAATGGCAAATTCTTGTTTCATCTCTTGTAAGCGTTGGGCATTAACTGTAATCCCTGTACTTTCCATTTCACCTAAAACTTTAGATAGTGGGAGTTCCATTTCGAAGAATAAATCAGTTTGTTCTTTGTCCTCTAACTTATCCATCAAGACGGGTTTCAAATGCTCTAAGGCGATGATTTTACGCGCCAAGTGTTCCGAGATAATCTCATCTTCTGGTATAGCCATTTTCGCGCCTTTACCATAAATCGCTTCATCACTCTCTAGTGAAAAATACTCATGATTGAAAGCTAGGGCTGCTAAATCTTCGCTCTTGTCGTTTGTATCAATCAAATAAGCACCTAATAAACTATCAAAAGCGATACCTGATAATTCAATCCCATATCGTCTTAATAAAACATAGTTTGCTTTAGCATCATACACATTTTTGGTTTGGTTAGCATCTTCCAACCATTTTTTCATTTCTTCCGAATGCAAAGCTTCATCTTTTAGCGCAACGTAAATAGTCTCTTTACTGCCCCAAGCTACAGCTTCTACTTCTGCGGTATGATAATTTTTATCTAGAGTTTCAACATAAAAGCTCATATCTGAGCCAAACATATCTGCTGAAATATCCTCAGCTTTTTCTATAAACTGATACTTAACCTCTTCCATTGGTTCAGAACTATCGTCTAACCCACTTGTATCAAGCTTGCTTAACAATTGTTTGAACTCCATTTGACGGTAGAATGGAATTAATTTTTCTAAGTCTTTTCCTTCGTAGACAAGGCTCTCAACCTCTACATCTATCGGCGCTTTAATATCAATCGTTGCAAGGCGTTTACTCATTAATGCTTGTTCTTTATCATTAATCAAGTTTTCTTTCATCTTGCTCGCTTTTAATTCATCGATATGCTCATATAGACCTTCCACTGTCCCATATTGATGAAGTAATTTAAGAGCTGTTTTCTCTCCAACACGTGTCACTCCTGGAATGTTATCAGAATTATCTCCAGCTAAACCTTTCATATCAATAATTTGAAGAGGCTCAAGACCGTATTTTTCTTTAATAAATTCTGGTGTGTATGTTACAAGTTCGCTAACCCCACGTGACGTTACTTCAACACGAATATTTTCTTCTGCCAATTGAGTTAAATCTTTATCTCCTGAAATGACCACAACTTCAAAGTCATCTGTCGCAACTTGTTTCGCAAGTGTTCCAATAATATCATCTGCTTCATAATCCATTAATTCATAATGCTTAATTCCTTGAGCTTCTATTAACTCACGAATATAAGGCATTTGCTCTTTAAACTCGCCAGGCGTTTTAGAACGCCCTGCTTTATAGTCTTCAAAGAAAGCATGACGGAATGTTGTTTTCCCTGCATCAAAGGCAATTAAAACGTGTGTTGGGGTTTCTTTTTCTAAAATACTTTCTAGCATATTGTTAAAAAACAAAACTGCATTAGTATGTAGACCTGTTTTTGTTTTAAATGACTCATAATTTTGTACAGCATAGAACGCACGAAACGCAATACTGTTTCCATCTATCAATAACAATTTATTTTTAGGCATATTAAAGCTCCATTCTCTATTCACTCTTATCTATTTAGTTTAACAAAAATCATGAGATATTGCGATGTTTTGACCTACTCTTCCCACAAAAAAAAGAGCTATCCTTTTCAGGATAACTCTTTAAGTTTAATCTCTGCTTCCAAAAATTCTTAGGAAGGCAATTAGTAAATTGATAAAGTCTAAATAAAGTTGTAGGGCGCAGTTAATCGCAATACCTTTAGCTGCAGAAGTATTTCCAACTTGATAGTACATACGTTTAATATTTTGATGATCATACGCTGTTAGACCTGAGAAAACAAGTACTGTTGCGATTGATACAAACATATCTAACGCTGAACTCTTCAAGAAAATATTTATTAAGATAACAATGATAATCCCGATTAAAGCACTTCTCATTGCATGCCCCATACCAGATAAATCTTTCTTACTTACAGAACCAACAATAGCCATTGTAATAAAAGTTAATGATGCAGCGACAAATGCCTTCACAACACTTGCTCCTGTATACATTGCTAAAGTGAAGCTTAGTGTTACACCGTTAATTACCGCATAAGCGATAAATCCAGCAAAAGCTAGGCCTGGGTTTTTAACTGATTTCGCACTTAAAAATAAAACTAGTGCTATTTCTACGACCCACAGTAATAAAAGTTTCATCGTTGTTCCTGTTGCCATCATGCCGAATACTTGCTCTGCAAACACATTTAAAACTAAGTATGACGTGACACCACTAATCGCAACACCTACGCCTAAATATGCATATACGCGAGCAAAAAAGGCTTGCAAGCCAACATTTGTTGACGTTTCTTGATAATTATAATTATTCATTTAATTTCTCCTCGAACTTTTAATTTTTATCTATATCTTCAGCTAATAGTACTGGTGGTTTAACCATCACTACCGCATCAAGAATACGATTTTCTTCACTGTTTGTTGCTTCAACTGAAATAGTTACAACATCTTTCATCTTATCTACTTTAATCACTTCGAATTGGAATGTCACCGTTTCATAATGACGAACTTCCTCCATAAAGTTAATTGAAAAATTCACGACATGCGAACCTGGACCAGGTAAATGTTTAGATATAGCACTTGTGATAATCCCCATTAAAAGTACAGATGGAACTATCGGCTCACCATATTCTGTTTGTTTTGCATACTCATGTTGAATATAAAGCGGATTAGAATCATTTGTAATACCTAGATATAAAAGGAGTTGGCTATCCTCAATTGTCTCGGTTACGCTTAAAGATTGTCCTTCTTCGATTTCATCAATTGTCTTGCCAATTTTCTTGGGCTTTATGATCATTTTATCAATGACACCTCCATCGTTAATACTATTAATTGTACCAAATACAAAAAAAAGAGCAAGCGGTTTAACTCAGTCTTAAGCCCTATTTTCAAGAAAAAAAAGACAGCCGTTTTGTGGCTGTCTTTAGGATTACATAATATTTTTACGTGTTGTTCCAAGTAACGTTTCATAAGAGCGTTGGAATTTTTGGACATCCCCTGCACCCATGAATACAACAACGGCATCATGGAAGTCTAATAAAGGAGAAACATTGTCCTCAGAAATGACTGAACCACCTTTGGTAATCTTGTTACCTAAGTCTTCAATCTTCACATCCCCTACTTCTTCACGAGCTGAACCGAAGATATCACATAGATAAATATGATCTGCTAAATCTAAAGCTTCACCAAATTCATCTAATAATGCTACAGTACGTGTGAAAGTATGCGGTTGGAATACAGCAATCACTTCTTTTTCTGGATACTTTTGACGCGCAGCATCGATTGTCGCACGAATCTCAGCAGGATGATGAGCATAATCATCTACAATAATCATATCATCTACTTTTTTCTCACTGAAACGACGTTTTACGCCACCGAATGTTACTAACTCAGTCGCTACTTTAGTCATATCTTGTCCTTCTAAGTGGGCAATCGCAATAACACCTAATGCATTATAGACATTGTGCATGCCGAAAGCTGGTACTATAAAACGACCGATTGTTTCATCTTTATAAACCACATCAAATTCTGAACCTGTGGTAGTACGTTCGATGTTTTTAGCTTGAAAATCATCATTATCTTTTGTTCCATAATAATAAATAGGAGCATCTGTTTTTAATTTTCTTAATTGTTCATCATCACCGAAAGCAACGATGCCTTTTTTAACTTGACTTCCAAATGTTTGGAACGCATCAAAAACATCATCGATACTCTTATAGTAATCTGGGTGATCAAAGTCAACATTTGTAATAATAGCATAATCTGGTGAATACGCTAAGAAATGACGACGATATTCACAAGCTTCAAATGCAAAGTATTTAGCATCCATGACGCCATGACCTGTCCCATCACCAATCAAATAACTCGTTGGTTGGATACCACTAAAAACATGTGCCAACATTCCAGTTGTACTAGTTTTCCCATGTGACCCTGTCACTGCAATACTAGTAAAGTTTTTGATGAAGTCTCCTAAGAAACGGTGGTAACGGACTACTTGAAGACCTTTTTTCAAAGCTTCTTGAATTTCACGGTGACTATCTTCAAAAGCATTCCCTGCAATTATAATCATATTCTCTTTAATATTATGTTCATCGAAAGGAAGAATTGAAACTCCTGCTTTTTCTAACTCACGTTGTGTGAAACAGTATTTTTCAATATCAGAGCCTTGCACTTGATAACCTTTTTCATGAAGAATTAATGCCAAAGCACTCATACCGGCACCTTTAATTCCAACGAAATGATAGATTGGTTCTTGCGTTTTCATAAAAAGCCTCTTTTCTGGTTTTAAAATTACTTGTAACTCATTTTCTATTAGCATTGTTTATTATCATATATATTCAGAAAGATTTCAATAAAAAACATTCAGTTGATTCTATTATTTGAAAATTAAAGATCAAAATACTGTGATTTTTTATTTGAGGCTAACTGTTCTTCTATAATACTACCCAGTCCTCTATCCAAACGAGATGTTTTCATTTCTTTTTGTTTTTTCTTAGTGATAGCCGGCAAATCAACATCACCTTTTCTACTCAATTTTTTAAATTCTTGACGTGTTAATGGGATTTCTTCTGCTTTTTCATCATCAGAAATCGGTTCAGAAATAATTGGTACCTCATCAAATATACCTGGGATATCTGATAAAAAATCACTAGTTGCGGTATTTTCAATGATAACATTATCTGACTCCTTATAAATGGTTGTCGCTTCTAAATCAAATGACATATAACTTGAAGTCGGCTTTTTTAAACGTTCTAATATTTCTTTGGATTCTATTTTTTCTATACTCTCTTTAGGAGTGTGCTTAGCTATTTGACTAGGAATTTTACGTGGAACAAAATGATGTCTTCTAACCGGTCTATCCTGTTCTTCCTCACTGTAGCTTGGTATTTTACTATTTTTTATTTCTAATTTTTCTTCCATAATTTCTGCTTGAAAATTTGGTTTATGGTGAGAATGACCCACTTTTTTCTTTTCTTCAAAACTAGAATGATGGTCATTATAAAAAATCGGTTTTTTCATCTCTATAATTGGTTTTTCCATAGGTGGACCTTGATACGAGAAATCAAATTTTTCTGAAGTTTCCTTCTGTAACATCACTAAATCATCATCTAGGTTTACATCTTCTTTATCAGACATTACCCCTTCAGTAACAGTTGAACTTTTACTTATACTCTCATCTATGTTAACATCAAATGACTCTTGATTTTGAAATAGATGACGGGAATTTTCCTCTGGTAATTTGACAGGTTCTGCATCATCAAATAAAGGGAATCTAAACTTTTCTCTTTTCTCTTCAAATCTATCCATAAATTATCAGTCCTTCTATTATCTATCACCAATAGTGTATCATATTTTCAAAGGTTTCTGAATACTTCTAGTATTTTTAAATGAAATCTTATATTATTAATTAAACGAGAGTTAAAAACAAAAAAATAAAGATAAGGATGAGTTCATGTATAAACTTTTAGTCACAGACGTAGATGAAACACTTATTACATCTGAAGGTAACATATCAGATAAAAACATAGAATATTTGAACAATTTAGATGATTTTGGAATAAAAATCATCATCGCATCAGGTAGACGATTCGAAGATTTTCAAACTATCCTAAAAAAACTTAATCTAGACGATAAAGAAAACAATTACTCTATTTCGTTCAATGGCGGCGTTACCACAGAAAATAAAAATAATCGTATTATCAATCAAACCAATTTAAATGACGCTTATGTTAAACAACTTTTTGAAATAGGACGTGAGTTGGACGTCTTGATTCATGTCTTCAGTCTTTCCCACATTTATACCTATCGTATGAATCAAAGTGAACATGACTTCTTAGATGACCCAGAAAAGTTAACACTTATAGACGATCTTAACCATACCCCTTTCACAGATGATATTATTCTAAAAGTAAACTTCCAAAGTGATGATATGTCGAAATTACAAGCTATTGAAGCCTCTCTACCTGAGGAATTAAAGCAACAACTCGATATTAATTACTCATCTGCACGTTACTTAGAATTTAACCCTCTTGGTGTTAATAAAGGACGTGCTTTAAAAGAATTAAGTGAAGAACTTGGAATTAAACCAGAAGAAATCATTGCAATTGGTGATAATATGAATGACCGTACAATGATAGATTTTGCAGGTACTGGTATCGCTGTTGCCAATGCGGTCCCTGAGTTAAAAGAAAAAGCCGATTACATTTGTACAAACGACCATAATAATAGTGCCGTAGCGGAAGCTATTGAGCATTTCATTCTAAAAAAAGCTAGAACGGCCTAAACGCCATTCTAGTTTTTTAATTTTTTATCAAGACCAATACGAGGTAAACCTCCACTTAACATCAAGTCCCCGATATACTGATAGCCACTTTTGGCCAAAAGGTGTTGCATTCCTAAATTATCTTTATGTGTATCGACACGCATAATCATTCGCCCTTTTTCTAGTGCCATCTTTTCAGCATATGCTATCAACTCATATGAAAGCCCCTTAGCAGGATAATCCTTATTTACAGCTAAACGATGTATGACACCATAGTCTCCCTCATAACGCCACGCTCCTCCTTCTACAGTTAGGTAGTCATCCTCTTCAATTAACGTCATAACAATGACACCGTATATATCATCACTATCGCAAGCTACGTAACATTGTTCCTTAAGAATATCATCCTTAATAACGGCCTCATTCGGGTAGCCATCTTGCCACTGGTCAATTCCTAATGCTTTAAAATAATCAGTCCCTTGGTCAAATATGTGTTGAATTTTTTGACCGTCTTTATATGTTGCCAATCTAAATTCCATACCTATCTCCCTTTCCTTAGAAAAAAATTCTGTCAGTCTTTCGGCTGACAGAATTCTTACTTTGATTATTTAGTTAAATAAGTTGTTACTTCAGCTAGAGCGTCTTTAATGCCTGCTGGGTTTTTACCACCCGCTTGAGCCATATCTGGACGCCCACCGCCACCGCCACCTACAAGTGGTGCGATTGCTTTAATTAAATCTCCCGCTTTGAAACCTTTTTCGTTAGCTGCTTTAGACATAGCCACTAATAAATTAGCTTTCTCACCTTGAGCTGTTCCTAAAACTAAAACATCAGATAATTCTTTTTGTTTCCATTGGTCAGCTAATTGACGTAATTGGTTCATATCTTTAACTGTCACTTCAGCCGTGATATACGTTACCCCATTTGCTTCTTTTACTTCTTTGAAAACATCTCCTGCTTGTTGGCTTGCTAATTTCGCACTTAAGCTATCGTTTTCTTTTTGTAACTCTTTTAATTGTTTTTGTAATTGCTCTACTTTATTCGGTACTTCTTTTAATTGAGGTGCTTTAACTAGACCTGCAATTTGTTTTAAGAAGCCTTCTTCTTCGCATAACACATCGTAAGCCTCTTTACTTGTAACAGCTTCGATACGACGAACGCCTGCTCCGATACCTGATTCAGATAAAATCTTGAATACGCCAATATCAGATGTATTTGTAACATGAGTTCCCCCACATAATTCAATTGAGTAGCCACCGATATTTACAACACGGACTTCTTTGCCGTATTTCTCACCGAATAATGCCATAGCCCCCATCTCTTTTGCCGTTTCAACATCTGTTTCAACTGTTTCGACAACTAAAGCTTCCCAAATTTTTTCATTTACAATTTGTTCCATTTGAGCTAACTCTTCAGCTGTTACTTGCCCAAAATGAGTAAAGTCAAAACGTAAATGTTCTGGCGTTACAAGTGAACCTGCTTGATTAGCATGATCGCCTAACACATCTTTAAGAGCACGGTGTAATAAATGAGTTGCTGTATGGTTTTTAAGAACTTTAATACGACGGTTACGGTCTACTTTTAACACATACGCTTGACCTTTTTTAAGTTCAGCTGTTACTTCAACTTTATGAAGAGCTTGACCATTTGGTGCTTTTTGAACATCTGATACAGTCGCTACGATATCTCCAGCTTCAGTTGTAATCACACCTGTGTCATATGTTTGTCCACCCATTTCTGCGTAGAATGGTGTTTCATTGAAAATTAATTGTGCTTCACCTGTTGCTACTGACTCTACTACTGCATCATTTGCAATGATAACTGATAATGTTCCAGTCGCATCTGTTTTATCATAACCGATGAATGTACTTTCTTCTTTAATATCTGTTAATAAAGCAGATTGAACATTCATAGATTGATCAGTATTACGAGCTGAACGAGCACGTTCACGTTGTGCTTCCATCTCTTTTTCAAAACCAGCATGGTCTACTGTAAGACCTGCTTCTTCAGCGATTTCTTCTGTTAATTCAACAGGGAAACCAAATGTATCGTAAAGTTTGAAGATATCTTTACCAGCTAATTCTGATTTGTTGTCAGCTTTTAATTTTTCAATTAAGTCAGTTAAAATTTGTAAACCATCATTGATTGTTTCGTGGAAACGTTCTTCTTCTGTTTTGATAACTTTTTGAATGAAGTCCATTTTTTCTGTTACTTCTGGGTAATATGATGACATAATATCCGCTACTACTGGTACTAATTGGTACATAAATGGTTTGTGGATACCTAATTTTTTACCATGCATAACAGAACGACGTAATAAACGACGTAACACATAGCCACGACCTTCATTAGACGGTAAAGCACCATCACCAATCGCAAAAGCTACAGCACGTGTGTGGTCAGCGATTACTTTAAATGACGTATCAACTGCACCGTCTTTACCATATTTTTGACCATCGCTTAATTTAGATGTTGCTTCAATGATTGGAACAAATAAATCTGTTTCAAAGTTAGTTGGCGCATCTTGAATAATTGAAAGCATACGCTCAAGACCCATACCCGTATCAATGTTTTTGTTAGGTAGTGGCTCATATGTATCTTCTAATGTGTGGTTAAATTCTGAGAATACTAAGTTCCAAATCTCTAAGTAACGTTCATTTTCGCCACCAGGATAGTTTTCTGGATCATCTTCAGCAACATCATTAAATTCTTCTCCACGGTCATAGAAAATTTCTGAGTTAGGACCACATGGACCAGCACCGATATCCCAGAAGTTTTCTTTTACATCTACAACACGGTCTGTTGATAAGCCTACTTCTTCTTCCCAAATACGACGCGCTTCTTTATCTTCTGGATAAACTGTAACGTATAATTTTTCAACGTCAAATCCAATCCATTTTTCGTCTGTTAAGAATTCCCAAGCCCAGTGGATTGCTTCTTTCTTTTGGTAATCCCCAATTGAGAAGTTTCCTAGCATTTCAAACATAGTATGATGACGTGCTGTACGTCCAACATTTTCAATATCATTTGTACGGATACTCTTTTGAGCATTTACAATTCTTGGGTTTTCAGGAACAACTGACCCGTCAAAATATTTTTTAAGTGTAGCGACACCTGAGTTAATCCATAATAAAGTAGGATCATTAACTGGAACTAATGACGCACTTGGCTCTACTGTATGTCCTTTTGTTTTGAAGAAGTCTAAATACATTTGACGAACTTGACTACTTGATAATTTTTTCATTGTTTTCTTCCTTCCTTTTATAAAAGCATTTTAAATAACAAAAAAACACCATGCAAAACAAGGACGACTGCTGCGCGGTACCACCTTGTTTGCAATGATGTTTGACTTTCATTACCTCTTAAGCCCGATAACGCAGGGACACGTGACAATTTCTTGCCAATCTATCAAAGGGAGCATCTTACAAGTGTTTTGACTTTTCTCTCAGCAATTACAAAAAGTTCTCTGAACAAAACTGACTCAAAAACATATCCTTTTCCTTTAAAAATTATAAGCAATAAATCTAAAAAAGTCAATTTTAACTTACTACTTTAATACGATTTGCCTTGATTAATGTTGCAATAAGATACACTTACGGTAAGCAATCTCTTCTGGCTTCAAGACAGACTGCGGTGTTATATTATGAGGAACTCTATAACTGGCACTTTCCCATTCACCAGCCGTTACAATTTGTTTTTGAACCTCTACTTGGTCTGTAAGAATTGGGACATCATCAGGAACTAATTGAACCGATAAATCTGGTAATAGTCCTTCATTATCTAACACCATTACATTTTGATCCGAATGACTCGTTCCTGGAAGTCCGATAGTTGGAAAAAATAAATATTCAAAATTATCCTCAGGCAACAATTGTATATTATAACCACACAAATCCATTAACAACTCACCATAGGTCAATTCTTTAATTTTATAAATAGCATAGTAGTCCGGATTAACATTATTTTGCTTAGCTAACCACTCTTCATTTAAACGCATAACTTTTGGATACTCCCAATTTAAAGCCTCTTCAATACTCTGTGGGTGAATCAAACTTTCTTCGATACGAGAGCAAATACTGTCAGCATTGGGCGTATTTCCATTGTACTTTCCAGTTACCGTGTTATAGCTTCCATCTAATTTAGCACCTGGCCTATCGTTTTCGCAACAGACTAACATGGGTACAATATCCGTCAAACGTCTTGGACTAAATTGTGAATCATCTCTATATTCACTTAACTCAATAAGTGTTTCTGATTCACTACTACGTTCTCTTAACTTTCCAAGTGTCACACCTCGTTGCCCTGGAACAAAGACAAAATCTTGCTTATCTAATCGAATAACCAAAGTTTTTAACTGTCTGTTGGGTAGCAAAACGTTAGATACTCTAACAGAGTCTACATTGACAATTGGTGAGATAAAGGCTGAGATAACATCATCATAAAGAGATAACATCTGTTCATTTGATAGCATTGTCCAATTCTCTTGCTGAAGATAATCATAGTAGTTCATCTGTACAACACTCCTTATTTAATATAGTCTGCTAAAAAGTTTGATACCATTTTTTGATACTTCCCTGGATCTTGTGTAAAGGCTTCTGCGTGTTTTGCTCCTTTAACAATGACTAATTCCTTTGGACCTTTTGTCGCTTCATATAATGGATAAACCATTTTTGTCGGTACAAAATCGTCTTTGTCACCGTGGATAAATAACATTGGTAATTTATTTTTCTCTAATTGTTTCACAGCACTGGCTTCTTTGAAATCATAACCTGCACGTAGTTTTGAATACTGTGACGTGATTGGAATTAGCGGGAATGATGGCAAGCCAAACATTTCACCCAATTGATGTTTTAATTCATTTTCAACTGTATCATACCCACAATCTTCAATAATTGCTTTAACGTTATCAGGTAACTTTTCTCCCGAAACCATCATAACCGTTGATGCTCCCATACTAATCCCATATAATGCAATATCAACATTATCGTTATAAGCATCTGTCATTTGCTTAATCCAATTTAAATAATCTAAACGGTCAGGCCAACCAAATCCAATATACTCTCCCTCACTATTACCATGAGCACGAGCGTCTGGAACTAAAACATCATAGCCCATCTCATAGAACATTTTAGCATAATCTTTCATATGCATGCCATCACTTGTGTAACCATGTGCTACAATCGCTAACTTAGCTGTCCCTTCTTGCTTCTGTTTAAAATGAGTCGCTTTTAACATTAGGCCATCTTTCGTTTTTTGAGTCAATGTTTCTGGCTTCTCATCAGCGAATTCCCAAGAATCGTAGCCTTTAGACTTTCCACCACTAGCAGCTTCTGCACTAATAAAGTCCTTATCTCCTCTAACAATAGCATAATTAAACAAATAATTAACGCCCCAACCTAACCCACCTAAAACAAGTACAACAATCGTTACAATACCAATAATAACTTTTACCTTCATATAAATACCCTCATTCATTCTTTTTAAATTATTAACCCTACCTATTATAGCAATAAATTTTGAAAATCAAACTATTAAGATTTGAACTTTACGTCTAAAAAGATGGATTTATTAGACTCAAAACAACAAAAAGTACGATATATTCGTTGTTTCTTGTAAAATAAAAACAATTACTTTTAATTCATCTACTTAAATCTTAAGAAAAAAAGTTGTTTTATGCTAGGCATAAAACAACTTTTAAATTATTTACGTTTTGTTTTCTTTGATTTTTTCATTGCACGAGCTTGAGCACGACGTTCAATCTTACGTGTCTTTTGCTCTTTCTCAGCAATAACCCAACCAATTTTTTTCTTATAAGCTGGTTTAATTTTCTTTTTCTTCTTCTTAACTAAACCAATCATTTCGATGTCTAATTCTTTCTTAGTGCGGTCACGTTTCGTACGACGGTTACGGTCATAACCATCTACTACTTCTTTACCTTTAATTTCTTTAGGTGTGAAATGAATGCCTAATTTTTCTAAATCATTAATTGCACGTTCATCACTTGGATCATAAAGTGTAATTGCAGTTCCTTGCATACCATTACGTCCAGTACGACCCACACGGTGAATGAAGAAATCTAAGTCATTAGGAATTTCAGCATTGATAACATGAGAAACACCTTCAATATCAATCCCACGAGCTGCTAAATCTGTAGCAACAACATATTGGAATTCAAGATTTTGAACTTGCTTCATCACACGTTTACGTTCACGAGGTAAAATATCACCATGAATTTTTGCAACTTTCAGCCCTTGAGCTTTTAAGTAATTCGCAATATCATCAACATTTTGTTTAGTATTAGCAAATACAATAGCAAGGTACGGTTGACCAACAGTTAAAATTTGGTGAACCAATTGATTTGTATTTTTACCCTTAGTTGAAATTAACCAGTTATCAATAGAATCAGAGATAATTGATTTTGGTTTGATATGTTCGATTACAGGATTTTCCATGTATTTTTTAAGGAAAGGCTTCAAGTTTGTTGGAATAGTTGCAGAGAAAACTAACATTTGTAAGTTTCCAGGTAAACTTGATGCTATCTTATCAACATCTTCTAAGAATCCTAAATCAAGAGTCATATCCGCTTCATCGACAACAAAAGCTGTCGCAGTATGCGTACCTAACGCTTTTTCATTCATCAAATCAAGAACACGACCTGGTGTTCCAATTGCAATATGCGGTTGTTGATTTTGTAATTTAGAGATTTGACGTTTTTTATCAGTTCCCCCAACATAACGACCGACACGAATTTCTTCGTCACTATGTTCAGCTAATTGAACAGCTGCTTCATAAATTTGATTAGCTAACTCACGACTTGGCGCGGTTACAAGTACTTGTACCTCATCTTTTGATGGGTCAATCTTATCCATTAATGGTAATAAGAATGTATGTGTTTTTCCTGAACCTGTTTGTGATTGGCCTACAACGCTACGGCCTTTCTTTATAACAGGTATTAATGTTTCTTGGACTTCAGTGGGTGTAACAAACCCTTTATCCTTTAAAGCTTCTTCTAAATAAGCTTTTAAATTAAATTGTTTAAATGTTCCCAAAATGGTCACCTCTTCCTCTTCTATAAAATATCTGCACTGTAGCATTATAGCACAGAATAACAGCTATATCTAAGATTTTAGTGAACTATCGCGATTAGTATCGGAATAATGAAGAGATACAAGATAAAGGTATAGGCTTGTGTTGTCGTTGCAAATTCAGCATCTGCCCCATATCTTTCCGCTAAAACTGGCATTGTATTTTGAGCCGGCATCGCTGATTGAATAATAAAAACTTTTAGCATCATGTCTGGGACATGAATAAACCAAGATAATACAATCACAACTAAGGGTGATATTAAATAACGACCAAGCAATACGCCGAATGTATCTTTTGTCATGCGAAGATTTTTAATCCCTGTTTGATAAATAATCATTCCGATAACAAACATCGAAATCGGTGTTGTTAAATTACTTAAATGTGTTGCAAATTTAGTTAAAACAGGAATTTCTGGTATGCCGAGTAACATCCAAATCAAGCCTATAATAAAGCCTAACATAGCCGGTGATAACAATAATTTAATAACTCCTAAAGGATCCATCTTGACTTGCTCAATAGTCGGGTCTTGGCTATCGCCAGAAATTAAATAAATCCCGACTGTCCAAAAGAATGTTGTATTACAAATATAATAAAGTAACACATACGGCACAGATACCTCTCCAAAAATAGCCAAATTAATTGGCAACCCCATAAATATGGTATTCGATGCGGTAAACATTGTTTTAAAGACACCACGTCTTGTGATTTCAACATTAGTTAAACGTGCATAGACCCAACTAATCCCAAATGTAATAATAATAGAAAGTGCTGGTAATAACATCCCTTTGAATAAACTTAAAAACTCATCTCTAGTAAATCGTTCAATAATATTTAAAAACATATTAAAGGGTAAAGCTATCGTCAAAACAAGATTTGAGAACACCCCCATCAAGTTTTTATCAAACATACCTTTCCACGATAAAATATAGCCCATCAGAACAAGTGCAAATACAACCATAATGTTTAAATACGACTCTAACATCAAATTCCTTCTTTCATTTTGTAATCTATCTCACAAGTATAACATTTAACGAACGAAAAAAAACTTGTAAAATGCTCTGACGAACATTTTACAAGTTTCTATTATACTACATATTTAACTAAATTTTCATACACTCTTTCAACATCTGTTGGTGTGCCCCTTAACTCGAAGTCATCTACCATCGGAACATCAAAACGTTCTGCATATTGTTTGGCTGTTAAACAATATTGCCAGTTGAAGTTTTTATTCCCACTGCCCACTACTCCAAGACATTTTTGACGATTATCTTTAAACTCAATAAACTCACTTAATGTATTCGTCATTATTTCATTTGTTCCATTCTCTGCACCATTTCCTCCATCTAAATATGTAGGAACAAAAGCAAAGAAAGGTTCTAGCATCTCTTCGAATAAACTATCATCTGTAATTTCTTTAAACGTCACTAATGGTTTAGACGCATCCTCTTCATGCTTTGTCGTAGCGTATTCACTTAATTTTTTAACAAAAGCACGAGTATTTCCTGATATTGAAAAGAATAAAATCTGAATTGACATCATCTGACCCCTTTAACTTAATTTAATCACACTCGTTAACATAAACAAGCGGTACTCTTTCTGATAAGACACATGGTATTTCATAATTAATAGTTCCAATATACTCTGCTGCATCTTGGAATGAGATGTTGTTCCCTTTTTCATCATCACCAAAAATAATAACTTTAGTTCCTACTGGATAAGACTTCGGTAACTTAATCATACATTGGTCCATGCAGACTCTACCCACTATGGGACAACGATTTCCATCTACCAACACTTTAAAACCTTGGAAATTTCTAGTAAAGCCATCTGCATATCCTATAGGCAATGTTCCAATCCATTCCTCAGTTTCTGTATAGTATGTCGCACCATAACTTATACCTTCTTCAGCTTCTAATTTTTTTACCTGAACAAGTTCTGTTTCTAATGTCATAGCCTGTTTTAATTCATAAGGGGGTGTCAGTTCTCTTCCCGAAGGATTCAAACCATACATTGCCGCACCAAAACGTACTAAATTAGACTGCCAATGGTCATGCCAAAGTGCTGTCGCAGAATTACTTGTATGAACATAACGCACCTCTTTAGGAAATAAGCTCAGCGCTTTTGAAAAGCGAGCTTGTTGCAACTTAAAATAACTTTTATCTGAAGAATCAGCTTTTGAAAAATGAGTGAATATGCCTTCTAAATCAAATTCTGGATGTGCCTCTATTATCTCTAAAAAGTGATTTATTTCTTCATCTGAACGTAACCCTACACGTCCCATACCACTATCTATTTTTGCATGTATTTTTAATTTACTTTTGTTATCACTAGGCCAGTTTTTTATAGCTGCTTCTAACCATTCAGTACTTATAGCAGCACAAGTTAAGTTTTCTTTTAATAAATAACCAATATGAAGCGGATCAATCATCCCTAACACTAAAATAGGTTCTGTTATTCCAGCACTTCTTAATTCAAGTGCTTCATCTAATATTGCAACACAAAAACCTGTCGCTCCAGCTTGTTTAGCAATATTAGCTACTTCAACAGCTCCATGACCGTATCCATTTGCCTTTACTACTGCAAAAAGCTCTGTTTCTTTATTCAGTCTTTCTTTTTCAGTCTGTACATTATGAAAAATCGCTTTACAATCAATTTTCGCCTTTGTAGGTCTTAAATACCCTGCTGTCATATCAAAATCCTCCTTAAAATTTAGAGCAAACTATTTCAATTATTATAACAAAGAAAGCCATTTTCTTAATTAAGCTTCTATTGATTCCATTACCTATTATACCATTAATATAGAGTCATTTTATTCAAACTATTATGAATATTCCTTATAACTATTCTATTTTCTTATAACAAAAAAGTATCAAGCATTTTGCTTGATACTTTTTCAGTTAGTCTACTGTTACATGTACCTTTTTTTCTTCCAATACTTTTTGTAAAAACAAACCAATAAATGCAAAAAATAGTGGCCCAATTAATAAAAAGAACACCGTATGATAATCATGTTGAACCAATGGTTGAATAATCGTGAATAAAATACTTAAGAATATACTACATACAACACTCACACTCGCCCAATAATAACTTTTTTTATTTTTTAACACACTAAATGAATTATTATCAGTTTTAGTTCTCTTGAATGCTGGAAATGAAAAAGCAACTAACATATAAGGTAAAGAACGCGAAACATTTGTCATCAGCGTCAATTGATTATACAATTCGTTGATATGTTTCCCACCAAATGATACTAATAAAATAAAACCAGACACACAAATACATTGTAACCACATTGCATTATAATGAATGTTATGTTTATTTCTTTTCTTAACAAGTGGTGACCAATACCCTTCCGGCGTGCCACTAAGTAAACTTTTTAGCGGAACATAAATAATAGATGACAGTAATCCAATATAAACAAAGAAAATAGAAAAACCTGTATACCTAACCAACAAATGAGCTATCATTCCTGCGGTCTGGACAGAAGCCCCTGCTGCAATGGCAACTTGGTATCCTAAATTTTCCATCAATACATACATAACATTCCCTAAATGAATTCCTTCACCTGATAAAAGTGTCTTCCACGTCACACTACTTCCCCATAACATAATACCTAATAAATAATTACAAACAATAAAAAACGTACCTATCAACAAAGCTATTGGAAATCGTTTCTGAGCATTTTTCACTTGATCTACCATACTCGCCACCGTATCCAGCCCTCCAAAAGCTGTAATCCCAAAAGTGAAGAATGCTAAGTTACCTAGAATACCACCATAATTAGGATTAGGTGAGGCCACAAATGACACACCATTTCTTAATGGTTCAGCCAATTGTCCTCCATTTTTAAATAAAAGATAACTATTTCCTAAGATTGAGATACCAAAAAGAGTTAACACTAATGTCCCACCTAATAACATCATTCGTGAAACTTGTTTAAAACCTAAATTTACCAGCTTAGTAACGACTACTACTGCTAAAACCGCCATGATTCCAACAATTTGACGGTTACTTAAACCTAAAAACTGCCAATCTGATTTTGTTTGATCCTGACCAAAAATAAATATAGAAAATGGTATCCATAATTTCATAAAAACACTGGTCATCCATAAAATATAACTACTGTACCACAAAAAAGTTGCTATAAATGCTGATCTTTCTGACAATGAAGATTTCAACCATGTATATAAGCCACCTTCTTGATTTCTATATGTTGATGATAACTCAGATACAATAAACGTATATGGAATAAAAAATAAAATCGCCGCAACAAAATACCAAGGTATTGCTGCATATCCCATTAAATAAAATGCATTTGACATACTAGAAAAAGAATACACCGTGGTTGTAATCATTAATATTAATCTAAACTGTGATAAAGAAGCTTCTTTTTTTTCTACCATTCTCCCTAACTCTCCTCTAATATAATTTCCTTTAAAGAAGTTGTTATTTTAGCATATGTTCCTTGAGGAATATCGATATCCCAAAAGCAAGTTTCAGGCTTAATGAATTGCCAAACTAGTCGTAATACTCCCAAGTGAGCTACTACCAAAATATCTTCTTCAGGATGTTGTTTATAACTATCTAAAATCTCACAAAAACCACTTTCAACTCTCTCCTTAAAAGAAAAAAATGCTTCTGCTTCAGGTGGTGTCACTTTAAATGGTTCATCTAACCATGATTGCCATTCATTTGGGTAATGTTCTTGAATTTCATTGGCTGTTAGACCTTCCCATAGTCCAAATCCTTTTTCACTCAATTTGTTCATTTTTATTAACGAATGCTCATCTATTTTAGTTACTAATAAGGCTGTCTCAATTGTTCTATTTAAATCACTCGTATAGACTTTAGTGAATGAAATATCTGATAATTTTCGTTGTAACTCTAAACTTTGATTAATCCCTTTTTGATTTAAAGAAACATCTAACTTACCATAAAATTTTTTTTCATAATTTAAAGGTGTTTCTCCGTGTCTTATCAAATAAATCATACTAAAGCTCCACTGGCCGCAAAATAACTTAATAAAAATATAACCTGACTTATACATGCATAGGCCCCTATAGTATCACCGTTCAAGCCATCTACTTTCTTGTATACCAATCGCTTATAAAATAACGAAACAATGAACACACAACTATAGGCAATTAACCCCGCCCAACTAAAAAAAGTATAGAGAATAAGCATTGAAAACAATTGTGCCAGTACTATAGAGGGAGTTTTTACATTCAAAAATGTACTTCCTAAACCTTGCGTTGCACCAGCGTACTTCATCTTATAAAACAGTAAACTAATCCCTGTTTTTCCAATCATACTAAAACTAATAACTAGCAAGGTAGCTGTTTTTACAGTAAGTACGCCTTGAAATGAGACCATTCCACCGATTAACAACCCATAATAAAAAATTAAGGCCAGTACGCCGTTACTTCCAATACGACTATCTTTCATTATTTCTAACATTTTTTCTTTATTTCGCGATGAAAATAAACCATCTGCCATATCAGCCAAGGCATCTAAATGAAACCCACCAGTTATCAAACCGTCAAATACTAAGGTAATAAAAAACGATAATGATAACGGGAAGAGCAAACTCATTATCCAAAAAAATATGCCTTCTATGACACCTATTATAAAACCAAAGAAGGTAAAGGCATAAATACCTCGTCTCATTCTCTCTATGGGCTCATCTAAAGCTAGTGGTACCGGTATTCTAGTAAAAAATTGTGTATATAAGATTAATGCTTTTATCATTTTATTTTTTGTGGAATACCGCTTATAACAAAATAAACGTCATCCGCCTCCTGTGCTAAAAATTGGTTAACTCTACCTAATATGTCTCTAAATAACCGACTAAATTTATTTTGAGGTACCAGTCCTAACCCTATTTCATTCGTCACAATATAACAATTTTCACCAGAGCATACTCTAAGTTGAGCGATTATTTTTTTCCACTCTATTAAAATTTCTCTTTCAATATAGTGATAGTCATCCATGGACATACTCTCAATAAATTCATCATAAAAAGGAGGTTCGATTTGATATATTTTACCAATCAAATAAAAGAAGTAATTAGTAGTAAATAAAGTGGCACAATCAAATAAATAGTCTTGCTCTACATTCTTAACCTCGTTAAAATAAAGTGATAAATCTATATAGCCTTCTTTAGTTTCCCAATGTTGCGGCCTGCTCTCTTGGTGATGTTTTATTCGACTTTGCATTTCCTTATCGTCTGGCGAAGATATTCCTGTTGCAATATAAGTCACTTTTTCACTTTCTTTTAAGCAACCTTCAGCGAAACTTGATTTACCACTCCTTGCACCACCAGTCACTAATATTAACTTATTCATTTATTTTTCACCCACTTTTCCTATGATAGTCAACTCATCGTATTTCTCAATAAGTTGGTCTTTATATTCTGGTGATATTCCGATAACTAAAACTGTTGCTGGTCCGGCAGATTTTTCTAAATGCTCTGTATCAATTTCTTTATCTCTCAATTTAAAAGATAGATTACTCGAATTCGCTAAAGTGATAGATTCATTAAGAATTCCTTTAGACCCAACTGGTAAAATTTCTCTAATACCTTCTTCATTTAATAATTGCTTGAGTTCAGGATAACTAAAAATAGTTTCATGATTTGCCACCACTTCCGTTCCAACATACGGAACCCCAAAATAACCAATATAATCAGCTTCTTTAAGTTTTCCAAAACGAAAATTATCTTTACTTACCTTTCCAATCACGGTAATCCCTATTGTAGACATTACTGTAGGCATATTTTCTTCCGTACTTCCATTTATAGGAACCGAAGATAAATCAGCCTTCATTAATTCTGATTTAATTCCTTCAAGCATCTCTTTACCTGTATTTTCATACTCATTCCCTATTAAATCAACAACCGAAAGTATTTCAGCTCCTACTGAAAAAAGCTCTAATAAAGGGACACGTAAACAATATGCTGCCATAATTGAAGGGGGCGCTTTAATAAAATCATGAGATTTCATGCCAATACTTGCACTACTATCACAAGCAATTACTAAATTTTCTTTTTCATTAAAAGGTATAACAGTTAAATCTCTAAATTGGGTCATAAAAAAATCCTCTCTACTTCTTCATAATATTTCGGGTTAAAGAATCCAATGTGCATTCTGGTGCTTCATAAGCCACACTATATCCATTTTTCATAATAGCATGACTAGTAATCGGTCCAATTGATGCAAATTGTAAATCAAAAGGCTTTAATTTATACAAAGAGTAAAAATTATGCCATGCTGATGGACTTGCAAAAACAACTATAGCACCTTCTGTCTTCTGGTCTAACCATGTTAGCAATTTCTTTTTTGAGTGTTCTGGAAAAAAATTATTGTATAACGTAAATGCTCTAACATAATGTCCTTCTTCTATTAACCTTTTTTGTATAATACCACGTGATAACTCACTCTGTGGAAATAAAACTTTTTGGCAACTAGTTTGATGACTTAACCACTCTTCTACAAAATATTCAGACGTGAAGATATCTGGATAATCTGCCCTAGATTGATCACTTGTTTTTAATTCTTCAAATGTTTTGCTCCCTATAACTGCTAGTTTTACATGAGAGGATATCTCACCATATGCCTCATAAAAAAAACGGACCGCGGCTGCACTCGTAAAAAATATCCAGTCATAATCATTTTGTATAAGAGTCTTATCAACACATTCCTGACAAATTTCCAATGAAATTAATGGTATTTCTGCCAATTGAAATGAACAACTTTCTAATTCTTGTCTCAAATTAACCGAAATTTTTTGCTCTCTTGTAAATAAAATTGAATTAGGCATTTTCATCACGGTATTTTTTAATTAAACTTTTAGCTCCTTTTTCATTAAATAATGCTGCAGTCCTCGTTCCTAATTGTTCAGCATTTTCATCCTGTAAAACTTCCTTCAAAATAATTGAACCATCTGCATTACTTAAAAATCCTGTCAGCGTTAATTTATTTTCTAATATTTCACTATAACCACCAATTGGAAATGTACAACTACCATCCATCTGACTTAAAAAAGTACGCTCAGCCTCTACACAACGGCGTGTTATAGGACAATCAATCGCTTGTAATAACTCTAGGACATCAGGTCTATCTTTAAGACACTCCACTCCAAGTGCTCCTTGTCCTACAGCAGGGATACACAACTCTTTTGATAATCTTATACCTGTGATTTTTTCATTCCATCCTAAACGGTTTAATCCTGCCTCTGCTAAAATAATAGCATCATAATCTTCTTCAGCTAATTTTTTTAAACGAGTATCTATGTTGCCTCGGATATTTTTTAATTGTAAATCTGGACGCCACGCTAATAATTGTGACCCTCGCCTCACACTACTTGTTCCAATAATACTATTTTTAGGCAGGTCCTCTATATTTTCCAAACCATTTTTAGAAACCAGAACATCCCAAGGACTATTACGAGGGGGAATTGCTGCAATAGTGACTTCTTCTGGTAACACTGAAGGGACATCTTTCATACTATGAACAGCAAAATCAATCTCTCCACTCACGATTGCTGCTTCAATCTGTTTCATAAATACGCCTTTCCCACCGATTTTAGAAAGATGGACAGTCGCTAAACGATCTCCTTTTGTAACAATTCCTTTTATTTCAAAAGTAATGTCCGGAAATTTTTCTTCCAATAACGTTACAGTTTGTTTAGTTTGCGTCATCGCTAACTGACTTTTGCGGGTTCCAACTACATATGTTTTTTTCAAAGTATCACTGCTTTCTTAAGTAATTATTAATCAAATTTAAAATTCTTCAACCATTTTAATAGTTCATGTTTGATGAGTTTACTCTTACTAGGATTTTTTCCATACGTAGAAATTCCAATTAAGCATTCCTTATTTGAAATTACTGCCATGTTAAAAAAATTTGAATGATTTTGACAACTTGTGTCATTCACCAATTGCCCTTCTTTACAATCTTTAACGACCAATTGATTTACCTCTTTTTTATTCGTACAAGCAAAAACTAAAAAGTACTCATTAGCTAACCCTTGCTTATAGGTCATTTTTAACCAGTTAAATTCCAGATTTTTAAATGAATCCTCCAGGATGGGACTAATGACTGTAACACTAGCTCCGGTACCTTGTAAAAATTCAACTTTTCTCCTTGCGATTCGGCCACCACCAACTACAAGAACTTTTTTATTTTCTAAGTTTAACATTATAGGATACATTTTACTCATGGAGGGTATCACCTCGTTTACTCCTAAAAATTTTAGGACTATTTGTATAGGTAATTTCTTGGCCCGATTGTCGTAAGTTTGCTACTCTTGATATGACAAATATATAGTCAGATAACCGATTTATATAAGTCAAAACTGCTGGATTTATATCAGATTCTTGTGACATTAACGTGACAATTCGTCGCTCTGCTCTACGTGCCGTTGTACGGACAACGTGAAGTTGAGCAGCTAGTTTTGTCCCTCCTGGAATAATAAAATGCTCAATATTAGGTGTTTCTTTCAAATAATTATCTATCCACTCTTCTAGATTTTCTGTACTGGATGACTTAAGCTTAAAAGGTCTATAGAAATTCGGAACAGCTAAATCACTCCCGCAATCAAAAACCTCTTGTTGGACTAGCAGTAATTCATTATACATAGACCATTCTTTAGGTACACAAGTTAACGCTAATCCAATATGCGAGCATAATTCATCAATTGTTCCATAACTCTCTACTCTGATATCATCTTTTTTTAAACGTTTACCGCTAACGATTCTTGTGTAGCCTGAATCACCGTACTTAGTATAAATTCTCATTATACATCCCGCCCAAATTTTATCATTTCAGAATAAATAAAATCTAAATCAATATTGTCACGCATTGCCTCAGCTAACTTAGCATACTCTCGTTCTTTTTGTTCCTCCAAAGACTCTAAATTACCAACTATTTTTTCCATTCCTTTACTAACTCTTATATTATTAAGATACGCTCTTGCCCACTCTACATTATCAAAAATACCATGAAGATACGTTCCAATAATGGAACCATCATTAGTTATAACACCATCAAGTCGCTCTGACTCTTCACCATTTACTTGATATATTTTTGAAAAATCATTCAATTTAGAAGATTTGTCTAGAGTCTCACCCATATGAATTTCGTAACCTTTTACGTTATATTTACCTACCTTTGCTTCTACTTGCGTCGTTATTTTTTCAGACATAAAGTTCGTCACTAATGGAAGTAAGCCTAATCCTTTGACTTGTGTATCATTCTCTATCAGTACATCCCCTAATAACTGATACCCTCCACAAATACCGAAAATATTGGTTCCTCTCTCATAACAAGTTCGAATCGCTTCATCAAAGCCATTCTTTTTCAAATACTCGGCATCTTCAATTGTATTTTTAGTACCAGGTATGATAATAAGATCTGGTTGCTTCAAATCTGATAGTTTTTTTACATATCGTAACGATACATCAGGTTGTTGCTCTAGACTACGCATATCGGTAAAATTAGACATTCTTTTCAAACTGATAACAGCTATGTCTAGTGCCTTACTTTCATCATAATAGGTTTGCTTTGTGGATAATACAACACTATCTTCTTCATCTATATCTAAATCAAGATAAGGAAGAACACCAATAACGGGTACTCCTGTTAGTTCTTCTATCATTTTTAGTCCTGGTTCTAATAACTTCTTATCCCCTCGGAATTTATTAATAATAACACCAATTACCCTTTTTTTATCCTCAGGGTCCATTAACTCAAGCGTGCCATAAATACTAGCAAAAACACCACCCTTATCAATATCTGCAACTAAAATCACCGGGGCATCTACCAACCGTGCCATTCCCATATTAACAATATCGCGGTCATTTAAATTTATTTCAGCTGGACTACCTGCACCTTCAATAACAATTCTTTCATTTTCTATCCCTAATTGTTCATAGACTTTTTTTATCTCTGGTAGTAGCGTTAATTTATAGTCGTGATACTCTAAAACAGTCATATCTTTTAATACTTTTCCTAATAAAATTACTTGTGACTGCTGATCGGTTGATGGCTTTAATAAAATAGGATTCATTCTGACATCTGGTGCTATTCCAGCTGCTTCTGCTTGAAAGACTTGAGCACGTCCCATTTCATCGCCCGTTGCGGTAATATAAGAATTTAGGGCCATATTTTGAGATTTAAAAGGGACTACCTTCAATCCTTGATCTTTAAATAATCTACAAAATCCTGCTGCTATTACACTTTTTCCAGCATCTGATGCTGTGCCTTGTAACATTATAGCTTGAGCTTTTTTCATTGTATCACCCTCTACATATTTTCTTTAATAGTTCGTTCAAAAAAAGATTGTTCATTTTCGTATAATGGTAAACCCAGTTGTTGATGAATTTTTACTAACCAGGGCTGCTCTAACTTTGCTTTTAACAATTGTTCTCGATTACTAAAAACCTCTTGTTTTGGCCCTTGTACTAAAACTTTTCCTTGATTTAAGAGATAACAATAGTCACAGCTATCATAGACTAAATCCATATCATGACTAGATATGATAATGTTTTTCCCTTGATTTGCTAACTTATCTATAATTTCCATCATTAAACGACGACCTTCTGGATCTAGACCTGCTGTGGGTTCATCTAATAACAACCACTTACTTTTTAATGCCAACGCACTAGCAATAGCTACTCTTTTTTTTTGACCATAACTTAAATACTGCACTGGCTTTTCTTTCAAATGAAGAATACCTAATTCGTGAAGTGAATCTGTCACTCTTCTATCAATTTCTGACTCATCAAATCCTAAATTTCTTAAAGCAAAAGCAACATCATCTTTAACTATTGAATAAAAAATTTGTTGATCTGGGTTTTGAAAAACTAAAGCAACTTCCTGGCGATATTTAAATAAGTCTTTTTTCTTATAAGACAACGACTTACCTTGATAACTAATTGATCCTGATTTTGGTTTTAATAATCCCATGAGTGATAAAAAAAGTGTTGATTTCCCTGAACCATTTGCCCCTAATAAACCATACACATGACCTTCTTTAAACTCTAAAGTTAAATTATTTAAAATAATAGATTCCTCTTGGTAGGCAAACAAGAGATTATCAACTTTTAACATTTTATTTACCCTCCTAATGGAAATTCACCATCATAAAATTTAATCTCTAAAGAAATTTTCATTTGTTGGTAGTGGTCTATCATATAAACAACAAGCGTTTGCATAAGCTGCCCCATACTACGGTAACTAGTTTTTAAATTATTATACCCAAACCTTAACTGTTGACTCGTATGAATTTTTAATGTTACCTCCATAAAAATAAAGATAAAGCGATACATCAACATTATTATTTCTATTAAAAAAGATGGTAATTTTAATTTCGTCATTACATAAATTATCTGTTGAAATGGAACTGTAAAAATAAAAAAGTAGGTACAACATAAACAGCTTAGCGATCGTAAGCACAGATGGTACGCCATAACTATACTTTCGGAACTCATCCCTAAATAGAACTTACCTATCTCCACACTATGATTAAAATCAGAAGATGAAGACGAAATTGTTACCATAATTGTCACTAAACTGATTACTAAAAATGGTAATGGCAATAAAAACCACTTTAAATATTTTTTTAAAGACAGTCTTGCGACGTACATTGTTACGCCTCCAATAAAAAACACTATAATCACTTGAATAATAGGTTGGCTAATCAATGCTAACAACAATACTATTAAATATAATAATGTTTTTTTCATTGGAGAGAAGCTTATCATTCTATTTTGATAAGCAATTTGATCAATTAGTAACATGTTTATTTTTACCTTTATAGAATCCTATTGCATAGGCTATAACTCCAACTCCAATACTGCCTTGAAGTGTAAATAATAAGCTTTCAATCTCACCACTTTTAGGTTCATATAAAGGTTCAAACCATGGTTCATAATCAGGTCGTAATTCAGTAATTAAATCTTCTGCGGCTCCATCAGATCCTTCATATTCTCCCGAAGAATTAAATACAAATGCACTAACCACCAAAGCAACTACCGCGGCAATTAAAATTAAATTCTTTCTCATTAGTTTGTCCCTCCTTTTAATTGAACATTAGGGATATATGCAGAAATTAAATTGTACATCACTACCGTTAACAAACCTTCAGCGATTGCAATTGGAATTTGAGTTAAGCAGAATATTCCCATAAATTTAACTATTGTCCCTGAAATTCCAAGTCCTGCATCGGGAAAAACTATTCCTAATTGAATTGATGTCATTAAATAAGTTGATAGGTCTGCTAAAGCAGCACATAAAAAAATTGAGATTGATTGATTAATTTTCAATTTTCTAGCTAATTTATACACCGCATATCCAACAAAAGGTCCTACAACTGCCATAGAAAAAGCATTTGCCCCTAATGTTGATAGGCCACCGTGGGCCAATAATAATGCTTGAAATAATAAGCAAATAGTCCCTAAAACACTAATAACAGATGGCCCAAAAAATAACGTTCCTATCCCTACACCAGTTGGATGCGAAGTTGAACCTGTTACAGAAGGTAATTTCAAAGCTGACAGTATAAAAATGAACGCACCTGATAAGGCTAATAGCATCTTACTTTCTGGATTTTTATTCACAATTTTACGCATATTTATCAAACCGTATATAAAGAATGGAATAAAAACAGCAAACCAGAACGCACACCAAGCTGGTGGTAAAAACCCCTCCATAATATGCATGGCATTTGTTTGTACCGGCTCCCCAACTGTTAGAAAAAACAAACTAAGTCCTACTGTTCCAGTAAATTTTATTCCCATATTCTTACTCATCTTTTTTCCTCCTTAATTTTAAATAGTTGTCGATTTTTATAAACAATCATTGTTGAAAAATAAGAAATTTTATCTGTTTCCTGTAGATTTTTAATTGTCATTTTACGAATTTCTTGAGTCTGTGAGGCATGACTAATTAAAATGGTTTGCTCCAATAAATCTAACTTTTTTAATACAGATAAAACCTTTGGTAAATGATTAGCAACTTTCATAAGAACCACCGTATCGTTTTGCTCAACTGCGGTTTGAATAGCACGTGATGAAACAGTTGCTGGTACAACAGAAAACTGTTCTTCATCAATACAAAGCGGAAGTTGAACTTGTGAGGCCATGCTGATAAATGAAGCAATTCCTGGAATCGTCTCTGTTTCTATATCCTCATCTAATAGATCCAGTAAATAACTGTAGGTACTGTAAACCATTGGATCTCCCAATGTAATAAAAGCTACTTCTTTACCTGATCTAACATCCTCAGAAATTTCTTTTGCAATCTCTTTCCAACTGGTCATTTTAGTTTCAAGATCACTTACCATAGGAAAATGTCGTTGCTTGATTTCTAATTGATCACTTAAATAGGGTTCAACAATCGACAGAGCTAAACTTTTACTTGATTTTTTCGCTTCCGGAGTATATAAAATGTTTACTCTTTTTAATAAATTAGCTCCCTTAACTGTCATTAACTCACTATCTCCTGGTCCTGTTCCAATACCATAAAATTTTGCCATTACTCTTGTTCCTCTTCATTCATTAATTCTGAAAGATGGGATAAATATATTGCTTGAATCTTTTTATTCTCACCTAATCCAACTAAATGTGTCTCTACATTAAAACCAGCCCTAATTAACTGTGATTTCCAAGAATCATCATCATCAGAAGCCATATCATTGGTTGCATGGTCTCCCGCTACTAACATAAAGGGATATAAATGAAGCGTTGTCTTACCTGCTGCTTTTAGTGAAGTAATCGTATCATCTAAATGAGGATAACTTTCTACACAGCAAATTTCTACCGGTTTGTCACCTAACATATGATCTAAACACGCATAGGTCGCAAATGAGGCATGCTCTGACCCGTGAGCCATTAAAACAATCGCTTCTTTAGCTGATAATGGGGAAATTAAATCATCCAAACTTTCGATAACTTTCTCGTAGTCTCTATGGTACGTTAACAGTGGTCGACTGATTTTAAATTTAGTAAATTCTCCTCGAAAAGGCTCCGCTTGTTTTAAAACTTTATGATATTCACTTCCTGTTATCACATGCAGTGGTTGAACTATGACTTCCTGATACTCTTGTTCCTTTAACATCTTAAGTGCTTGAGAGGTTGTATTAATACTCATTCCCTCTTGTTTTTTTATACGTCCAATTACCATATTTGAAGTAAAAGCACGATATACGTCATAATCTGGATAAGCATCTACAATACGCTTTTCACATGCCTCTATAGTTTTTTTTCGTGTCTCAGGATAAGTAGTTCCAAAACTTACAACCAAAATTGCTTTTTTCATTATAATTCCTCCTCAAGTTTAGTAATCAAACTATCGAATGTTGCCTCTTTTGATAGTATTACTTGTAAACCAAGATTATCTATTACAGCAGCTGTTTGATTTCCTAAGACAAAAATTGGAATATCAGCTAGCTCTGCTAATGTGTAGTTTGCTAATAAATCATATGCAGCTTGTGAATGTGGCAAACAGATTGCTGTGATAGAATTTAAATCATCATGTTTTTGACCTTTATAGACCAAGTCGTGTGTCTTTATAAAATGAGCGTTAATCTCTGATACCCAATTTAAATCTCTTGATGAACCGAATACCATCATATTTTCATCTCTAACTAATTGAGATTTTTCAATAAGCTCTTGTTCTAGTTGAATACCATATGCTTTAATTTTTTCACAAGTATGATGACCAATGCCACTGATTTTTGCATCTAAATGTCTAATGTCACAACTCATTTTTTTAAATTCCAATATAAAAGAATCCCAACTCTCACCATCTGTAAATACTAAATTATCAGCCATCTTTGCTGGCATTTCCCAAGAGCAACCTTTACGAATTGCTGATGGATAAGATACTATTGATGCACCTTCATCAATTAAACGATATGCTAAGCGTTTATGAGAAGTTCTAGGTACTAAAATCTCTTTTCCGAATAGAGGTTTCGTTTCAAAAATATTTAGCGTCTCTCGTAAATTGACCACATCTCCTACGACAATTAAACTTGGTGATGTTATTTTTTTTCTCTCTACTTCTTCGGTGATAGTTTTTAGATTCCCTACAACTGTTTTCTGCTTACTACGGGTCGCCCAATGGACAACTGCTACTGATGTTTCTGGATTTTTCCCTACTCTTTGTAGTTCATTACAAATCGTACTTAATTCAGATACACCCATTAAAAATACTAACGTTCCAGTTAAACTACCTAGCGCTTGCCAATTAATAGCTAAACCCTCTTCACCTCTATGCGCTGTAATAACATGAAATGAACCTGCTACATATCGATGGGTTATTGGAATTCCAGCATAGGCCAATCCACCAATAGCAGAAGTTATACCGGGAACCACTTCAAACGGTATACCTTCTGACAATACGGCAGCACCTTCTTCTCCTCCTCGGCCAAAAACATAAGGGTCCCCACCTTTTAATCTGACTATTTTTTTATTATCTTTAGCTTTTTCTATTAAAATTTCTGAGATTTTTTCCTGTGGAACAGGATGGAACTGTGGTTCTTTTCCAACATAAATTAATTCACAGTCTTCATTAACTAAACTTAATAATTCTCGATTAACTAATCGGTCATACACAACAACATCCGCTTCTTGCAAACGCCGCTTCCCTTTAACTGTCAATAATTCAATGTCACCTGGTCCTGCTCCTACTAATGAAATCATGCCTATCACTTTTGCCACTCCTTTTTTAGCCATTGAGCAATTTCTTCTATTTTATATACTACTTTTGGGTATATTACCTTCGGTCGTTTAATGACGATACACGGTATCCCTAACTTTTGACAAGCACTAACTTTTTCAAAAATCCCTCCACTGCTTCCGCTTTCTTTAGTAATCAAAACCGTTGCTTGAGCATTTTTCAACAAACTCATATTCAATTCTTCGGAAAATGGACCACGTAATGCCTCAATATGATCTGAATTAAGACCCAATTTATTTAACTCACTAATCACACTGACAACTGGTAAAACTCTAGTCTTAACCCTATCAAGAGGAAGCAATCTGACATACTCAGGCATTGTTTTACTTCCTACAGTTAAATATATTTTGCCATTTGTTTTCAGAGCTAATCCACATGCTTCTGATATCGATGATACATAAGTTACGCCATCCATTTCTTGGCAACTTTCTCTCTCATATCTAATGTAAGGTGTATTTGTTTCGATACTCGCATTAATAGCATTTTCAGAAACTAAATTTGCAAAAGGATGTGTACTATCAATAATTAATGAAATATTGTTCTTTTCGATAAATTCGACCATTTTCTCTTGATCCATTCGACCTAAGTAAATACTATCTGTATATTTTTTTGTGACACTTAAACCATAATCTGTTGCGACTGAAACAATAAAGGATTCATCTAAGTCAATTAGTTGGCGTGCAATTTTTTCTGCATCTGATGTGCCACCTAATAACAAAATCATAAGCTATAACCTCTTGGTGTAATCATTTTTCCCTTTGCCAAATAGGTTTCTTTGTTTCCAACAATAACAATTGTTGTCATATCAACAAGTTCTTCATCTAGGTTCTTAATTGTTGTAACCATAGCTTGCTCCTTCTTTCTACCTACATCTTTAGCAATACCTACTAATGTATCTGTCGATTTGTACTCAGAAATTATAGCTAATGCTTTTCCAAGATTATCGGGACGCCCTTTGCTTCTAGGATTATATAAACAAATAACAAAATCAGCACTTGCAGCAGCATGCAATCTTTTCTCTATTACTTCCCACGGTGTTAATAAATCACTTAAGCTAATGTGACAAAAATCATGCATGATTGGGGCTCCTAATAGTGCCGCTCCTCCAATACTTGCTGTCACACCCGGGATAACTTTTACTTCTAACTCTTTTTCATGATTTCCGACTAACTCTAAAATCAACCCTGCCATGCCGTATATTCCCGCATCCCCACTTGAAATAACAGCTACATCCTTACCTGTTAAAGCGATTTCAATCGCCTTCTCACAACGATCTATTTCCCTCTTCATACCTGTAGATACTACTTCTTGCTCTTTTAACATATCTTTAACGATTCTGACATACGTTGTATATCCCACAATAACATCAGAATTTTCAATAGCTTCTACTGCTTCGTGTGACATCATTTCTTTTGATCCTGGCCCTAATCCAATCACGTATAACATAAAGTATAGCCTCCATTATCATTCATTTTATTTTTCATATTTTCGTTACTTGTGCTAAGACAATCGTAACCCCTTGATAGCTAAATCGTTCGCTTAAGACCTTTCCATTACTAGCAACGTGTGCACTAGCACTAGCAACATTTCCTATTCCTACATTTTTTTTGACGAACTCTGAACTAGGGTAGAAATAAGATGCCTCTTCAAGCTCTTCTTTACTATATGTATTGAAGGGACAATTTAGTTTATTAGCTAAATTAATTAATCCAATTTCATTTTTCTTAACATCAATACTCACTATCTCTTTAATGCTTCTATAGTGAATATTGTGTAACTCGCAAAATATAGTAAATGCTTGATTTACTATTGAATCCGATACTCCTTTTCGACTACCCATGCCTAAAATATAATTTTTTGGTATTACTTGGACTTTAGGAATCAAGATATCATATAATTTTGGTAGCTTTAACTGTGGTGACACTACTATAAGCCCATCTAAATCACAAGGTATGAGTTCTAAGTTCTTTAAGACTGTTAATCCTCTAGTGTCTTGTATATAATCTTTGTCTTGATAAAATCCAACAGAAGCATGAGATGCCAATAAAGAATTAAATTCTAGTGTATTTTCTCTAAAATTTTCATACCATCCCTCAACTTCTTTTGCTATTAAGTCTAGAGCTGTAACATTTTGAGTATCTGTTGCAGTTGTAATGACAGGAATCGCTTCCAAACGATGAGCTAATTCTCTTGTTAAGTCATTTGCCCCACCTATATGACCAGATAATAAACTGATAACAAACTGAGCTTTTTCATCAAGTACAAGAATAGCCGGATCATATCGCTTATCTTCTAATACACCATCTAAACTTCGAACAACAATACCTGTAGCCATAATACATATGAGATAATCATAGTCTCTAAATAAAAGTTGAAGTGACTCCTTAACTTTTTTCGCCGGCAACACTTTTTCACTGGATTGCTTGATACGTTTCTCTGGCACGTAGATGTCTGCCGAAGTAAACTGTCGTCTTATCACTTGAGCTTGTTTTCTTCCAACTTCTGTCAATGCGACAATGGCAACTTTTTTTAAGCCTATTTGTGAATCTATTCCTCTGATACTATTTAAATAATCCTTCTTCGTAATTGACATTTTATTTACGAAACTCATGCTTGAATTTTTGATGGTATAGTTTAGAATAATAAAATTCTTCTCCTAAAAAATCACCAACCATAATTAAAGCAGTTTTAGTAATCCCAGCAGTTAATACTTTCTCTTCAATATCAGCTAATGTCCCGTGTACTTTCTTTTCGTCATCCCAAGTTGCTTTATATATAACACAAGTAGGTGTCTCTTCTGGATAACCTCCAGCAACTAATTCAGATACGACCTTCCCAATACCTTGTACCGATAAAAAAATAACCATTGATGTACGGTGCTGTGCATAAGAACGTAAAGACTCTCGCTCTGGTACAGGTGTTCTTCCTGCCATTCTTGTTATAATGACACTTTGAGAAACTTCGGGAACTGTATATTCAGCACCGATACTTGAAGCTGCCCCCAAGAAAGAACTCACACCTGGTGTACAATCAAATTCAATATCTTTTTTCTTCATCTCTTCCGTTTGTTCTCGAATAGAGCCATATATTGAAAAATCACCAGTTTGTAATCGAACAACTTCCTTGCCTTCTTTAACACCTTTTTCCATAACATCTATAATCTGCATCAAATGCATAGAAGCACTATCATGTAATTCGCAACCCTCTTTACAATAATTTAATAAGTCTTTATTAATTAATGACCCCGCATAAATCACAACATCTGCTTCTGATAATAATTTGTAGCCCTTCAAAGTTATTAAGTCTACTGCACCTGGTCCTGCTCCAACAAAATGTACTTTACTCATCTTCTTCCTCCTATTTTTGACACGAAATAATCAATGTTTGATTTTGGGGTTTAAAATAATGCCCCTTACCTAATTTAGTCCAATCTCCTATACCTACTTGAACCATCTCTAACTCTTTAAATTTTGATTTTTCTAGCTCACGCATCGCTTCTAAAGCGTTTTCAATAAGGATGAAATTTAAGACTAGGATTCCCTCATCCGTTAAACTGGAGTAACTCCAGTCAATAATTTCTGCTAAATTACCACCGCTGCCCCCTATAAAAATACGGTCAAATGATTGCCTCAGCTCTATGGGAGCCTTACCCAAAGTAACTTGATAATTTGATAGGTTAAATTTCGTTTTATTTTTTAAAATTAAATCGACTGCTATTTCTTTTTGTTCTATACCAAGAACTTCTAAATCAGGATACTCAAAAGCCGCTTGCAAGCCTACACTTCCTGTTCCTGCACCTACATCCAATAGAGAGTTAGCATTTCCTAAAGATAATTTACTTAAACTAATCGCTCTAACTTCCTCTTTTGTCATAGGTACCTTATCTCTGATAAATTCTGTATCACGCATCTAAAATCACCACCACATTCAAGTCATATTTTTTATTAGGAACATCACATGCCTCAAAAAAATTGATTTTTTCATTAGCATAACTTAAATTTTCCCCAATAATAAATCGTTTCTGTTTTCCTCTATCTAACGATGCTTTTGCTAACTCATAAGGTCCCCATACTTCATCGGTTACCATTGCTACTTTTGGCAACTCAAATATTAAATCTAAGTTTGGATTCTTCCCGTGACTACTAGTTAGATAACAATCATTTTGTGATAATTTAACTTTTGAAAAGAGATACTGGATGGCACTAATACCTGAAATTATATGAACTTGGTCATCTGAAAACTGTTGACTTAACCATGTTCCAATTCCATATAGCATTGGATTCCCTGAAGCCAACACGACACAATCCCTATCCTCATTTTCTATTAATAAACTTTTCAAATCAGCTAATTTTTTAGGAAGTTCTATTTTTTTTAAAGAAGAGACTTGAGGAAAACTTTCTAACTGTCTTTTACTTCCTATTACTCTGTCTGCTGCTTCTATTGCGAGTAAACCTTCATTTAAAATCAATTCAGCTTTACCAGGTCCCATACCAACAACTTTTATCATTTAAATAGTACCTCCAGCTCCTCTAAAGGTTTTGTACTTGCTAACAATCCTCGTTGTGAAGAAAACATGATTGCCTCAATAGTTACCCTTCTTTTTTTATAACGTAATAATAATTCACTGCGTTGTTTAATTTTATCTACAATAACTTGATAAACGTGCTCATAATGATTCGCAACTATTATATCTCCAGCAGCTTCTGTAGTCGTACACTTTGCTACTTCTTTTAACATCTCTACTGGGGCCCCTAATAAGGCAAGATTAGCTATCAATATTTCAGTTCGACCATCTGCATCTTTGCTATGCGTCGAAAAAATACCAGCAGCAATCTTAATAAATTTACCAATATGCCCTACCATTAGTACCTCTTCAAACCCTATCCTCTGAACTTCATTTAAAACATATCCAACAAAATTACTCATATTCACAACATTATCAGTTGGAATTCCCATTTCATTCTTCACAAAATCCTCACCATAATTACCTGGAGTCAAAATAATTCGTCGTAAGCCTTGTTTATATTTCATTTCCAACTCAATGGTTATTGAAGCTTTCCATCCCTCTTCTGACATTGGCGTTACAATTCCAGTTGTGCCTAAAATACTAATTCCGCCTACAATACCTAAGCGACTATTAAAAGTTAACTTCCCTCGTTCTTCTCCTTCTGGAGCATAGATAAGAACATCTGCACCTTTTCCTTTAGGTAAAACTGGGAGTAAACTTTCCTTAATCATTTTTCTTGGCACAGGATTAATTGCTGCTTGCCCCTCAGGAATTGCTAACCCCGGTTGTGTTACCCTTCCAATCCCATCGCCCCCATCAATTACTATCTCTCCGATGTCATTTAAAGTAACTTTTGCATAAATCCACATCTCATGAGTTGCATCAGCATCATCCCCACCATCTTTTTCAATGGCTGCGATTGCATAATCCTCCTGAATCTCTCCAGCGACTAATGGTAAGTTCAATACCACTCCTGATGCTGTTTTTATGGAAATAGTTTCAATAGTTTCTCGATTTAAAAGCATTAAGCATGCTGCCAAAGCAGCCGCACTCGCACAGGTGCCCGTAGTATACCCTTTTCTTAACTTTTTACCATTATAGTAAACATACTCTTCCACTTATCACTCACGTCCCGGCATATTATATAAAATAGCATTTATAATAGCTGCTGCTAAATTACTCCCGCCTTTACGCCCTAATGCTGCGATTGCAGGGATATTACTTTTAGCCAATTCTTCTTTAGATTCTTCAGCACCTACAAAACCTACGGGAACACCTACTACTGCATCTAGCTCTAATTGATTATCTTCATACATCTCTAAAATCTTATACACAGCCGTTGGAGCATTCCCTAAAACAAAACACTTCGGCCCTTCCACTTGTGCTGCTACTTCAATAGCTGCCATTGAACGAGTTATCCCTTTCTCTTTTGCAATAGCAGCAACTTTTTCATCACCTACATAGCAGAAATAATCACAATTATACTCTGTCAATTTTTTCTTATTGATACCGCTTAAAGCCATATTAGTATCAGTAAAAATAGTGCCACCTTTTAATATCACATTTTGAATTTTACTGATAACATCATGTGTAAAAGATAAACTGTGCATATAATCAAAGTCTGCAGTAGTATGGATAGCACGTTTAATAATAGCTTCATGAACGTTAGTTTCAAACGTATAGTTTGGCTCTAGCTCATCGATTATAGATTGAATAATAATAAAACTTTCCGTCTCAATTAAATGCGGGTTTTGTTGATACTCTCTTTTTTTCATATAAATCTCCTTAGTTTTTTATAGTAACAATAGCTTAAAACCGATAAGAATTAATAATGCTAAAATGGACGAACCATATAACAACTTATTAGTTTGGTTGATATCTGAAAATTCAACAGGTTTTAAAGGATCACCAATCGTAGGCTTTTGAATTTCTATCCCATGATAGGTATGCGTCCCACCTAGTTGAATGCCTAGCGCTCCAGCAACCACTGCTTCTGGAAAAGCACTATTAGGACTTTTGTGATTATAACGATCGCGCCACCCTATTTTTAGAGCATTTTTTCCATCTAATCTTAAAATAAAACTAACAATAATCATCAAAAACCATGTCACTCTTGCAGGAACAAAACTAAAAATGTCATCTAGAATAGCAGAAGCTGCTCCAACTTCAAGATGCTTATTATTTTTATAACCAACCATTGAATCTAATGTATTAACCGCCTTATACATCATTCCAAAAACGGGGCCCCCTAGTGCAAGATAGAATAAGGGAGCAATCATCCCATCATTCGTATTTTCAGCTACAGTTTCTATTGTCGCCTGAGTGATTTCTTTTTTTGTTAAGTTAGTCGTGTCACGACCAACGATCATCGCAATTTGAGATCTTGCCTCCTCTAAAGTCCCCTTACTTAGAACGTTATACATCTTGTTACCTTCATAAGCTAAACTTTTCATTGCCATAGTCGTATAACTCAAATAAACTGCAATTACTCCACCAAATAATGGATGAACCTTCGTGGCAAACTTAAGTAAAAAATAAGTAACTATTCCTGTCCCACCTACTATAATTAGCCATAAAATAATACCAAATAAATATTTCAACTTTTTATCTTTTACATTTTTCTGTATACCATTATCAATAATACTAATACTTTTCCCAATTACTTTAACAGGGTGAGGCCAACTATAAGGATCACCTAAAATACTGTCTAAAATAAAGGCTAAAAACAGTACTATTATAGAAGTCATCATATGCATTCAACAGCCTTTCTTATAAAGTGATCTATTAATTGACTATTTTGGAAAAAGTGAAGATGTAAATAACTAGCAAAAGTATTATTCTTTAGATACCCCCCTTGCCACGTTTTAATTTTTTTACCATCTCTCCATTTTTCCATATTCATTATAGGCAGTTCGCTTGTTTCAAATATTGAATGATGAAACTCATGACCATATACTATTAAATTTTGTGGGATAACTGGAGTATCGATAGTTGAAACTCCCTGACAATATCCGAAACGCTTAAGACTCGGTGTCATCTCGCTAAAACCATCAAAAACACCGACCATTTCATATTTTTTATCTTGAATTTTAAGATAGCTGCCTAAGTACATCAACCCACCACATTCTGCATAAATTGGAACATCTTTTTGAGATTTTCGTAATAATTCCTCTCGAATAATTTTATTCTCTGCTAATTCTTTAGCAAATTCTTCTGGATATCCGCCCCCTATATAATAGGCATCCGCTTCTGGTAACTTCTGATCGTACATTGGACTAAACGGGATCAATTCGATTCCCTTCTTTTTCATTAATTCTAAATTGTCTTCGTAATAAAAATTAAAAGCATCATCCAATGCATAAGCAATCTTTACAGGCGTTTCTATTTTTGAATAATATTTTTTCACTGTTTCTTTATTCAAAGTTTGAGAATTCAAGTTATTAGATACTGATATTTCTAGTAATTTATCTAAATCAATAGTTTTCCTCACTTTTTCCCCTAATAGTTCTATCTCTTTCTCAAGTCCTTCTATCTCATTTTGAGGAACTAATCCAAGCTGTCTAGACGGCAAACTTAGCATCGCATTTTTTCCTAAATAACCAAGTACAGGAACATCAGTATATTTTTCAATACTCTGTTTAACCAACTGATAGTGATTTTCACTCGCTAGTTTGTTTAAAACAACCCCAGCAATATCTAAATCACTATCAAATTCAGAAAATCCTTTAACTATTGCAGCAACTGACGTTGACGTTGCTTTTCCGTCTATCACTAAAATGACAGGTGCCTTTATTTTTTTAGCAAGAGATGCTGTTGAACAATTATCTTTATCAATTCCCAATCCGTCATATAATCCCATAACTCCTTCAATAATTGAGATATCTGATGAACGTGCTTCTTTTTCAAATAAATAATTTAAAATGTCATCACTTTGGATTAAAAATGAGTCTAAATTACGGCTTTTATTACCTGTTACTTTAGTGTGATAGGCTGTATCTATATAATCTGGACCCACTTTAAACGGTTGGACATCATATCCAATTTGCTTCAAAGCGGACATGATACCTAGAGTTACGGTTGTCTTCCCAACACCACTTCCTGTACCTGCTATTACTAACTTTCTCATCATTCCACGCCTCCAATGCTAAAATAAAAACACCCTAAAAATGGGTGTTTTGTACAATTAAGAAAACTAAAAAATAAACACCCTCAGAATTTTTTAGTTATTAAAAGGCAGGTATCCTGACTCGATTTCTTCCTACTTTCAAACCTTCCCAAAAATTATCAGTGGTTTATTTGATTTCGTCCATCTCACAGTAGCTAGGGGCTGTACAGGATTTCCACCTGTTTCCCTGTTACTTTTAATTTAATATTCAATTTTAAAAACTCGTAATTGAGACTCCACCCTCTACTGTTTCGGTTAGATATATTTTGGGATACTTTTTAGTAATAGCTGAATTCAATCTCAAAACTTTGATTAAATTATTAATCCTCGGGTGATTATAGTTAAAAAGAAGTCCTACAACTGTCCCACTATGTGCAACCATTGTCCCCACTGCACCATATTTTTTACCAAACAAATGAATGTCTTGAAAATAAGGTTTGGGTAGTATAATTTGATTTAGAAAAGAACTCTTCGTAGCGATCTTACCAATCTCGCTAATCGACTGTATACATGTGCTTTTTTTAAATTCATTAACCAGTTCACAATAAATTCCCCCTTGTTTCCTGACTATCTCTTCATTTCTGAAAGCATGAAAATCAGATGTATCAAGATTTTGACGTCCCTCAAAAATTAATAAGTGGCACTTAGGTGTCCATGTTGTTTGAAATAGAATATTACCTGAACTAGGAGCCATCACTGAAAGTTGACTAAGGGCGATACTATCAGTTTTCTCAATCTGACAGCAAATTTTAATAACTTCTCTCTCTGTTATCTTTTTATTTAAACAATAAGTAACTCCATAAATCATCGCAACAATATCAGCAGTACTACTTGACATTCCTTTTGATAACGGAATATCAGAATGTCTCACAACTTTTATCTTTGGTAAATTCTCTTCGGGAATGTTAAAAAATACACAAGTAAGACTATATGCTTGTTTCATTTTTTTAAAATCAGGTAGGTCTAAGCTGTCGTGTTTATAGATTTTTAATGTTGTATAACGATTAATAGGTAAGGTTACAAGATATTCTTCTTTCTCTATGAACCCTTGAAAAAGTTCGCCGCATGAACCTGGGCATCTAACTGTTACTATCGGTTTCATTTCGACACACCTCAGTAATAGCCTCTATTAAATATTGATTATCTTCAACACTCTTTACAGCAACTCTATAATAATTAGAAGTCAATCCACGATAATTACTACACGACCTAATTAAAATTCGTTTATTTAATAATTTATTTCGAAATTCTGAAATATCGGTAACCTTTAACAACAAATAATTTGCACTAGAGGAATACACTTTTATTTGATGAAATTTTTCAAGCTCATTTTGTAATCTTTGACGTTCAGTGTTTATAAAATTGTGCGTTTGGATTTGAAATGACTCATCGAATAAAATATTTTGACCAATAACATCTGCTAAAATATTTATGCTCCATGGAATTTTGTATAACGCCATCTTTTGAAGAGTGTTGACATTATGAGTTAATAAATATCCTAACCTAAGACCTGGAATCGCGTAAAATTTTGTTAAAGAGCGTAGTATATATAAATTATCAGAGTTAGTTAATTCATCTATCATTGTGAAATCACTCGTATTAGGTAAAAAATCAATAAAAGCCTCATCTAAAATTAATGAAATATTATCAACGCTGCATCGTCCTAATAACTGTGTTAACAACTTTTTACTTATAACTTTTCCTGTAGGGTTATTAGGATTGCATAAACAAATACAATCTATTTGGCTATTATTATCTAAAAACTCAAAAAAATTAATTGGATTAATCTCAAAACCTTCTTCTTCGTTAAGATAAAAATAACTGAATCTGCTCCCCACTAAGTTAAATGCCTTTTCATATTCTGAAAATGTCGGAGCTAATAATAAGACATGTCTAGGCCTTAGTACTTGAGCTAAGAGATAAATTACTTCTGCTTCTCCATTGCCAGGAAAAACATATGAACTTGATACTCCGTGATAGTTTGCAATCGCTTTTTTTAATTTTCTATATTTAATATCTGGATAGTGTTGCAATTCTGTTATATTTTTTTTTAAGACATTTAATAAATTTTCAGACAAGCCTAAAGGATTTATATTGGCACTAAAATCTATTAAATCAGACTTATTTATCCCTAAATAATCCGCTATTTCTTCACGATTCCCACCATGTTCACTCATTTACTTCACTCCTCTGTACAAACTTAACGTAACGTTAGTTTTTTTATTTCATTAGGTATTAATTTATAAACTACCTCAGTAATAAATAAATTAATGACTGTAGCGATTGTTAAGGGGACAAACAAAATAAAAACTGTTTCATGAATTAAAGGATATAGTAATAATAAATCCAGTAAAACACTACTAAAATAAGCTGCTATCCAACTTATTGTGATTGTTTGTTTTTTAAAACAAGTAGACACCTCTCTGATTTTTCCATAAATAAACATTGTTACTGCCATCAAAGCTGTCACAAGTATATGTACTGGAAGTGTTAAAGGAAAGCCCGCTAGTAAAGCCGATATGAAATGTCCTAGTGCTCCTAACAATGCTCCAGGTAGTGGTCCTAAAATTAAAGATCCTAAAAACGCTGGAAAAGAATCCAAAGCAACCGAACCCAAAATTTTAATATTTGCACCTAACACACTCATTGCCAATAACATGCTTAATAATGTTAATTTCCTAACAGACATTCTAATCCTCCTAATAGTTAAATTAACCCTTAAAACAAAATAAAAAGGACATCTTTATAAACTAAAGATGTCCTGTAAATAATAAAGGATTCAGTAAACAAACCACTTTAACTAGTTACAAGACAAAATCCCAATAGCTTTGTCTATTTATAATAACTAAAATAAGTAGTCTGGCTCCGCATAATCTTACTCTATTGATAGTTTCATTCAATAGCTAAGTTGCGTTACAGTAGAAAGGGTCTGCTAAGGTCTCACACCTTATTTCCTCATCTCAGTTATAAACTTTATAACACAATTGTACAGAAACCGTTTCCAAATAGCAACTGTTTTTATTACATAATTCACAAATCAAACATAAAAAAATAAAATCTGCTTACACAGACTTTATTTAATTGTTTTTTGTAAGGCTTTCACGTTTTCTTTCATCTCACTAATGTAATCACTACCAGATTCTTGCTTATCTTTTGATAAACCTTCAAGAGTATTTAAATCTATCATCTTTGCGCCTGTTGCATTTGCAATGGTTTCTGCAATTTTACTTGAAGCTAACTCTTCTGTATAAATATAATCTACTTTATTCTTTTTAACAAAATCTTCTATTTTAGCTAATTCACTAGGACTAGGTTCTTGATCAGGTGAAATACCTGATATTGAAACTTGCTTTAAATCATATTGTTTAGCTAAGTAACCAAAAGCAGCATGCTGAGTAACAAATTCACGGTTTTTAGCGGTTTTAAAAGCCTCTTTAAATGTCTTATCTAATTCTGATAATTGGCCTTGATAGTTCTTTGTATTCTCTTCATATGTCGCTTTATTCTTTTCATCGACTTCAATAATTCCATCGCTAATAGCGGCAACTTCTTTCTTCACAAGAACAGGATCTAACCAAACATGAGGGTCTAAACCATGCTCATGACCGTGCACAGCTTCTTCACCTTCTTCTGATTCAGAACCTTCCATTAACTCAATCGCATCACTGGCTTCAATTACTTTTGTTTTTTTCTTATCAATGTTTGCTAAAACACTTTCTACCCAAGTTTCCATCTCGTTTGAATTGTACACAAAAACATCAGCGTCTTGAATACGTGCAATATCTTTTGCACTTGGTTCATAATCATGAGGCTCTGTTCCACCAGTGATTAACATACTGACATCTGCCTTATCCCCAACAATATTTTTTGTAAAATCATACATCGGATAGAATGTCGTTACTACTTGTAATTTATCGTTTGCTTTATTTTTTCCTTCATTAGAACTACACGCTGTTAAAACTAAACCTAAAGCAGCTAGTGATAAAAGGGTTACTATTTTTTTCATTACTCTTCCTCCAATATTTAATAATTATAATAGCTCGTTGCTTAGCTCACCACATCGCTTTTTACAAATCGTAACTATTACACTTTAGAAGTATACCATATTGATTTACAATTGCAAGAAAAAATACGACTACTAATAGCAAAAAAAGAGAACAAGTCAAAATATTCAACTTGTTCTCTTTTTTAAGAGTCTTATTCTTATTTTTTACGTTTTTGATCGAAACTAAACGCATCTTTTACTTTATCTAAGAATCCTTCTTCTTCATCTGGGACTTGATCGCCACCAGCTTTAGCAAAGGCTTTTAATGCTTCTTTTTGAGCCTCATTTAAATTCTTAGGTGTAATAATTTTAACCGTTACTTGTTGGTCTCCAGTTCCAGTTCCACGAAGACGAGTTGCCCCTTTTCCTCTTAGACGGAACGTTGTACCTGATTGTGTTCCAGCTGGTACTTTTAATTTCACTTTTCCGTGAACAGTCGGTACCTCTACTTCATCACCAAGCGTTGCTTGAACAAAGCTTACTGGTAAATCATAGTAAATTTCAGAACCATCACGATCAAAGATATCACTTTCTTCAACACGGAATACGACGAATAAATCACCGTAAGGCCCGCCGTTGATTCCTGCTTCACCTTGACCTGATAAACGCATTTGTTGACCATCTTCAATACCAGCAGGAACTTTTACTTTCACGCTATGTTGGCTCTTCGTATGGCCCGTTCCGTGACAATCATTACATGGTGACGCAATAGTTTGCCCTTTACCACCACATTGGTCACAGGTTTGTTGTGTCATCATACGACCAAGTGGCGTTTGACGTTCAACTTGAACAGCCCCTTGTCCGTGACACTTAGAACATGTTACAGGTGAAGTACCAGGTTTAGCCCCTGTCCCATCACATGTCTTACAGCTGTCTTCACGGTTAAATTTAATCACTTTTTCAACACCGAAAATAGCTTCTTCAAAGGTTAAGTCTAATGAATATTGTAAATCAGCACCTTGTCTTGGGGCGTTCGGATTAGATGAACGACCACCACCGCCAAAGAATGATTCAAATATGTCTTCAAACCCACCAAAACCAGCTCCGCCACCACTGAAGCCGCCGAAACCGCCGCCTCCACCGTAGTTAGGGTCTGTACCTGCATGACCGTATTGATCATAAGCAGCTTTTCTTTGAGGGTCACTTAGAATCTCATAAGCCTCAGAAATTTCTTTGAATTTATCTTCTGCGTCAGCTTCTTTATTAATATCTGGATGATATTTTTTAGACAGTTTACGATAAGCTTTTTTTAGCTCATCAGCTGTCGCGCCCTTGGACACACCTAACACTTCATAATAATCGCGTTTTGCCATGGGTTTCCCTCCACATCTTTTCTAGATTAGTTAGCTTGTCTTCAACTTCATTAGCATACCATAATTTTAGAGATACCTAAACAGTCTACTTAAACTAAATACATATTCTTCCTTAATAAGTAGGAAAAGCCAAAAGCGAGGTGCTTTGGCTTTTTCCTAAATCACTCTTATTTGTCGTCTACTTCTTCAAAGTCAGCATCTACAACATCATCTGCACTACCTTGAGCCGCGTTTGGATCCATACCTTCAGCAGCAGCAGCTTGTTCGTATAATTTAACTGTCAACGCTTGAACAATTTCGTTTAATTCGTCACGTTTAGTTTTCATTTGTTCTAAGTCATTTGCTTCAACTGCAGCTTTTAACTCATCACGTTTTGCTTCTGCTTCTTTAACTTCAGCTTCATCAACTTTACCTTCTAATTCGCCTAAAGTTTTATCAACTGAGAATAATAAAGCATCTACATCGTTACGTAAATCTACTTCTTCTTTACGAGCTTTATCTGCTTCAGCATTTGCTTCAGCGTCTTTTACCATTTTATCAATTTCTTCATCTGTTAAACCTGAAGATGATTTAATTGTAATTGTTTGTTCTTTTTGAGTACCTAAGTCTTTAGCAGATACGTTTACGATACCATTTTTATCAATATCGAATGTTACTTCGATTTGTGGCACACCACGTGGTGCAGCTGGAATATCAGTTAATTGGAAACGACCTAATGTTTTGTTATCTGATGCCATTGGACGTTCACCTTGTAACACGTGAATATCTACTGCTGGTTGGTTGTCTGCTGCTGTTGAGAAGACTTGTGATTTACTTGTTGGAATTGTTGTATTACGGTCAATTAATTTAGTGAATACTGATCCCATTGTTTCGATACCTAATGATAATGGTGTAACGTCTAATAATACAACATCTTTAACATCACCAGTGATAACCCCACCTTGGATTGCAGCACCCATTGCTACTACTTCATCCGGGTTAACTGATTTGTTAGCATCTTTACCAGTTTCTTTTTGTACAGCGTCTACAACTGCAGGAATACGAGTTGATCCACCGACTAAGATAACTTCATCAATTTCTGATTGAGTTAAGCCAGCATCTTTAAGAGCTTGACGAACTGGAATTTTAGTTCTTTCTACTAAGTCAGCTGTTAATTCATCGAATTTAGCACGAGTTAAGTTTAATTCTAAATGAAGAGGTCCAGCTTCACCAGCAGTGATGAACGGTAAGCTAATTTGTGTGCTTGATACACCTGATAAATCTTTTTTAGCTTTTTCAGCAGCGTCTTTAAGACGTTGTACTGCCATTTTATCTTGTGATAAATCAATACCATTTTCTTTTTTGAATTCAGCAACTAAATGATCGATGATTTTGTTATCAAAGTCATCCCCACCTAAGTTATTGTCACCAGCTGTTGATAATACATCGAATACGCCGTCTCCTAATTCAAGGATAGAAACGTCAAATGTACCGCCACCTAAGTCAAATACTAATACTTTTTCTTCTTTATCTGTTTTATCTAAACCATAAGCAAGTGCTGCTGCAGTTGGTTCGTTAACGATACGTTCTACTTCTAAACCAGCAATACGGCCAGCATCTTTAGTTGCTTGACGTTGAGCATCATTGAAGTAAGCTGGAACTGTAATAACAGCTTTTGTTACTTCTTCGCCTAAGTAGTCTTCAGCAAACCCTTTTAAGTATTGTAAAGTCATAGCTGAGATTTCTTGTGGCGTGTATGATTTACCTTCAACATCTACTTTATAACCAGCTTCACCCATGTAACGTTTGATAGAAGCGATTGTGTTAGGATTTGTTACAGCTTGACGTTTTGCAACTTCCCCTACTTGGATTTCTCCATTTTTGAATGATACTACTGAAGGTGTTGTACGGTTACCTTCTGGATTCGGAATAATTTTAGCTTCTCCGCCTTCTAATACAGCTACTGCAGAGTTTGTAGTTCCTAAGTCAATACCAATAATTTTAGTCATAATGTCGTTCTCCTTTTATATGTGAATTTAATTTTTTAACAAATTTAATTTATTGTGCAACCATAACCATGCTCGGTCTTAAGACACGATCATGTAGGATGTAACCTTTTTGTAATTCTTGAACAATTTCATCGGGTTTTTGACCATCTTCAAGAGGGATTGTTTGTACAGCTTGATGTAAATTAGGGTCAAAAACTTCACCTTTAGCAGGAATTTCTTCGATACCGGCAGTTTTTAAAGCATGTAGCATACTCTCCATTACCATCTCGATTCCTTTTTTAAGGCTTTCACCTTGCTCATCTGTTACTTCAATTTGTAAAGCACGCTCTAAGTTATCGATAGCTGGTAATAATTCTTTACCTAAATCTTGCGAACGGTATTTAGCTGCTGCTTCACGGTCTTTAATGTTACGATTACGCATATTAGCAATTTCTGCTTGCGCACGTAAATATTTATCTTCCATTTCTGAAAGTTGTTCACGTAATAATTCTTCAGTAGATTTTTCAACTTCTTCTGTCCCGTCTACTTCTTCAGTAGTTTCTTCACCGTTTAAGATAGCATCTACTTTAGCTTGCTTCTCTTCATTCGTCTCTATTACTTCTTCTTTTTCTAGTTCTTCATGATTTTCAGTCAATTTCTTAACTCCCTTTCTCTAACCCTATTAACTTAAGGTCACTCTAATAGTCGATAATAGTCAGTTAATTCTTGTGACAATTCTGTTCTAAAAGCATCAACAAGACCTAACATTTTTTCATAGGACATATTCGTTGGCCCTAAAAGAGCAATCGTCCCTTTACCATGTCCGGCAACTTCATAAGAAGCTGTGATTAAACTCATATTAGTTAGTAAGTCATTTTCAAGTTCATTTCCTATCCTAATATCAATATCTGCTTCTGTTGGTGCAATCAATGCCGTTAGTTGGTCTGTATTATCCATTAAAGAATAAACAGATTTAAACTGAGACACATCTGATAACACATCCAAATCTAGTAAATTCATCTTGCCACTTACAAAGACCCGTTCTTCGAAAGCCTGACCCATAATTGTATCAAACAGTGACATAATCCCTGTTGGACTGTGGAAATACTTTTGAAGTATCATTGGAATTTCAGTTCGGAGCTTATGATAAACAGTTAATAGAGGCTGTCCCACTAATTTATCATTGATAATTTTAATCATCTTCTCAATATCTTCAGCAGAAACCCCATCCGGTATAGTAAACACCTGACTTTCAACATTTCCTCGATCCGTCACGATAATCGCCATTAATTGATGATTATTAAGTGGTACGACTCTAAATCCTGTTAACTTACGCTCTTTTACTTCTGGTCCTAATGAAAAAGCTGTGTAACTCGTTAAATCGGATAAAATTTGTGCTGATTTTGCAATAATATCATCGATAGCTCGGTACTCCTGACCAAAGGCACCTTTTATTAGAGATAATTCCTGTTTACTTACCTCAGAAGGTTTTAACAAGTTATCTACATAATACCTGTAACCTTTAACAGATGGAATACGACCTGAGGATGAATGTGTCTTTTCTATAAAACCAACTTCCTCAAGTGTGCTTAAATCATTTCTGATCGTAGCAGAACTTGCTTTGATACCTGCATCAACAAGCGTCTTCGATCCGACTGGTACACCAGACGAGGTATACGTTTGGATCAACAAACCCAATATATTTAATTGACGTTCTGTTAGCATCCTCACTCACCTCTTTTTATGTTAGCACTCGTAAGACCCAAGTGCTAATTACAAGTATAACTATACCAACCCTTTATTTATTTGTCAACAGATTACACTCTTTTTTTAGCACTTGATATCAACGAGTGCTAAAAGTTCTTTTTCTACTATATAATGTACTTTCATCAGATTCAATTCCCAACCTTTACTTTTCTTTTTATAATAAAAAGGGCTTGAATGTCTCCATAAAAACCATTACATTTTTGTACACGCTCATTTATTTCCCATTTTTATTTTAATATAATTCGAAAAATCGCACAAATAATACCCTTTTATTATAAATAAGAATTCACTTGACATAACAAAGAAGTAAGCGTTTCATTAAGTTGTAATTTATTAACCTTTCATGCTTTTAATGTATATAAATACAGCTTTCTATTAATTATATCTACTATTAATAGTAGTACTCGACCACTATTCTCATTTAAAATTAATAATACTCATAAAATTGTTGTCCAATTCTTGAAATCCACCTATAATGTATGAGACAGAAAAAATAATGAATGGAGTTGTTAATTTTATGGAGAAAAAGAAAAAAAAGTTTAGTTTCCCATCGGCCTATACTGTCATTTTAATCGTATTATTATTAGTTATGGGACTAACTTATTTCATTCCTGCTGGTAAATTTGAAACGATTCAGTACAATGACGATAAGACATTTACAATCGTTCCAGCTGGTATGACTGAAGAAGATGCTAAAAAGGATGCGGCTAACACTGTTCCTGCTGATCAAGAGTTCTTAAAAAATAAAGATATCAAAATCGATATCTCTAAATTTGAAGATGGCTCGATCAAAAAACCTGTAGCAGTACCTGGAAGCTACAAAGAGTTAGATGAAAAACGCCCTGGTTTATTCGGAGCTGTTAAGAATTTCTTACATGCCCCTATCCAAGGTCTAGCACAATCTATCGAGATTGTCACATTCGTACTCATTTTAGGTGGTATCATTGGAGTTATCAATAAAACTGGTGCCTTCAATGCTGGTATGAACGCTTTATCATTACGCTTAAAAGGTAAAGAAAAATGGTTGATTATCATTATCTCTACTTTAATCGCAATAGGTGGTACAACATTTGGATTAGCAGAAGAAACTGTCGCTTTTTACCCAATCCTAGTACCAATTTTCATGGCTGCTGGCTATGATGCCCTAGTTGCGATTGCTACAATTTACTTAGGAAGTTCAATCGGTTCGATGGCTTCCACAGTTAACCCGTTCTCAGTTGTTATTGCCTCAAACACTGCAGGTATTAACTTTACTGATGGTATGGGCTTACGCTTAGTTATGTTAGTTGTCGGAACTATTATGTGTATTGCTTACACTATCCGTTATGCAGAACGAGTTCGTAAGAACCCTTCTGAATCATTAATCTTCGATCAAAAAGAAGAGTTAGAAGCACATTTCTTAAAAGAAACCGTTGATGAAAAAGAATTAATTTTCGACGTTCGTAAAAAAATTCTTTTAACAGTATTCGCAGCTTCATTTGTTATTATGGTATTTGGTGTTAAAGATTGGGGCTGGGGGTTCGTTGAAATCTCAGCATTATTCTTAGGTGTTACATTTATTATGGCTGCTATTAGTGGTCTTGATGAAAAATCATTCGTTGGTGAATTTATCGCCGGCGCATCTGATTTACTAGGTGTTGCTCTTGTTATTGGTTTAGCCCGTGGGGTTACAATCATCATGGAAGATGCTAAAATTAGTGATACATTAATGTTCTGGTTAAGTAATGGCGTCTCTCACATGAGTGGGGTTGTCTTTACAACTGTAATGTTCTTTGTATTTATCCTATTAGGCTTCTTCATCCCTTCATCTTCAGGTTTAGCTGTACTGTCTATGCCAGTTATGGCTCCACTTGCAGACGTTGTAGGTATCGACCGTGCTATCATTGTTGATGCTTATAACTGGGGTCAAGGAATAATCTCATTCATCACACCAACTGGTTTAGTTCTTGCATCACTTGCAATGGTTAACATTTCATTCGATAAATGGTTGAAATTTGTTACACCGCTTATGATAGCAATTGGAGCACTTGCTATTATCCTATTAGGTCTAGGAGCTTATATTTAATAATATATAAAAAACACGTCAACCCTTTATTCAAGGAATTGACGTGTTTTTTTATACTCTATATTTAATTAATGAAATACTTTTCCGCTACGCTCATAAGACACATCACTTACACCAGCAATGTGATTTACACTTCTTGCTGCTACAAAAAAATAGTCAGATAAACGATTTAAAAATTTTAATACCTCTTCATTAATTTCTTCTTCCTCCATCACACACACAACTAAGCGCTCAGCACGTCTCGTTACGGTTCGACAAATATGCATCAAAGAAGATATCTCGTGACCACCAGGGATAATAAAACTCTCTATTTTAGGGAGTGACGCCTCACACTTATCAATAGTTTTTTCTAACCATTCTACCTCACTATTAGATAACCTAAAATTCTTAATTTCAGGAGACATTGCGATATCCGTTCCAGCATCAAATAAGAACTGCTGAATTAAGCCAATTTCTTCAAATATATTTTTAAATTTTTCATCCTTAGCAACTTTACTAGCCACAAAACCTAAGTTTGAATTTAACTCATCAATCGTTCCATAAGCATTCACTCTTGAAGAATTTTTAGAAATTCTACTACCGCCTATAATACTTGTTTTTCCTTTGTCTCCACCTTTAGTATAAACTTTCACGAAAAATCCCTCCTCATTATATTTAAATACATATAAAATAATCTGATTGAACTGTATAATGATACTCCTATATAGTTTAATTATATACAATAAAAATTATACTTATCAACCATAAAAGGAATAGCAACTATTACCTTTATCCAACTTTTGAGCGGATTGTGAAAAACGACCTTTTTTTGATAACAATGTCACTTTTTAGCTTAAAAAAAACATTCCCAATGATTCACAAAAGGTTCTAAAAAACAAAAAAAACTTTCTGTAATTGAAATCGTTTACAACCTTTTGTACATGCTATATACTGAATATATATATATGTAAACAGGAGGTTATTATGGAAATTAGAAACTTGCAAACATTTCAAGTTGTCGCAGAAGAATTGAATATGACACATTCAGCTATTAAACTCAATTATTCACAACCAACTATCACAAAACACATTAAAAGTTTAGAAGATGAACTTGGAACAATGCTTCTAGACAAAAAGAATGGAAAATACTTTTTAACCTACGCTGGAGAAGAATTATATAAAAGAACTGTTAATATTCTAAGCGAAGTCAACTTGATTAAGACCATTCCCACAGAATTGGGTAGAAGTTATGTTATGAAACTACAAGGTCATGACTTTTATTGTTTTAACTACTTTATGCCACATTTGAAAACTATGACTAAAGAATTTCCTGCAGTCACGTTTAAAATTGATGGTTCCAGTAACGATGATACAATCGGAAGATTACTTAAAAATGAGATTGATATCGGAATTGTCTCTGGCAACTTAGTCTCCTCAGAATTAGAAACTAAAGTTATTGATCACGAAAATGTTGTATTATGTGTTAATTCAAATCTCTATAGAGAACATTTTGAAATTGAGGATTACTTTGCTTTGTATCCTATCGTTATCGATCAATCTGAATATTACAATTATAACAACTTTTTTCAACATTCATTAACACCACCTAGAATTATTGACTCTAGTAGTGATGAAGTTGTACAAGAAGCTATATTAAACGGAAATATGTTAGGGATTGTTCGATCAGGTAGACTTCAACCACTTATTGATTCTGGTGAAATCAAAGTAGTTGAAGAATTAACTAACAAGGAACCTATTCAAGTAGTTATGAATAAATCAAACCGTAACAATGAGTACATCGTGTCACTATTCAATTTAATCGCTGATCATTCTCTAAAAAATTCTTCAGAAAAAGTTTTTCAGTGGTCTTAGATTACTAATATTATAAAAATTGACCAACCTATTTATTTGCAGATAAACAGGTTGGTCTTTTTCAGGTATAATAGTTAGTAACCTCGCTAAAATTAATAAAGCCGCCTTGTATAAGATATACAAAGCGGCTAAAAAAATCTAGTTTAGCCACCTTTTTAATCCCGAAAAAGTGAAATAAATTGTTAACAATGTTCCTGACTCAGATACAAGTGTATCCATACAGTTGCGGGTACAGCGTTGGCTTCACACCAACTTCCATTGTGATTTAAAAATCATAACAACTTATTCTATATTTTATAGTATACAACAACATACGACATAATGAAAGCGATTGCTTCTATTTATCTCTTACTTTTATGAATTAATCTAACATGACAGTTTGTAGTTTAATGAATTTTCTAAGAGTCTAATAGCTGCATCTTCATATTTAAAAGCTAAAACACCTAATGAAGACATAATATAATCATTATCAATCAACACTTTAACCTCACCAGTAGGTAATAAAGAAAGGTTGTTATCGTCTTCTCCTTTGATGATTTGTGATAATATTTTTCCTCCGTCTTCTAAACGTGTTAACGCGCCTCCCGTTCCAATAATAAATCGTACATTAGACAGGTCTTTACCTTGTGCTAAGGTACCTCTCCCAGATGGTCCGTATACATATCTAATCCCACCAGCATGACGATCAATAGCTGTCATCGTTGCAACTTCAGCTAAACGATTAATAAATCGTCTTTCTTCATCATTTTTTGGAATTGCATAATACTCTTTACGTAGTTTTTCTAAATTAAAACCTTCTTTAATGAGTTGCTCTTCACCTATAATTTCAATAACATTTTCCATATTAACATACATTCCCAAATCACCCTCAACCGTTCTTTTAGCTGTGGGCTCTGGAGAAACTTGTATTCTTGATATAGCTTCTGTCCCTTCAGTAACTGAATGGACATCTGTTGTAGCTCCACCAACATCAACAACTAAAACATCACCTATTTTATCATAAATAAGTTTACAAAGATTCATTACAGCTGCTGGGGTTGGAGTAATTGTTTCATTAACAATATCAAAAATATGTTTCATTCCCGGGGCATGTATAATATGTTTTTCAAATGCCTCCTGAATAACTTTACGAGTAGGTTCAACATTAAGCTCATCAATTTTTGGAAAAACATTTTCTACGATATAAAGTTCTTTTTGATGGTTCTCAAAAATTAATTTTACTTCTTCATCATTCTCAATATTACCTGCATATATAACCGGAATAGGTAAATTTAATTTAGCTATTTCTTCTGCGTTATAAAGAGCAGTATCACGCTCACCGTAGTCTACTCCTCCAGCTATTAAAATAATATTGGGATGATCTTCTTGTAATTTTTTTAAATCTGTTCTGCGTAATTTACCAGCTGTAACAATTCTAACAATTGCGCCAGCACCCAGAGCAGCTTCCTTAGCTGCCCTTGCTGTCATATCAAATACTAAACCATGAACAGTCATTTTAAGACCGCCTGCCGCACTTGATGTCGCAAACATTTCTGAATATGTTAAGTCATCAACTTGTAAGTTTTTACGTAGATCTTCAATGCTATTTTCAAGACCAATACGGACATCACCCTCTTGGACTGTTGTAGCTGCTTGACCTTGGCCGATAAAAATAGGTTCTTTAGTATTAATGCCATCAAAAGCATTTACAACAGTAGTCGTTGATCCGATTTCTGCTACTAAGACATCTATTTTCATATTTATTCGCCCTTTTCCATCTCGCGTCGTTTTTCAACTAATGCAGTTGCTACATTTGAACCATTACTTCCACGTCCGAAGGCTGCATCCATACCGTGTTTAACACCGATTTCTGGAATAACTTGAGTTCCTCCAGCCATAATCATTAATTTATCTCTTACACCTTTTTCTATTGCTAATTCATGAATTCTTTGCATATTTTTATAATGAATATCATCATGCGAAATAATAGTAGAAGCTAGAATAGCATCTGCATTCAATTCAATCGCTGCATCAACCATCTTCTCAACTGGAACACTAGTACCTAAGTAATGAGCTTCAATACCAAATCGTTCAATACCACCATGTTTAATATCAATGATTTCACGTAATCCAACTGAATGTTCATCTTCGCCAACGGTACCAGCTACAATTAACATTTTTTTACGTTTGATATCTTCGCGAATTTCATCATCTGATAATACTACTGGCTCTTCCGGAATAATTAATGAATCTTTTTCAATAGAGAATGGTAAGCGTCCTTTTAATTCAATACGCGTGCCTTCAGCAGCTTGCATAATCTCTTTATTGATAACTTCACAATCAACTAATCCCATTTTTTTACCCATTTCTAGTGCAGCAAATTCTGCAACACGACGAGATTCCGGTATCATCATTGTTAATAAGACAATTCCATCACCCATCCATTCAGCTTCAGGTTTAATTTGGCCACCTTCACGGAATTCTTTTGTTTCTTCTAAACGTAGATTTACGTTATCATTTTCATCAAGTTCATCAATGAAAATAATTTTTTCTGGGACTTCAAACGTAGACCCACCAATTAATTTAGAAGGATCTTCTACCGCTGACTCATCATATTGAGCAACGTTGTTATAACCATAGTGAGCTGTTACTGGAGCCATGTAGTCTTCATCACGTTCGTAGACAGTACCTTCTCCAACTCCTCCATTAATTTTTCTTGAGATACCATCTTCATTACGTTCAGGGTAGTTACCTGAATCAACAAACATTGCATCTTCAACAGCTTGGAAGTATCCTCCAGATTTAACCATACCTTCTATGAATAACACTGCACGCTCTTTGATTTCACGAGCATTTTCTCTTAATGGTCCATCTTCTTTTAATTCAACCATTTCATTAAACCCGTCTAATCCTTGGAATACTTGTTTAGCAGTATCTACAGCTTCTACGTTGTAAATATGCCACGGAACATTACGGCCTTCATCTGGTGTGATTGTTGATTGAATGTCTGCACTTGTTAATTTAGAAATTAGTAAGTTAAGAACATGAGTTACTGTTGCTTCACGAGTTGATGCTTCCATATATTTAGTATTTTGTTGTGCTCTCATACGATATTCACTAAAGAATTCTCTCAGTGCAACTGCGTATGGTAAATCTAGGAACATTGATGGTGCTGGTGGTGCTGTAGGTGGTACTGTAGATAAACAAATATCTGATTTGTTCATACCAACTTTATAAGAGAATACTGAGTTAATAGCATGTTGTACCATTAATTCAGGCATAACTTTCCATGCTTCACGAGCAGTCGCATTAGCATTGTGGGCACCATCAATTTGAGCAATCCCAGCCCACGCCATTACTTTTTTAGATTCACAAGCATCGACAAATGAACGAACCATATTAATATTACGATATAAAACATTATATTGAGGATCTTGATGGGCTCCATTAACACCCTCTTCAGCAAACATTACTGCCACTTCAGGTCCTGCAATACCAGAAACGTAACTATGATAGTTAATTGGACGTCCTACTTCTTCTTCAATTGCATCAAGTGCTCGTCGTTGAGCTCTAACTTGTTTACGAGTGATTGGAATACCACCAATCCCTTGCGGAGTCCCTTCAATTAGACCTTCAAAATGAGATTGTCCTGCAGTACGAATAACCATTAAATGATCCGCACCATGCCATGCTGCCATTCTCATACGTCTAATATCATCTTCAAAACGACCTGAAGCAATTTCAGTTGTTATAGATGAAGTTCCTTGAGGATCAATATTATCAAAATATTTTGCTGATGGTAGTGGCACACATTGTTTTAACGACTCTGCCATATCTTTGTATTCAAATTTATGCATTTGGTAGCGGGGTACTGGTGTTCTCCATGTCCAACCACGACGTTTTGGATGATAATTTTCTAAGCCATCAAGTATCTCATGGACATCTAATTTTGTATTTTTTTCTAATTTAATCTCTTTTACCATTTTAGTTGCCCCCTTTAAAGATATCATTGACTTGTTTCCAGTAATCACCTTCGATTAACTTAAGACCCGCATCACGAATATCCAAATCATTTTCTTTAGCTATACGATAAACTATATGACCTGCACCTTTACCCATTAGCTCTTCAGCAATTACACGATTTACAATTTCAGTTGCTTCAACTGAAGAGAATCCCATACGTAATAAAATTGAACGTTCGATAGATGGAGATGTATATTTAGTTCCCATTTCTAGCATAGGTTCAACTACTTCTTCTGACAATTCCCAGAAACGTTCTTTTAATTGCTCATCTGTTAAGTCTGCTAAATGTTTTCTTGCTTCTTCAAAAACTACTGCATTTTCTTTATTATCCATTAGTTTCACCTCTTATTTTTTTAATTCATTGATGATTGATTTAACATCATCGACAGTTCCATTAATTTCCTCAGCTAAATAAGTCAATTCAGCATCAGAGAATTCTTGTTTTTGTTTAAGTGCATTTTTTATTAACGATTGACGTAATCTACCTAAATCAATGTCCCTAACTGTAATTTTACTTGGATGTTCTGGAAGAACGATTGACTTACCTGGAACTTCTTCACTAGGATCTCCGAAGTAAATTTCCACACCATTTGAACGAGCAAATGACAATTGTGGTTGAACACTCTTACCAGCACCTGTATACTCTGTTTCTTGAACTAAGATAATCTCATCTTCATTCATCTCTTGAGCTAAAACAAAAGCTGCTGCTAATGATGTATTACCTGCAGGTCCTTTTTCTAATCCCTCTAAATTAGCTAAGGCTTCAGTAATAAAGAATACTTCACCTTGACGGATCATGACATAGCGATCCATATATCTCAATGGACGAGCTGCTGAACGTGGAACATCTGAACGGTCAGGCCAAGTTGAGAATGGTACACCAAATCCTGTATGACCTGTTGTAAATGATTTTCTATTAAAATCGTTATCCGACGCCATGTGTAAGCCACTCAAGTCAACACTTGCCGCAACAACTTTTGTAGTTGTATTTCCAGCTTTTCTAAGTCCTCTAGCAGTACCTGTTAGGTTACCACCACCAGCATTAGTTGCCACAACAACATCTGGTTGTTTGCCAACTTCTTTATCAAATTGTTTAACAATCTCATAACCAAGTGTCTCAACACCAGCAATACCAAAAGGTGTGTATAATGAAGCATTGAAATAACCTGTTTTTTCAACTACTTTTAAGAATTCATAGAAAAGTTCCGGTCCAACTGTTAATTGTACAACTTCAGCTCCTAGAGCTTCACATTTTCTAGCTTTTTCTACAATTTCAGGTTGGCCTACACCTTTAGAATCAAAACATTCCTGAACAACAATACATTTTAATCCTAGTTTGGCAGCATGAGAGGCTACTGCTGCTCCATAGTTACCACTTGTAGCCGTAACTACACCTTTATAACCTAATTTCTTAGCATGGTAGCAAGAAATAGCAGCACGTCTGTCTTTGAAACTTCCTGAAGCATTTGCTGCTTCATCCTTAACAAAAATTCTAGCGCCTTTACCTTTTGGTACATATTTTCTAGCTAAGTTTGTCAAATTAGATAATTCAACTATAGGTGTATTTCCAACACCTAGTTTTGTTTGAATATCAATCATTTCATCTATGCTATAGCCTGCTTCCGACATCATTCTTTCATAATCAAAAGCGATTCCTTCTAATTCAAAATCTTTAAAATCTATTTTTAAAGATTCTTCCATGATGTCACCACGGCGTGACATTACTGCTTCATAACTATTATTAGTTGTCATTACTCATTACCTCCAAATAATTCTGACCGTAACATTTTGTCAATTTCTAAAATTTCCGGCACAAAATCTCCAAAACTATGAGTAAAGGTAGGTCTAGCTTCAACTAACGTACCTTCAACAATACGATTTGTAACTGTCTCTACTTTTACTAAATCTCCTTTAGAAGCATCTTCTAATAAGAAACCTTTAACCCACATTTCTAGTGGAACTTTTTTTGTATCATCCGGTACTTGTGGCGCTCTTTGTTCAGGTGTTAAAACAACTGAATGAACTTGTACCCATTCACCTTTTTTAAACATGTCCTAATACGCTCCCGTCAAATTTGATTTTTATTTTACAATTTTAGCATCTTCATGGATTTGATCTCTGAAATCACCAAGAATCGCATGTGGAATTGGTAAATCAATCATAGTTACTAATCCTGGACGTGCATTGATAGTTTGAGGAATCATGTTCACACACATTGCAATTGTTCCTACTCCACCTTCTACTTCTGGAGAGTTCACTAGGTTAATTTTTGGATTTCCGTCAATAATCACATAATCACCAGTATTAACTCCTACTTGTTCTGGTTCGATTTGTTGAGGGTGGTCCATTTTAATAAGTTCTTTTCCATTAACAACGCCTGAAGCAGTCATTGAAACTCCCGCAACGCTTCCAGCTTTTGCTTCTCCATATGGAGCCACTCGATCAACATCAGTTACGATTGGGTCCATACCTTGAGTAATTTCATCAAATTTAACACCCAACGCTTCAGCCATCAATGACATTGATTCTGGGAATCCTACGTGACCAGCTAATGAACCATCTTTTTTGCCTTGTTCAAATTCTTCTACTGAAATTCCGATTCCTTGCTCTTCCATAACAGCTTTACCAAATGGTGATAACGAATTAACACGACGTGAAGTAATGTGGTTAATATCTTCACACGCACCCGTCATAACTAAAACTAATACATCCATAATCAGGCCAGGATTAATACCTGTACCTAAAACAGACACACCGTTTTCTTTAGCTAATTGATCAATTTCATCTGCTAATTCAGGACTTTGAGCTTTTGGATATGACATTTCCTCAGCACTAGTAACAACGTTCATTTTGTTTTCAACAATTAATTTAATTTTATCGAATGCTTTTTCAGTAAAGGAATCTGTACATAATAAAACAACATCTGCAATTGCTGGTTTGATATAATCTTCAACCGTACCAATTTTGATATTTTCATTATTCGGATATTCTTCACCTAATACTTCAAAAATAGGTTTTCCTACTTTAGCACCAATATCAATGGCACCAACAATATCAATCCCTGTTTTTTTCATTAACATACGAGCCATTCCACTACCCATAGCTCCCATTCCCCAAATAACTACTTTTACATTTTTCATCCTATAATTCCTCCCAAAAAATTTATTTAATAAATTAATCTCTTAACATCTACAATAATAGCAAACGCTTTCAATATTTTGTTGCACAAGCAGTAATAATAACTATTCATAACTCGAATAGACATACTACGTTTTAATCTTTTTAGTTAATTTAGTTGGAACAACTTCTACGACAATGACACCTAAGAATATAAGCCCTGCCCCTATTGCTGTTTTATCTGTTATATGTTCATTTACAATAATCATAGAGAATATCATGCCAAACAGTGCTTCCATTGATAAAATAACGGCTGTTTCGCTAGATGTTGTATAACGCTGTGACATTGTTTGAAGTAAGTAGGCTATCATTGTACAAAATATCGCCAAATATAAAACAGAACTATTAGCAATAGTAGAGTCAAAATTCCAATTTTCTTTTAATACAATCCCTGTCATTCCAGATAATACAAATGCTGTAAGTAACTGTATGGTGGTTAAGGCATAGGGATTTCCAACTTTTACATATTTAGTTGTATAGATGATATAAAGGGCAAAAAATATCGCACACGTTAGCGTTAAAATATCACCTATATTGACCATCGTTAAATCTGTTAATGACATTAAAGCCACACCAGATAATGATAATAAAGCACCCAAAATATCTTTTCGATGAACTTTTGTCTTTAAAAATATGTAACTAATTATAGGAACTAACACTACGCTAAAGGATGTTAAGAAAGCATTTTTTGATGGTGTTGTATACAGTAAAGCGACAGTTTGCAAAATATATGCAATAAATAAAATAACACCTAAAATAATCCCACGAATCATTTCTTCTTTAGCAACTTTTGTCAATTGTTTCCAAAACAAAACTAGCATTAATACACCTGCTATTCCGAAACGTAATGTTAGCAATTGAACTGGCGTAAAAGATCTTAAAGCAACATCATTTAAAGCAAAGCTTGATCCCCATATAATTGTTACAAGTACTAAACCACCTTTTCCTAATAAATGTTTATTCATACACCCTCCAATTTCTATTCTACGACTCAGTTAATTTCTTTTTTTCTTTCTTTTCGTAATATGAATAAACTGGCAAACCAATAAACATAATAGCCATTCCTACTAATGCATAGCTACTTTGAGTAATAATTGTACTAATAACTACATACAACCCACCAACAATTGCAACTATTGGAATGAACGGATATAAAGGAACTTTGTAAGGTCTAACTGCATCTGGTTGATCTTTACGTAATTTAATTACGCCATAAAATGTTAAAATATAAAAATTCCAAATCATAAATGTTGATAGGTTAGTTAATAAGTCATATTGACCTGTTAAACAATAAATTGAAGATACAATAAATACAAACCAAGTAGCGTTTGAAGGCACACCATGTTTGTTAACTTTTTTTAATTGTTTGCTAAATGGAATACGATCTGACTGAGCTAAAGTAAATGTTGATCTAGCTGCTGTAAATACATAGCCGTTTAATCCACCAAAAACCGAAATTAGAATCCCTATAGAAACAAATTGGCCACCACGTTCTCCAAATAAGATTGTTGAAACGTCAGCTGCAGGTGTTTCTGTAAGCATCAGTTGATCCGCTGGCATTACCCATAAGTATGCTAAATTCATTACAATATAGATTACTCCTACTGCAGTCATACCTAAAATAAGAGCTTTAGGTAAATCTTTACCTGGGTTTTTCATCTCTCCAGCAATCATACCTACACCCATCCAACCATCAAAGGCAAATAAAGCTGCTAATAAAGCAAGTGAGAATGCTTTTGCAGGGTTTAAATCTGGTCCTAACAATGGTGTTAACACATCGTTCCCAGTCCCTTTTACAAAACTTACAGCAATAATAGTGATTAAGGGAATTAATTTACCAACTGTTGCAATATTTTGAATAATCCCACTTGTTTTTGAGCCTAAATTATTCATTACAGCTAAGAAACCAGTCATTCCTATCGCAATAACAACTTTGGGTAAATAAGCTCCTGGCTCAAAACCTAGTAAGCTAGCACCTTGAATACCAAATACTACTGCAATAGCTGCGGTTGAACCTGTTTGGTAAAGTGTTGAATCTACCCAACCCGTTAAGAAACCTAATTTAGGACCATATATATCATGCAAATAAGTTACCATTCCACCTGTCTTAGGAATCATCCCTGCAATTTCAGCTGCTGTTAAAGCCCCAGCTAAAGATAACAATGCTGCTAAAACCCATGCTATCATTCCTACACCAGGAGCTCCTCCTGTTGCATTAAATACTGCATAGGGTTTAAAAAAGATTCCTGAGCCTACTACCATTCCAATGATTGTTGTTAGAGCTACGGTAAAACCTAATGTCTTTTTCAACTGATTTTCTTCTGACATTCAATATAACCTCCTAATTATTGATGGTTTTTATTTAACAAAATCTTTTTTTACGTATTTACTTGTAAAACAACTTAATAATGAGCCATAATCAACTCTAAATTTAATTTCACTTCCAACTTTATAATCCTCTTTAGCGTTAGTGAAATCAATAATTAAGTGGTCAGAACTTGCTCCTATGATTTCTAATCGTTTATCAATTGGCGAAAGAGCTGTCGGTTCTACATCTTGTTTACCAATTCCGACTATCCCTCTAACCATATCACCTTTATCAACAAATTGAGGCGCATTTCCAAATGCATCAACACCAATTTTTCCAATTGGATAAGATGGCTTTTCTTTATACTCGACTACCTCTGTTATTAATGTGAACACATCACCATTCATCTCTTTATACTCTTCGCCATATGCTGTCTCTCTACCGAATAAGAAAGCCTCACCTATACGTAAATTTGAAATACCTGCTGGTAATTTTTGGTCTACGCTATCTAATAAATATATTGAACTCGAATTTCCTCCAGATATGATATCAAGAGTTACATTAAATCGATCCTCTATTTCATTTTTATATGATACTAATCGTTCTAATGTTTTTTCTTCAGGGATAATAGCGCCATAACATGTCAGATTTACTGCTAAACCGTTTAACTTAATATTAGATAATCCTTGAACTACCTCTACAGCCTCCATTAAGTCAGCCTTAACAAAAAAGCCCTCTCGTAAATCACCTAAATCTATCATCAAAACAACTTGATGTATTTTACCTTGTTTTTTCGCTTCTTCGTTAAGCAGCATAAGTGTACTAATTTCTGAATTAAAACTTACATCAACGTACTTAATTACTTCTTTTATTTCTGAATGCATAGGAATTCTTATTAAGACTTTTTGTTTTGGAGAATCCTTGTAACTAATAATATTTTCTATTCTTGAATCTGCTAAATATGTTACATTATCACAATTATTATATAACTCAATAATATCAGGATATGCTTCAAATACTTTTGTAACAGCCATAACTGAAATAGTTTCACTAGAAACTTTCTCTGCTAAAAACGAAATATTTTCTTCAAGTTTTTTTAAATCGACTTCAATTCTAGGATTTTTCATATTTCCACCTTCCTTAAAACGCTTTCATTAAGATTGTAAAGAACGGATAAAAAGTTGATACATTATTCAACTTTTTATCCGCTCAATGTAAACTTTTTAGCAACTAAGAAATAATTAATCTAATAAGTTTCTCACTGTTCTATAGACTAATTCTGGAGTGACGTTAAATGAGTAATTTCCTTCTACACGTTCAGTATATTTATGTGCATCCTTGCCAAAAGGTCCAATATCAAGTACTGGAATATTTAATTCTGCCATATCATCTAATGGCATAATATATTTTGAACCAAAACCTGGCATATTAGTTTTTAAAGCTTGGACAGCTTTTGGATCATCAGGAGCTGCTGCGAAACTAATATCTGCAATATATGGGAAGAAGTTCTTATAAACTAATTCATAATCAGTATCTGTTTCTTTAACAGCTTTTCTTACAGCATTCAGAACATTTTTTTCACGATCGTTTTTACCTTCTACAACAATATGTGGGTAATACGGTGGAGAGAAGAATACGACTACTACCGGATCACGATATGACCATAAACTATGTACTTTTTCTACCATTAATAAAGCATAGTCACGTTCGTCTAATTCCTTGTTATTTAAGTATTTAGCTCTAAATTCTTCTAATTCTTTTTCTAATAAATCAGGATTTTCTGATTTTACAGATTTATAAAGTTCATCAAATGTTACAACTTTTGTTTCCCATGGTAATCTAGTATGTTCAATATTTGATAGCTTACAGAATTTTTCATATTGAACATTCAAATTATCAATTGTCTCATTCATTGCATCATGTGCAGCTGCTACCATTTTTTCCATAACTTGATCAGGTGTACTACTATGAGTCGCATAGTTAAAGAACAAATGAGCAGTTTTAGCAATTTGAACTGTATATTCTGGTTTTAAATCTCGTTGTTTTAATGTAATTGGTGGTAATGTATACTGTCCTAAAGCCTCATCACAATATTCAGTATTTAAATTAATACGTCTTGTCAATTCAGCTGAGATTTGGTTAGGATCCAATCCATTAAATGATTCTCCTACGTGTGTCTCACGCCCTACAACATAGAACGATGGCATTAGTTTACCAACTGCACCCACATAAACATACTTTTTCTCATCTCCAAGATATTCATTGGTCATATAATCTGTGTCAATCATACCCAAGATATCCCAATCATTTTCTTCTCTAATTTTATTTAACATTGGTACTGCAGCAAACATACCAGTAGAGTTAACTTCTTCATCACAAACTGCTGTATAGATTAAGTTACCTTCAAAATTTTCTAAATCTTTAGATATAGCTTCCATTAACGCTATAATTACTGCGTCTCCGCTCTTCATATCAAAAATTCCACGTCCAAATAAATATCTTTCATCTTCACGATCAATATCCATTTCAACTTCTTTTGGTAAGGTATTTTTAATTTCTGTCATTTTTTCAGTTAATTCATATGGCTTATTAGCTAAGTCAATCATACTACCATAATCGGAAATTCCTACTGTGTCTGTATGTCCTAAAAGTGAAACAGCTTTTTTACTATTTCCTTTTTTACCTCTTAAAACTGCAATCACATTATTTCTACCGTGTCTATCTGTTGGAATATCCTGTAGAATTAAATCATTTGGATTCTCTTTATAATAGTCTAATTCAGATAAAATATCGAAAACTTTTTTACTCACTTCAATTTCACCCTTAGTTTCACTAACACTTAATACACTTGTTAATTCAATGGTAATTTCTTCAATTCTTTTTTCTAAATCATACTTTTTAGCTAATTCTTGATACATTTACTCATTACCTCCTGTTTTTACTTTTTTATTTTTATAATATACGCTAGAACCTAAATAAATTAAAACGTATACTGGAATCCCTGTAATCAAAGCTGATTTTTGAGTCGGATCAAAGAACATTCCGATAAATACTAAAATACAAATTCCAATTAATAGCAATGGTATAAGAGGATACGATGGTACTTTATATTTTAGTGTTTTAACTGAAATATCTTGTTCTTTAAGGGTTTTTCTGAATAAAAGAACACACACACCGTATAATACATAGATAAACATATTACTTATTCCAATTAATGAAGTTAAAAATAAGTAAACAACATCAGGTGATAAAATACTTGAAAATACTGCAAATAATGCAAAAATCATAGTAACAATAAGTGCATTTAAAGGCACCTGATTTTTATTAACTTTCGTAACAAATTTTGGTGCTTGATTGTATAGCCCCATTGACCATAATGAACGAACACTAGAGTAAATAAAAGCATTGGCTGATGATAATGCAGATGTCAATACAACAATATTCACAACTAATTCTGCAGATTTAAATCCTGCTTGTTTGAAAACATCAGCAAATGGACTGCCATTTAAGTTCGTTTGATTCCAAGGTAAAATTGCTAATAAAACAACAAAACTTGCAAAATATGCTGCTAACAAACCAAAAATAACTGAGTTTATTGCTTTAGGCATATCTTTTTCGGGATTTTCACTTTCACTAGCTGTAGTGGCAAACATATCCGCTCCACCATAAGCAAATGCTGAAACCATCATCGTCATTAAAACCGCTTTCATTCCGTTAGGGAACAAACCACCATGTTGAGTAAAGTTTGAAAAGCCAATAGGTTTAGGCTGACCTATACCTAAAATCATTCCTGTTCCAACAATAATGAATACTATAATTAAAACAAACTTAATACTACTGAACCAAAAGTTCATATTTCCGTACTTTTCAGCAGGTCTTGCATTCATAAAGAATAAAATACCCATGAAAACAATAATCCAAAATAAACCGGGCACTGTAGGAAAAATATTTTTCATAATAATAGATGATGCAACAAGTTGTGTTGGGACCGTTATAGAGTATGATAACCATTTAACCCAGCCGACTGTAAATCCCATACTATCACCGATAAACTCTGTAGCGTATGCTTGAACTCCACCAGCAATAGGCTTAGCTACAAGTAATTCACCTAAACACATCATCATAAGATACATTATAAAAGCACCAAATCCGTAAGCTACAAGAGTTCCTCCTGGTCCTGCTTGCGAAATGGTGTATCCTGATCCAACAAATAATCCAGTTCCGATTGTTCCACCAACACCTAGCATGACAATTTGATGCACCTTCATAGATCGTTTTAAACCTGTATCATTTTCAACTGCAACATTATCTTTTGACACGATCAATTCCTCCCAATTTGAATAATTATAAGTGCGTTAAAACAACTTAAATAGAATCATTTCTCCTTTCCTCTTTCTGGTTTTCAGATTAGTTAATTTTAAGATGAAATTTTATTATTTAATAAATAATAAGAACTTCTACAACAAATTATAGCGCTTTCATTATCGATTTTTATTCAATAAAGGAATAGTGATTATCACATATCGTTAAAAATGTAAACTATTTAACTTTATCCTCAAATAAAAACACCAACCCGACTTGGGTTGGTGTTTTTATTTGATAAACTCTTGAAAGACTTCATTACCTAAGATTAAGCCTTTATCCGTCAAACGGATAAAGCCTTGTTCTTCTTTAATTAATCCTTCTTCTTTTAATTTTGGTAAAACAGAGGCATAAATACTCTCAAGTGGTTGTTCGAACTTATTTTCAAATGAGGTCAATGAAACACCTTCTATTTTTCTTAGACCTAAAAACATTTCTTCTTCAATTATTTGTTTACGAGAGAGTTCTTCCGTTTCAATAATCGGTAATCTATCTTCTCGTAAAGGTTGTAAATAATGTTGGATTGGACCATGATTACGGTAACGCTCTGTTCCTAAATAACCACTGGCTCCAGCTCCGAATCCATAATAATGCTGATTATCCCAATACACTAGATTATGCTTACTTTCAAAACCTGGTTTTGAAAAATTACTTATCTCATATTTAAAGATACCTGCTTTATCCATTTTTTCAGCGGCTAAATCAAACATATCGCCTTCAATATCCTCTGTCGGTAAATTCAATCTACCTTGTCTTGCCCAGTTATTAAAGATTGTCTTGTTCTCTAAAATAAGAGAATACATCGAATAATGAGGTAGTCCTAAAGCAATAGCTTTATCCAACGTGTCTTCAAAATTCTCCAATGTCTGACCTGGTAACGCATAGATTAGATCAATACTTACATTGTCTAACCCAGACTTCTCAACAATTTTCATTGTGTCGTATACATCTTGAGCAGAATGTTTGCGGCCTATTTTTTTTAAAAGCTTATCATCAAATGATTGTACCCCCATAGATAGACGGTTTACACCATGTGCCTTCATCACGTCTAATTTCTCAGCAGTTAAATCTCCTGGATTCGCCTCTACGGTAAATTCATTCCCTTCAACAAATGGTAATAACTCACGTAACCCTTTCAACAATACATCTAATTGTGATGCACTTAAAGACGTTGGCGTTCCACCACCTACATATAAAGTGTCAACTACTTGGCACGGGTATTTTTCTGTCGTTAAACGAATCTCCTTTAATAGCCCTTGAATATACTCATCAACCGGTTGCCCTTTTAAAAATACTTTATTAAAATCGCAATAATAGCAAATATGCTCACAAAACGGAATATGTATATATGCTGAAACTTTATCTAAAGGCGTTATTTTATTATCTAACATACGCACTTATCTCCTCTTCACTCTAGAGTTTAATTACCTTATCTCATCTTATTAGAATACCATATTTTACATAAGAGCGCTCCTGAAGTCGTTTATTTTATAACAACAAAAAAGCATGAAGCCTAAGATAGCTTCATGCTTTTACTATTAAAGAGCTGAAAAATACTCCGCTGTATCGACTTTATCTTGGTTAAGTTGTTTGATCAAGCCTTCCACTCCATCGAATTTAATCTCATCACGAAGATAATGGTACCATTCGACAGCTACCTGTTCACCGTATATATCTTGATTAAAATCTAAAATATTTACTTCAACTGTGATATCACGTCCTGGTTCAAAGGTAATATTTCGACCAATTTGAGCCATTCCTTCATACCATTTATTCGCTACCTTAATTTTCACCGCATAAACCCCTTTACGCGGTAAGCGAGTAAGATGAGATACTTTTATATTAGCAGTCGGGAAACCTAATGTTCTCCCACGAGCGTCACCATGAACAACCGTCCCTTCGATACTATAGATATAGCCTAAAAACTCAGTAGCTTTTTCCATATCTCCTGCAGCTAAAAAGTCTCTAATTTCTGTAGAACTCACCTTAACATCATGGTCTTCTAATTTAGGCACTGTAATCACATCTAATCTATCTTGCGTATAGTTAGGTAAATTATCCATAGTCGCAATGTCACGTGGTCCATATGTGTAATCAAAGCCTGCTACCACACTTTTAGCATGTAAGCCTACCATATATTGGTCTACAAACTCTTGCGGACTTAGACTTGCAAAAGATGAGGTAAATTCAATCACATATAAAATATCAACACCTAATTTTTCCATATGACTGGCTTTTTGTTCAACTGTTGTTAAATAAGTCATCGTTGTTGGGTCAATTTTTTGAAAAACAATCGAAGGATGCTGATTAAATGTCATAACAGCAAGCTTTAACCCTTTAGCTTTCGCTTCCTCTTTACCACGATTAATAACGGCCTGATGACCGCGATGAACACCATCGAAGAAGCCTAATACTAAGACTACCTCTTCTTTTGGTAATTGACTCTCCTTATACGGATGATGAATTTCAATAATTTCCACGTCAAACGACTCCCTTTAATTACTCATTTCGTAATACTTTAATTGGTTTAATCACTTCTTTTTTATGTGGGTGTTCCCCGTAAATACTTACTAATAAATTATTATAATGAACTGCAATAAGTTCCTCATAATTTAATTCATCTGGTAACGTTGACTTCATTAAGAACCCACCATTTTTAACTACGGAATACTGTTGACCTGTCAAATCTAAACGTTGCATAATCGTCATCGCTTTTTCGATAGGTTGTAAGAAATCCTTATCTTCTTGTTCCATTTTTTCGGCAACTTGAGCCAAGGTTAAACAATCGGAAGCTTTAAAACCACCGCTACCAATACGAGTTAAGTCAGACATATGAGCAGGTACACCTAATTTAAGACCCGTATCGACTGACAATGTTCTTACATAAGTCCCTTTACCGCATCCTACTTCAAAACGCCATGATACTGTTTTTTCTTCTTCATTAAATACAGGTTCAGTTGTACGATTAAAATACTCGATTACTGCTTTACGTTCTGGACGTTCTACTTCTAGTCCTTCTCTTGCATACTCATAAAGACGTTTTCCATTTACTTTAACAGCTGAAAACATCGGTGGAACCTGAGTAATTGTCCCCACCATTTCGGCCATGGCTTTATCTATCTCTTCTGTCGTCAAATCCATAGGCGCATCTTGACGGTCCACAATCTCACCACTTGCATCTTCAGTAGTTGTTGAATAACCTAAAGTAATTTCACCAATATATGTTTTACCACTGTCTTGAATATATTCAATAATTTTAGTGCCTTTTCCGATACAAATCGGTAATACACCATCAACATCAGGGTCTAGCGTTCCGCCATGTCCCACTTTTTTAGTTCTTAGTATTTTTCTTAATTTAAATACGCAATCATGACTCGTCATGCCACGTTCTTTCCATAATGGTAATATTCCGTCCATGTCGTTACCTCACTTTTTTCTAATAACCCGTTTATTATAGCATATTATAAGCTTTATTACTGACTTTCTCTCTTTTTCTTACTCAACAAAAAAACCAACCTAGTTATCACTAGATTGGCTTTTTATTAATCATTTTTGTTCAAATTGCGAATCAATTCATCAATTCTATTACCGTAAGCAACTGATTCATCACGCTCAAAAATTAATTCAGGCGTTTTATAGATACGTAAGCGTTGGCCTAATTCTTTACGAATTAAACCAGTCGCTTTATCTAATCCTTTTTGAGCTTTCTGCATATCAGAAGCTTTATCAGAAAGGATACTATAATAAATAGTCGCTTGTTGTAAATCACCTGTCACACGAACATCTGTAATCGTTACGTCTTGGACACGTGGGTCACGTACACGTTTTTGAAGAATATCATTGACTTCACGTTGAACTTCTTGACCGACTCGTCTATCACGAAATTTAGCCATGAAACTCCCTCATTTCTTTGTTAGGACTTATTTTCTTTTGATTTCGACCATTTCAAATCCTTCAATCACATCATCAACTTTGATATCATTGTAGTCTTCGATCATCGCACCACATTCAAATCCCATTTTAACTTCTTTAGCATCATCTTTGAAACGTTTCAAGCTTGCTAGTTTACCTTCGAAGATAACAATGTTATCACGAATTAAACGAACGCCACAATCACGTTTGATTGAACCATCAGTTACATAACACCCTGCAATTGTTCCAACTTTTGATACTGTATATGTTTCACGGATTAACATTTGACCTGTAATTTTTTCTTCAAATTCAGGTTCTAATAAACCGTTCATTGCTGTTTCGATTTCATCGATAACGTTATAGATAATACTGTGTAAACGAATATCTACTTCATCTTGTTCAGCTTGTTGACGAGCTTGAATTGTTGGACGAACGTTAAATCCGACAACAATCGCACCACTTGCTTGAGCCAATGTTACATCACTCTCAGTAATCGCACCAACTGCTGAATGTACGATTTTAACGCGTACGCCTTCAACTTCAATTTTTTGTAAACTTGCAGCTAAAGCTTCTGCAGTACCTTGAACGTCAGCTTTGATAATAACATTAACATCTTTGATTTCGCCATCTTTCAAGCTATCAAATAAGTTGTCTAATGTTACAACAGTGTTTGTATTACGTTGTTCTAATAAAGCACGACTTGCTCTTTCTTCTCCGGCTTGACGAGCTGTTTTTTCATCTTCAAAGACAACAAAACGATCGCCTGCTTGAGGAACATCATTAAGACCAGTAATTTCTACTGGTGTAGCTGGACCAGCTTCTTTATCACGACGACCAATATCATTTGTCATCGTACGAACACGTCCGAAAGTATTACCAACTACGATAGGATCTCCTACACGTAGTGTTCCTTGTTGAACTAATAATGTTGCAACAGGACCTTTACCTTTGTCTAAACGAGCTTCGATAACACTACCGATAGCACGTTGAGTTGGGTCAGCTTTTAATTCTTGAACTTCAGAAATTAATAGAATATTTTCTAATAATTCTTCAATATTAGTGTTATGTTTTGCTGAGATTTCAACAAAAATTGTATCCCCACCCCAAGCTTCTGGGATAAGACCATGTTCACTTAATTGTCCAATAACATTTTCCGGGTTAGCACCTGGTTTATCAATCTTATTAACTGCTACGATAATTGGTACATCTGCCGCTTTCGCATGGTTAATTGCTTCGATTGTTTGTGGCATAACACCATCATCAGCTGCTACTACTAAGATTGTAATATCAGTAACACTCGCACCGCGTGCACGCATGCTTGTGAAAGCCGCATGTCCTGGAGTATCTAAGAATGTAATTGTTTTACCATCTACTTGAATTTGGTAAGCACCGATATGCTGAGTGATTCCGCCTGCTTCGCCATCAGTAACTTTTGTGTTACGTAATGTATCAAGTAATGTTGTTTTACCATGATCGACGTGACCCATGATAGTTACAACTGGTGGGCGTGTTGCTAAGTTTTCTTCTACTAAAGCTTCTGGTTCGAAGAATTTATCGATATCAGCAACGTCAACCGCTACTTTTTCTTCTGCTTCCATACCATAATCAACAGCTAATAATTCAATTGTATCTTTATCTAGTGCTTGGTTTTGGTTAACCATAACACCCATCATGAATAATTTTTTGATGATTTCAGCTGGCTCACGGTAGATTTTTTTAGAAATTTCTGCAACGTTCATACCTTCTGTATAAACTAAAACTTCTGGTAATTCTTTAAATTTACGTGCTGGAACAGCAGGTTTATTTGACGCTGGATATTGTTTCTTGCGTCCTTTTTTATAACGGTTGCGGTTATTGTTGTAGCCACCTTGGCCACCACCACGATAGTTATTGTTATTACGTCCTTGATAGCTGCTACCTTGACCGCCTTGAGTATTTCCTTGACCTTGTGGACGGTTGTTTGTATTAGCTTGACCTTGCGGACGACTATTTGTGTTGTTTTGTCCTTGTGGACGGTTGTTTGTATTAGCTTGACCTTGCGGACGGCTATTTGTGTTGTTTTGCCCTTGTGGACGATTGTTTGTATTAGCTTGACCTTGCGGACGGCTATTTGTGTTGTTTTGTCCTTGTGGACGGTTGTTTGTATTAGCTTGACCTTGCGGACGGCTATTAGTGTTATTTTGCCCTTGTGGACGTTTGTTATTTGTATTGTTTTGTCCTTGTGGACGGCTTGTTTTTCCTTGAGCGGAAGAGTTAGTTGGTTTATTTGTCATAGAGTTTTGTGTATTGGCACGTTGTTGCGCTGGTTTTGCTGGTGCCTTTGTACTTCCTTTTCTTTGATCTGTATTTTTTGAAGCGTGAGGTTTATTAGCCTCAGATTTATTGCCAGTTGTTGCTTTGTTAGACTGGACTGGTTGCGTAGTAGCTGGTTTAGCTTTTCCGCCGAATGCACGTCTTAGTTCTTTTTCTTGGTCGCCGCTAATTGAACCCATGTGATTCTTAACGTCCATACCAAGTGAATGAGCCTTATCAACCACAACTTTACTTGATTGGTCTAATTCTTTAGCTAATTCATAAATTCTTTTTTTACCCATGCAATCACCTTCCTATTTTGATAACAACTCCTGGAACTTCTTGGCAAAGCCACTATCACATACCCCAATAATCATACGACTACGGCCAATGGCAGCACTTAGTTCCATTTGTGAGAACTCATTTATAACTGGGACGTTATAAAAAGCTCCCTTATCTTTAATTTTTTTTATGGTATTATCACTCGCATCGTTTGCCACGAATACTAGCTTAGCTTGTTGATTACGGATATCAGCTAATGTCAATTCTTCACCTGACACTAAACGGCCCGCTCTCATTGCCATACCTAATAGATTTAATACTTTTTCGTTATTTGTCATTTCCGAATAATTCCTGTCTCGCTTTTTGATGACTGACATAATCTAAAAGTTCTTGATAAAACTCATCCGTCATCGTCGCATTTAGAGCACGGTCTAAAATACGTTTGTCCCAAGCTTTTTGGACAATAGTCGGCTCAATAGAAATGTATGCACCTCGGCCTGGCATTTTCCCACTAGGATCAATGGATACAATACCTTCCTTAGAACGTACAATACGAATCATTTCTTTTTTAGACTTCATGTCGCCTGATACAACACATTTTCTTAAAGGAATTTTACGTTGTTTCATCTCTATCGCCTCCTATTTTCTACTCTTCGTTTGAAGAAACTTCTTCAGTAACGTCTTCTGTTACGATTTCTTCTACAACTTCTTCAGTAGTTTCTACTTCAACTGGTTCTTCAACAGTTACTTCTTCTTCAACAGGCATTGCTGCTTGTTGTTCACGAATCGCTGCCATATCAGTTTCAGATTTAATATCTACTTTTAAGTTTGTTAACTTAGCTGCTAAACGGGCATTTTGACCACGTTTACCAATCGCTAATGATAATTGATAATCAGGAACCACTACTGTACATGCTTTACCACTTTCATCAAATGTTACTTCAACTACTTGTGCAGGGTTTAAGGCATTTGCAATGTATACTGCTGGGTCTTCATTCCACTCAACAATATCCATATTTTCACCTTTTAACTCATTAACAATCGCTTGAACACGTTGACCTTTTTGACCAACACATGTTCCGACTGGATCAACGTTTTCATCTTGAGAACGCACTGAAACTTTAGCACGGTCGCCAGCTTCACGAGCCACGCTTACGATTTCAACAATTCCATCATAAACTTCTGGAATTTCTTGTTCGAATAGACGTTTTAATAAGTCTGGATGACTACGGCTTACAAATACTTGTGGGCCTTTTGAGGTATTTTCAACTTTAGATACGTAAACTTTGATACGATCATGTGGTTGGTAAACTTCATTAGGAATTTGATCTTGGCGAGATAATACCGCTTCAATTTTACCTAGATTTACATAAATATAACGATGGTCTTGTCTTTCAACAATCCCTTGCATGATTTCATTTTCATAAGCACTGAATTCGTTATAAATGATTGTTCTTTCAGCTTCACGAACACGTTGTAAAATAACTTGTTTCGCTGTTTGTGCAGCAATACGTCCAAAGTCTTTTGGTGTTACTTCAAAACGAACTGTGTCGCCTAATTCATAGGCACCATTTAATTTTAAGGCTTCATCTAGACTCACTTCTAATTGTGAATCCATTACTTCTTCTGTAATTTCTTTTACAGCGTAGACATGAATATTACCTTTTTTTGAATCGAATTCAACTTCAACGTTTTGTGCTTGTCCATAGTGACGTTTGTAAGCAGATACTAATGCTGCTTCTAGTGCTTCAATCACTATCTCTTTTGAAATGCCTTTTTCAACTTCCAATGCATCCAAAGCATTTAACATTTCTTTACTCATCTTTTACTTAGCCTCCGTTATCTTTATGCTGGTTAAAACTGAATCGCTAGTCTTGCCTTAGCAATATTGCTACGGTCGAAAGTGATGTCTTTAACTCTAGTTTTTATTTTTACTGTTAAGGTTAACGTCTCAGGTGTTAATTCTTTCAACGTACCTTCGAATTGTTTGTCTTTTTCCACCATTGAATATAATGAAATATGAATGTACTCTCCTAGAGCATTTTCATAATCTGATTCTTTTTTAAGTGGACGTTCCGCTCCGGGTGACGATACTTCTAAGAAGTATGCTTGTGGGATTGGATCTGGATCCATAAGATCCATTGCATCACTAAGTTTTTCACTAACTAGGGCACATTCCTCAATATCTATGCCATTCGGTTTATCGATAAAGACTCTTAAAAACCAGTTTTTACCTTCCTTCACGAATTCTAAATCTGCTAATTCAAAGTTTTGCTCTTCCAAAATTGGTGTGACAACCTCTGTAACAGTTTCCACTACACTACTCAAATCATTCGCCTCCTTCACGGGAATCTGCTTGTCTATCAAAAAGAGTGAGCGGGGTGCGCTCACTCTTTCGACAGTATCAATCTAGGAATATTATAGCATATGTTTTCAGAAAACTCAACTTACCACGCATTACATCTACATTACGATGACTTTTAAGTTAAGGTTAAGCTTTTTAAATTTCCTATAAGTCCTGTATCGTTTCTTGCTAGTCTTCTTTAACCTCTCCTATACTTGTAAACATATAAAGGAGTTGTTACTTATGACTATTATTATTATATCCATTATACTTATCTCGCTTTTTTGTCTTTATGGGTATTGGACAAATCGCCAACTCGATAGTGAAACTATCATCCTACCCTCACAAAATCTCCCCGCAGCTTTAAATAATCTTAAAATTACTCATATTTCTGATATTCATTTACGCCGATTTAGAATTGATTCAGAGAGTTTTATCCAAAGTATTAAAGACACTCACCCTGATTTTATTTTCATTACAGGGGATACGATAGATCGAACTGAAGATTTAGATACTTCGCTTATTCAAAGTGTCATTAATCAAATTGCTGTTATCGCCCCTACTTTTGTTATCGAAGGCAATCATGAAACATCTTGCGGTAATTACCATAAATGGCGAAAGCTGATGCTCGACTCTCATGCCACCCTTTTAGAAAATGAAGCCATCACTTTAACTCATAACGGACAAGAATTTGGAATCATTGGTTTGAAAAATGAAATAACTACACTTGAACCAGCTATACTAGACAATTTAGAACATCTTTCAACTGTCTTTGTATTAGCCCATCATCCTGAATTATTTTCAGACTATATTAAAAATTTTAGTAAGCTATCTCTTACTGCTATCTTTTCTGGACATGCTCATGGTGGACAAGTTAGACTCCCCTTTATCGGTGGCCTTTTATCTCCCCATCAAGGTGCTTTGCCTCGTTACACTAGCGGATGTTATAGTCATCCAACTAGTAGGACTAAATTAATAGTAAGTCGAGGGTTAAGCAACAGTCGTTTCCCTTTTAGAATTAATAATAAGCCCCATCTGGTTTCCGTTATATTAAAAAGAACCTAACCGTTTTACGGGTTAGGTTCTTTTTCTTACAACATATCAAACAATGACAATTGGTTCTCATCAGGTAATCCTTCTAAAACACCGTTATCTGTCATGTATTCAATTAAGGTTTTCGATACTTTACCACGAGTCGCTAAATCCTCTTTAGATAAGAATTCTTGTTCTTCTCTTGCTACCATTATCTGTTTCGCCACGTTATTCCCCAAACCAGGAACAGCTCTAAATGGCGCTATTAATGAATTGCCTTCGATTACAAAATTCTCTGCATCTGATTTATACAAATCAATCATTTGGAACGTGTACCCACGCTCTAACATTTCATTACATAATTCCAATACGGTAAGTAAATTTTTCTCTTTAGTAGACGCTTCTCGGCCTTTATCTTTGATTTCTTTCATTTGAGCTTTGACTGCCTCTTTCCCTTTGGACATCGCCACTAAATCGAAATCATCTGCACGTACTGAGAAATACGCTGCGTAATAAAGAATTGGATAGTAAACTTTGAAATAAGCGACACGTAATGCCATTAAAACATAGGCTGCCGCATGGGCTTTCGGGAACATGTACTTGATTTTCAAACATGATTCAATATACCATTCCGCAATCCCAACATCTCGCATTTCTTTTTGCCAATCATCAGGAATACCTTTCCCTTTACGCACACTCTCCATAATCTTAAAGGCAAGGCCATCTTCTAAGCCATTATGAATCAAATAAACCATGATATCATCACGACAGCCGATTACTTCTGCTAATGTCGTTTGACCTTTACTAATTAATTCTTCAGCATTACCAAGCCATACGTCAGTACCATGTGACAGTCCTGAAATTTGTAGTAACTCAGCAAATGTTGTAGGGTGCGTTTGTTCTAACATTCCACGTACAAAATGTGTTCCAAATTCTGGAATACCTAAAGACCCTGTCTTAGAGTATATCTGATCTGGTTCTACACCAAGTACTTGTGGGCCTGAGAATATTTTCATTACTTCTGGATCATCTGTTGGGATTGTTTTAGGATCAATCCCTGATAAATCTTGCAGCATTCTAATAACCGTCGGATCATCGTGACCTAAGATATCAAGTTTTAATACATTATCATGAATCGAATGGAAGTCAAAATGGGTTGTTTTCCACTCAGAATTTTGGTCATCTGCAGGGAATTGAATTGGTGAAAAATCATAAACATCCATATAATCAGGAATAACAATAATCCCCCCTGGATGCTGTCCAGTCGTTCTTTTAACACCAGTAGATCCTTTTGCCAAACGGTCGATTTCAGCATTTCTAAAGTTGAGGTTATTATCACGTTCATACCCCTTTACAAAACCATAAGCCGTTTTATCAGCTACTGTACCGATTGTTCCTGCACGGTAAACATATTCCTCACCAAACAATACTTTTGTATAGTTATGCGCTTCTGCTTGATAATCTCCCGAGAAGTTTAAATCAATATCGGGTACTTTATCCCCGTGGAAACCAAGGAAGGTCTCAAATGGAATATCATGTCCGTCTTTAAATAAACGAGCACCACATTCAGGACAAGGTTTTTCTGGTAAATCAAATCCTGACCCAACCGAACCATCTTCAAAGAATTCAGTATATTGACAATCTGGACATCTATAATGAGGAGCTAAAGGATTGACCTCTGTGATCCCGGTCATCGTCGCAACAAAACTAGACCCAACCGAACCACGAGACCCTACTAAATAACCATCTTCTAAACTCTTATGAACAAGTTTTTGAGAAATTAGATAGATAACCGAGAACCCATTCCCGATAATACTATCCAATTCTTTTTTCAATCGCTTCTCAACGATATCTGGTAGTGGGTCACCATATAGTTTTTTCGCTTCATTGTAACTCAAATCTGTAATTTCTTGTTCCGCTCCTTCAATCTTCGGCGTGTACAAGTCATCTTTAACTGGGGTGATTTCGTCAAACCAACTCGCTACTAATTGTGTATTCGTTACAACAACACGCTTGGCTTCTTCCTCACCCAAGAATGCAAACTCATCTAACATTTCATTCGTTGTTCTAAAGTGAACTTCAGGTAAACTATGACGGTTTAAAGGACTAGCTCCACCTAATGAATTCACAAGAATCTTACGATAAATACCATCTGTTTCATTTAAGTAATGAACATTCCCTGTTGCCACAACCGGTTTCTCAAGTTCATCAGCAATCTTAATTAAGTTTGTTATAATCTCTTCTAAATCATGCTCATTTTTAACCAATTCTTGCTCAATAAGCGGAGCATAGACTGGCTTAGGCATAATTTCAATATAATCATAGAACTTAGCTCGTTTCTTGGCTTCTTCTACCCCTTTTTGCATCATCGCTTCAAAAATTTCACCACCACTACATGCCGAACCTACAACTAAGCCCTCACGTAATTTCGATAATTGCGAACGAGGAATACGAGGTGTTCTATAATAATAATCAATATTAGACATTGAAATTAGTTTAAATAGATTTTTAAGCCCTGCTTGAGTTGTCGCCATAATAGTCGCATGGAAAGGACGCGCACGTTTATAAGAGTCGCCTTCACCAATATGCTCATTTAACTCATCATGATATGTAATACCATGCTCTTCTTGTGCTTTTTTCAAGAATATCCAACACAAATGTCCTGTTGTTTCTGAATCATAAATCGCACGGTGATGTTGTTCCAAATTAACACCATATTTCTTAGCTAACGTATTTAAACGATGGCTTTTCCACTCGGGGTGTAAAAAACGGGATAATTCAAGGGTATCAATCACTGAATTAGGAGCTTCTTCTATATCGTATTTTTCATAACTGGTATTTAAGAAGCCCATATCAAAGCTAGCATTGTGGGCTACTAAAATATCATCGCCACAAAACTCTTTAAATAGTCTCAATACTTCCTCTTCTGATTTCGAACCGCGTACCATATCATCAGTAATACCAGTTAAATTAATTGTTGTTTGAGAAAGAGGATGTCCTGGGTCAATAAACTCTTCAAATGTTTCAATAACATTTCCTTTATGCATCTTAACTGCGGCTAACTCAATTATCGTATCATAAACGGCAGATAATCCTGTCGTCTCAACGTCAAATACAATATAAGTCGAGTCCGTTAAAGACAAATGACGAGGATTGTAGGCAATCGGTACACCATCATCTACTACATTAGCTTCAATACCATATAAAATTTTAACGCCATGTTTTTTCCCAGCTCCATGTGCATCTGGGAAACTTTGAGCACCGTAATGGTCAGTTATTGCAACAGCAGGCATTCCCCATTTAGCAGCTTGAGCGACTAAGTCAGTAGCACCTGTTATCGCATCCATTGTACTCATGTTAGTATGCATGTGTAATTCAACACGTTTGCTATCAGCTGGAGCGGTATCTACACGACCTTTTTTATGAACTTCCATCATATCTCTAGCATTCAAAACTAAATCTCTCGCATAGGTATCTTCTTGAATACCACCACGAACTTTTAGCCACATTCCTTTTTTGATAGCTGCAAATATAGCTTCATCTTTTTCACCATTTGAGAATTTCTTCACTGAGAATGATGAGGTATAATCAGTAATTTTAACTGTTAAGATTTGACGTCCTGAACGTAAATCACGCACCTCAACATCAAAGACATAACCTTCAATAACAACACTGCGTTCCTCTTCTGTTATATCGGCCATTGACATAATCATTTCACTAGGATTAATAGGTTTACCCATTTGAATTGGACCGTCAAGTGCTGCCGGTTCACTCTTTTTCTTTTGTTTCATTTGTTCATTTTTTTCCATGGCAGCTGCAGCTTCAGCCATCATGCGTTCCTGTTGCTCTTGCTGACGTGCCATAAAGGCTTCTTTATTGGCCTCTGCTTGAGCTAAATTAAGTTCAGGAATTATTTTTATTTTTGGAAAACCAAATGAAAGATACGCATCCTCTACAGCAGGTAAATATTGCTGTTTCAAATAATCAATAACACCTTCATTTTCCACTAATAAAACAACTTTACCTTCTTTATAAAGAGGGACTTGTCCTCTTAACGCACTATCAACCACTGAGCGATTACAATTTGATGCCTCGATACTTAAATCCCAATAGTTTTGAATTTCTTCTTCAGTAACGGTGGTTTGATCACTGGCAATCGTCATTCTAACTTTCGCAATATCTTTAAACGCCATTTCAAGTCGTTGAGTCATTAAACGGTATAAATTGGCTGGTAAAATCGTGTCAAATTTTAAATAAAAATCCCAACATCGACTGACTTTATGAACCACTACTTTTTCAACTTTTCCATTTAAGAGGACTGGCTGATTTCGGAATGTATCTTCTAAACCCATTTGGTCTAAAAGTTTTTCAAATAATTCTGTTGGATTTAATGACATATAGACTCCTCCTTTTCTTCAGTCAAAAGAAAGAGACAGCCAAGCTTTAACAACGCTGACCGCCTCACTTCTTCGTTTATCGAAAGATTAGTCTTCTGAAGGATTTAATAAAATACTTAATGTACTTGCAATCTCATCTTTCTTGACTTCTAATGTTTCACCTGTTTTACGGATTTTAACTTCGACAATATCTTCTGCTGCTTTTTTACCAACTGTAATACGGATTGGTAAACCGATTAAATCAGCATCTGTAAATTTAACACCAGCACGCTCTTTACGGTCGTCTACTAATACGTCATAACCTTCAGCTTCCATTAAGCCTTCAATTTCAGCTGCAAGTGTAACTTGAGCCTCATCTTTAACGTTAACTGGTACGATATGAACATCAAATGGCGCTAAGCCTTTTGGCCAGTTCATTCCATTTTCATCTGCATTTTGTTCAACCATAGCTGAAACTAAACGACTCACACCAATACCATAACAACCCATGATAACTGGAGTATCTCGTCCATTTTCATCTAACACTGTAGCACCCATTGCTTCACTGTAGCGTGTTCCTAGTTTAAAGATATGACCAATTTCAATCCCTTTTGTAAATTTAAGAGTGCCTTCGCCATCAGGAGAAATATCTCCTTCTTGAACAACACGGAAATCTTCATAAGCAATCGGTTCAAAGTCGCGGCCTTTATTAGCATTTAATAAATGGAAACCTGTTTCATTAGCCCCAACGACAGCATTTTCCATATCTTGGATATATAAATCAGCATAAATCTTAACTTCTTCTGGTGCATTAACTGGTCCAAGAGAACCGAATGCTGCATCAAAATATTTTGCTGCTTCTTCTGGTGTTGCTGGTTCTAAGAAATCAGCTTTCAGATAGTTTTTAAGTTTAACATCATTTACCTCGTGGTCACCACGAACTAATACCATAACAGGCTCTTCATCTGCCATGAATAATACTGATTTAATAATTGTTGAAGCATCGATTGATAAGAAGTTTGCAACATCTTCAATTGATTCAACATCTGGTGTTGCTACTTTTTCTAAATCTAAAACCGTAGCATGTGAATTTTTAGGAGTATAAAGACTAGTTGCCATTTCTAAGTTAGCAGCATAGTCGCCTTCTGTAGAATAACAAATTGTATCTTCTCCAACTTCAGCAATCGCCATAAATTCTTTAGAGTCACTACCACCCATAGCCCCACCGTCTCCGATGATTGCGCGGAACTCTAAACCACAACGTTCAAAAATACGGTAGTAAGCTGATTCATATAAATGATAGCCTTTATCTAAACATTCTTCTGAGCCATGGAATGAATAGCCATCTTTCATTATGAATTCGCGACCACGTAATAAACCTGAACGAGGACGTTTTTCATCACGGTATTTAGTTTGAATTTGGTATAACGATAATGGTAAACGTTTGTATGAACTGATTTCATTTTTAATTAAATCAGTAAATGTTTCTTCATGTGTTGGTCCTAATAAGAAATCACGTCCATGACGGTCTTGTAATTTCATTAGTAATGGGCCATATGTTTCATAACGACCAGATTCTCTCCATAAATCAGCAGGAACTAAAGCTGGCATTAACATTTCTGTAGCATCGATTGCTTCGAATTCTTCTTGCATGATTTTTTTAATTTTTTCTAACACACGGTAAGCAAGTGGTAAATAACTATATACTCCACTTGTAACTTGGCGGATATACCCCGCACGTAATAACATTTGATGACTTACGATTTCAGCATCATTTGGTGTCTCTCTTAATGTTGGAATTAACATTTTTGATTGTTTCATTTTATAATCTCCCTTATTTTAAGCTTCTATTTAGTTATCTAAAAAAGAAGCGCATGATATCGTTCCATGTTACTAAAATCATTAAAATCATCATGAAAGCAAAACCAACTAATGTGATCTTCCCCTCGCTTTCAGGACTCAATGGTTTTCTTCTAATCGCTTCATATAAATTAAGCAATAGCTTTCCACCGTCTAATGCCGGAATAGGTAATAAATTCATAATACCCAAGTTGACACTCAGCATACCCATGAAGTTTAAAATCATTATCATTCCTTCATTGGCAACTTGCGACGATACTTGGAAAATCATAACAGGTCCTCCAAGTTTATTTAAGCTGAATCCCATAATCAAATCTTTAAGTGCTACAAAAATGACAGTGGCACTGATAAGCGTTTGTTTAGCAGCTGATTTTAACTTCTCAATAAAAGTTAGCTTAGTAAAAGTAGTCCCTGAAGTAATACCTATCATAACTCGTTTCGTACCATCTTCAAGCTCTTTAGCCTTAGGTTTAAGAGTGACCTCTTTTTCCTTGCCGTCACGATCTAATATAACCGTTACTTCTTCATTTTTGTGTGCTGTTAATTCAGTACCAATCGCATCAAAATCAGAAATGGTTTTTCCACCAATTTCAATAATTTTATCTCCAGGTTCTATACCTGCTTTTTCAGCAATGCCACCCTTTTCAACGCCACCGATTACACTACTCATATCAGGTTGCTTAACTCCACCTTGCATAAATAATACAATCGTAAAAACAACAAACGTTAGAATAAAATTGAATAATGGTCCGGCAAAGTTTGTTAGTGCACGCTGCCACAATTTAGCTGACTGAAACTGCACGTCTGTCGGTGCTATTCTAACTTCTGTACCATCCTCTTCAATAATCGTTGCATCATGATTGACCGTGTAACGTGTTTCTTGCTCAATATCCCCATACAAATAGCCAGTTACGTATAACTCATTTTCTAAGTCGTAACGAATCACTTCCATTGGTACACTGTTGGTTAATTGAACTTTCGTACTTGTGTTAAGTCGCGTCACCACATTATCTTTATCCAATTCTACTGAAATAGGTTGTCCTGGTCTTATTTCAACCTCTTCTTCACCCAAACCAGCCATTCTAACATAACCGCCCATTGGAATCATACGCACTGTATACGTAGTCCCATCTTTACCTTGATGTGAGAATAACTTTGGACCCATACCTACAGAAAATTCGCGAACTAAAATTCCTGAACGTTTTGCAAATATAAAGTGACCTAACTCATGTATTATAACGATAACACAGAATACAAATAAGAAGGTCAGTATTGTTTTAATCACTATCTATCACACTCCCCACTTTCTTAGGATGACTTCATGTGTTTCCACATTTATTTAATTTTAAAGATACCACTTACATAATAGTGTACCTCCCATCATTTTAACATAAATTACTAGAACCGCCAAAATTCTTTTATTTAAGAGCATAAATAGTTTTTACAACTAAAAAAGGTCAACTCGCTAGAATGCAAGTTGAACCTTTTTATTAAAATAATCCTAATATATGCATAACCGGGAATACAAATAACATACTATCAAATCGATCTAAAATACCACCGTGACCTGGTAAAATTTTTCCAGAGTCTTTAACACCAAAATGACGTTTATAGGCTGATTCTACAAGGTCACCGAACTGCCCAACCATTGAGAAAATAATAGTAAAAATAATCATTGTTACTAAATTAAAACCAAAATACTCTTGTGCTGGATAAAAATTCAAGTAAATTAAAGCAAAAACAACTGCACTTAAAATGCCACCGGCAGAACCTTCTAATGTTTTATTAGGAGAAACGTTTGGCGCTAATTTATTCTTACCAAATGCTCTACCAAACATATACGCCCCAATATCCGTTGTCCAAACTACCATTAAACCAAACATTAAAATAACAAGACTTGGACCTTCACCACGTGCTAGTAAGAAATATTTAAAGCCCATGCCGACATATAATGTGACTAAAGCTGGAAATGCGGCTTGCTCAATTGAATACGTATTTTTTGAAAAAACTGTTAACGCTAAAAATCCCATAATTAAAATATAAAAAATGCTCAGTACATCTGTACCTTCTGGAATAAATCCTAAATACTTATGAATTGGAAATACTAAAGCTATTGTTGCTAAACTAGCTAGAACCCCTTCGATACTTTTGAATTCGATACCTTTCATTCTAAATAACTCATACACTCCAATAACAGCTAATACAGTTGCTGTTATTTCAATTGCCCATCCTCCAAAAATAATAACTGGAATGAATAAAATCAGAGCAATAATTGCTGTAATAACACGTTGCTTCATTTGACTGTAACTTCCTCTCTACTACTTCTTTTAATTTCTATCTATTTGGATTCGTCTAATCCACCAAAACGACGATTTCTTTTTTGATACGAAGCCAATGCTTCTTCAAAATGATCGCTATCAAAATCAGGCCAATAAGCATCTGTAAAGAATAACTCACTATACGCAATTTGCCATAACAGGAAGTTACTTATGCGCTCTTCACCACTTGTTCGGATTAATAAATCCGGGTCTTGTAAATCTGTACCCAAATCTGCCGTCATCATATAACCTGATAACATTTCTTCTGTTATTTCTCCATCGATTACACCGGATTTTACATCCTGAACAGCTTTATTTACCGCCGTTAAAATTTCAGCTCGACTTCCATAATTAAGCGCAAAATTTAAAACCATACCTGTATTTTCTTTTGTCTGTTCCTTTGCGTCTTGAATAGCTTTTTGCGTATGCTCCGGTAAATACTCGGTATACCCCATGACTTCTACTCTTACATTTTCCTCAACTAACTCTGGAACAAATGTATCAAAGAAATCCACTGGCAACTGCATTAAAAAATCCACTTCTTCAGTGGGTCTCTTCCAATTTTCAGTTGAAAAAGCATACAGTGTTAATACTTTAACTCCCAATCGGCTTGCTTGTTTCGTTATTTTTTTGACATTATTCATACCTTCTTTATGTCCTGCTACACGAGGTAAACGTCTATTTTGAGCCCATCTGCCATTACCATCCATAATTACAGCTATATGTTGTGGAATTGGTCCGTTCGTATCAAACGACCATTCTTTTGTTCCTTGTTGATATTTCTCTTTTTGTGGAAATAAACGAAACATTGTCTGCCTCCCTTTAAACATTTCTTTCTATGGTTTATTGTAGCAAAAACTACTTAAAAAGTCCTATTAATTGGAGTTATTTTTACATATAAATGACATATTAACTGTTTTTTAAGCTTTATAAAGTAAAAATAAAAAAAGAGCCGCTCACACGGCTCTTTTGATTATACGTCTAATAATTCTTTTTCTTTTTCAGATGTAATGTCATCAATAGATTTTGTACTGTTATCTGTTAAAGTTTGAACTTCTTTTTCAAATACACGTAACTCATCTTCAGAAATTTCTTTAGCTTTTTCTTTTTTCTTAAGGTCGTCAATTGCATCACGACGAATGTTACGAACAGCTACTTTAGCTGATTCAGCATATTTCCCAACTTCTTTAGCTAAGTCTTTACGACGCTCTTCAGTTAATTGAGGAATAACTAAACGAATAACATTACCATCATTAGCTGGACTAATTCCAATATCAGATGCCATAATAGCTTTTTCAATATTTTCTAAAGCTGTTTTGTCAAACGGTGTAATCATTAATACGCGAGCTTCTGGTACATTAATTGATGCAATAGCGTTTAACGGAGTTGGAGCACCATAATAATCTACTTGAATACGATCTAAAAGACTAGCGTTAGCGCGTCCTGCACGTATTTGACCTAATTCACGACGTAAGCTGTCTTCCGCTTTAGTCATTCTCTCTTTAGCTGATGCTAAAATTTCTTTTGCCATTTTATTTCCCCCTTACGGTTGTTCCGATGTTTTCACCTAAACAAACTCGTTTAATATTGCCAGGCTCATTTAAGTTGAAGACAACAAGTGGAATATCATTGTCCATACTTAGTGAACTTGCTGTTGAATCCATAACTTGTAACCCTTTTGAGATAACATCTAAATGAGTTAATTCTTCAAATTTAGTTGCTTCTGAATCCACTTTAGGATCAGCTGAGTAGACACCATCAACATTATTTTTAGCCATCAAAATAACATCAGCTTCGATTTCAGCTGCTCTTAGAGCTGCTGTTGTGTCTGTTGAGAAGTAAGGGTTACCTGTACCCGCTGCGAAGATAACAACACGGCCTTTTTCAAGGTGACGTACTGCACGACGACGAATATAAGGTTCAGCAATTTGACGCATTTCGATTGATGATTGAACACGAGTGCCAACCCCAATATTTTCTAACGTATCTTGTAAAGCTAGAGCATTCATAACTGTCGCAAGCATTCCCATATAGTCAGCTTGTGCACGTTCCATACCCATTTCTTCACCGATAGTTCCACGCCAAATGTTTCCTCCACCAACAACAATAGCGATTTCTACACCTAAATCATGAACTTCTTTAATTTCTTTCACAATTTCTTCAATAACTGGCGGTTTAATACCGAAGCCAGCCTCTCCAGCAAGAGCTTCTCCACTCACTTTTAAAATAATGCGTTTATATTTAGGTTGTTCCATCTCTATTCCCTCCATTTATGATCCTATAGTCATTTTAACACAGCTATTAAGTGCTATCAGTCTAAAAAGTCTGATTTTGCCTAAAAAAAGGGAGCGCAATTAACACGTAATTGCGTTCCCAACCCTCTCAAAAAGTTGAGACAGTTTGATTATTTCATTTGGTTAGCTACTTCTTCCGCAAAGTTTTCTTCACGTTTTTCCATACCTTCGCCTACTTCAAAACGAATGAATGATTTAACTGTAGCATCTTTAGTTGCAGCAAATTTAGCAACTGTTAAGTCTGGATCTTTAACAAATGGTTGGTCTACTAAACAGATTTCTGCTAAGAATTTTTGCATACGTCCAACAACCATTTTCTCAACAATGTTAGCTGGTTTGCCTTCATTTAAAGCTTGTTCAGTAAGAACTGTTTTTTCATGTTCTAATTCTTCTGCAGATACTTGATCTTTAGAAACATAACGAGGGTTGATAGCTGCAACGTGCATAGCGATATCTTTCGCCATAGCTTCGTCAGTAGTACCGTCGATTGTTGTAAGAACAGCAATACGTCCACCCATGTGTAAGTAAGCACCGAATGCTTGGTTATCAGTTTTTTCAACTAATTCGAAACGACGGAAGCTAATTTTTTCACCGATAACAGTAGTAGCTTCTAAACATTCTTTTTCGATAGTTCCGTTTTCAGTTGTGATAGCTAAAGCTTCTTCCATGTTTGCTGGTTTGTTTTCAGCAACTAATTTAGCGATTTTAGCAACTAAATCAACGAACATATCATTTTTAGATACGAAGTCAGTTTCTGAGTTAACTTCAACGATAGCAGCAGTATTTCCTGCAACGTGTACGTTAGCTAAACCTTCAGCAGCGATTCTGTCGCCTTTGTTAGCAGCTTTTGCTAATCCTTTTTCTCTTAAAAAGTCAACGGCTTTATCCATATCTCCATCAACTTCAACTAATGCTTTTTTAGCGTCCATCATACCAACGCCTGTAGCGTCGCGTAATTCTTTAACCATAGCAGCTGTAATTTTCATAATATTATTTCCTCCTAATTATAGATGTGTCTAGTTATATTTGTTTAAAAAAACTGCCTCAAAGGAAGTCTAGGCTACTTATTTTCGCCAACCGATCAATAGCCTTTGAGACAGTCTCAAGTTTAAAGATTATTAAAAAGCTTATTAAGCGTTGTCGCCTTCAACAACTTCAACGATTTCTTCGATTGAAGTAGTATCTTCAGCTTTATCTGCTGCGAAAGTTTCTTCAACAACTTGATCTTCACCTTGGTTTCCTTCGATGAAAGCATCAGCCATTTTTCCAGCAATTAATTTAACTGCACGAATTGCATCGTCATTTGATGGGATAACAACATCGATCTCATCTGGATCACAGTTAGTATCAACCATAGCAACGATTGGAATGTTTAATTTTTGAGCTTCTTGAACTGCAATACGCTCTTTACGAGGATCAACGATGAACATAACATCTGGAATTCTTGGCATATCAGCGATACCACCTAAGAATTTTTCAAGACGTTCGCGTTGTTTGTTTAAACCAGCAACTTCTTTTTTAGGAAGTAAGTCGAATACGCCATCTTCTTCCATTTTGTTGATTTCTTTTAAGCGAGCGATACGTTTTTGGATAGTATCCCAGTTAGTTAAAGTTCCACCTAACCAACGGTGGTTTACATAGTATTGACCAGCGCGAGTAGCTTCTTCTTTAACAGCTTCTTGAGCTTGTTTTTTAGTTCCTACGAATAAAGCAACGCCGCCATCTTCAGCGACTTTCTTCATGTAGTTGTAAGCATCATCAGCAAGACGTACAGTTTTTTGTAAGTCGATGATGTAGATACCATTTCTTTCTGTGAAGATATATTTCTTCATTTTCGGGTTCCAGCGACGAGTTTGGTGTCCAAAGTGAACGCCGGCTTCTAACAATTGTTTCATTGAGATTACTGCCATTTTTGTTTCCTCCATTTGGTTTTTAGATTTCCTCTCTTAAGTTCAACTGGTCAAGAACTTGCAAGCAAGCACCGCTTCACCGATCCCTTAAGATGTGGTTTTAGTATCGATATTTTCAATACCTATGATATTATATAACGTATTTATAAAAAAAACAAGCTAAACTTATGATTATCTAAGTCTAACTTGTTCCTTCTATAAACTTAAACCTGGATTTCCGTTTAAATCCCAACCTGCTAAGTTATTTTTTTTGTATTCTACAAGTGCTGCTGCCCCAATCATCCCTGCATTATCTCCACATAAATTAAGCGGTGGGATAATTAATTCAACATCAGGGAAGCTTTTCGCAAAAGCATCTGTCAAACCTTGGCGTAGACCTTTATTCGCTGCGACACCACCGGCAACAACTAATTGTTTAACAGGGTATTCCGTACAAGCGTCTAATGTTTTCTTTTTTAAGACCTCTACAACACTAGCTTGGAAACTTGCTGCTAAATCCAACCTATCTAATATTTCATTCTTTTGTTCTGCATTATGAACAGTATTAATAAAGGCACTCTTTAGACCACTAAAACTAAAGTCTAAATTATCTTCTTTTATCATAGCTCTCGGGAAATTAAACGTGTCGTTCCCTTGGTGGGCTAACTCATCAATTTCTTTACCTGAGGGGTAATCCAATCCTAGTACACGCCCTACTTTATCGTAAGCCTCTCCTGCTGCATCATCTCTGGTTTCACCAATAATTTTATACTCGCCATGTTCTGGCATATAAACGAGTTCAGTATGTCCTCCACTAACTAATAATGCCATCAACGGAAATTCTAATGGCTTCACATAGCTCGCTGCATAAATATGCCCCGCCATATGGTTAACTGGAATTAACGGTAAATCATTGGCCCACGCAAAAGCTTTAGCTGCGCTAATTCCAATTAAAAGCGCACCGACAAGTCCGGGACCTTCTGTTACAGCTACCGCTTCTAAATCAGCTACTGTTACTGACGCTGCCGTCATCGCTTCTTCCATACAACTTATAATTTGTTCAACATGATGGCGACTTGCAACTTCAGGTACAACCCCACCAAAACGTTTATGGCTTAATATTTGTGACGCTACAACATTGGATACTAAGTCATTTTCTAACGAAACAACAGCTACACTGGTTTCATCACAACTACTTTCAATTGCTAATATATATTTTTTTTCTTCCACAGTAGCATCCCTTTCAACTTTAATTTAACTCTAACATCATCAAAATAGCATCTTCAAGTGGGTAGTGATAATAATTTTTACGCTTTCCCGTTTGGATAAAGCCATTTTTCATATAAAGCTGTCGTGCCGGCTCATTACTTTCTCTGACCTCAAGAAAAATAGCATGACACGTTTCTTCTTTTGCATAGCCTATAAGCTCGTTAAGCATTAATTTTGCATATCCTTTTCGCTTCTTATTAGATAAGACTGCTAAATTAATAATTTCAATCTCATCAAATAAAATATGAAAAGCAAGATAGGCAGTAATCTCGCCCACTTCTTCTACTATTAAATACTCACTTGAGTCCTGCGTTAGATCCTCGAAAAATTGTTTTTCTTTCCAAGGAGAGCCTGACTGATATGAAGTTTCACTTATCAAAACTAACGCTTTGGCTAACTCATTATATTCATACGCTTTTTTTCTTTTTATCATTTTTTTTATCCTCAAAAAGATAAAGCATCTCTAGTGCATCTTCTTTATCCTTATAATAGTATTCCTTCTTTATCGCTTTTGATTCAAATCCGAATTTTCGGTAAATGCGTTTGGCATCTAAATTACTTACCCTCACTTCTAAAGATAGCGAGGTGTACCCATGTTTAATCGCCATTCTTTTTAATTCTGTAAGCAATAACAAACCTAACCCTTTACCTTGAAACTCTGGATCAACAATCAGATTAGAAATATGACCGTCACCATTTTCAAAACGTGCTGATAAAAATGCCACACACTCTTTTTCACGTTCGACAACTAAATATAGCACGGGAATTGAGCCGTTCATTTCGCTTAAGAAAGCCGTTCGTCCCCATGGTACTTCACCGTTATATACTTTTTTCTCAATCTTTATCAATTGCTTAATATCAATGTAACGAACTTCCCTTAAATAATACGCTTCTTCTTTTATCTCTACTTTTTTTTCAGGATAAGTCATTCTTTTAGGAAGCTTCCCTTTTACTTTAGCTAGTATAGGTGATTTTTTCGACATAGTTACTTCCTGTTTCTTCATTTTTCTCAAGCCATTTTTCTTCTGCTTCTACCTTTTTCAAATAAATAGGTACAAAGGCTTCTATAGAGTCTACCGGTTCCATCTCTTGGCCTAATAAAGCTAGAGAACTGGCATTGACTTCATTTACACCACCTGCAGAAACAAACTCCGCTTTAGGTAATTTTTCTTTTATCATCTCTTCAAAAATAACAGCATCTGTTCCGACAAAACGAATCGTTTCATCTGAAAATTGTGCTATTAAACTATCCAACCAATTGTCTAACGAGCTATGGCGGTCTTCTATAATCGTTTCAAGTTGACCGTTCACCCATTTATAAGCTCCTGTGTATACGTTCAATCGTCTAGCATCAAACAATGGAACGATAACCCCTTCATATCCTTTTGAATTGCTTGCCACTGCTGCCAAACTTGAGACACCAACTAAATCAATCCCCAATGTCCAAGCTAATGTTTTGGCTGTCGTTACGCCAATCCTTAGTCCTGTATAAGACCCTGGTCCTTTAGCTACAACAATTCTATCTAACTCTTTAGGTGACCATTTATTAGCTTTCATCACAAAATCAATAGCAGGCATTAATGTCACACTATGATTTTTACTCGCCATTCCTAAATAATTACCGATAACTTTACCATCTTCTACTAAAGCCACACCCAACCCTTGATTGGCTGTATCTATCGCTAATACTTTCATTTTAATTTTCCTCACTTTTGTGCTGACGCTTTATTATAATCCAACTAAATAATCAGCTGTATTTATCCCTTGTGATACTAACTCATATAGTGCTGTGACTTGTTTCAATGTTTCTTCTTTAGATGATTCTTTCGTCACATTCACACACCCAATAATTTCCCAGAAATCTAAACTTGTTTCTGACAACACGCTTGGATTGAGTAACACTAAAGTTAAAACATACCCTTTATCCGTCTTTTCAATCACTAACGGTAAGCCATACTCTCTATCGTCACTTGAAGAAACTACCACTTGTTTTAAAACTAAAGCCTCTACAAAATGTGCCGCTTGGATTAATGCTGTCTTATCTTTCCCAACTAACCTAATTGCTGGAATAGCCCACTCTAACTCTTCTAGCTCAATCGAAGTAAACAAGCTCATCTTTCTCGTTTGCTTCACTGCAGCTTTACTCAAAAGTGTTTGACCAATCGCTCCGTAAAATGACGCATGCTCAATACTTTCTGCAGCAGAACCACTAGGCGTCATACCACCCGTTTCACCTATAAAATAATGTGGGAATATATCACTAAGCGTTACTAGTTTTTCAATTCTATCCTTACCATATGTCATCTCTTGATGGTTTTCTGATGAAAAATAAGCCTGTTGCTCAAATAACGGGTTTCTTTCAAATTGATAATTCCATGTTTCTCCTAATAAATTCATACGAATGAGACGTTGCGTTTGACGATTTTCTGTTTTACTGTCCCCTTCAAAGCCTTCATTAGACATACATAATGGACAACGTTCTTTTTCCTCAGTTGCATCTGATAAACTAATAGAACTATCCCAAACAAGAAGATTCTCTTCGACAATAGGTTCTTTTACTGCTGCAACGAAATGATTAACCTCGTTAACTTCCGCGAAATAACGAGTAGCATCGTCTGGATCTTTCTCATAACGCTGAGCAAACAAGGCGTTTACCACTGACGGAGGTGGTGTTAAACTATCCGCTAATTGCGTTTCTAATTCTTTAGATTGACCAGCTTCTAATTTTTTGAATTCTGAAACAACTTTTACAAGTGCTGTTAACGCATCTTCTACAGGCTCTTCTACTGTCTGTTGAGACAACTCCTCTAGCGTTTCTTCACCAATAATTCCAACTATTTTATTTTTTAAATACAGGCGGTCGAGTACCATCCAGCCTCCTGTTTTAATTGCTAATGAAATAAACTCTTCTATTAACTCTGACATTAACATCATTCATCGTCCTTTCCAGCTCTTTCATACTTTCATAAAAGTATCAAATTCTCTTTCATTTTACCAAACATCACTAGTAAAAACTATGATTTTAAACATATGTTACAGACAAACTAAAAAAAACCTTGCCAATTAAATGACAAGGTCTGTTTGATTCGTGACATATTATAAAGAAGATAAACCTGCTAAAGCAGCTTCATCCGCAATTACTGTTACGTTAGGGTGTTTTTGTAACGCACTCGCTGGACAATCTTCAGTCATTTCGCCTTCAATCATTCCTTTTAAGGCATTAACTTTTGACTCACCATAAGCAACTAAAACAATTTCTTTCGCTTTCATGATAGAACCAATTCCCATTGAGTAAGCTTGAGTTGGAACATCTTCTTTTTTCTCAAAGAAACGTTTATTTGACTCAATAGTTGACTCTACTAAATCCACTTTACGTGTCAATGAATCAAATGGTGTCCCTGGTTCGTTAAACCCAATATGACCATTTGTTCCAATTCCTAAAATTTGTAAATCAATAGGATTTTCTTCAATAATGCTATCATAACGCTCACACTCTTCTTCAGCATTTTTAGCCATGCCGTTTGGAACATATGAGTTTTTGAAAGGTTTTTTATTAAATAAGTTTTCGTTCATGAAAACACGGTAACTTTGAGAGTCTGTTTCTGATAAACCAACGTATTCATCTAAGTTAATAGCAACCATGTCAGAAAAATCAACATCACTTTTAACCATTTCTTCATACATTGTAATCGGTGAGCTACCTGTTGCTAAACCTAAAACTTTAGCATTGCGCTCTTTCATTGCTGATTGAATAAGTTCAAAAGCTTTTTTTCCGCCTTCTGCTTGATCTTTAACTTTAATAATATTCATAATCTGTCATCTCCGTTTCGGTATAGTCCAATGTGGTATAGTCCAATTATAGACCAGACCTCTTTTTTTAGCAAGACATAACTAAGAGAAAACAGCAAAAAAAGCATTGTAAAAATTAATGAGTTTTTACAATGCTCTTTCAATAAAATATATTTCAAAGTTTTATTGAACTAACTCTATACTTCAAAATATTTGGTTGCATTTTTATAACAAATAGACTCAACAACCTCACCAAGCAGCTCATAATCCTCAGGAACTTGTCCCTGAAGCACCCATTCCGAAATCAGCTCACATAAAATCCTTCTAAAATACTCGTGTCTTGGGTATGACAAGAAACTTCTGGAATCTGTTAACATTCCAATAAAGTCTGCAAATACGCCACCTTCTGCTAAGGCTGTCATTTGATGTCTCATTCCAGAGTACGTATCATTGAACCACCAAGCAGATCCAAACTGAATTTTACTCGGTTCTCCACCTTGGAAACACCCCATTAAAGCAACAATCGGCTCATAATCTTTAGGATTTAGTGAATAGACAATCACTTTAGGCAGTTCATTTGACACTACCAACGAATCAAATAACCCAACTAGACTTGATTCAATACATCCATCGGTCATTGCATCTACACCCGCATCAGGACCATACGAATTAAATATCTTACTATTGTTATTTCTAGAAGCTTGCATATGCAACTGTGCAGTCCATCCATATCTATTATACAATTTCATTAAATCAGTTAATAAATGTGATTGGTAAGCTTGGATTTCCTCATTAGAAATCACCTCTGAATTCATTACTTTAGAGAAAATAGAATTAATTTCATTTTTACTCATTCGACAAAAAACAAAATGACCAAAACCATGATCGGATAAACGGCAACCGTTATCATTAAAATATATTATTCTTTGATGAAGTGATTCCACTAGTTGCTCGTAATTATTTATTGATTTCTCTGAAATTTTCTCCAATTCTTTAATATTGTCAACAAAATTAACACAACCGATATTTATGAAATTATCTGGTCTAAAAGTTGGATAAACTTTAAAAGATGATTCTTCGTGAGCTAATTTTTTATGAAATTCTAAGTCGCTTGTGGGATTGTCCGTAGTGCAAACAACTTTTACATCAAATCTTTTTATCAGTTCTCTAGTGGACATATTATCATTTTTTATAATCTTGTTTGCTTCATTCCAAATCTTATCAGCATTCTTTTTATTCAATAAATCCTCTATACCAAATATCCTCTTTAATTCTAGGTGAGTCCACACATATAAAGGATTACCTATACACTTTTGAATAGTTTCTGCCCATGCACAGAACTTATCATAATCAGAACCTGAACCAGTAATCAACTCCTCTGATATCCCATTAGCACGCATTAATCTCCATTTATAATGATCACCAGCCAACCAAGCTTCGGTTATATTCTCAAACTTCTGATTACTATATATCTCCTCAGGATCTAAATGACAATGATAGTCAATAATCGGCATTTTTGTAGCATAATCATTGTACAATTTCTGTGCAACTTTGTTTTTTAATAGAAACGTTTCATCTAAGAACATATCTTTCCCTCCTAATATATATTTAAATATTTTCATTCCATACATTTTCGTATTTATAGCCTGTCAAATCCTCAACTATACTTTTAGTTTCATCGGCGACATCAGATTTTAATCCACCAGATTTCAATCTTTTAATTTCATCCACTACAACTTGATGTGTTTCTTTATTCAAATGAAAGCTAAATGTAACAATCATAGCTAGAACAAGTAAAATTCCTGTACCAAATAAAAATGTCATCAAAATAGTCGTAATCGCTTCTGGACTTTGAACTGTGGCACCCGTCACAAAACCACCTTCTTCTAAAATAAAACCTACCACAAAAGTAGCTATTGCAACTGTTGATTTACGTGTAAATGTCATCACAGCTGCGAATAAACCCTCGCGTCTCTTACATGTAACCATCTCATCTAAATCAGGGATAAAAGGAAAAACATTCCACGGTGTGCACTCTAAAATAGCTCTACCTACTTGATAAACTAACGCAATGACATACAAGGTAAATACCATATTCACAGGCTGTTTTAAATAAACAACATAATATGCCCCCAACATAAGTAACATTATAGAATAACCTAATTGTAATAATCTAGAAGGTCCTATTTTAATCAATAAGTACCCTGCAAATAACGTAACAGGAATTCCTACAATACTCAAAGAAAGTAAATTTGCTGCAGTTACTGATGATACTTTTAAGCAATAGACCGCAAAGAAAATGAATACGGTATTGTGAACATCCTTACCTGTAAATGATAACAAATAAATCGCTAAGTGCTTTCTAAATGCTCTTATTTTTAAAGTAGACATATAATCTTTAAATTCTTTCTTCAATGAAGCTCCTACGGATAAATTACTCTCTTCAATAACAACTTCTTCAGGACCTCTTTCCCAAGTCGTTCTGTAAGAAATAAATACACACACAGCAAAAATAATCGCAAGAACTAGACCGTTCACGAAATAAGGATGAGCTTTATCTTCACCCATATACGCTATTAAACGACCTGGGATAAATGTAGCTAAAAAAGTACCTAAAGCCGAAATAATCATTCTTGCAGTCGATAATTTAGTTCGTCCAACAAAATCATCTGTCATTTCTGAAGGGAGGGTTTCCCATGGAATCAACACACTAGCTGCAATAATCTCAAAAGCAAGATATGTAATTAGATAATACCAGTATCCTAAATTCGGAATCCAAAGAAGGGCATACACTAACATCAGTGGTGACCCTATCAATAAAAAGAAATGTCGGCGGCCAAATTTACGTCCCAACTTCGTTTTATAAAAATTATCTGTTAAACTTCCTATAACTAAGCTAGAAAAAGCATCTACAATTCTTGCAATCCCAATAATTGAAGCTGCTTGAACAGCTGATAGTCCGGCAAATGTTGTATAAAAATACAACATAAATGCACCAATAACAGTAAAGGCTCCGCCACCCATTATATCCGTCATACCAAACCCAACTGCTGTCGTTAATGATATATTATCTTTCTTTTTTATCATGAATCCATCCTCCTTATCGGTTGTGAAACGCTTTCAATGCAATAGAAAAGAAAAACCAATAATCAAAATATATTATTAGTTTTCTTTTTCAACTCTAGCAGCTCTTATTTAACGCTTCCCATAAACCATTAAGATACGTTATCCCTAATGCTCTATCGTATAAACCATATCCAGGTCTCCCTGTCTCACCCCAGATCATTCTACCGTGATCCGGTCTTATATAACCATCAAATCCATTATCATAAAGTGCCTTCATAATTCTATACATATCTAAAGAACCTTCAGTTGATAAATGCGCTGATTCATAAAAGTCTCTACCCTCTGTAAAACAAATATTTCTAACATGAGCAAAATGAATACGGTCACGTTTCGTAAACTCAGAAATAATTTCATAGACATCATTTGTCGGATCTTCAGCAATACTCCCTGTACATAAAGTAATTCCATTAGCCGGACTATCAACCACACTACAAAGCCAATTTAAATCCTCTCTATTTTTAACTACTCTAGGTAAATTAAAAATTGAATAGGGTGGATCATCTGGATGAACTGCCATTTTCATCCCTACTTCTTCACACGTTGGAATAATCGCTTTTAAAAAATATTCAAAATTAGCTCTTAAAACTTCTTCATTGACATCTTTATAACTTTCAAATAGATATTTCACATGTTCCAAACGTTCCGGCTCCCAACCAGGTAGCGTATAGCCACCAGAAGAAGCCTCAACCTCTTTAACAATCTCTTCAGGTTCTTTATCAATTCCTGCTTCTTCAAAGGCTAATGTATAAGAGCCATCAGGCAATTTATAATTTAGATCTGTTTTAATCCAATCAAAAATAGGCATAAAATTATAACAAATCACTTCTATTCCATATTCAGCTAAATTTCTGATAGTCGCTTTATAATTTTCAATATATTTATCACGTGAAGGTAAACCAATTTTTATGTCATCATGAACATTTACACTCTCAATAACTTTTAAAGTTAAACCAGCTGCTTCAATTTCTTCTTTCAATTCTTTAATTTTATCCTTTGGCCAAACTTCTCCTGCTGGAATATCAAATAATGTCCCAACTATCCCTTTTGCTCCTGGAATTTGTTTGACTTGCTCAAGCGTTATCTTTTCACTATCCGAGCCATACCATCTAAATGTCATTTCCATTTTACTTTTCACCCTCGCTTTGTAATAATTCTTGCAATGTATTTCGAACACTTCCTGTGCCAGAAATCATTTTATTAAAATACATTTCTATTTTTTTACCTAAACCTATAGCATAACAATCACAACCAAAAATAGACTCATTTTCTAAGATAACTCTCAATTCGCTTTCCTCTGATAAAGAATCACCCAATTTCAAATCAGATAATTCTTCGTTAAGAAATGTAAGCATAGGATCTGGACTCGGTTCAAATATCTGACCCTCATCATTTACTCCCATCAAATAACGACACCATGCTGCAATTGTTAATGGAATATATTCTAAATCTGATACATCTAATTTCTCAGAACTGTTATATTTATTCAAAGTCTCACCAAAACGTATCGCCATTTTTTGAGAGGTATCTGTCGCGATACGTTGTGGAGTATCAGGAATATATTTGTTAGGTAAACGAGTTTCAATAACTTCATCAATGAACTCTTTAGGATTAATAATCCCTGGGTTAACAACTACTGGTAGCCCTTCTGAATAGCCTATTTTTTTTACCAATTCTCTTAAATCAGAATCTTTCATTTCATCAGAAATAGAATCATAACCTAATAAACAACCAAATATAGCCAATGTTGTATGTAATGGATTTAGACATGTCGTTACTTTCATAGCATCTACTTTATCAACAGTTTCTCTATCGGTAAGTATTACTCCCACTTCTTCAAACCTTGGTCGTCCATTTGGAAAATCATCTTCTATAACTAAGTAATGCGTTTCTTCTGTATTTACAAATGGTGCTATATTAGTATGTTTTTTTGAATGTAAAATTCCAACAAAGTCGCTTGCGCTTTCTTTTAATAATTCTTCTACCGTTTCAGAAGGATTAGGCGTTATTCTATCAATCATAGTCCAAGGGAAACTAATTGAACTATTTATATATTCTAAAAACTCTTTCGGTACATATCCATTATCTAGCCATTTATTAGCAATAGTCAAAACACTATCTTCTAGAATCTGTCCATTTCTAGAAAAATTATCTGTAGAAACAAGTGCTAATGGTTTACCATTTTTATAAAAACGAGTCAATATTAGATAAACCAACTGACTGATTGTATGCTCCGCCTTTTCTGGCAAATTATTTAAATCTTTTTCAACAAAAGGAAAAAATTTACCTTTCATATCCGATAATTTATACGCTTTTTCTGTTATTGAAAAAGTCACTAACTGTAAAGTTTCACTCTCAAAAATCGTTCTAAGTTCTTTTTGTCCTGTAGTATCTGGAGCAAGATAATAACTTTCGGAAACCGATGAGATTAATCGTTTATCTAATGCTCCATTACTTTTCATGATTACCTGTAAAATTTTATTATCATATTGGTGATATATATTTTCGATAACTTCTTCATCGTAAGTTTCCGCTACAACAACACCCTTATCAGTTAGACCTTTCACCAACAAATCATCAGCTATCTCAGCGTGAAATGCTCTAAAAAGATTACCCCCTCCAAAGTGTACCCAAGTTGGCGCTTCTTTTGTTTTACTTCTCATTCCTGATATATCATACTCCGGATAAAAGATACTACTTTCACTATTTTTATTATTCTTCATCACTCTTCCACCTTCCAAACTAACATATTAGTTTTCTTTACAAAATAACTATATAACGCTTACATATCAAAGTCAACATGTTTTTTATGTTTATTAATTAAAATAATGCCCCTTCAACTCAATAACTAGTATGTTAGTTCGGAAGGTTTTACACTTTTATATTCTTAGTTTATACGGTAAAATAGTGTTGACTATTTCATATTAAAAATAAATTGGAGGCTTTTATGACTAATAAAGATTCAAATTTACAAGAACAAGCTTACTCCAAAATCAGAGAAAAAATAATTTACTGCACGTTCCCCCCAGGAACGAAACTCTCTGAAAAAGATCTAGAAGATAAAATAAAAATAGGACGCACACCTATACGTGAAGCACTTATCAGATTACGAAGAGAAGAACTTTTATATACTAAAGCCCAAAGTGGTAATTATATATCAAAAATCAACCTATCCACCGCTGATAATGCACGATTCGTAAGAGAACATATAGAGAAATTAGTAATGATAGAGTGTTGCTCAAAAGTTACTGATAATGACTTTTATAATTTAGAAAAAATTCTTGACGTCCAAAAAAAAGCAGCTATTGAAAACGACCCTATTTCATTTTTTATATCAGATGACGAGTTTCATAAATATTTTTATAGTTTAGTAGGAAAAGAAGAGATTTGGGATTGGATGCAAACACACAACACTCATTTAAACAGATTTAGACTATTGAGATTAAAAGTTGTCGAATTAAGATGGCAAACCATATTAGAACAACACTATCAAATTTTTGAAGCACTTAAATCAAAAAATCCTGAAGAATCTGAATTTTTGACAGCACAACATCTTCATATGATGATTGACGAAAAACATAAATTAATAAAAGCTTACCCCGACTATTTCCAAGAATAAAAAAAGTACCCAACTCCGTAAAAATGGAGATGGGTACTTTTTTATTCTACTGTTACACTTTTCGCTAAGTTACGCGGTTTATCAACATCTAATCCACGTTGTAAACTTGCATAGTAGGCTAATAATTGAACTGGAATAACACTTACTAACGGTGTTAATAGCGTATTGATTTTCGGTAAGATAATGTTATCTCCTTCTTTTTCAAGACCTTCCATTGAGATAACTAATGTATCTGCCCCGCGACTTTCTACTTCTTTCAAGTTACCACGAGTATGACTTCCCATAACCTCTTCAGTGATAAGTCCGATAACAGGTGTTCCTTCTTCAATCAACGCAATTGTGCCGTGTTTTAATTCACCCGCAGCAAAACCTTCTGCTTGAATATATGAAATTTCTTTAAGTTTTAATGCTGCTTCCATTGATACGAAGTAATCTAAACCACGACCAATATAAAAAGCATTACGTGTCGTACTTAATTTTTCTTTTGTTAACTCAGCAATCATTTCTTTTTGATTAACAAGCACTTCCATCGCATTGGCAACTAAACCAAGCTCATGAACTAAATCAAATGCCATTGCATTTTCATTTCCATTTGCAACACCTGCTACTTTAGCAAGGATAGCTAGAGCGCCAATTTGTGCTGTATAAGCTTTAGTTGAAGCGACAGCAATTTCAGGTCCTGCATGAAGTAACATAGTTGTTTGAGCTTCTCTTGATAAAGTAGAACCTGCAACGTTTGTTAGTGTCATTGAATCGTAACCTAATTCATTAACTTTAACTAATACTTGACGACTATCTGCAGTTTCCCCACTTTGGCTAATAAAGATAAAGAATGGTTTTTCAGAAATAATTGGCATGTCATAAGCAAATTCACTGGCAACATGCACCTCAACTGGTGTCGCTGTTAAGTTTTCAATTAATTTTTTACCAACCCAGCCTGCATGCCAGCTTGTACCACACGCTACAATATAAACACGATCACTGTTATTTAATTTGCTTGTGATTTCTTCATCTACTTCTAATTCACCAGAAGCATTTGTATATTCTTGAACCAAGCGACGCATAACGGCCGGTTGTTCATCGATTTCTTTTAACATATAGTGAGCGTATGTTCCTTTTTCCATATCTGCCGCATCAATTTGAGCTTCATAAGGCGCACGTTCAACTATTTCACCAGTTTGAGTTTCAATTGTAACACCTTCAGCTTTGACTGTTACGATTTCACCATCTGTTATTTCTAAAAATGTTTTAGTTTCAGAAATCATCGCCATAGCATCACTACAAATAACATTGAATCCTTCACCTAAACCAATTAATAATGGGCTTTTATTTTTAGCAACATAAACCACTTCAGGTTCTGCTACGTCCATTAAAGCGAAGGCATATGAGCCTTTGATAATCTCTAATGCTTTTCTTAAAGCTTCTTTAGCTGAAAGGTTTTCTGATACAGCTAGATAGTTAATCAATTGAACAGCCACTTCTGTATCTGTTTGACCAATAAAGTTAACACCTGATAAATACTCTGATTTAATCTCTTCAAAGTTTTCAATGACACCGTTATGAACTAGTGTAAAGCGACCACCTTCAACAGTATGAGGGTGAGCATTATTTTCAGATGGAACACCGTGAGTCGCCCAACGTGTGTGTCCAATCCCAGTTGTTCCTGTTACGTCCGCTCCAACTTTATTTCTAAGTTCAGCAATACGTCCAACTGACTTCACTACCGTTGTTTCTCCATCTTCTCCTGCCACACTAATACCCGCTGAATCATAGCCGCGGTATTCTAATTTTTCCAATCCATTTAATAAAACCTCTACTGTATTACTACTTCCTACTACTCCAACAATTCCGCACATAGTTAAACTCCTACTTTCTTATGTTTAGTCTTGTTTCTATCTGCGTGGTTTAACCTTTGTTCTAGCCTTACAACTAGTTTTTAATTAAACCTTTAGGGTGCAGTCCCTAGAGTCATCCGCCGAATTTTCGATAAACTCTTCCTCGTCACCTATTAGATAGGTCTGGCGCTATAAACAAAATTGGTATAGATATATAATCTCACACACCAACCATAGAAACAAGATTTATAATACTATCTCACGTGAAATAAGTCAACCTTTTAATTAGATTAATAAAATTGGTATAGATACAATGCCTAAAATTGGTATAGATATTTGTTTTGAATGCAAAAAAAACTCGAGAAATTAATCTCGAGTCTCAAAAACTGATTAGTCTAATCCGATTTCAGAACGCACAACATCTGCAATCTTATCTACATAATAATTTACTTTTTCAATCGTTGGAGCTTCTGCCATAACACGCAGTAAAGGCTCTGTTCCTGAAGGACGAACTAAGATACGTCCATCGCCATTCATTTCAGCTTCTGCTTCATCAATAGCTGCTTTAATAGCTGGAACTTCCATTGCGCCATTTTTATTTGATACTTTAATATTAACTAGTTTTTGTGGGTATTCTTCAATTTCTGATGCTAATTCTGATAATTTTTTACCAGTTTCTTTCATCACATTAATTAATTGAATACCTGATAACATTCCATCACCAGTTGTATTATGGTCTAAGAAAATCATATGACCTGATTGTTCTCCACCAAAATTGTAGCCATTTTTACGCATTTCTTCTACAACATAACGGTCACCAACTTGTGTTGCTAAGGCAACCATACCTTCAGCTTCAACTGCTTTATGGAAACCTAAGTTACTCATGACAGTTGAGACGATTGTATTTTTCTTAAGTTTGCCATTTTCGTATAAATATTTACCACAGATGAACATAATTTTATCGCCATCAACGATTTTACCTGTTTCATCAACAGCAATAACACGGTCGCCATCACCATCGAAAGCTAGACCAATCGCTGCTTCTTTTTCGACAACTAATTCTGCTAAACGCTCTGGGTGTGTTGAGCCTACACCATCATTGATATTCAAACCATTTGGACTTGTTCCCATTGTATAAAAGTCTGCTTCCAAGTCAGCAAACACACGGTTAACAAGCGGTGTTGTAGCACCATGAGCACCATCTAAACATACTTTAATTCCTTCAAAATCCCCTTCAACTGTTTCAGTTAAGAATTGAGAATATTTTAAAATACCTTCTGGAAAATCATCAAGCGTTCCTAATCCATCAGCTGATGGACGAGGTAATGTATCTTCTGTCGCATCTAATAACGTTTCAATCTCAGCTTCTTGAGAATCAACTAATTTAAAACCATCTGGACCAAAGAATTTAATCCCATTATCTTGAGCTGGATTATGTGATGCTGAGATCATAACTCCTGCTGCTGCTTTTTGTAAACGAGTTAAATAAGAAACACCTGGTGTTGGAATAACACCTAATTGGAAAACTTCAATCCCAACTGATAGTAAACCTGAAACAAGTGCTGTTTCTAATAACTCGCCTGAAATACGTGTATCGCGTCCAACTAACACACGAGGTTTAGAATCGCCTTCGTGGTGTTGACACAACACATATCCTCCACAACGTCCTAATTTAAATGCTAATTCTGGTGTTAACTCTTGATTCGCAACACCTCTGACACCATCTGTTCCAAAATATTTTCCCATGTTATATCTCTCCATTACTATTCATTATTTTAATCTTTATTTTTGTCTTTATCCTCTTTTACAAACTGAGGTACTGTATTCACGGTCACCACTTTAGGCTCAACTTCAACACCATCTGGGGCAATCAATTGATAGGAACTCGTTCTTTCTTTTGTAATACTTGTCGTATCGATAAATAACTGAACCTTATCAACTTTCTCTAAGGATTCTCTCGAACCTTTAACAGTTATATTTTTAACCTCTGGAATAAATTCAAACGATTTTATATTTGAAGAAATCTTGCCTGATTGCTTGATTTCTAATGGTACTGATTTAGACGGTGCCGAAATTTTCAACTTTACGTTTACCGTTGGTGGAACCATAATAACACTCATACTATTTGATTCTTTATCCAGGGCAACTAAGCTTACTTTTTTCGTCATTCCTTCTGACAAATCACGGTCATCTTCTAAGAAAGCATTCACACTCTTGATTTGTTTCAACGTCTCACTTCCCGCTGTAATTTCGACTTCAGCAGGGTCACTTGTCATACTTTCTAAATCATACCCTTTTTTTAACAAATTATCATTCGCTACAGGCGTCACTTTAAAACGCTTCGTCTTACGTTTTTCAATCGTAACATTGATAGACTGATCCTTCAAAATAGCATTCACAGCACCATTTAGATTTTTTACTTTCAAAGGTACCTCAAAAGTACCTTCTTTATATCCTGTTAAATCAGCCTCGACTTTAAATCCTCTGGTTTGTTCATGAGACTCACTATCCAATAGAACTTTATTATTACTCTTCAAATAAACAGTAGTTGTTGGATCAAATCCCGTTACATAATACTTACTTTCATCGTACTTCACTTGAATCGGAACCTTATCAGCTACAGCCGAAATACTTGGCGATGTATCATTTAAGGATGGTCGTTTTTCAGAATTAGCATTCATGAAAAGTAACAAGGCAAAAACCAACGCTAATACTTTAGTGAACCACTTACTGTTAGCTAATCTTTCCATCACTTACCGCCCCCTTTTGAAAAACCGTCTAGGAACGATTGAAATAACGACTCTTTTTCGACTTCTTTTTCATGAACCAATTCTTTTTTCAAGATAGCATAGTACTCGTCTCTAGATAAATGTGCGTGTAATTGATTATCCTGCGCTAAACTAACTGCACCGGTCTCTTCAGACACAATAATCGTCAACGCATCACTCACTTCACTGACACCTACTGCCGCTCTATGCCTTGTTCCAAATTCTTTTGGAATAGTTTCATTCTCAGATAACGGTAAGTAAGCACATGCTACAGCAATCTTATCCCCTTGAATAATAACAGCACCATCATGAAGTGGTGTATTTGGAATGAATATATTTATCAATAACTCACCTGTTATGGTCGCATTAATAGGGATACCCGTATCAATATAGTCATCCAATCCTGTTGATTTTTCAATGGTGATAAGAGCACCAATTTTACGTTTCGACATATACTCAATAGCTTTATCTAATGATTTTACCATCGCAATGTCTTTACGTTCACTCTTTTGGGTCTTATTAAGAAAGCCCACACGACCAAGATGTTCCAATCCGCGCCTTACCTCAGGTTGGAAAATAATAATGGCCGCGATCACACCATACGTAATTACTTGGTCCATCAACCACGATACTGTATTTAGACCCAAGATCATGCTTATAATTCGAACAATAATGATAACGGCAATCCCTTTTAATAATTGAACCGCTTTTGTTCCCTTTAAAAGACTGAATAATTTATATATCAAATACCAGACTACTACAATATCCAATACATTAATTAAGAAATTAGGTGTTAGTACATAATTGTGGACGATGTCTTGCCATGTTTCAAGTTTAAATAAATTATAAAACTGTTGTATCACGGTCGTCACTCCTTATGCTTCAGTTATCTTTCTTAGTATATCACATTATAAAACATGAGAAAACTATCCCGTAATGACTAGACCATTCAAAATAAAAAACAGTAGCTAGTCTTCACCAGTTACTGTTTTTATATTATTTAAAAATTATCGCTTCATAAGGTCTTAATTTCAGGCAAGCCCCTTCTTGTAGTAAGTCTTCATAATTACTTAAAATAACCTCTGTTGGCGATTGCTCAACCAAATCATAATCAACTATCTCTTCTGTAAAGTTAGCGACAACTAACCAACTTTCACCATCTAAAGAACGTTCATAAACATACAACGCATCACTTTCTGGCAGTAATTCTCGGTACTCTCCCCAGACAACTATCGGATTATTTTTTCTTAACTCGATTAATTTTTGATAATGATAAAAAATCGAATTCGGATTGCTTAGCGCTTGTTCCACGTTAATCTCCTCCACACGAGGATTTAAAGTTAACCAAGGTTCTCCTTCTGTGAATCCTGCATGTTCTTCAGAATTCCAGTGCATTGGACGACGGGCATTGTCACGTCCTTTTTTATTAATCGAGAACAAAATATCTTCTTTTGAATACCCTTTGGCAAAACGGTCATGGTACATATTCAAACTTTCAATATCATCTAATTGCGAAACATCTTGCACAGGTGTATTAACCATACCAATTTCTTCACCTTGATAAATATAAGGTGTTCCTTTTTGCATATGAAGAATCGTTGCTAACATCTTACCACTCAACTCACGGTATTCTTCAGAATCATTCCCCCATCTCGAAATAATTCGAGGCGTATCATGATTATTCCAGAACAAACTATTCCAACCGTCACCATTAAAACAAGTTTGCCATTTCGAGAAAATACGTTTTAATTCTTTAAAATCAAGAGCTTGCCAATCCCATTTTTCTTTCCCAGGGACTTCATCTAATCCAATATGCTCAAATTGGAAGACCATTGAGAGTTCATCCCGTTTAGGATCCGAATAAAGTTTAGCAATTTCAGGAGTCGCTCCCCATGTTTCACCAACAGTCATGACATCATGTTTCCCAAACGTTTCTTTATTCATTTCCTGTAAATACTCATGTAATTTAGGACCATTTCCTGTGATTTCATTATCAGGCTGCTTGCCAATCAAATCAATCACATCCATGCGGAAACCGCCAATTCCTTTATCTAACCAGAAATTCATCATGTCCCAGACTTCTTCTCGTACCTTTTTATTTTCCCAGTTTAAATCTGGCTGTTTTTTACTAAATAGATGTAAATAATATTGCCCAGTTGTCTCATCAAATTCCCACGCTGGACCACTAAAAGTAGACCCTAAGCCATTGGGAACATCACCTTCAACAGGGTCACGCCAAATGTAGTAATCACGGTATGGATTATCTTTCGATTTTTTCGCTTCAATAAACCACGGGTGTTCATCCGACGTGTGATTAACTACTAAATCCATAATCAGGCGAATGCCACGCTCATTACATGACTGAATCAAATCATCCATATCTGCCATTGACCCAAACTCTGCCATAATATTTCTGTAATCACTAATATCATAGCCATTATCATCATTAGGCGATTCAAAGACTGGACTTAGCCATAATGCATCAATCCCTAATTTTTTTAGATAATCTAAGCGACTAATAATACCTTGGATATCACCAACACCGTCACCATTACTATCTTGAAAACTTCTTGGATAAATTTGATACACAACCGAATCATGCCACCATTTTTTTTGCATAACTATTCTCCTTTTTACGTAAACGTTTACGTTTTTATTTAAAATGCAATGACGCATTTTAAGTTAGACTCACCACTGACTCGCGTTCAATAATATCAAATGGTACAATGTCACTCTCAATAACGTCATTAGTTTCAATTGCTTGTATTATTTTAAAAACCGACTGACTCCCCATCTCGAATAAAGGCTGATGTACTGTTGTCAATTCTGGGTAACATAATTTGGCCGTAGTTGAATCGTCAAATCCCATAATCGAAATGTCTTCTGGTACATTTAGTCCTTTTTTACGACAAGCCTTCATCGCCCCGATCGCAGCCTCATCACTGGCACAAAATAAAGCGGTCGTGTCTATCTGGTCAAGGCTTATTTCAACACCCTTTTCAGCAGTCTCTACACCAAAATCACCAGAAATAATCCACTTCTCATCAAGTTGTAGATTCGCTTCTTCAAACGCTCGTCTATAGCCTTTAATACGAGGTTCTCCCGCTACTTTATCTGTAGGATTAAGTCCCACCAACCCTATTTTTTTATGACCTTTTCCTATTAAATAACGAGTAGCCTCTAAAGCAGCTTGATAATCGTCAATCTTAATTTTAGAAAAGTCTTGCGTATCAGAATCCGAAGATATAAAAATATGAGGCGTAGTTGACTGTTTTACCAAATCGTAGTCATCATCTGTGGTTTGAACTGACACAAAAATCAAGCCACTCACACGTCTTTCTGTTAGCGTCGCTAACGCGTGTTCAAAATGCTCTCCGCCATTACCACTGTGTGCTAATAAAATTGAGTAACCATTTTTTCGTGCTTCTTCTTCTATCCCTTCAACAATTAATCCAAAATAATTAGTAACCACATTGGGAATAATAACACCTATCGACCGTGTGAACTTTCGCTTCAATCCACTAGCCATTTCATTTTTTTGATAACCCGCTTCTTTAATAATCGCTTCAACTTTTTCACCTGTTGCTTTGCCGTAACCGCCTTTTTTATTCATCACTCTCGAGACAGTCGCTACTGAAACACCTGCACGTTTAGCAATTTCAACCATGGATAATGTCATACCATACCTCCTTTCAAACTCTTAACGTAAACGTTTACTCTTTATAGTGAAAGAATAACATTCTCACTTTCTCCTGTCAATTAAAACAAGTATTTACATTTAGTATAAATCAGTGTACGATAAAGTTGATAGGAAAATAATCCTCGAATTATACAAGAAAGGAGATTTTATGTCTCATATAAAGAAAAAGAAGAAACTAATAATAATTATCGGTACATCAATTTTATCTCTATTTTTAATTTATAATGCTGCTTATTTTTATGTCAGAAGTACTTACCACCCTTACATCACTAATTTTGATACTACAATAAAGAATTTTTCTTATCACAAAACTGACGATACTAAACACTATGTCGCAAATGTAAAATATCCTAGTTATGGTAGTTTCACAGGTAACTTGGCTATTAGTACCGCAAATAGTGATTACGGATTAATCATTTGGCCAAAACACAACTCAGAACCCGAAATAAGCTTACAGGGTTCTATAGAACAACCTATTAAAAATAATGAGAAAAATATGACACTTAATAACGGCTCAATCGATTTATCTCATAGCAGTCTGCCTAAAGAAACACAAACGATTGTCTTAAAACTAGAGGAAGAAGCTAAGTTACTTTGGGGCGATGACATTCTAAAAAAACGCTGATCGGATAGTATCCAATCAGCGTTTTTAATTATTCTTTTTCAAGTTTTGCTCTAATCTTTTCTTCTTGTCCTGCAATTCTTGCATAGCGGTAGAATCTTGCTTTAGCCTGCGCTACAGTTTCATCGAATAACTCTTCAGAAACCTCTTCATCAATCGAACTTAATCTCGCAAAACGAGTTTCAGTCTTCATGAAGTCTTTCATCTTAGAAAAATCAGGTTTCTTGAAGTCAATCGTCATTGGGTTTTTGCCTTTTTCAGCCAACAATGGATTATAACGATAAAGTGACCAGTAGCCTGTTTCAACAGCATCTTTTGCTTGTTGAATTGTAATTCCACCAGATATACCATGTTCAATACAAGGTGTATACCCAATAATAAGCGATGGTCCAGGGAATTTTTCGGCTTCTTCAATTGCTTTAATCGTCTGCATTTGATTGGCACTAGATGAAATTTGAGCCACATAAACGTGTTCATAACTCATGGCAATCACACCTAAATCTTTTTTACCTCCACGTTTACCATCAGCTGCAAATTTAGCTACAGCAGACATCGGTGTGGCTTTAGATTTTTGTCCACCTGTATTTGAGTAGACTTCATTATCCATGACTAAGATATTCACATCTTCACCACTAGCAATAACGTGGTCTAATCCACCAAAGCCAATATCATACGCCCAACCGTCACCACCGATAATCCACTGACTCGGTTTTACAAATAAATCATGACCGTCGTAGATTTCAGCTAGTAACTCATGTTTAGACTGTTCTTCAGCTAGGACTACCTTTAGTTTTTGGGCGCGTTGTTGCGTCCCTTCACTGCTTGTCATATGTTCCAACCAATCCGTCATAAGCGCTCTTAAATCATCAGAAAGCACTGATAAATCTAAAGCCTCTACCATCTTAGTCGCAAGATACTCACGACGAGAGTTATTGGCAAGATACATCCCATAACCATATTCAGCATTGTCTTCAAATAATGAATTGGACCAAGCCGGACCTTGTCCTTGATCATTAGTTGTATATGGTGTTGACGGCGCTGCTGCACCAAAAATTGATGAACACCCTGTTGCATTAGCCATCATCAAACGGTCACCATACAACTGTGTTAATAGTTTAATATAAGGTGTTTCACCACAACCCGAACAAGCTCCCGAAAATTCAATTAACGGTTTTTGAAATTGTGAGCCTTTAACAGAACCTAGCTTAACTGGGTTATCTTTTGTTTTTAACGTCATAGCGAACGCCCAATTAATCGCTTCTTCTTTCATTTCTTCGTAAGGTTTCATTTCTAAAGCCTTACCTTTAGCCGGACAAACCTCAACGCAGAGACCACATCCTGTACAATCCTCTAATGACACTTGAATACGGTAATTCAGTCCATCTGCTCCACGCATCTCACGGGTTATGAAGCCTTCAGGTGCTTCTTCCATCTCCTCATCGTCCGCTAAGAATGGACGAATTGCAGCATGCGGACAGACAAAGGCACATTCATTACACATTGTACATTTATCCACATCCCAAACTGGAACTTCTAAGGCAATACCTCGTTTTTCAAAGGCAGCGGTTCCTAATGGCATTCGACCATCAGTCATATTGTTCGCTTTTAAATCACCTACTGTTAGAGAGTTTCCTTCTTGTCTGTTTACTGGATCCACAATATTAAAGACAAATGATGGTTTATCTTCAGGATCTGTTTTTACTTCAACAGTATCTGTTAACCATGCTTCAGAGACTTCTACTTTATTTAATAACGCAACCGTTCTATCAATAGCCTCAAAGTTCTTCTCAACAACGGCTTGAGATTTCTTGCCGTAAACTTTTTGAACTTGATCTTTCATCAGACTTATAGCTGTTTCTTGTGGAATTAAATCCATTAATTCAAAGAATGCCGTCTGCATAATCGTATTGATACGTTGACCTAGACCAACTTCTTTCGCTAACGCCATCGCATTGATTGTATAAAAGTTAATATTTTTCTCGACCATTTCTTTTTTCAATTGACTCGGTAGATTTTTAACTAACTGTTCTTCTGTCCAAATCGTATTGAGTAAGAAGGTGCCTCCTGGTTTAAGACCTTTTAACAAATCATAATTATATAAATACGATGAATTATGACAGGCTACAAAATTTGGATTTTCTACTAAGTACGTAGATTTAATCGGTTCTTTCCCAAAGCGAAGATGAGAGACTGTTAACCCACCTGCTTTTTTAGAGTCATAAGAAAAATAACCTTGGGCATATAAATCCGTATAATCTCCAATAATTTTAATAGAAGATTTATTTGCACTAACTGTTCCATCAGAACCGAATCCCCAGAATTTCGCTTGGAAGGTTTCTTCTGGTGTTAAATCGAGTTTACCTGATGTTGGGAGTGATAGATGCGTCACATCATCTACGATACCAATAGTGAAACGCTCTTTCATTTCTGATTTTGGTCGTTTTAATTCATCAAATACTGCAACAATTTGGTCAGGTGTACAATCTTTAGACCCTAATCCGTAACGTCCCCCAATAATTACAGGACGCGCTTCTGAATTATACATCGCACTTTGAACATCTAATAGCAACGGCTCGCCACCAGCACCTGGTTCTTTCGTTCTGTCTAATACAGCCATTGATTTAACCGTATCAGGAACACAAGCTAAGAAATCCTCTACAGGGAATGGACGGTATAATCTGATATTAATATGACCGACTTTACGACCTGAGGCATTTAGATAATCTACAGTTTGTTGGACAACTGGTGCCACACTTCCGATAGAGACAATCACTTCTTCCGCATCGTCTGCTCCATAATAATTAACCAAATCATAGTCTGTTCCGCGTAACTTATTAATTTCTTGCATATAGTTACGAACAATACCTGGTACTGCTAAATAGTGCGAGTTGACGGTTTCTCTTTGTTGGAAATGAATGTCATCATTTTGGTTCATTCCACTGATATGTGGATGATTCGGATTCATACTTTTCGCTCTAAATTCAGCCAATTTTTCTTGATTGACTAATCCTTTTATTTCATCATATTCTAAAATATCTACTTTTTGAATTTCATGACTGGTTCTAAACCCATCAAAGAAACTCATAACAGGTAGACTTGCTTCAATCGCAGCAAGATGAGCTACGGCAGATAAATCCATGACTTCTTGTACCGTACTCTCAGCTAGCATCACAACACCTGTTTGACGCGCTGCCATCACATCACCATGGTCGCCAAAAATACTTAACGCACTCGTTGCGACAGCACGACTTGCCACATGGAAAACTGCAGGTAATAATTCCCCTGCCATTTTATACATATTTGGAATCATAAGTAATAACCCTTGTGAGGCTGTATAAGTTGTTGTTAATGCTCCTGATTTAAGTGAACCATGAACTACTCCAGCTGCACCAGCTTCTGATTGCATCTCAACCACTTTGACCGGATGACCAAATATATTTTTCTTCCCTTCAGCTGACCATTCATCGACTAGTTCGGCCATGCTTGAACTAGGTGTGATAGGGTAAATGGCTGCTAACTCAGTAAACGCATAGGAAATGTAAGCAGCTGCTGTGCCGCCATCCATTGTTTTTCTTTGTCTCATTTGAGTCGCTTCCTTCTCTTGTTTTATTAATAACACTAGACCTAAATAGGTTTCTCACTTAGTAGTATAAACGAAAATGTTACTTTTAGTAAGGATAATCCTTTTATTTTAATAGTTTCACAATCTTTTCAACCGTATTTATAATAAAAAACAAACACATACTGGTAAGCAGTACATGTTTGTTGATTTAACGTCTATTTTTTACAAACAAAGAACCAACGTGTTGAATTTTCTGATGGTTTTTCATCTGTGAAATCTGCGTATATTTCGATATTAGTAAAGTTTGCACTTTCTAGCATCATATAATAATTATCAAGCGAATAGGTTCTTTCTTGATGAAGCTCATCATGACGAATGAATTTTTCATCTTCAGGATTTTCTTTAACGAAGAACGTTAAATTATGTTCGATACTATGGTCCTTTTCACCTTGATAGCTGTCCCATAGGAAAGCAAAATCATCAGTTTGATAATGGTAACTGTATTCTGGGAATACTTCATCAACTTGGAAAATAGAATGAACATCAAACATAAATGTGCCGCCTTCTTCAAGGGCTTGATAAACTGAATCAAAAACTTGCTGAACGGATTCTTGGTTTGGCATGTAGCAAAGCGAATCAGAATAACACGTGATTGCTTCATATGTCCCTAGCTCTGATAAATCCATCATGTCGCCCTGAACAAATTGAACTTCAACGCCTTCTTCTTCCGCACGCTCACTAGCAATTGATAACATCTCTTCTGAAAGATCAACTGCGATTACTTCATAACCGTCTCGAGAAAAATCACACGCAAGAGCACCTGTCCCACAAGCTAATTCTAAAATACGTTTTGTATCCGTTGGTAAATGTCTTTTCGTGAAGTTTAACCATTCTGTATAAAGAAATGGGTCCATAACCTCATCATAGACTAAAGCGAATGTCTTATATAACAATCTAGTCCACCATACCTGTTACGTCGACCATTGGTGCGTCTGACCATAATTTTTCTAAATTATAGAAGCTACGTTCTTCTCCGTGGAAGACGTGTAATACGATATCGCCTAAATCTGCTAATACCCATTTACCTGATTCTTTCCCCTCGATACGTCCTACTTCAATTCCTTGTTCACGTGCCGCATTGGCTACTGAATCAACGATAGCCCCAACTTGTTTTTCACTGTTACCGTGACAAATAACAAAGTAATCTGCTAATAATGAGATACCTTGTACGTCTAATGCGATGATTTCCTCGCCTCGTTTGTCGTCTATTGCTTTTACTACTACTTCTAATAACTGTTTGCTTTCTATGATAATTCCCTCCTATTATTTAACAACCCAATGGTTATATGTTTCTAATGTTTTTGGATAAATCAGTGCTTCTTGTTTTACCAAATATAACAATGTTTGTTTCGTTTCAAAAGCGACTGCTTCATCTAAATCTGATAATGCGATTTTTCTTGCTTCAGCAACAACTGGAAAGTCTCGGCCACGTTCAACATAATCCGCTACATAAATGATTTTTGATAGTAAACTCATCTCTTTCGCACCTGTCGTATGGTATCTAATCGCATTTAAAATATCCTCGTCTGTAATGCCAAGCTCAGCTCTCACAAGTTCTGCACCTGCAACACCATGCCAGATGGCGTTACCAAATGGGATTAACTCATCCGATAGTTGATTGTCTTTTATCACTTGAATCATCTCATCATCCGGGCGCTCTTTAGCATAATCATGAGTCAAAGCAGCGATGCTGACTTTTTCAGGATCACCTTTGTACAACTCACATAACTCCAGAGCCATCTCTTCTACTCGCAACACATGAGCAAATCTTTTCGCACTCATTTGTGCTGACACTTTTCCAAGTAATACGTCTCGTGTATGTGGACTAAACGCTTCGCTATAAATCAGTTCAGTTTTAGCCATGCTGATACAATCCCTTCTTATCTATATAGTCTATCACATTTTTAGGTAAGAGGTAATCCACTGTGCCTCCTGTCGAGATTTTCTCTCGAATATAAGAGGAACTGATATCCATCATCGGCACCTCTACCCACTTAACAGGATAGTCAGATGTTAAAGGGTAACCTGGGCGATTAACACCTACAAGTTGTACTATTTTTATAAGGTCATCTATACGATGCCATTTTGGTAAATAGTCAACCATATCGCCACCAATGATAAAATAATACTCTTTGTCTGGATGTTGGGACGTTAATTCCGCCATTGTATCATAGGTGTAACTTTTACCTTGTCGTTCAATTTCAATCGTCTCAATTTCCATAGAAGAACTATCATCTACTAGCGCTAACTTCAACATCTCAATCCTATGAGAGGCTGAGATTGTTTTTTTAGGGTCAACGTGCGGAGATTCGAAAGATGGCATAAGATAGATTTTATCTAGCTCTAACTGATGATACACTTGGCTTGCTACTATTAAATGAGCGTAATGCACCGGATTAAAATTACCACCTAATATCCCAACACGTTCCTTTTTTTTTGATTGTCCTGCCAAACTCCCTCAGCACTCCTTTAAAATTAAATTTTGCGAACGTCGATAGAAATTTTTTGGAACTTCTCTTTTGATGATGGTTTAAATACCACTAAGACACGTCCAATAATTTGAACAACGTCACAATTGATAGCTTGTGTTAAAGCTTCGGCTACGTCATCAGCAACCTCATCTGTATTTTGTAACAAACTAATTTTAATTAGTTCACGACGTTCTAATGTTTCCTCGATTTGATCAATAACTGATTCTGTTAATCCACCTTTACCGATTTGGATGATTGGGTTTAAATGATGTGCTTCGCTTCTTAAAAAGCGTTTTTGTTTTCCTCTTAATTCCATTATATATAGCCTCTTTTCTAATGATCTCTTAAACGAGTCAACTCTTAAATTAATGCTTTACGACGTAATACATCTACGCCTTTTGGTGCCCATCCCGCTACCACACATGGTGATGTGATTGTAATCCAACCTAAACCGGCAAAGACAATATCTGTATTTTCTTTAACTGAAAATTCAAATCTAACTAGGTCTGGGAAGTCCCCTACTTCGTCAGCTTGAGGTGGTGTTAATAAGCCACCCGCATGTTTTTTATAAAACTCATCTGCTTTTTCAGTTTTAGTACGGTGAATATCCACATCGTTAGAAACATACGTGATAAATGATGTCTTATCACCTTGGATATAATCAAAGCGAGCTAGCCCGCCTAAGAATAATGTTTGACCCGCATTTAATTGGTAAACTTTAGGTTTAATTTCTTTAGTTGGCGCTACAATTCTCAAGTCTTTTTTACCTAAGTAATGAGCCATTTGGAATTTATGAATAATTCCTGGTGTGTCGATTAAGTTTTTACCATCTTCTAAAGGAATTTCAATCTTATCTAATGTCGTTCCTGGGAATTGAGATGTTGTAATGAGCTCTTGAACACCTGCTGTTGATTTAATAATGGCATTAATTAACGTTGACTTCCCAACATTAGTAACACCCACGACATACACATCGCGACCTTTACGGTATTTTTCAATTGTTTTAAGTAAATCTTCCATCTCAGCTGGCTTCTTAGCACTTGTTAACATCACTTCTTCAGGACGTAGCCCTGCTTCATGAGCACGTTCACGCATCCATTGTGTTAATTTACCACGCTTTAGAGATTTTGGTAAAATATCTACTTTATTCCCAACTAAAAGAACCGGGTTATTCCCGATAAAACGATGTAATCCTGGAATTAAACTTCCATTAAAATCAAAAATATCAACAACATTAACGATTAAAGCATCTTCTTGACCGATTCCATTTAACAATCGTAAGAAGTCATCATCTGTTAATGCAACATCTTGAATGTCGTTATAATGACGTAATCTAAAACAACGTTGGCAATACACATCGCCAGATTCTAGTCCTTTTTGTAAAGCTGAATTAGGTGTATAACCTAAGCCTTCTTTATCTTCTGTTTGGATTTCTGATCCGCATCCTATACAACGAATTTCTTCTTCCATTATGATAAATCACCTCTCCATTTCATATCAGAGTTATTTTTCTTTAAATGTGTCATAATCATTTTTTCCATGGCACGATTAGGCTTCGTATTCCATGCGTCAGATGACACGATAGGTTTCACTAAAATTGAACGAATACCCGCACTATTAGATGCTTTAATATCCGTCATCAACTGGTCCCCTACCATTACAATATTTTCTTTTGGTAAGTTTAATTTTTTAGCCGCCTCGTTCATCCCTTTAGTAAAGGGCTTAAGAGCACGCGCTACATAATCTAAACCTAAATGAGAAATCGCACGCTCGACACGTTCAGCTTTATTGTTAGACACAACAATAACAGGAATTCCTGCCGCCTTCATACTTTCAATCCAGTTTAAAAGTTCTTCGGTACCATCCGGATTGTTCCAAGCGATTAATGTGTTATCTAAATCCGTCAAAACAGCTCTAATATCATGTTTCGCTAATTCTTCCGGTGTTAGTTGATAGATTGCTTCTAGCATCCATGTTGGTTTGTAATTTAAAAACATAGTAGCTCCTTTCAAGCTGTTCAGTTTACTTAACTGATGTTTCATCTGAACTTAAAAAACAGGCGTACTAGACAGTACCCCTATTATCCTTACTATTATACCTTATTTTGAGGTTGATTTCATCCTATTTAAAGGAGAATGCAAAAAAAAGAATAAGATATGAAAAATATCTTACTCTTTTTGAGCAACTCTATCTAGTTGTGATTTCGTTCTTCCCAATACATGGTATGTTTATCCTGCCAATACTTTTTATCTTCATCAGAAACGTCACGTAGAACACGACAAGGATTGCCAGCGGCTATACTATTTTCTGGAATATCTTTTGTCACGACAGAACCAGAACCAATGACAACATTATTACCAATTGTTACACCTGGATTAACTGTCGTATTTCCGCCAATCCAAACGTTGTTCCCTATTTTTATTTCAGAACCAAACTCTAATCCCGAATTTCTAATTTCAGCATCTAATGGATGTCCTGCCGTGAATAGACTTACTCTTGGCGCAAACATCACATTGTCACCAATGGTTATATTAGCTACATCCAACATAATACAGTCAAAGTTAGCGTAAAAATTTTCACCAATTGATATATTTTTTCCATAATCACATCTAAACGGAGGTTCAATGTAAAACTCTGAACCTGTATTCTTTAGCAATTTTTTTAATAACTTTGTTCTCTCTTCTAACTCTGTTTCTTTTGTTTGATTAAATAAACGTGTTAAATGACGACATGCAAAAAAATCATCACGTAGTTCTTGATCATTAGCCATATACATGTCGCCTGCTAACATTTTTTCCTTTTCAGTTCTCATTTTATAACTTATCTCCTGACATTTATATTTCACTTTTAAATTATCCGCTTTCATTATAGCCTATTTTTATAAAATAGTAGCATTTAACTATAATTTTAGTGTTATTTTATAAAAAAATGATCAATTCACTCTAAAATTATATTTTATTCACAATAAATTCACATTTAACGTATATTATATATACATACCAAGAAACAACCCTAACAAACTTTTTCATTATTTACTCCTCCAAAGTAAATAATAAAATCTCCTTGCCATCTGAGCTTGCTCAGGTGGCTATTTTTATGTTCATTTACCTGTTGCTCAAACAAAAAAACACTGGCAAAAGCCAGTGTTTTTTTAAGATTTATTATGATAACCAAATAATGGACTCATTGCTATATTTTTATAAATACGGTTAACTGCGTCCCCCATTAATCTAGAACATGTAATAATCTCTAAATTTGGTAGGTTAACTGTTTCAGGTAACTTGATTGAATCTGTTACACAGATTTTTTCAAACGGCGCTTCTGCTAAAATCGATGCCGCATCCCCATTGAATAGCCCATGTGACGCACAAGCATAAACGTCTTTAGCACCAGCCTCTTTTAATACGTTTGCTGCTACTGCTAATGTGTGTCCCGTATTAATAATATCATCTACAACGATACATGTTTTATTCTCAACATTACCGATCACATAACTTTCTCTTTCGCTCTCATCATTTGAACATTGATCTACGATAGCAAGTGAGGCATCTAGATATTTTGCTAGAACACGCGCTCGACCTACTCCACTATTTTTCGGTGATACTACCACAATATTCTCTCCCATTAAATCTTTTGCAAGATAATGCTCTTCGAACAACGGCATTGTAAATAAATTATCTACCGGAATATCAAAGAATCCTTGTAATTGAACCGTATGTAGATCTAATGTTAACAATCTTGTAGCCCCAGCTTTTTCGATTAAATCCGCTACTAACTTAGCTGTAATTGGTTCTCTTGGTTTAGCTGTTCTATCTTGTCTTGCATAACCAAAGTACGGCATAACGATATTAATTGTTTTCGCACTTGCTCGTTTTAGAGCATCAATCATGATTAAAAGCTCTAATAAATTATCATTTACTGGATAACTTGTTCCCTGAACGATATAAACTTCATCACCACGAACACTTTCCTCGATATTAATTTGAAGCTCACCATCGCTAAATTGCTTAACACTACATTTTCCTAATGGTACTCCTACTACTGATGCAATTTTTTCTGCTAATTCTTGGTTTGAACTTAAACTAAAAAGTTTTAATTGTGATCCCAGTTCTGACTGTGTCATAACATCCTCCAATATAATTTTTATGAGTACATCGCTGCACACTATCCCTTATATTCTATCAGATTTCGCAGTGATTTTCATATAAAATCACTCATTTACTCTTTTTTTTCAAACAGCGTTCGATTTATGCTTGATTTTGTATTTTTATACATTTTATTCTTGTTTTTATGAATATTTAATGATAATATACAATTTATAACTTAACAGAAGGAGCGCTATTATGAAAATCAACCGTATTTCTTTACCACTTTTACTTTTTACTATTCTTAGCTTTTTATTCATTACTCCGAGTATTTATGCATCTGAAGGCTCAACTTTAGAACGTATTAAGGAAAAGGGAACTTTAACTATTGGCCTAAGCGCTGACTACCCTCCTTACGAATTCCATGCCACAGTCAACGGAAAAGATACCGTTGTGGGTGCTGATGTTTCGATGGGGGAAAAAATTGCCAAAGACCTTGGCGTCACACTTAAAATTGAAGAACTTGGTTTTGATGCCTTACTCGGCTCACTCCAAACAGGAAAAGTCGACCTAGTCATTTCAGGAATGGCACCCACACCTGAAAGGGAAAAAGAAGTTGCCTTTTCTAATCCTTACTTACAATTAGATCAAAAAATAATCATTAGAAAAGAAGACCAAGAGAAATTTAAAACAACATCTGATTTTTCTGATTCAAAAGTTGGCGCTCAAAAACAATCGACTCAAGAAGCCTTGGCTCAAAAAGAATTAACTGGTGCCAAAATCGTATCCCTTCAAAAAGTGACGGATATGATTATGACCCTGCAAAATAAAAAAGTAGACGCTATCGTTTTAGAAGGACCTGTTGCTGAAGCTTATGTGTCACAAAATAGCGAATTAACCCTTGCTGATGTAAAATTTAAAGAGGGTGATTCAGAACTTGCAATCGCTCTAAAAAAAGAACAACCTGAACTTTTAACTGCAGTAAATAAAAGTATTAAACAAATCGACGATCAAGAGCTAATGCCGTCATATAAAGAAGCTGCCGCTAAACTAATGTTAGCTGATGATACAAGTTTTTTTGAAAAATACGGTGGTAATTTTGCTAAAGGAACATTCTATACTATTTTCTTAGCTTTAGTGGGTGTATTAAGCGGAGCTGTATTAGGAACAATTTTGGCTTTTATGAAGCTTTCTAAAACAAAATTAATCAAAACTTTCGCTGTTATCTATATTGAATATGTTCGTGGTACACCTCTACTTGTTCAAATTTTTCTAGTCTACTTCGGCACAACCTCATTAGGACTTGATGTTAATGCCTTAACTGCTGGCTGTATAGCTTTGGCTTTAAATAGTGCAGCTTATGTGGCTGAAATTATTAGAGCTGGTATTAATGCAGTAGACAAAGGACAACTTGAAGCCGCTCGTTCTCTTGGTATGACTGAATACGAAGGGATGAAATTAATCGTACTACCACAAGCTATTAAGAATATTTTACCTGCCTTAGCCAATGAATTTGTCACAGTCATCAAAGAATCATCTGTTGTGTCAGTCATTGGGGTATCTGATTTAATGTTCCAAGCAGGAGTAGTTCAAGGCGCGAGCTTTAAACCATTCTTACCGATCGTCATTGTTTCTATTATTTACTTTATTTTAACGTTTAGTTTATCTCGCTTAATTGGTGTTGCTGAAAGGAGAATGGAAAATTAATGATTACTATAAAAGACTTACACAAAGATTTTGGTTCTAACCACGTCTTAACGGGTATCGATTTAACTATCAATGAAGGAGAGGTTGTTGTGATTATCGGCCCTTCCGGAAGTGGTAAAAGTACCCTACTTCGTTGTCTAAACTTACTAGAAGAACCTACTTCAGGCTCTATCGAATTCGAGGGGCAAGAATTAACGTCTAAAAAAACAGATATTAATCAACTTAGACAAAAAATGGGCATGGTTTTCCAAAACTTCAACTTATTCCCTCATAAAACAGTTTTGGAAAATCTAACACTGAGTCCCACTAAAGTAAAAAAAGAAGCCTTAGATGTTACTGAAAAAAATAGTCGTCATTTACTAGCAAAAGTTGGCCTCGCTGATAAGGAAACGGCTTATCCCAACCAACTTTCTGGTGGACAAAAACAACGTGTTGCTATTGCAAGAGCCCTTGCTATGGCACCTGATGTGATGCTGTTTGATGAACCAACCTCTGCTCTTGACCCTGAAATGGTAGGAGAAGTTTTACAAGTTATGAAAGACTTGGCTAAAGACGGTATGACGATGGTTATTGTGACTCATGAAATGGGCTTTGCAAAAGAAGTAGCCGATCGTGTTATTTTTATGGCTGATGGGATTATTCAAGAAGAAGGTCAGCCCGATGTTATTTTTGATGCCCCTCAAAATCCTAGAACTCAAGATTTTTTAAGTAAAGTTCTATAATAGAACGCTAAAGACTTACCTCCTCTTTCTTAGAAATAAGCGAGTTGGAGGTTATTTTATTTTAATCATTCTTTTATTTTTATACGAATTATTTGAATCTTGCCTTTAAACTCTCTATAATAGGAAAGAATATGACAATACTAATTTGAGGTGTATATTATGAAATGGCGCGGACAAAGACAAAGTAGCAACGTAGAAGACCGAACGGGTAATCGTTCTGGTGGTATGGGTGGGTTTCCTACTGGTAATATGGCTCGTGGTGGCGGAGTCGGAACACTTGTACTTATTGCAATGATGTTATTATTTGGTGGCGGTGGTGGTCTTTCTTCTATATTAAATACAGTACCAAACCCAGCCCCAGCTAGAAGTACTCAACAAGATTCACAGCAAACTAAAGACCGTAAAGAATTTATATCAGTCGTCTTCGGACATCTAGAAGACTTTTGGGAAGATGAATTTAGACGTGAAGGTATGCCTTATGAACAACCTAAAATGGTCCTTTACTCAGGTCGTGTCCAAACGGCTTGTGGTTCTGCAGACTCTTCTGTTGGACCGTTCTACTGCCCCGGAGATAGAAAAGTTTACCTGGACTTATCTTTTAATGATGAACTAGCTAATAAATTTAAAGCAAAAGGCGATTTTGCAATGGCCTACGTTGTGGCTCATGAAGTGGGACATCACGTTCAAGAACAATTAGGAATTTCAGATCAGATGAACCGTTTAAGACGTCAACTTTCGACAAAAGAATACAATAAATATCAAGTTCGTATGGAGCTTCAAGCCGATTACTATGCTGGTGTCTGGACACGTTATATTAATGATAAAACGTATAACGGGCAACCTATTTTAGAAATTGGGGATATTGAAGAAGCTCTAACTGCTGCAAACAGTATCGGTGATGATACCCTTCAGAAGAAATTCCAAGGATTTGTTGTCCCAGATAGCTTTACTCATGGTACATCTAAACAGCGTAAAAACTGGTTCTACCGTGGTTATGAATACGGTGATTTCCAACACGGTGACACATTTAGTGCGACTAATTTAGATTTAGACTAAAACAAAAAGACTTAGCCAAAGCGGCTAAGTCTTTTTTATTCACCTCTATTAATAAGCGTTAATCCTTTTAAGAAGTTACGAGCAAATTTATCCCCACACATTTGATAATTACGATGTCCTTCTTTTCTTAAAATAGCACTTAATTCACTATTAGAAATTCGAACACCCGCTTCATCTAAAATGTCTAACATGTCATCACTTGTCAGTTTTAGAGCAATCTTCAATTTTTTAAGCATTTCATTATTTGCATTTTGATGTGTCAATGTATACTTAATCGGCTTCTCTACTTCACCTGGTTTAAGAGGACGCTTCCCTCTTTTGTACGTAATAAACCCATTGAAAAATGATTCTAACGTACGGTTGTTACATTTTTCTTGGTAAATATTTTCATCGAACTCGTTTTCTGTTATCTCATCTTTAGGTAAACGTGTTAAAAGGGCTTTAACTTCCTCTTTTGTTAAATCAATCCCACCTAATTTAAAAATTTCTACCATTTCAACATCTTTTAAATCTAACGCATAGCGCAGACGTAACAATTTATCATTATTATTCATTGATATGTATCCTTTCTTTCCTAGCAGTTTCTCTCGCTATTATATAACGTTACGAAAAAGATTGCACCCTTTATTCCACAGCTGTCAGTTCATCACTATAAACCTTCCTTTTTGAATGTTTTTGAAAGGTTTGACCGTTTTTGATTGTTACGGATTAAAAATAATGCTAAACTAAAGATGAAATGAGGTGACGTTATGCTAACAGATGAGCGTCAACAACTAATTTTAGACGCACTCGAAACTAATAAAATTGTAAAATCAAAAGATCTAATGCTTGAATTAGAAGCTTCGGAATCTACTATTAGACGTGATTTACAAGAACTAGAAGCACATGGACTTTTGAAACGTGTTCATGGTGGAGCAAAACGACTTGCAAAAGTAACCGACGAACCTGATATGGCTGAAAAAGCAACAGCTAATCTTGATGCAAAAAAACAAGTCGCACGTTACGCTGCTTCACTCGTTCATGAAGGTGATATTATTTATCTTGATGCAGGGACGGCTACTTATGAGATGATTCCACTTCTTACGCAACTCAAAGATGTAACCGTTGTTACAAATTCGGTGTATCATGCCTCTCTTTTAATTCAGTCTGGCATTCCGACTTTAATTATTGGCGGAACAATCAAACTGAAGACTCGCGCTACTGTGGATAATTTCAGTCTGCAACACGTTTCAAGCCTACACTTTGATAAAGCATTCATGGGAATTAATAGCATTCATCCAGAAGCCGGGTTTACAACACCTGACCCTAATGAAGCGTTAATGAAAACTGCTGCTATCAATCAAAGTGAACGTTTTTACTTTTTAGTAGATGAAACAAAGTTTAATCAAGTTTCTTTTGCTAAAGTGGCTGAATTGGACCAAGGAACTGTCTTGACTCCTACTCTGCCTGACAAAATCAAAGAGGTTTATCAACCGTTACTATCAATCCAGGAGGTCAATTAACATGATTTACACTGTCACACTTAATCCGTCTATCGACTATGTTGTTAGATTAGATACATTAGAAACCGGCTCCGTTAACCGTTCGGAGAACCAAGATAAATACCCTGGTGGAAAAGGTATCAATGTCTCACGTATTTTAAAACGCTTGGACGTCGATTCTACAGCTCTTGGTTTTCTAGGTGGCTTCACTGGTCGCTTCATAGAAGAAGCACTAGCTGGAGAAAAAATCACAACTCGTTTTACACCGGTAAAAACAGATACACGTATTAACGTTAAATTAAAAGCGGATCAAGAAACCGAAATAAATGGTCAAGGGCCTGATTTAACTGAACAAGATATTTCAGCACTAAAACATGAATTATCTTCTCTTACATCAGATGATTTAGTTGTCCTTGCAGGAAGTATACCTGGAGCACTTCCTTCTGATTTTTATCAAGAACTGATTGCTCTTATTACTAAACAAGGTGCTGAATTCATTATTGATACAACAGGTGACGCTTTACTTGAGTCACTAGAATATCACCCCTTACTTATCAAGCCCAATCATCATGAGCTTGGTGAAATGTTTGATACCACTCTTGTCACAATCGAAGATATCATACCTTATGGTCAAAACTTACTAAAACGCGGGGCTAAAAATGTCATTGTTTCAATGGGTAAAGATGGCGCTCTGCTTATTACACCTGACTTAACGATCTTCGCACCACCTATTAAAGGCGATTTAAAAAATTCTGTTGGGGCTGGGGATTCAATGGTTGCTGGTTTTATTAGCCAACTCAATCGTGCCAATGCTCAATCAGAATTAGAAGACGCCTTTAGATACGGGGTCGCATCTGGAAGTGCTACAGCCTTCTCAGGTGATTTAGCTACTAAAGATAAAATTGTTAACTTATTACCGCAAGTCACTTTAAAAATACTAAATTAAAAAGGAGTCTCACATGAATATTATCGAGTTATTAAACCCAAACGTGATGATTTTAGATTTAAAAAGCAAGGATAAATTAACGGCTATTACTGAAATGGTCGACAAATTAGCCGAAGAAAACTGCATCTCTGATAAAGAAGTATTTAAACAAGGCATTATCGCTCGTGAAGAGCAAACAACTACTGGTTTAGGCGATGGAATCGCTATGCCACATGCTAAAAATAAAGCAGTTGTAACCCCTACTGTTTTATTTGCTAAAAGTGAAGAAGGCTTAGATTACGAAGCATTAGATGGTCAACCGACACATTTATTCTTTATGATTGCCGCTCCAGAAGGTGCAAATGATACTCATTTACAAGCTCTTGCTAGCTTATCTCGTTTATTAATCAAACCAGAATTTGTAGCAAGTCTTAAAACAGTTGAAACATCAGATGATGTTATCCGTTTATTCAAAGAAGCAACAGCAGAACAAGATACTCCTGCTGAAGAAATAACTCCTGTTGATAGCTCGCAACCTTTTGTTGTTGCCGTTACAGCTTGTCCAACAGGCATTGCTCATACTTATATGGCTGAAGATGCTTTGAAAAATAAAGCCGCAGAAATGGGCATTTCTATCAAAGTTGAAACTAACGGGTCGGACGGTGTTAAAAATCGTTTAACAGCTGAAGATATCGAACGTGCAACAGCTGTTATCGTTGCAGCTGATAAACAAGTTGAAATGGCTCGTTTTGACGGTAAACCTTTATTAAATCGTCCTGTAAGTGATGGAATTAGAAAAACAGAAGAGTTATTAACAAAAGCGAGTCAAGCTGATGCTCCTATCTATCATGGTGATAACTCAGCATCATCTGACGACGGTGCTGAACAATCAAAAGGAACAGTCGGTAGTCGTATCTACAAACACTTAATGAATGGTGTTAGTAATATGTTACCTTTCGTTATTGGTGGTGGGATTGTTATCGCACTTGCCTTCATGTTAGACCAAGCAATGGGCGTTCCTCAAGATCAATTAGAAAAACTTGGAGAATACAATGCTTTCCCTGGTTATTTAAGATCAATTGGTAATGCTGCTTTCGGGTTCATGTTGCCGATACTAGCTGGATTTATTGCTTCAAGTATTGCTGACAGACCAGGTCTAGTCGCTGGTTTTGTAGCGGGTGCCCTTGCTGCTTCTGGTGGTGCAGGTTTCTTAGGTGCCTTAATTGGTGGGTTCCTTGCCGGTTATGTGATGTTAGGTCTTAAAAAATTATTTGCTAACTTACCAAAATCATTAGCAGGTATTAGAACTATCTTGTTCTATCCTTTCTTCGGTGTTCTTGTAACAGGATTACTGATGTTACTTGTGAATATCCCAATGAAAGCTGTCAATGTTGGTCTAAATGATTTCTTAAATAACTTATCTGGTGTTAATGCTGCCCTACTTGGTGCTTTATTAGCTGGTATGATGGCAATTGACTTAGGTGGTCCTGTGAATAAAGCAGCCTATGTCTTCGGTACAGGAACACTTGCCGCTTCTGTTGTGTCAGGTGGTAGTACTGTAATGGCAGCGGTTATGGCTGGTGGGATGGTTCCACCTTTAGCTATTTTCTTTTCAACATTATTATTTAAAAATAAATACTCTCAAAAAGATCAACAAGCTGGTCTGACTAACTTAGTAATGGGTGCGTCATTCATTACAGAAGGTGCTATTCCATTTGCCGCACAAGACCCTCTTCGTACATTACCAGGTTTCGTAGTTGGTTCTGCTATTACAGGTTCTCTTGTTAGCAGCTTAGGAATTAAATTAATGGCGCCACATGGTGGTATCTTTGTTATCTTATTAGTTAACAAACCATTCTTATATATTGGCTTTATCTTACTAGGTTCTCTTATTAGTGCTGTGATTGTCGGCCTAATGCGTAAATCTGTAAACAATTAAACTATAAGACTTCCTTTGATTAGGAAGTCTTTTTATATGCATCCCTTTCATGAAAATAAAGCATACGAAACATCATTTTTCATGAAAAAAGTCTTATTCTTTCGGCTACCCTTATTTATAGAAATAGCTCTATCCCTTTGTTATAATCGATATCTAGTTTCAAAAGAAAGGCAGATGACTATAGATGATTGAAGAACGTTACAGAGAACTTAAAGCCGCGGAAAAAGGAGCGGTCATTAGTATTCTTGCTTATATCTTAATCGCTGTATTAAAATTAACAGTCGGTGTCTGGGCTGATTCCTCTGCCTTACGTGCTGATGGTTTAAATAACTTCACTGATATAATCGCTTCACTAGCTGTCTTAATCGGGTTAAGACTAGCAAGACGCCCTGCTGATGATGACCACCGTTACGGTCACTGGAAAGTAGAGACTGTAGCCAGTATGGTGACTTCATTTATTATGGTCGTTGTAGGTGGACAGGTCTTAATTAGTTCAATCAAAGCTTTTTTAAATCATACGACCACTTCTCCAGACCCTATCGCTGCTTATGTCGGTGTCTTTTCAGCCGTCTTAATGTTAGGCGTCTATCTTTATAATCGTAATCTTGCTAAGAGAGTCAACAGCCAAGCTCTTCTCGCTGCTGCAAAAGATAATTTATCGGATGCCTATACCAGTATAGGGACTGCCATTGCAATATTAGCAGCTAGTTTTAATTGGCACTGGCTAGATAATGGTGCCGCTCTTGTCGTTGGGCTTATTATTATCAAAACAGGTCTAGAGGTCTTTTCAGAAAGTGCCTTTTCATTATCTGATGGCTTTTCTGAAGAAGAAATTGAAACCTACCGTAAAGACATCTTAGCTATTCCCGGTATTATTGATGTAGCCGATATCCGTGGCCGTACCTACGGGGCCAATATCTTTTTAGATGTTGTCGTTTTAATGGACGGGGATATGACTGTTGAAGAAAGTCATGATATTACGGAGCAAATTGAAATTATGTTAAGTATTAAATATAAAGTATTTGATACTGACGTTCACGTTGAACCCTACAAAGAAGAGTCGGACAGTTAATTTTGTCTCCACTCTTCTTTTTTTACGTTATAATAAAGAAGACTACTATTTAAAAAAAGGAGACTCTTATGAAATTAGCTATTATTGGTGGTGGAATAGTTGGCTCAAGTGCCGCTTTTTATGCCAGCCAACACCCAGAAGATGACGTAACATTATTCGATGATGAAACAGGGCAAGCTACACGTGCTGCTGCAGGGATTATCTCCCCTTGGTTATCACAACGCCGCAATAAAAACTGGTACAACTTAGCTAAATCTGGTGCTGCCCTATATCCTAGTATGATAAATGACCTAAATAAGGTTACTGAAACCACTTGTTACCGTCAGGTAGGGACGCTTTTATTCAAAAAAAATCAGGCACTCCTAGACAAACTATTTAATTTGGCAACAGAACGTAAAAAAGATGCACCTGAAATTGGGGAGATCGCCCTGCTTTCTCCTGAACAAATTAAAGAAAAAATGCCACTTCTTACACCACATTCATCTGCCCTATTCGTATCGGGTGGTGCACGTGTTGACGGGCGCTTATTAATTAATCAATTACAAGCTGGCTTTATTGCCCAACAAGGAACACTTATAAAACAGCGTATTACTGAACTTAATCCTTCTGAGGAAGGCTATCTTTTAACACTAGCAGACGGCTCAACACAAACTTTTGATAAAGTGATTATTGCAACGGGTGCTTGGTTACCTGATTTGATCAGTCCTCTAGGTTATGAGGTTGATGTCAGAGGGCAAAAAGGTCAACTGGCTCACTTCAAAACAAGCCAACTTACTAATGACTGGCCTGTTGTCATGCCTCAAGGCGAGAGTGATATTATTCCTTTCGATAACGGCTCACTTTTAATTGGTGCCACTCATGAAAATGACCAAGGTTACGATTTAACGATTGATGATCAGGTTGTAGCAGATATGGTCGAAAGTATTTATCCACTCGCCCCTTCTATTGAAGAAGAAACGATTTCGGAAGTTCGTGTCGGTACGCGTGCCTATACATCTGATTTTTTACCTTTCTTTGGTGAAATCTCAGAATTATCAGGTCTACTTGTAGCAAGTGGTTTAGGTTCTTCTGGTCTAACAACCGGACCTATTATTGCTAAAACCTTAATCGAATGGTTACATGGGGAAACTACTGTCCTTCAACCAGAAAACTACACAACAGCCCCTTATATTATTAAAAAATAAATAAGACAATCACTACAAAACAAGGTATACTAATAAAATAAATGACACAAAATTATGGAGGTTTTTTATAATGAGTATTAAACTAAAGAAAAATGATAAATTAGAAAAACGCTTTGAAGATTTTGGTTTTGCTGACCCTTATGCTGATGAAATGAAAAAACGCGCTGAAGAAGCACAAGCTGAAGCTGATAAATTCTTAAAAAAAGAAGAAGCTGTCAAAAAAGAAGAGAACTAATTTTTATCCTCTAAAGTCTATTTAGAGGATTTTTTGTTAGGTTTATTTCAAGTCTTTGCTTATTTCCCTCACTCTTAGTATAATAATAGTGTTTTGTCAGAACTGACACTAGTATAGAAATGGAGAGTATCACATGACTACTAATTTTTGGGCAGAATTACCTAAGCCTTTTTTTGTATTAGCACCAATGGAAGATGTAACTGATGTTGTTTTTAGACACGTTGTCAAAGAAGCAGGCGCACCAGACGTCTTTTTTACAGAGTTTACTAACTCTGATAGTTACTGCCACCCTGATGGTATTGAAAGTGTCCGTGGTCGTCTAGTCTTTACCGAAGACGAACAACCAATGGTCGCACACATCTGGGGAGATAAACCTGAATTTTTTGAAAAAATGAGTATCGATTTAGCTAAAATGGGCTTTAAAGGAATTGATATTAATATGGGGTGTCCTGTTCCTAATGTCGCTGGACGTGGGAAGGGAAGCGGACTAATCCAACGTCCTGAGGTTGCTGCTGAGTTAATCCAGGCAGCCAAAGCAGGCGGCCTACCTGTTAGCGTAAAAACACGTTTAGGATTTGATTCGCTAGATGAAATGGAACCTTGGTTAACACATATTTTAAAACAAGATATCGCTAACCTTTCCATTCACTTACGTACACGTAAAGAGATGAGTAAAGTGGACGCCCACTGGGATTTAATCCCCGACGTAATGGCACTTCGTGATAAACATGCACCACATACATTAATTACCATTAATGGTGATATTGCTGACCGCACCCAAGGTTTAGAACTTGCGGAAAAATATGGTGTAGACGGTATTATGATTGGCCGTGGGATTTTTAGAAATCCATACGCTTTCGAAAAAAATCCAACTCAACATAGCGCTAGAGAATTATTAGGTCTTCTTGAAATGCAACTTGATTTACAAGACCACTATTCCGAATTAATTCCGCGTAATATTGTAGGCTTACACCGATTCTTTAAGATTTACGTTAAAGGTTTCCCTGGAGCTAGTGATTTACGCGTCAAACTCATGACAACAAAATCAACTGATGAAGTCAGACAAATTTTAGCTGACTTCTATAAAGGCCCCACACCTCAAGACACATTAGAAAATTAAAAAACTAGCTTCTGATTTTCCGATTAAAAATTATCGTGAAAAATCAGAAGCTAGTTTTTTCTCAATTATTATTTCGAATATCAACATAATCTAATCTGTTTAATCCTACTTCTTCAAATTGAGACATATTTTCAATCAGAAAGCATGAGGTGCCTACTAATTGGAATAAAAACGGACATCCCGATCCTTCTCCTAGACGCATATTAAATTGAAAAAATGGTTCTAACCCAAGTCTTTTTGCCACTAATTGAAAGCCAGGCTCCATAGAGTTATGAGATGGTAGCACATAGTCACATATATCAGGAACTATCGTTTGAGCCACTAACAGTCCTGCAATAGATATTACCCCATCGATTACACAAGGTACTTGGTGCTTTGCACATGCAATAAATGTTCCTGCTATTGCTAATATGTCATATCCACCTACTTTTGCCGCAACATCTAACCCATCTTTAAAAGGGCTATTTTTATTCAGCCCTTCTTTAATAACCATTATTTTTCTATTGAATCCTTCATTATCTAGTCCTGCCCCAAAACCTACAACTCTTTCAACTTGTTCTTGTAATAAAACTGAAATTACTGCTGCAGAGGTAGTTGTATTTCCAACTCCCATCTCACCCGTTCCAATAAGGTTCCATCCCTCACTAATTTTCTCTTCTGTCTTTTGTATTCCTATAACTAGTGCATGTCCCGCTTGTTCTCTTGTCATTGCTGGCATCTCTAAAAAATTATTAGTCCCATAACTCACTTTAGTAGTGACAGATTCTTCCAAATCAGTCAAACATCCAACATCCACAATTTCTAATTGATTCTCAATCTTCTCAGACAACAAATTAATCGCCGCTTTTCCTTCTAACATATTACGACCTACTTGATAAGTTGTAGATGTCGGATTATTGCTAACACCAGCTTCGCAAATCCCATTATCAGATACATACACAAGAATACCAGGTTTATCCACTTTAACTTTTCCTTTGGTAATACTATATATTTTTTTATATAGTGTTTCCATATGACCAAAAGCCCCCGGTGGAACTGCCATTTCACTACATTTTTCATTAATCTTAATTTGGAAGTTTTCTTCACATTTTTTTATTGAGTCTGTATACTCTTCTATATAACTATCAAACTGTAAGTCTTTTTCTTTTATGAACTTAAATATCATCAAAACTTCCTCCTCTTTTCTTGTACTTTCAATCTAAAGTTTACACCTTTTTATTACACATTCATAGAAAGCGCTTAATTTTAACAAATAAAAAAAAACATCAGCTTAAGGCTGATGTTTTATTCAGAAATCATTTTTAATATTTCTGATTTATCATGGATGTAGGCTTTATCATTTTCAAACTCATAATTAGAATCCATCATAATTTTATTAGAATACTCTACATCGATAACTTTTTCAATCTTACCTGGATTTTTACTCATAATCGCCACTTTTGTACCTAAAGCCAAAGCTTCATCTATATCGTGGGTTATCAGTAAAATTGTTTGATTATTTTTTTGCCACATCTCACGTAAAAAATCTTGCATTTTTACACGTGTAATCGCATCTAACGCACTAAAAGGTTCGTCCATTAAGATGATTTCTGGCTGGTTAGCTAAAGCCCTTGCTAAAGACACACGTTGCTTCATCCCTCCTGATAACTCATATGGATGATGGTTAGCGAACTCGGTTAGCCCTACTTCATCTAAGTAATATGTACTTAATTTAGCACACTCTTCTTTTGAAACTTTTCTAACTTTAGGACCATATTCAATATTTTTTCTAACTGTTAACCAAGGATAAAGTGTTGGCGACTGAAATACGACGCCTCGTCTCCAATCTGCTTGGGTAATTTCTTCTTCTTTCATGAAAGCTTTACCCTGACTAGGTTGAATATAACCTGCTATAATTTTTAACAACGTACTTTTTCCGCATCCAGATGGTCCAACTAAACAAACAAATTCTCCTTGATCAATTTCTAAACTAATGTTTTCAATCGCTGGCACTTTCGTTTGCTTACCATCATAAAAAACGCTCACGTTATCAACTGATATAATCGCTTCTTTTGTGTTTGACATTTCTTATGTCACCTCTTATTTCTCTAGAGATTTTTCAACGAATGACGACTCTATAAAGTCATTAATTTCTTCCATCTTAGGAACTTCTGAAATAGACCCTTGCTCTTTTAAGAATTTTGCAGTATCCATAAAGACTTGGTGGAAGTTCCCTGGCTTATCACTCGTTCCTAGGAAGTCTGCTGAAATTTGTTTATCACTTGGCAACCATGTAGTAGCTTTCATTTGTTTTAACGCTTCTTCAGGCGTGATTTCTAATGGTTTCGCTGCCGCTACTGCTGCTTTTTCTGGTGATTTTTCATAAAACGATACAGCTTTATTTAATACTTTAATATAATCGCTAACTAAATCTGGGTACTTTTTAGCGAAATCTTCACGAACTAAATCAATATTAGCTGTTAAATATCCTTGATCGGCTAATTCTTTGCTATCTGTTAAAACTTTTCCTGTTTCTTTAATCGCACTTAATGTTGGCTCCCACGTATAAGCCCCGTCAATATCGCCACGTTCCCAAGCTGCTACGATTTCACTTGTTTGCATATCAAGCAATTTAACATCATCTTTGATACCTGCCTCAGTCAAAGCATTTAACAAACTATAGTGAGAAGTTGAACTGAATGGCGTCGCAATTTTCTTGCCTTTTAAATCTTTAACATCTTTTGCTGCAGAATCTTTCGGTACAACCAAGGCTTCATTTGAACCTAAAATTTCGTGTAGCCAAATTAATTTAACTGGAATATCTGTTGACAATGCAACAACTGCATTTGTGTATCCCATCTCTGCAAAATCAATACTCCCTGAAGCAAAGGCTTGATTCGCCGCTACTCCTGAATCAAAAAACATAAAGTTTGTTTTAATACCTTTATCTTCAAAGTATTCTTTAAAATAATTTTCTGAAATAGCAACTTGTTTGTCATTCGGTACACGGATAATACCAATATTAACTTCTTTAGGTAACGCGTCCTTACCTGCTTCTTCTTTACTGCCACAACTTGCAAGAAGTCCTACAGTTGCTAACAAACCTAGTGACATTACTACTCTTTTAAACATTTTCTTCATCTATTCTTTCCCCTTCCAGAACACGACTTTTTCTTCCAATTTACGAACACCGATATCTAATAACACACCAGTAATTCCTAATAATATAATCCCAACGAACATTACGTCACTCTTTAAATAACGAGAAGCATCAATAACCATCCACCCTACACCTGATGTGGCAGCGACCATTTCCGCTGAAACAAGTGTTGTGTAAGCGACACCAATCGCTGTTCTTAAACCTGTAAAAATCTCAGGTAAACAAGCGGGTAATACTATCGTTTTGAAGACTTCTTTTTTAGAAGCTCCGAGCGATTGAGCACTTAGTATCAAATCTGGATTAATATTGGAAACCGCAGATACACACGCTAAATAAATAGGGGCGAAGGCTGCTAAGAATAACAGCATCACTTTTGAAGACTCATCTATCCCTAACCATAAAATAAGTAACGTATAATACGCTAACGGTGGTAACGGACGGTAAAACTGAACAATCGAATCTACAATAGCACGAAATGGTTTAAAGAACCCACTCATTAAACCTAATGGTATCGCAGTAATAAGTGCTAAAAATGAAGATAAAGCTAGTCTGTACAAACTAATTCCTAAATGAGACCAAAAGGAAACACCATTATAGCCTTCTTTAACAATTTTAAAAAATGTTTTAACAACTTGAACTGGTGAGGGTACCAAGCGAGAAGCTACCAATCCACTTTCTGTCGCAATAAACCAGATACCCAAAATAACAAACCATGTTATCCATGTATATGACTTATAAGATTTTTGTTTTTGTTCTTTCATAGTCACCCAACTTTTCTATTGATTTAAGACAAGAAAAGAGGTCAGGATTGACCCCAACCTCTTTCATGTCAATTTCTTCTATCATACAAGAAATTTTATTTTATAACAAATCGAAACGATAGTCTGTCATAATTGGTTTACGGCCTTTAACTACATCGTTATAGTATTCGTACATGCTTATTCCTAAGAATGATCCCATTAAGTTATGAACATTATCAAAGCCTAACATACCTAGAGCTTTAACCATGTTGTAGCTACGTTGACTTGATAAACAGTGAACGTAAACTGGACGATCTTTTGGAATTTCTGATAAACGGTCACGGAATTGGCTGAATGGAATATTTACTGCATTATTTAAATGACCAGCAGCATATTCGCCTTCTTCACGAGCATCAATGATAAATGCATCGCTTTCTACTAATTCTCTAACTTTAGTTACAGGTACTTGTTTGAAATCTCCATTTAAGACGTTTAAGCCAACTAAAGCAGCCATATTTACAACATCTTTAGCTGTTCCGAACATTGGAGAATATGATAATTCTAATTCTTTAAGGTCTTCTAAATTACCATTCATTGTAATCATAGTTGCAATAACGTCGATACGTTTGTCTACGTTACCTTTACCCATTGCTTGAGCTCCTAAAATTTGACCTGATGGATCAGCAAAGATTAGTTTGAAGAATAATGGATTAGCATCTGGCATCAAACCAACACGATCTTTTGGAATAACATAAGCTGTTTGATAAGCAATTCCTTCACGTTGGCAATCTTTTTCATTCAAACCAGTTGAAGCTGCGTTCATTTCAAAACATTGGATAACTGATGATCCAATAACACCTGTATTGCGGTATGTTCTACCATACATGTGGTCAGCTGCCGCACGTGCTTGACGTTGTGCTGGACCAGCTAATGTTAAACGAGTTGGTTTTTGAGTTTGTTTATGTGTTACTTCAATTGCATCTCCTACAGCATAGACATTAGGAGCTGATGTTAAGTAGTGGTGGTTTACTTTAATTCCACCAGTTACACCAATTTCAAGACCAGCTTCACGAGCTAATTTAGTTTCAGGTGTTACACCAATTGCCATAATTACAGCGCCCGCTTTAACTTCTTTACCTGATGATAAAATAACTTTATCTTCTGTAATTTCTGATACAGCATCTTCTAAAATTAAGTTGATATCGTTATCAATCATTTCTTTATGTAAAATTTGAGCCATATCATAATCGAAAGGTGCCATTACTTGATTAGCCGCTTCAATTAACGCTACATTTTTCTTAGCTAAGTGTAAGTTTTCTGCAACTTCTACCCCAATAAATCCGCCACCGACAACAACGATATCTTCTACGTTGTTTGTGTCGATATAACGTTTAATGCTATCAATATCTGGAACATTACGAACTGAGAAGACATGCTCTTTATCAATTCCTTTAATGCTTCCTGGTAAGATTGGGTTAGCTCCTGGAGATAATACAAGTTCATCATATTTTTCAGTCGTTTCTTCACCCGTCGTTAAATCTTTTACTACGATTGATTTTTCATCTGGTTGAATTGACATTACTTCGCTGTTTACACGTGCGATAATATTGTATTGTTTACGGAAAACCTCTGGTGACATTAAGACTAAGTTTTCAGCTTCTTCAACAATCCCACTTAAATGGAAAGGTAAAGCACAGTTAGAAAATGAAACGAAAGGTCCTTTTTCAAACATAATAATTTCTGCTGACTCATCCAATCTACGTGCTCTTGCTGCTGCTGAAGCTCCACCTGCGACACCGCCGACGATTAAAATACGTTTACTCATTTATAATTCCTCCTAAAATTTAGTTAATCTATATAGTTATTACAATGACTACCTTATGTTATTATTACTTATTTTTTTCGTGAGCCCGGGATCATTGACATCTTCCCTGCAAACACTTTTAAGCTTACCATACCACCAATACACATCGCAATTAAGAAGATCCAGCCTGAAATTGAGAATGTACTCATTGAAGAATAAAGAGCACCTGCGTTACATCCTTTAGCAAAACGAGCCCCAAATCCCATCATCAAGCCACCAACTGCGTAGTACATAGCATCTTTTGCTGTCATTTTAAATTTGAATGAAAAACGACCAGCTAATAGAAAAGCAACTAAAGCTCCCGCCACAATTCCTAGGTTTCTGATAGTTCCTCCATCCATTAACATCCCACCATCGACACCAGCAACAATTTTTTCAAGTCCCGGCGAGGTAAAGTTAAGACCTAAAGGTTGTAATAAGAAAACAGCTAGTTTGGAAAAGGCACTTGTTACACCCCAAGGTTTTCCTGTTGTTAGTAGAATAAAACTACAAATCGCTGCAATCCAAACAGCTGCCATTTTGAAACTTAAACGTTCAACAAAGAATTTATGATACGTCGTGTAACTCCAAAACCCATCTTTTTCTGTTGCTTCCATAGGCTTCTCAAAGTCTTCCCAATCACCAAGTGGATCTGCGTACGTTCCTTCTAATTTTCGTTTTTTCTCATAATTTACTGTTATCGCATAGAGAACAAATACTCCTATCATTGATACAGCGAACGCTCCAATATAACCGAAGTAATCTGGTAAATACGCTTGAACACCAATTTTACCAAGAGCTGATTGATCCACACTGTAACGAGCCAGTTCACCTGGTATAGATCCTAAGATAAAGAAGATAAACGCTAATAATGCTCTACCTTCTCCTTCACCCATATCTGTTAATGTCCCAGATGCACAGCCTCCAGCAAAAATCATTCCCATACCGAAGATGATACCACCAAGAACTGTTGCAATATTAGTAAAATGAACATTTTGAGTACCTGGAATAATAGCTTGACCTTCTACTGCACTAAATGCTGCAACTGCTCCATTTTGAGCTGCAAACCACTGAACACCTAAGAATACAATCATTGTTAGTGTCAACATAATTAGAAGTGCTTTCGTTAAACTTCCTTCACCTCTAACATAAATCCGTTTAATCCCACCAGCAAAACCAAAGCGGGCTTTTGTTAAAATGACACCTAACGCAACACCTGATAAAAGTTGAATTGGTAAAACTGCTTTTAAAGAGTTTAAATAAAAACCAAATCCTACTAATAAGGCAATAACAATCAGAGCTCCAACTAATTGTTGCTTATTAATTTTTTTCCCTTCCATAACATCTCTCTCCTTTGTGATTTTTTTCACTTTCTATACTTATTATTATAGTGCTCATTTAGTTGTTTTTGAAATACCAACTTGTTATACTGGTATAACTAAAAGTTATAAGCAAGTTTGTACATAATTTTCATTTATAATAATTCGTTACTTAAACAAAGGAGAGATTTCTAAATGCTTGATTACCGTTATGATACATTTATTATTCTATCTGAAACACTTAATTATACTAAAGCAGCTCAACAGCTAAACTTAAGCCAACCAGCTGTAACCAAACATATTCAATATTTAGAAAATCATTTGGATGTCAAATTAGTAAATTATAAAAAAAATCAATTAACTTTAACTACCGAAGGAGAGTATTTAAAAGAACAGATCCTTGGTCTCGATTATGAAATTAAACACATTAAATCCACACTTAAACAATCGTATGACTCCCATCCGCTCGTTATTGGAGCCAGCCTAACTATTGGTGAATTTTATATTTGGGATATCGTTCGGAAATTCTCAGAAGAGGAAGGGATTAAAGTCAAATTGTTAATCGATAATACTACTCATTTATTAGAACAGCTTGATAATGGTGATATTGATATCGCCCTTGTATCTGGTCCATTTAACAAAGAAGATTATACTTCCGATATTTTTATTCACGAGCCTATTGTCTGTATCTGCCCAACCGAACATCATTTAGCAGGTTCAAAAGTTCCTCTTAGTGCACTCACTTCTGAAACAATAATATTACGTGAGACAGGGTCCGGTATATATGGTAGTTGGAGTCATGCTATAAAAAAACACGGATTAACTCCTAAGGATTTTTCAAAGCAAACAACAGTTGGTCATATTAATTTAATAAAAACATTAGTCGAAAATAATGAAGGGATCAGTTTTCTCTATCACATGTCAGTACAAGAAGATTTAGAACGCGGGAAGCTTGGTCAAATTGCTATAACTAATGGCAATACAGTAGGTTTTCCTTTCTCATTAGTCTTAAAAAACAATCAAATTGCATCAAAACCTATCAAAAAATTCAGAGACCTTTTACTGGTTGAAGGTAAAAACCATGATAAAAATAACCATGCTAAATTTTAGCATGGTTATTTTTGTTATAGATTAGCCATTAATACGTTTAGCAAATTTATTTCCTAAGATACCACCAGCAACTAGAGTGATTAAGAAAACCCAACCTGATAGTGAGAAATGAGCGATTGGTGTGTATAACGCTCCAACATTACACCCATTAGATAAACGAGTTCCGAATCCCATACATAATCCACCAAGAGCATACAAACTCGCATCTTTGGCTTTTAATTTAGGGATAGCTCGCATTGTTTTCATAAATAAACCTGATGTTAAGATAAAAACTAATGTTCCTAAGAAAATCGCAAAGTTTTGAACAGTGACACCATTTGAAAGTAATGGACCTCCATACACGTCCGCTGATTTATGTGTAAAGTCCGCTAAACTATCTGCAGATACTCCGAAAACTGTTAATACTTTACCAAACCAGAATCCGTAAGGTGTTGAAGCACCCCAACCACTTTTTGTAACGCCCATAAGCAAAGCAAAGATAATCGTGATGATGAAGGCACCTTGTTGTAATGTCCAAGGCTTAACAAATACTCTGTTATAGGTTGTTTCACTTGCTAACTCAAAGTTTTCAACATCCATAGGTTCTTGTACATCTTGCATACGTTCAGATAAAACACCTGTATATGTATTTTTCTTACGACGAGATTGTTCGTAACGGAATGACAAGAAAATAACAATTGCTGCTAAAATAACAGTTAAAATTGTAGCACCTAAATAACCATCTAAACCGTCCCATTTGAACCAGTCAGGGAAATAAACTCCTTTAGCAAACTTAGCACCTGTTTCAGATGTGAACCATGAATCGGTAATCCATGATTGTGTGCTTTGAATAGGGAAACCAATAAATACACCAAAACAGAAGAATATCAATGTAATTCCGGCTCTTGGTAAATCAGTTACTAAGTCCGTTAACACACCAGACGCACAACATGATGAAAATGACATACCGAAACCGAATAAAATACCACCTAATAATAACCCCAGATTAATCGGGTTGATTGATAAATCATAAGCTGTTAAATCTTTTGCAAATAATAAAAATGCAACATTAATAATGGCTGTAATCACAAACATAAACATTAAAGTTCTCATTAATTTAGTTGATCCTGTATTGTAAGCTCTGTTAACACTTCCAGCAAAACCTGTATATGAACGTGATAAAGTATAGCCCAACGCTAGTCCAATTACTAATCGAAAATACAACGCACTAGTTTCTAGAACAAATGGGCCTCCTGCTAGTAATACGGCTAACAAAATAAAACCGATAATTTTGTCTTTCTTCTCCATAAATTACAACTCCTTCTTTTTTCTAACCACAGTATAACCTACCTTTGTGAAAAATAGAACAACTTTTGTGAAAAAAGTTCAAAAAGAATTCACGTTTTTTTCATAAACTACCCCATAAAAATAATCGTATAATGGAATAAACTCTATTATCTAATCAATAGTCACGTTCTGATTGTGCAAAAATACACTAAAAAAATAAGCCACATTTGTGACTTATTTTATCTTCTTTTTTGTATTTTGGGGACTAGTCCTTCTTTAAAGTTACGTCTTGCTACTTCAAAGAAAATTAACCCACCTGCAATCGCTCCTGCTAAGGCAATCACTTGAATCCCATGTTCTACTGCTTGATGATAATCACCAATCAGTAAACTGTAGGTCATTTTATAAGATGTCCCACCGGGAACGACTGATGTAATTCCTGGGATATTATATAAAGTAGCCGGTGTTTTTAACTTTCTTGCAATAATATAACTAATCCAAGCTATTGAAAATGCACCAATAAACGTTGAGATAATATTGCCCATTCCAATTAATAAACAGAACCAATAAATTATCCAACCACCTGCCCCAGCCCATCCGCTATATATCACACGATTTCTGGGCACTTGGAAAATAATAGCAAACCCTACTGCTGATATAAAACTTAGAATGAATTGTTCAAAAAATTTTAATATAAATATTTGTATTGTCATAATAATTACCTCATCACACTAAAAGCTACCGCAATACCGGCACCTATCATCAAGGCAATAATTAACGCTTCAACACCACGTGAAATCCCTGATAAGATGTGTCCTTCCTGTAAATCTCGAACAGTATTTGTTAAAGCCACACCGGGTACTAAAGGCATGATACTTCCAATAATCATATCATCCAACGAATGACCGAATCCTGATTTTAACATTAAGAACGCTAGAATCCCCATTGCAAATGCACCAACAAATTCATCAACATATTTTAATCTTAAATAGTTAACACTTAGCAAATAAGCTATATACCCCCCTGCTCCAACAAGACACGTTGGGATAAAATCCTGCCATGATCCACCTAGCAAAATCATCAAACTTGCACTAATTAAAGTGGCACATACTGTTTTTAACATAAGCTCTATAGGTGGCATTACTCTTTGCAATTCTTTTAATTGATGATTCAATTCTTTTATGTCAATCAAATCACTGGCTAATAACCGTGATAAATCATTTACTGCTGAAACTTTTCCCAAATTGATTGTTCTAACACTCACAGTCTCCATTTGAACTTGTTGCGTTCCTTCAAGCCCCATCAAGACAACTGTTTGAGTGACAAAAGTTTTACCAACTTCATTTTTACATGCTGCAATTCGATTCATCGTGTCTTCTACACGGTACATTTCCGCTCCATTTTCTAGCATAACTTTACCAGCTAGCGCACACGTCTCTAATAAAAATTCTTTATGAGTCATATAGTGCCTCCTTCCCATTACTTGTAACCATCTCTAGTCAAGCAATTTCCAATACATCATAACAAGGCAAACAGGCAATGACAACCATAAAGTCTCTAATATTAAGAATTACTTAGTGATTGAAATAGCTCCTCTAATTTGTTCTAAGGACTTCTCAGATTTTTCTATATTTTGATACATCACATTCACATAAAGAGCATCGATCAAGCTAAGCTGAGTCAGTCGTGTCGCTAAAGCTTCTGGACGATAATCAATTTCTTTTGAGGTTGATAATAAGCAACAATCCGATAACTCCGCTAATGGTGATAATAAGAAGCTTGTGATAACAATGAGTTTCGCACCATTCTTTTTAGCAAGTCCAGCAATTTGCAAGCTGTCTTGACTCTGTCCAGAATGTGAAATAATCACCGCACAATCCTGTTCACCCATGCGAGCAGCTTCCATTAACTGAATATGGTTATCCGTGTTACATCCTACATTAAGCGGACTTCTTAAAAACTTATGAAATGCATCTAAAGCAATAACATTAGAGCCACCACTTCCAAAGAATATCACTTTCTCAGACTGAGTCAGTATATTAACTGCTGCTGTCATTTGCTTATCATCTAATAAATCAATCGTATCTTGCAGAGCTTGTTGATTAGATGCAAATACTTTTTGAGCAATCTCACGAGGGCTATCTTTTTCAGTTATCCCTTCATAAATAACATGTTCTTTGTCTTTTTCACTTTGAACAGCTGAGGCTAAGTCAATTTTAAATTCTTTATACCCCTTATAACCTAGTCGCTGACAAAAACGAAAAACCGTTGATTCTGCCATCCCTAGTTGTCTAGATAAATCACCAATAGACTGATGGATAATTTGTTCTGGAAAATTTAAAATATAATCTGCCACTTGTTGTTCTTTACGGCTAATGTCACGATAAATCGTGTTTATTTTTACTTCAATGGGATTTTTCAAGTTGAAAACTCCTTTGACTTTTTATTTAGGTCTTAAAAACCTTTTTTACTTTTCTTGATTATACCATGTCACTAAAAAAATAAAACTTTTATTTATTGTTGCATAAAATAAAATTTTATTTTATACTAACTCTAATAAATAAAACTTTCACAGGAGTGAGCACATTATGAATATCGGAATTATCGGTTTAGGAAAAATGGGATTAAACTTAGCAATTAATATGGGACGTCAAGGACACACTGTTGTCGGAACAGACGTCATGCCTGAAAGTCTTGAAAATGCTAAACGTGCAGGTGTAAAAACTGAAGCTACTTTAGAATCTTTTATTAATGCCCTACCCGAAAAGAAAATCATTTGGATTATGGTTCCTAACGGTGAGCCGTTACAAATCGTACTAGATCAATTAAGTACTCTATTAACTCCAGGAGATATCATTATTGATGGTGGTAACTCTAACTACAAAGTTTCTCAACAACACGGTATCGACCTAAAAGAAAAAGGTATTTTCTTCTTTGATTGTGGGACAAGTGGTGGAACAAGCGGAGCTAATAACGGGGCTTGTCTGATGATTGGTGGCGATAAAAATGTCTTCAAAGAGATTGAACCTCTATTCGATAGTATCGCAATCGAAAATGGTTACATGTACACTGGTGAAGTCGGCAGTGGCCACTTCTTAAAAATGGTTCATAACGGAATCGAATATGGTATGATGCAAGCTATCGCTGAAGGCTTTGATGTTTTAGAAGGTGGACCTTTTGATTATGATTTAGAAGCTGTTGCAAAAGTTTGGAATAATGGGTCTGTCATCCGTTCGTGGTTAATGGAATTAGCTGAAGAAGCTTTCCAAGAGGATGCTAAATTAGACAACATCAAAGGTGTTATGCACGCTTCTGGTGAAGGAAAATGGACAATCGAAACAGCTTTAGATTACCAAATCCCTACTCCTGTTATTGCATTATCACTTATGATGCGTAATCGCTCATTATACGATGATACATTCACTGGAAAAGTAGTAGCAGCTTTACGTAATGGCTTCGGTGGCCATGCTGTTGAAAAAAAATAATAAGCATACAAAAAGGAAGGACGTTTAAACGTCCTTCCTTTTTATAAAACTCCCATACCGACAAGCATACCTAACACAAATGAGATTACCCAGAGTGTCCATACACCTATACTAAATTTGTGGAATTTTTCTTTTGCTTCTTCACTGCCTTTTTTATAAACCCAAATTGCCCAAATGAAATGGAAGCCCATTAAAATAAGAGCGGCCCCACCTGTTAATTGATGTAACCCGAATTGTGACCCACCATTACCTTTTGCAATTTGATTCATCAATGTTGTTCCTGTCGTATCAAAGATTAAACCACCAAAGAAAAAGACTAAGTGTTTAAATTGAATTGTTCCACTTAATTTTTCTCCAAAAACTCCGATACTGTATAAAACTAGGGCAATCATCATTGCACCACTTGCTAAAATTAATTCTGTACTCATGCGTATACTCCTTTTAACTTGTTTTCTTTTTTTGTTTTAATAATAAGGCAAAGACTAAAATTAAAGCTGATGCTACTGTACTCATCAAGAACATGTGTTGATAAGCTGTATGTGCTGTATTATAAAAAATGTCTAACATTTGAGATTTTTCTGAACTATTTGGCACATCTTTAATTCCTAATAAAATTGATTCGACAGATGATGTGTTCAAGTTACCCAATTTATCTGTCATGTAGTCTGAAGAAACAGTTTGTTTGATTTCTGGCAACAAAGGTTCAAACCCATTTTGTATCAAAGCGGCGTATAAAGTTGGTGCTATTGTTAACCCAACTTGTCTACTTACTGATAAGGTTCCTAAGGCAGAGCCTTTTTCTTCCCCAGCCGCTTCTGAAGCTAATACTGAAAGTGGGGCTCCCATTAACATACCGAAGCCTAGACCTGTTACTGAAGATGTAATTAAAAAGCTCGTTGTTGAGGTACTAAAGAAAGCCAAACTTCCAAACCCTATAAATGAAATTAAGCTCGCAATTAAAATAGTTTGTCGCGCCCCTTTTTTATCTACAAAACGGCCACCACTACCTGCACCGACAATCGAAGCTAAACCAATCCCTGACATATAAACACCTGCTTGATTAGCAGATACCCCTAGACGATGCTCCACATAACTTGGAATATAGACAAAGATTGCAATTAACGTTCCTGTTAATACCCCCATTAAAAGAGTCAGCATAAAATTACGATTTGTTAATAAATGATATGCTAATATCGCATCGACATCTTTCGACTCATTCGCTTTTTCAAGTAAGAATAAACCAACGAATAAAACAATACCTAAAATTAAGAAACCTAATACTTTAGCGCTTAATAAACTTCCTAACAAATCACTTTGTTGCAGATTTGTGATAGCTAACATGAAACTTAAGATACCTAAACTTAATAACACCGTACCCCAATAATCTGTACGTTTCATAACATTAATTTTCGTTTCTGGTATCCACATTAAACCAGTCACAATGATAATAAGTGCAATTGGTAAATTAATTAAAAATAACCAATGCCATTTTCCTGTCATATTAAGAACTAAACTTCCGACATTTGGTCCTACAACTGATGCAATCCCATTGACCGCACCAAGCATCCCTAATAAGCCACCTTGTTTTTCTTTAGGAAATACCGTTAACACAAATGAACTTGCAATGATGAAAATACCACCACCACCGAGTGCTTGAATAAAACGAGCGGCTAAAAATAAAGTGAAAGTTGGACTTAGAGCTACTAAAAGTGACCCTAAAGCAAAGACGGAAATCTCAATCATAAATAATTTTTTACGACCATACCTGTCTGCTAATTTCCCAATAATAGGCGTCGATATCGCCATACCTAATGTATATAGCGTGATGCCCCATGAACCTTGAACTTCTGAGACATTAAATGATGAATTAATAGTTGTTAGGGCTGCCGAGATAATGCCGTTATCTAATGCTGACATGAAAACACCTAATACTAGGACCATCATCGCTAACTTAGTTGTATCTTTTTTTGCTTGTTGTGTCATACCTCTCATCTCTTTCTTTTTTAATAGTGACACCGTGTCACCTAACTGTTATTTATTATAGTGACACCGTGTCACTATGTCAACTGCTAAATTGATTAGGTACTTTGACTAATTTAACTGTCACTATGACAAAATGCTATAAAACATACGATGTAAACGCTACATTCATTTCAAAAATAAGGTACAATAGACTTGTAAATTAAAACGCTAGGGGTTAGAAAAATGCTACAAATAGATAGTAAAACATTCAATCCAGAAATACTTTATGCTTTTGATTGTTGGGGAACTGAAGAAAGCCAAGGTCGTATGCATGCTCACAATTTCCCTGAAATTTCAATCGTCCTAGAAGGACAAGCACATTACATTATTGAAAATGAAATAGTCACAGCAACAGCTGGGACCGTGATGCTTTTTAATCCCGGAAAACAGCATCAAGATAATCAATTGGCACATACTAGTAGTCATCAGATGCATATCGGAATTAAGAACATCTCACTTGGAGGGTATAAACGAGATCACTTTCCATTCAACTCACCTATTGTTAATCTAGGAGATAAACAACATGAATTTTTCAACTTATGTTGGCGAATTATCGAAGAAAAAAACTCTCGCTCAATTGGCTACGAAGCTCTTATTAAAACATTAGTTATGGAGATAATCGTTCTCATTTTAAGAAGTGACAAAAGTGCTCTACTTGATGACACTACTTTAAACGAAAAAGAATCTGAGAAAGAAAAGCAAAGCATCGTCAATAATATTATTTATTATCTTGAAACCCATCATACCGAAGATATCAGTCTAGATCGTCTTTCTGATTTGATGTACATTAGTTCTACTTATATTTCGAAAGTTTTTAAAGAAGAAACAGGTGATCCTCCTATTAATTATTTAATAAAAATAAGGCTCAATCGTGCAAAATTACTTCTTCAAAACCAAAATGTTACGGTTAAAGAAGTCGCTGAAACTGTTGGTTACCAAGATGCCTATCACTTCAGTAAACTATTTAAAAAGCATTACGGTATCTCACCATCAGAAGTCGAAAAAAAATAAAACGTCGAAGAGTTTTCTTCGACGTTTTTTTAATCTCCTATACTACTATTCTTTTTTACCTTTTTTCATGAAATAAACAATTGCTCCAATAACAACTACCGCAACAGCTCCGATAATTCCTTTGTTTGATTTTGTATCTTTTTTATCTTCTGAATCTTTTTCTTCTTTAGTTTCAGAAGTCGCTTTTTTATCCTCTTTGTCTTTTTTGTCAGCTTTCACTTCAACTTTTCGTCCCACTTCAGGTGCTTTTACTTTTTCACCGTCTGCTTCTAATTTTTTGAAGTAGTTAACAAAAATTGAGGTATCTGTATCCATCGCTGTTAAAAGTTTCCCTTTTGTAAAGCTCTTGAATCCATCGCCTCCACCAAATAAGAAATCATTGATAATGATGTTATAATTTTTATCGTCTTCAATCGCATTACCTTCATTATCTTTTAGATCAATCACCTCAAAATCATCACCTACACCTGAATATGTATAGTTCAGTCCTGAAATTTGTAAGAAGTAATGTAATTTTCCATTTTTATGTTGTTCATTTAAAGCACTTCGTAAATCTTTTCCGCTGATTTCAACAACTTGTAAGATATTTCCAAATGGTTGAACTGTTTGAATAGCTCCCCAAGTGAAGTTTCCATCTTTATCTGCAATTAAGTCAGCACGTATTCCACCATTATTAGTCAGTGCGAAATCTGCTTTAACAACCTTACCGTCTTCATCTTTTAATTCTTCATTATTGGCCATATACAGTTGTGCATCTGTTATTAAATTGCCCAATGGTGACTCACTATGAGCATTATAATCTTTTGTAATCACTTGACGCCCTTCCGCATCTTTCGTTAGGGTATCAGTATCAGCAGAAACAACTTTAGCCTCTGTTATAGGTTTAATTAACTCATTAGCTTCCGTTACAATTGCTTGAACGTCTTTGTCCTGTTTCTCTTCGCCAACATCTGTTGTAGGCTTGATTTCTGCCTCTGGTGTCTTAGCGAAATCTTTTGTTTCAGGATCTAACTCCCCACGCAAATCAATATACGCTTTTCCTTGTGACGTACTTTGAACAATTCTCACGTCATTTTTCCCTTTAATAACACCATTTGTAAATTGGTGATTATGCCCTGCAAATACAACATCAATACTATTTTCTGGATCTAATTTATCCACATCAGACATGATATCAACGATTTCACCCTGAACCTCACCTTTGTTACTTGTTGCGGCAATGTGAGAAACGACTACAATGGCATTGACCCCTTCTTTTTCTCTTAATTCTTTTGAGTACTTAGCCATTGTTTCTGCTTCATCTAACACTTTATAATCTTGAGTATGCTGAGCTAGCACTAGATTAGGAAATTCAGAAGTTACAATTCCTAAATACGCTACTTTAACTGCTTCATCGCCTTCGCCGTATGTTTTAATTGTATACGGTTTGAAACCATAAGGAATTTCACCTTTCTTACCATGGTCGCCATCTGTTTTATTTTCAATGTTTGCTACAACAATTTCTTGTTTTGAGGCCTCTCTTGGATAGTTAGCTACCACATCCCAAAGCTTGTCATCCATATTTTCACCGAAATCTTCTCTAACTGGCGCTTTACCATCTATGATTCGTTTAAATTCTTTGAGTCCTTCATCAAACTCATGATTCCCTAAAGTCCCTATTGTAAAATTCATTGCATCAAAAGCTCTTACAGTTGGTTCATCTTGTAATAAGGCAGAATTCGCAGGACTTGCCCCCACCATATCACCTGCTTGTAATCGAACTGTTTCTGCTTTATCGTTGCCTTTTTTAAACTCAGCCTCAGCTTCATCTAAATGAACAGCTAAATTTGCCACTCGGCCTACATCTTCATATTTTTCATCTTCTATGAATGCAGTAGATGTCGCATCAATAGCGCCATGAAAATCATTCAATCCTAACATTTGGATTGGAATCGTATTTTCTGCTGCTTCAACTTTTGTTCCTAAACCGGTCATTCCTACACCTAAAACTGCTGCTAATACCACTTGACTTGATAGTACTTTCCAATGTTTCATAAATCGAGGACCCCTTTATTAGATATTTAAAGCAATTTCACTTTACCATTGTACACGCTTACATTCAAGACTTTTCGTAATTTTTACTTTAATTAATATTAAACGTTTCATTTCACAAACTTTAAAGTTGATAATAACACGCATTATCTGTAAAATTTAATTACTAGTTAATTAAAGGAGCTTTTATGCAAAATTCAAAACTTACAAAAAAAATAGTAGCTACAGCAACAACTATCATCGATTTACTTTTAATTATCCTATCTTTAGGACTCGCAGCTGAAATGGTTCTTAAACTTATTTCAATTGCAAAATTAATCGCAGATAACAGTGAAACACTTCTTGTGATCGATGAAGTTTTATTATTCTTCTTACTATTCGAGTTTATCGTGATGGTCTTTACTTATATACAAGAATCTCATCATATTCCTGTTAATATGTTGATCTACATTACGATTACATCTATCTTAAGACATACAATTGGTAATCCTAGTTCGGCACTTGATACGCTCTTAACTGCCGTCGCAATTTTAGTTTTAGTTGGTTCTATTGTTTTACTCAAACGATTTAATAAATAAAAGACATTCCAAAATTGTTGGAGTGTCTTTTATTTATTAAACAGCGTTAACCTCTTATCTATTGAAATAAAAAAGAGCTCATCACGAAGGATGAACTCTTGTAAACGTTGAATATAATAGTTTTATCAGAGATAAAATTATTCAGCAGCGTTTTCGTCTTTAAGACCATATTTTTTGTTGAAACGATCCACACGACCATCTGCTTGAGTGAATTTTTGACGTCCAGTGTAGAATGGATGTGAATCAGAACTGATTTCCATACGGATTAATGGGTATGTGTTACCATCTTCCCATTCAACAGTTTCTTCTGATGTTTTTGTTGAACCTGATAAGAATTTGAATCCAGTAGTTGAATCCATGAATACTACAGGTACATAATTAGGATGGATATTTTCTTTCATAATTAAGCTCTCCTTTGCCCTGAATCATTTGCTGAGTCAGAGTTGTTTTTATGTTTATAACACTAATATGATAACATATTAGTATAAGTGTGACAATCTATTTTTTATTTTTTTGCTGTTTTTGTTTTAGGTTTAACTGTCTTAAATGCTTCAAACAATTCTTTATTGTTATCTGTTCGGCGCAAGAAATTGAGTAGCTGATCCGTATACTCTAGCGAATCACCTTTCATATGGCGTCTCAAGTGCCACACTTCTTCTAATTCAGATTCTGATAATAATAAATCCTCTTTACGGGTACCCGAACGTTTGACATCCACAGCTGGGAAAATACGTCGCTCTGCTAATTCACGAGATAAATGAAGTTCCATATTACCAGTCCCTTTAAACTCTTCGTAAATTACATCATCCATGCGGCTACCAGTATCAACTAAAGCAGTTGCTAATATAGTTAAGCTACCGCCCTCTTCAATATTACGAGCTGCACCGAAGAAACGTTTGGGTTTAAATAAAGCTGCAGGGTCAATCCCTCCACTCAATGTTCTACCACTTGGCGGAACGACTAAATTATAGGCTCTAGCTAAACGGGTAATACTATCCATTAAAATAACAACATCGCGTTTATCTTCTACCAAACGCATTGCGCGCTCTAAAACTAATTCAGCAACACGCGTATGATTTTGAGGTTGCAAATCAAATGTTGATGATACCACATCAGCTTTAACACTACGCTCGATATCTGTAACTTCTTCTGGTCGTTCGTCAATTAGTAAAACAATTAATTCCACTTCAGGATGATTTTCAGTGATACCATTGGCAATTTCTTTGATAATCGATGTTTTACCTGCTTTAGGTGGCGCTACAATAAGCCCACGTTGCCCAAAACCAACTGGCGCAAAACAATCAATCATTCGCGTACTTAAACGTCCTTTAGTAGTTTCCAATTTTAACTGCTTATCTGGATAAAGAGCTGTTAGTGCTGGAAAATGTGGACGTTGTTTTGCTTCATCTGGATTTTTACCATTTACAGATTCCACATGCATTAAGCCATAGTAACGCTCAGATTCTTTAGGTGGTCTAGCCTTACCTGCTACTTTATCTCCATTTCGAAGATCGAAACGGCGGATCTGAGAAGATGAGATGTAAATGTCTTCTTGGCTAGAAGAATAATTAATCGGTCTTAAAAAGCCATATCCCTCTTGAGATACGACATCTAAAACTCCTTCCATCATAAAGAACCCTTGCTTTTCAGCTTGGGCTCTAATGACGGCTAAGGATAATTCTTTCTTATTCATTTGACTATAATAAGGAATCTTAAAGTCTTTAGCGTAAGTATACAATTCTTTTAGGGTCTTTGTTTCAAGTTCTCCCATTGTTAAATAATCTTTAGCACTTTTTATCATAGGTTAGTCCTCTTCAATCATTCGAATGTCGGCACCTAAAGTTGTTAATTTCTCAATAATTGAATCATATCCTCTTAAGATATGTTCTACATTTGTTACTTTTGTTTCGCCTTCAGCAAGAAGTCCTGCAGTAACTAAACATGCTCCAGCACGTAAATCACTAGCTGCAACTTCTGCACCTTGTAATTTATTCGGACCTTCAAGAATAATTAAGTTTCCTTCGACACGAGCATTAGCACCCATACGTGCTAATTCAGGAATATGATTGACACGTTTTTGATAAATCGTATCAACTAATGTACTTTCACCTTTAGCTAATAACATAAGCGGCGTCAAAGGTTGTTGTAAATCAGTTGCAAACCCTGGATAAGGTTGCGTTTTAATGCTTGTACCTTTTAATTCTTTAACAGGATGAACAAAAATTGAATCTTCTCCAATTTCAAGTTCCACACCCATCTCTTCAAGTTTTGAAATAAAACTTTCAATATGCTCGTGAATAACATTTTTAACTAAAACACCTTCACCAGCTGCCGCTGCCATTGAGATGTAAGTTCCAGCTTCAATACGGTCAGGAATAATAGTATGACGACAACCATGTAATTCTTTAACGCCATCTATTCTAATTTCATCCGTACCTGCACCGCGAATCTTAGCACCCATATTATTTAATAATGTTGCTACATCAATAATTTCAGGTTCTTTCGCAGCATTCTCAATAATTGTACGTCCTTCAGCCTTAACAGCAGCTAACATAACATTGATTGTTGCCCCAATAGAAACAACATCCATGAATATACGCGCGCCTTGAAGCCCTTCTTTAGTTGCGTCTAAGTAAGTCGCACCATGTTCAGTTTTAACATCTGCACCTAATGCTTCGAAACCTTTGATATGTAAATCAATTGGACGTGGTCCTAAGAAACAGCCTCCGGGAAGTCCTACAACGCCTTCACCGAATTTACCTAACAATGCACCCATAAAGTAATATGACGCTCTTAAACTGCTGATTTTACCACTTGGCATTGGTACTGAAACCATACCTGTTGGATCAATTACCATTTGATTATCTTTTAATGTTACTTTAACACCCATAATTTCAAGAATTTCTTTTAATGAATGGACATCACTAATATCTGGCATACCGTCTAATGTCACAGGAGAGTCTGCTAAAATAGCTGCAGGAATTAATGCCACCGCACTGTTTTTCGCTCCGTTGATTGTCACTTCACCTTTTAGAGGATTTCCCCCATTAATAACAAATTTTTTCATATTTTCTCACATTCCTTAAAACTGCTGAGCAGTTATTTTTCATTAGTAATTTTTTTACTTCAATCTTACTCATTTTATCACATTTTTTGATTATAAAAAAGTACCTATTAATTATACCTAAAATCATCTATAAAACAACAACCTTGTGCAATTTCTTGTACTCTTTCAAAAAAAACGTTCATATAACAAGCATTTATCTGAGATAAAACCATAAATGAATCCCATTTGGATCATCAATTTGAAGTAAATCCCCTGCTCTACTTAAATAAAATTCTTGATTATTTTCTTTTAAATAATTTGAAAGATGTGCTATAGATTGTTTATTAGGCATCTTAAATGCTAAATAATCTAATCCTAAAACATCATCTTCACTTGGCAAGCCTGAAAGCATCTCAAATTGAAGTGCCCCAATTTTATTTTTACTAGGCTGATAGATACGTCTTTCTTTGTAAGTTTGGGTATAGAACCCTAATATTTTCTGGTAAAACACGTGACTTTTTTCTTCATCAACAACATCCAACTTAACTTTTCCGAGGATAGGACCACTACGTTCAAAATGAATCGCTTCTTCAAAACAAATCGATAAATGGTTTCCTTCTGGATCGACTACATTTATCCTTAGACCTTGAGCTTCTTTTAAATACTCATAATTGTAATTTGCGTTTCTAAAATTAGTTTCAACTTTATCAAAAGATTCTCGTGTTGGAAAATACAATGAGTAACCAAGTAACCCATTACGATTGTCTGTTGTTTTATAGCTATCTGGATCTTCATATAACGAGAAAATGGTGTCATTATTAGCTTTAGTTCCTACATAAGCAATCCCATTCTCTTCAATTAAAACATCTAAATTCAATAGTTCTTTATAAAAAAACAATTCCTTATCAATATCTTTAACTTTCAGAGCAATGACGTCTAATACAGGGGCTAATAATCGGCCAGTCAACATGTTTTTTTCGCTACCTTTCTAGAAAATATTTAACAAATGTTATCCTATCATTTTTTCTATAAAATTAACAGTAATACGCAAAAAAAAAAAGGGTCTCTTTTAAAAAGAAACCCCTTTTTTTACATCTCAACTGTATCAGAAAACTGACTGTTATATAAATCTGCATAAAAACCATCTTTAGCCATTAAGACATCATGATTTCCAGTTTCCATAATAGAGCCTTGATTCATCACAATAATATTATCTGCATCTCTGATCGTAGATAATCTGTGTGCCACCACGAAACTTGTTCTACCTTTTAACAAACGGTTCATCGCTTGTTGGATTAAAACTTCAGTACGAGTATCCACACTTGATGTTGCTTCATCTAATATCAAGATTTCAGGATTAGCAAGGAAGGCACGTGCAATAGTAATCAATTGACGTTGCCCTTGAGAAATATTACTTGCATCCTCATTTAACACTGTATCGTATCCTTCTGGTAAACGACGAACAAATTCATCAGCATGAGCTGCTTTGGCTGCTTCATAGACTTGTTCTTCTGTCGCATTAGGATTGCCATACTGAATATTGTCATAAATAGAACCTGTGAATAACCAACTGTCTTGTAAGACGATAGAGAAACGAGCACGTAACTCTTCACGTGTCATATCACGAACATCTTGACCATCTAATTTAATTGAACCACCACTAACATCGTAAAAACGTTCTAGTAAGTTAATAAGAGTTGTTTTACCCGCACCCGTAGGCCCAACGATGGCAATCATTTCCCCCTCATCTACTTCTAAATCAAATCCTGTCATTAATAATTCTGACTCATCGTATCCAAACTGGACATCATCAAAAATAACTTTTTTAGATGTTTCGACTACAGGATACTCTGATTTTTCATCAGACATTTCTTGTTCATCTAGAACTTCAAACACACGTTCCGCAGAAGCAATTGTTGATTGAATTGTATTCATCAAGTTCGCAATCTGTGTTAAAGGTTGTGAGAATTGATTTGTATATTGTAAGAATGCCTGAACATCCCCTAAATCCATGTTCCCATTTGCCACTTTAATCCCACCAAGTACCGCCACTAAGACATACCCGATATTTTTAATGAAATTCATTAATGGCATAATCATAGCAGAAATAAATTGTGCTTTACGTCCAGCTTCATATAATTTTTCATTTTGTTCCTCAAATACTTCGATAGCTTGAGACTCGTAATTAAAGCTCTTAATTACATTATGTCCACCATAAGTTTCTTCTGTTTGATTATTTAGTAACCCCAAACTCTTTTGTTGTTGGCTAAAGTGTTTTTGTGATTTAGGTGCTACCACCATAACAACAATCAAACTCAAAGGAACAGTTGCTAAAGCAACTAGTGTTAATTGCCAGCTGATTGATAACATCATCGCTAGGACACCCACGACTGTCACAGTACTCGTCACAAGTTGTGTCAAACTTTGTTGTAACGTACTCGAAATATTATCCATATCGTTAATCGCACGAGACATGATATCTCCATTTGAATGCGTGTCATAGTAATGAATAGGTACCTTGTTCATTTTTACTTTTAACTCTTGACGCATTTGATACACTGTACGCTGAGAAACACGGGTCATGATAAATTGTTGTGTAAAATTAAAGACTGCTGAGATGGCGTACATCCCAATAACAATGAGTAAAATTTGACCAACTTTATCAAAATCAATCGGAAACTTCTCTAAAGGTGTCCCCGCCTTGGCTTGGGCAACTCCTTTCATGATTCCGTTATAAATTTCAGTCGTTGCCTTACCTAATACCTTAGGTGTACTAATCTGAAAGATAGTTGCTGCGATTGCAAGTACAAATACTAATAAAATCGCATACGCACGTTTGGACATGTATCTAAGTAAACGTTTAGTTGTTCCCCAGAAATTCTTCGCCTTTTCAGGTTTTGTTCCTAAAGCTGCTCCTGGTCCGCCACGTCTTCCGCTCATGCAATCTCCTCCTCTCTCATTTGAGAACTAATAATTTCTTGGTAAGTTTCACATGTTTCTTTTAATTCATCATGTGTTCCTTGTCCCACGATTTTTCCTTCATCAATAACTAATATTAAATCAGCATCGATAACCGTACTAATACGTTGGGCTACAATGACAACAATTTCTTCTTTAATATCTTTTTTAAGTGCTTCGCGTAACTTAGCATCTGTTTTAAAATCTAACGCTGAGAATGAATCATCGAAAACAAAGACATCTGCCTCTTTAACCAAAGCTCTGGCAATACACAGACGTTGACGTTGTCCACCAGAGAAGTTGCCTCCCCCTTGTTCAACATGACTGTCTAGACCCTCTTCTAATTCAGAAACAAATGATTTAGCTTGAGCAATTTCTAATGCATGCCACAATTCTTCATCTGTTGCATTTTCTTTTCCGTACTGTAAATTTTCTCTAATAGTTCCTGTAAATAACATTGCTTTTTGTGGAACAAATCCAATATGATCAACTAATTCTTCTTTATCCACAGTGTTGACAGGAACACCATTTAATTTAATTTCCCCCGATTCAATGTCAAAGAAACGTGGAATCAAATTAACTAAAGTAGTTTTACCAGAGCCTGTTCCACCAATAATCGCTAATGTTTCGCCACCTTTAAGTGAGAAATTAACATCTTTAAGAGCTAAGTTTTCAGCTCCTTTATAACGATAATCCACATGATCAAATTCTAATGAAACTGTTTCTTGATCAGTAGATAACGCTGTTGGTGTTTTGGGTTGTTCTAAATCATCTTCTAAATCTAAGACTTCATTGATACGAACGGCTGATGCTTGCGCACGAGGTACCATAATGAAAATCATAGATAACATTAAGAAACTGATTAAAATTTGTGTTGCATAGGTCATAAAGGCAATCATATGCCCTACTTCCATTTTCATATCTGCAATTAAATGACTACCTTGCCATACAATTAAAATAGTCGTACCACTCATAATAACTGTAACAATCGGGATCATCATAGCCATAATTGTATTGACTTTAATCGCTGTTGAAACAAAATCGTGATTGGCTTCATCAAAACGATCCGCTTCATAATCCGCACGATTAAAAGCACGAATAACACGAACACCTGTCAAACCTTCACGGAAAACTAAATTAAGTCTATCTGTTTTCTTTTGCATACTCTTAAATAGAGGAACCGCAAAATACATCACTATCCCAATAAAGACAATTAAAATTGGAATCGTGATTAAAAAGACTCTTGTTAACTCCGCATTTTTTTGATACGCTAAGAAACTTGCACCTATTAATGTAATCGGAGCATTAATCATTAGACGTAAAAACATTTGAGCAACCATCTGAATTTGATTCACGTCATTTGTTGTACGTGTAATCAAAGATGCCGTCCCAAATTTATCCATTTGATTATGTGAGGCATAACTCACTTTTGAAAAAATCTCAGAGCGAAGTTGTTTCCCTAACTTTTGCGCTTCTTTTGTTGCAAAATAAGTATTTCCAATCGCCGCTAATATACTAATGAAAGAAAAACCAATCATTACGCCACCAACAGACCAGATATAAGGAATATCGCCTTGAGCGACTCCTTTATCAATAATATTTGACGTTAGTGTCGGCAAGTATAAATCACTCATTACCTGAACTAACATAAAGCCCAAAGCTACAAATACCGACACTAAGGACATACGTTTAACTATTTTTAACATTCATCTTCACCTACCTCATTTTTATACACACCATATTGCAACCAACCCAATTTCGTTGCAAACTCTTCTTTAATCTCACTAACATTCACTTTTTCACCACGAATTTCTTGCTTATATGCATGGTTAATAGATGTAAACATCATGCCTGTCACTAGTTTCACTAGCATAATCAATTCCTTATCACTTGAAAATTTCAACTGACTTGTATCGATAACATCCATCATCGTTTCAATCTTCTCTTTATGCTCACATTTCCGTTGTTCTTTAAGTTTCGCATAATGAGCTTCTTGAGAAATCTCCGGCGAGACACGTGCTGTTCCTTTAAAATCTAAATACATAAATAGATTTTTATAAAATGCAGAATTTGGACCATACAACGCTTCTTCAAACCAACGATTAAAATAAACAACCGCTGCTTCAAATAAATTCCCATCAGATTGTTTTAACAAACTCTCAAAATCGCTTTTACTCGATAGACGTAATGTATCAAAATAATAGTAATACAAATCGTCTTTATCTTCGAAATACTGATAAAAACTGCCACGAGATATCCCTGCTAGTTTTACAATCTTAGCAATAGAGGCGTCTTGTAATGGGACTCTTGAAAATTCTTTTTGAGCCGCATCCATCAAGCGCTCTTGCTTTTCTGACGGTAAATTAAAAAAAGTTTCCTTAGGCATTCTGTTTCCTCCATTCTCCTCCAAAAATATGACAACCTGTCATATGACACTATGTCATTATATATGACAACCTGTCATATTGCAACAAAAAAAGAAGCAGCTATTAGCTACTTCTTTTAAAACTTATTATTTTTTAGCTTGTTCACGACGTGCAATTGCTGGCATAATCATACCTAATGCAATTAAAACGATTGGTGTCGCAATATTTAAAGCTAATTGGAAAATATATTCTGTTTGATGTGTAGCGTAATCTACTTTTGGTACCATACCAAAGATACATGCTAACGCAGTGAATAAGAATAACCACCATCCAACAATATAACCAACTTTTGGATTTTTAATAAATTTATAGTCTGATTCGAATTCAGTATGCTTTTTATTAATCCAGATAAAGGCCAAGAAGACCCACATATAGCGCATAGGCATTACAACTGAATTTAAGTTTGTTAACCATTTGAATAATTCATTCATGTTACCGATACCTAATGAAGGTAACACGATTAATATTGTTACTAAGATACCAGTGAAGATGTAACCATTAACTGGTGTTCCTTTTTTGTTAACTTTAGATAATTTAGATGGGATGTAATTAGGATCTGCATCTGAAAGTAAAATCTTAAGTGGCGCATCAATAGAGAATGCTAATGCAGAAATTTGTGCTAATGAATTAGCTACTGCATATAAAATAACAAATAATGGTCCTACATTATAAAAGTTACCTAAACGTTGGAACGCTTCATAGGCTCCATTTACCATTAAATCTTCTGGAATATTGTTGGCATCAAAAATCATACCCATTGCAACTGAACCTAATAACGCACAGACTGCAACCATACCCGCTAAAATTAACATTCCTTTAGGGAACTCTTTAGATGGGTTTTTAGTATTGTTTACATAAGGTGAGATTTTTTCACATCCACCTACGGCAAATACTAACATAGAAACTGTTGTTAAATATGAGAAATCAAACTTAGGAATATAAGTTGAAAGTTTGCCCATATTTGGTGTAGCAATTTCTGAACCTGTTAAAGCAGGAGCTGAAACAGCTAATAAAATAAATAGTAATGACATTACGAACATTGCTGTCCCCGCCATATTACCAATCATTTTAAGTGTTGTTAAACCTTTTGAAGCAATCCATAAGAATACTAAGAAAATAGCTAAACAGATAAGTGATACTAGTTTCGCATCTACAGTATTAACAAAATCTCCATTACCTTTAAATAACCAGCTTAACGCTACTAAAATACCTTGTGGTTTTTGAGCTAGGTACGGAATATGTACAACCCAATATGTCCAAGCCGCATAATATGCGAGTCTAGTTGTTGATGTTTCTTTAATCCAAGATGAAACACCCCCAGCTGATTCTTTAAAAGTTGAACCTAATTGCCCTACACTTAATGCATAAGGAACAAAATATAATGCCATGATCAAAATCCAAGATACTACTACCGTTAACCCTTGTTGAGCGAAGTTATTCACAACGTTACCTAGACCCCATACAGCTACAAAGGCCATTAAGGCGATGTTATACCAACGCAATTGCTTTTCGTTCATCGTTTACTCTCCTTATCAAGTTTTAGTTAATAAATCCTCCTTAAGTTTAATCGCTTGTTCTTTTATAAGCAATATGGAATCTGTCATTATCATTAAAATTTAATTAATAAATAACACTAAAATACAGACAAAAAAATAACGCACTAACAAAGTAAGCGATTACCTTGTTGATACGTTAAGTTTTATGATTATTAGTATTATCTCATTATATCTAAGTGAGGGTTCTCTAAGAATTGATCAACATGTCGTTTGGATAATATTGGACTGTCTCCTTGAGTGGTATGAGCTAAAACTGAACTGGCTGTTGCAAAGTTAACGATATCTTGAAGAGGACTATTTTCTAAATACTTCACGATAATACCTGCAGCATAAGCATCACCTGTTCCTATTCTATCTAACGTGTAGACTGGATAGAAAGGCGATAAAGCATATTCAGACTCTGTGTAAACAAACCCTTGTACAAATCGAGCAGTCGTTTCAATTTTTTTATTAGTTCCTGCAAATAATTTTATTTTATTCGCTTTTAAAAACTTCTGAACAATCCGCTCATAGTTCGACTCCTCATACTTCGTTTCCAATTCTAATAATTCAATTAAATCACGACTTGAACCCAATACGATAGACGCATAACCTAACATCTCTTCATAGTCTTTCCTGATTAAATTCAGGTCCGCCTCATAAGCAAGTGAGGGACGGTAATTAAAATCGAAACAAACCTCTTTCTCTGACTCGAAAGCAATTCTTGCCAATGCTAATGCAGCGAAACGTGTTTCAGGTGTCAAAATTAATGAAATCCCACAAATGTGAACCAAATCAACTGAGTCAACGGCTAAACGTAATTCATCCTCTGTCCATGTGCTCAAACAAAATGAACTGTGAGCTCTGTCCAAGTATGTCACCTCAGATGGTCGATTGCCGTAACCTTGTTCAAGAAAATAAAGGCCGATATGATTACCACCTTGTTTAATGAACTGGTCCGATACGCCTAGTCTGCGAACATCAGCTTTAGCTGCATCCCCAACACGATTATCAGGTAATTGTGTAAGTAATGCCGTCTCGTATCCAAAATGAGCTAAGCCACTTAAAACATTTAGACCTGTCCCAGTGAAATTCAAACGGGCTTCATTTGTTTGTTCGATTGTTCTATTCTGAGCCATTGCAATGCGAAGCATAACCTCTCCAAAAGCTAGAATTTTCTTTTTATTTTCAGTCATAGTGTTTCCCTTCAATTAACCGACTAATTTTTTCACAATTGTTAATAATGTTACGACATCTTCTGGTTTTGTATCACCTGTTTCACTATCAATAATTGAGCTGTAAACATGAGGAATCACTTTTTTTACACCCGCATCTAAAGTAATTCTCAAAATTTCTTCAAAGTTCTCTAAATCAATTCCACCTGTTGGTTCTAAATAGAAATCGTGAGTGGCACACGCTTCTGCTACTACTTTAAATTCATCAATATGGTTTAAACCTTTCATATTAAAATATTTAATTGAGCTTGCTCCCATATCTTTTAGTAAGGCAATAGTCGTTTCTACAGGTATTTCAGCTACCGGCGCCTGGCTACTCAATGGTCCTGTTGCGATGTTAACAAATCCTGGACGACCTGTTGGTGACACTAAAGCATTTACAACTGTTTCATCTTGTTTTAAAGCCGTACGTGACGCTCCCGCTCCTGTAAAAACTTGATTAACATGTTGGGGTTGCAGTACTTCTGATAAGCGTGTCACCATTTGACTTTGGTTAGGGTCCCCTGCTCCAAGTCCTACAGATAAAGCATTACCTGTTGCTTCTTGATATTTTTTCATATCTTCAATTGCTAACTCATCTGTTGCATAATTTTTAGATAACACACCTAGTACAACGTGTCCTTCTGCCGCTTCGTAACATGCCTTTGCATTCTCAATTGAATTAGCTAATACATTTAAACAGACTCTATCTTGATAATAATTTGGTGTTTTTTTCATTTTCAGTTCCTTCTTTCTTTCTTTATTCCGTAACAATTGTGCGTAAACGTTCAACAATCTTTGTCATCTCATCTTCTGAAACTGCTCTGATATCAAATTCAATAATGCCATTATTTGCTCGGTATTCACGCGTATATACTGCTGGACTTTCTGCTTTTAATTCGCGGATTACTTCTTTAGCATCAAGATTTTCTGACACTTTTACTTCTGCACGGTAGATTTCTCTGCCTGCTCCATCTTGCACACATGTTGCTGTAATACCTGTTAATGTATTTAGATTCTCAAGAAACGGCACTAGACGGCGCTTCATCGACTCCCCATCTTCACTACCATTCGCTAAATAATCTTCAATAGCTTGAGTAAAGCCAAGTACATTTTCTTTTCCAATTTTCATAGAGCGCGCCATACCTAATGACTGCATACTAACCCATTCCATATAAGGTTGCTTTCCTACTACAAGACCTGAACTTGGCCCTTCAATAGCCTTAGCCCCACTAAAAATAATCAAGTCTGCTCCTAATTCAACATAATAACTTAACTCTTCCTCCGCTGCTGCATCTAAAATCAATGGTAGCTTATGACGATGTGCAACTTCAATCGCCTCTTGGATGGTTAACATACTTTTTTGAACAGTATGGTGACTCTTTACGTACAAGATAGCTGCCGTTTTATCCGTTATCATCATCTCAATATCTTCTGGTGTACAACGATTTGAATAACCCGCTTCAACTATTTTTCCACCACCTTGAGCAATCATAACATCAATACCTGTACCGTAATCGACATTATGACCTTTAGGGATGATAATCTCACGTGCCTCTCCTCTATCTTCATAAGGGTGATACAAATGATAACGTGACCCTTTACCTATAACAGCAGCTATTGACTGGGCAATACCAGCCGATGCACTTGAAACAACACGTGCGCCTTCTACACCAACTAAATTTGCGATATAATTTCCAGTTTGACTCATCAACTCTGACATTTCATAGAAATTATTGCCACCTTCAATTTGTGCCTCTTGTACCTTTTTTGATACTTTTGATACACCTAAAATTGTCATCTTACCTGACGCATTTATAACTTCTTTTAATTGATACTTCTCATGACTACTTTGCATTGTATATGTCGCCTCCTACAATCGTCAATTCCGGAATAATCTGTTTTTTGACTTGTCGTGTATTGCCATTTGAATCAGTTAAAGTCTTTAACTCTTCATTTAAACTGAAGACCGTAAAGTCAGCATCTGCCCCTACTTCTAGGTGACCTTTACCTGTTAAATCAAAATATTCTGCCGGTTTAACCGTTATTTTTTCAATTAACTCGGGTAAATTATACCCTACTTCTAGTAATTTTTCTAATGTCGTTGCCAAATCATGAACCGGTCCATCTTCACGGTTACGATGATATATATCTGTACTAATCGTTGCGGCTTTAAGCTTTTCTTTAAAGGCAATTTCTGCTACGTGGAAATTAAAGCTATCTGTTCCGTGTCCAATATCAAAAATAACGCCTTTTTCATAGGCATCAAATACAAATGATTTAATAGAATCATCAGACGCTAAAATACCATTCTCTTTTCCATTAAAACAATGGGTCACAATATCGCCTGCTTCAAGTTCTTTTAATATATCTGATAATTCTGGAGGAGCCGAGCCTATATGTACCATTAAAGGTAAGTCATCTGTGGCTTTTTGAATACGTTTTGCCCAAATCAAAGGCTCTAAACCATTCTCACCAATAACAGAAGCACTCATTCTTGCCTTTAAACCAATGATAAACTCTGGGTATTTTTTTATTGCATTTTTAATAGATTCTTCACTTAATCGTTCCATATCAGCTAGTTCATCTTGTTTTACAATTCCTGTTTTAGAAATATTAATTAAGGCCAAAACATTCGTTTTTGCCTTAATCGCATGATTATAAAAGTCACCGATATTATCCGCACCAGTCGAGCCTGCATCAATAACTGTCGTCACACCTTTTTTTATACCAATTTCATCAGGAAAATCATAATAAAGTGACATTTTTTCATAACAATGAACATGACTATCTATCCAGCCTGCAGAAATAAGTTGGCTGTCTTTTAATGTTACACTATCTTTACTTTCTCCAGACAGCTCATCTGAAATGGCAACGATTTCACCATCAGTGACCCCTATTTCTATACTATCTCCTGTGACTGTCTTAGCATTTTTAATAATTAAATCAAACATTTTTTCACTCCTTTCACTTACTATTCGACAACTTTTTTATTTATTATAACATTATAACATTATAATCCTGCATTTTCTCAATAAAAAAAAATAAATCCTATCAAAAATAGGATTTATACTTCAAATTGTATTTCATATGGATATTTTTCTGTATCATAAAGTGCTACCGATACTTCTATTACTTTTTCTTCTTCATTATAACTTCGTCTAACACGTTTTAATAAATGAGTCTCCTCTGTTTTTAAAATGCGTTGTTCCTCCGCACCTAGTATGCTAATCGAAAATTGATCTTTAAAATGATTAATCGTAAACCCTTGCTTAGATAGTAAATGATACAACGACGCAACATCTAAATTTTCATTTATTTCTTCATAAATACTTCCGGATAAAAAGTGGTTAAAAATAATATAGGGCTCTCCATCTAGCTTATAAAGTCTAAATATTTTTGTAACCTCTGACCCAAAATAGTGATAGTAAGGATGATCTTCATGAATTTCTATCTTCTCAATTGATACTATTTCTTTAGTAATATTTTGACCTTTTTTTTCTAAAATAGTTGAGAAAGAATCTCCTTTAGACAACTTATTAAATAGACGATTACTAATAACTGTTGTCCCTTTCCCACTTTTCTTTTCAACGTATCCCTGATTAGCTAATACTTCTATCGCTTTTCTAATTGTAATCTTACTTACGCCGAATAAAGCTTCAAAATCAGTTTCTGTCGGTAACATTGTCCCTACCGGATAAACATTATTTTGAATGTCATTTTTTATCGTATCGGCAATATCTAAATAAAGAACACTCTTTCTTTTCATTTAACAACTACCTTCCTTTTCTTCTCCCAACTTGTATCGTAGGACTACTCTCATTCATTATACAAAAAAAAAGAGCTTTTAGCTCTCTTTTTACTTTTAAATCTCAATAATTTTTTCAATAAATAACACAAACCTTTTTTTACTTCATATAAAAAAAATAAGGTGCTACTTTTTATATAACACCTTAAATTTTTTTTACATCAGTATTTACACATTGTTTTCTCATTTTTTAAATTATTTGTTTCTTTTCCTTACGTGCTAAAGCCGGCATAATCATACCTAATGCAATTAATACAATGGGAGTTAATATATTCATAGCAAGTTGGAAGATATATTGACCATGATCTGCTGAATAGGCGATCTTAGGAAGCATCCCTAAAATACAAGCAAATGCTGTGAAAACAAAGCACCATAATCCAATAATATAACCCACGATTGGATTTTTAACGAATTTATAATCAGAAGTAAATTTTTTATGTTGCTTATTGATCCACATATACGCTAAAAATACCCATAGATAACGCATTGGCATAACAATTGCATTTAAACTAGTCATCCATTTTATAAGTTCTGTCATATTACCAATTCCTAGAGATGGAATAATAATTAAAATAGATACCAATATCCCAGTAAAAAGATAACCATTCACAGGTGTTCCTTGTTTATTTACTTTAGATAATTTCTTAGGAATAAAATCATCATCTGCATCAGAAAGTAATATTTTCAGTGGCGCGTCTATTGAAAACGCCAAAGCCGATACTTGTGCCATTGAATTAGCTACAGAGTACAGTATCACGAAAAAGCGACCTACTCCATAATACTCACCCAATTTTGCAAAGGCTTGATATGACCCATTAACCATCAAATCATCAGGAATATTATTAGCATCGAACAACATTCCCATGGCAACAGACCCCAATAAAGCACAGACTGCAACCATTATCGCTAAAATAATCATCCCTTTGGGAAATTCACGAGAAGCATTTTTTGTACTATTAACATATGGTGATATCTTTTCACAACCACCTACTGCGAACACTAACATTGAAATTGTCGTCAAATACGACACATTTATTTTTGGAATATATGTAGAAATATGCGTCATATTAGCAGTTTCACTAACCGTCCCTCTTAATGCAGGTGCAGATACTGCTAATATAATAAATAATATCGACATAATAAACATTGCAGTTCCAGCCATATTACCAATCATCTTAAGAGTAGTTAGTCCTTTAGATGAAATCCATAAAAACAGTAAAAAGATAACCAAACAAATAGCAGATATAATTTTGGAATCTACAGTATTAACAAAATCTCCATTTCCTTGAATCAACCAACTCAGTGCCAATAAAATTCCTTGAGGCTTTTGGGCGAGATAAGGAATGTGGACAACCCAATAAGTCCAAGCAGCATAATAAGCTAACCGTTTGGTTGAGGTCGCATGTATCCACGACGATACCCCTCCAGAAGCTTCCTTAAATGTAGAACCTAACTGTCCAACGCTTAGTGTATACGGAACAAAATAAAATATCATAATCAAAATCCAAGACGTCACAACTGTCAGACCTTGTAATGCATAGTTATTTACAACATTACCTAAGCCCCATACCGAAACAAATGCCATAAGTGCGATATTATACCAACGTAATTGCTTTTCGTTCATCATTAATCTCCTTAAATTCATTTTATACTACACTTTTATTGTAAAGGTTGACCGACATAGAAAACGTTTACAATGTTGTTTTTTAGCATTTTTTCAGAATGAAAATTTGTGAAAAAGATTAATAACAAAAAAAGCAGATGAACCATTAAAAGTTCATCTGCTTTTTTTCAAAATACATTTATTAAATAACACTAGTTATTATCTTTATGATAGGCTGCATACACATCTTGTTTCTTTAGATTTCTTAGTTTAGAAACTTTTTTTATTGCCTCTTTCGAAGAGATGTCTTCTTCGGATATCAAATTCTCGACATGTTCAACTACTGTTAACGTTTCCCATTCTAACTCATCAGGATTATGAGCCTCTTCAGTCGTTCCCTCTACTAGTATACAACATTCGCCTTTAATATCATTTTCCTTTAAGTACTCAGCCAGTTCATCGGCTGTTCCTCTTAAATATTCTTCATGAAGTTTTGTAAGCTCTCGACACAATACAACCGATCTATCCTTACCAAAGACTGTTGCAATATTAGCAAATGTGGCTTTAACTCGGTAAGGTGATTCATAAAAAATTAATGTTTCTTTTTTATAAGCTAACTTCTCCAACGCTGCAATTTGCTCATTTTTTTTACGTGGTAAAAACCCATAAAAAGTAAAACGATCAGCTGGAAGTCCTGAAGCTACCAATGCGGTCACACCTGCCGTAGCACCAGGTAAAGCTATAACTGGAATGCCTTGTTCCGCACAAGCAACTACAAGTTCGTGACCTGGGTCGCTTATTGATGGCATACCTGCATCACTAACTTGAGCTATAACTTCTCCTGCTTCCATTCTTCTGATTAATTCAGGAATTCTCTCACGGTAATTGTGGTCATGAAAACTAATTTGCGGGGTTGTTATTTCAAAATGATTTAGTAGCTTTTGAGTATTTCTTGTATCTTCACTAGCAATAACATCAGCTTCTGATAATTGTGCAACAGCACGAAATGTCATATCTTGTAAATTACCAATCGGCGTTGGGACTAAATATAGTTTGCCTACTGGACCTAATTTATCAAAACTTTTTTGTTTACTCAGCATTATATTCTCCATCTTCTATGCATTTTTTATCTATAAGAAAAAAACTGGCAGGCTAAGCCAACCAGTTTTAACGACGCTCACCATAAATGACATCTAAACAAAAGGCACATTCTTCATCATTTTCTCGGCGTGTTCCGTAACAAATATTACAAACATGAAAGCCTTCTTCATATATTTTTTCAAGATTTAAGCGAGATTTTGATAAGCCTTGTTTCTCTTCATCTTGTTCAGCGGTAGCTGCTTCTAATTCCATCAAACGCTCTCGTAAATGACGGTTTTCAATTTCTAAATTAACGTTCTGTTCTGCTAATGTATTAACGGCTTGCTGCATATCACTTAAACGTTTTATAATGCTCGTTAAGTCCGTTTCAATATTGCCGAACTCATCGCACAATGTTTTTTTATCCATCAGACTCTTCCTTTTTATCAGTGTCACGTTCACTCATTTTTTTCTTTTTATACGCTTTAATTTCATCATAATCATAGTCTAATGTCATATCTTTACCAAAAAGTCTCACTTTAACGACACGATCTAATAAATTTAAGCCGACTACTTTTCCCAAACCTTCTGGCGTATCTAACTCTTTACCATAATCCGGTAGTTCACGCTTTGCCTCTTCATATGTATCATTTTCATATTTCAAACAACACATTAATCGACCACATAAGCCTGAAATCTTAGTTTGGTTTAAAGATAAGTTTTGATCTTTTGCCATTTTTATTGACACTGGAATGAAATCTCCCAAGAAAGTCGAACAACACAACTGTCTGCCACATGGTCCTATCCCACCTAGCAACTTAGCTTCATCTCTAATACCGATTTGTCGTAACTCTATTCTAGTTTTGAATATAGCTGCCAAATCTTTTACTAGATTTCTGAAATCAATACGACCATCCGCTGTAAATTGAAAAATCATTTTTGATCGATCAAAAGCATACTCAACGTGAATAAGCTTCATCTCTAACTCATGTTCTGATATTTTCTTTTTAGCAACTGAAAAAGCCGCTTTGGCATCTAATTGATTTTTCTCTTCTTTCGCAATATCTTCTGGTGTTCCAATTCTAATAATTGGTTTTAACTCATCAGGGACATCTGATTCTTCAACCATTTTTGTTGGTATAGCAACCATACCTAATTGTTTACTTTGCTGCGTCTCAACGAGTACTTTTTGATTATATGTATAGACCTCATTTTTACGAGGTGTAAAATAATATATATGACCTGACGTTCTAAAGCGAACACCTACAACTTCTACCATCAAATCCCCCTTATCTATCCATCTATTAATTTAATGGCCAATTGTTCACAAACGTTTTGAAACGAGACATTTGCTTCAATTTTTTGACGGCTTGCCAAGATTAATTCTAACCCTGCAAGTAATTTTCTTTGTGACCAGCGACTATTTCTAGCTGTAGGTTGTGCACCCGTAATTTTTCGGTTTAATTCTTCTCTGAAAAAGATAATAAGCATTTCAAATACTAACGCTTGTTGGTCTTTTTCTTTAAAGACTTTCACGACATGCTGTTGCACATAGACCATAGCAAATAAATTATCTGCTAAGATATAGTCTACCCATTTTGAAACAGTTACTTTAGCTTCATTAAACCATTCATTTTGATAAAATTCAATAGCTTTAGATTGACTATTCGTTAATCGTGCTAAAAACTCTGCCTCTTGAGCAGGGATACCGTCTGATTTTAAAGTTTCAGTTAAGGTCTCTTTAGATAAAGGCATCAAATGGAAAATTTGACATCTTGATTGAATAGTTGGAAGAATTCGAGCTTTAGATGTGGTGATAAACATAATCACAATTTGACCATCTGGTTCCTCAATGAATTTCAAAAGACTATTGGCCGCACTTACTGTCATCTTTTCAGCTTCAGTAATCACAACTATTTTCTTTTGTCCTTCCATACCACTTTTTGTAAAGGTCGCTTTTATCTCTCTAATTTGATCTACTTTTATCGTTTGACCATCAGGAATTATCGTCATCACGTCTGGATGTTCACCAGATAGGATACGCGTACAATTAATACATTCTCCGCAAGGTTTATTCCCCTCAGATATACAGAAAATCCCCTGGCTAAACCATTCTACTAACTCTCTTTTGCCTGTTCCTTCTAAACCCTCAAACAAATAAGCATGCGTTAAATGATTTGTTTCAATACTCTTTTGTAGCTGTTCACAAACGAGTGGTTGCTTTTTTTGTATTAACATATTAGAACTGGTGGAAACTTTCTACCGGAAGAACAAATACTGTCGCCCCTCCAACTTGAACTGGAACTGGAACAGAGAAATAATTATCAACTGTTGGGTCTAAACTAATAGGTGAGGTCATATACTGTTCTCTTGCTTGGCAGACAGTCTCGATAAGTGTCAATGCTTCAGAAACACGATCAGATTCAATTCCGACGATAAATGTTGTATTACCTTCTTTTAGAAAACCGCCCGTTGTTGACAGTTTTGTTGCACGAATATTATTCTCAATAAACTCTTCTGATAAACGGTTACTGTCTTTATCTTGTACGATTGCTAAAATTAATTTCATAATGTCTCCACCTTTCTATTGGTCCTACCTGTTTAATTTATAAATTCAGGAAATCGTTCCTTTAGTCTATTAAAGCAAGTATTGGCAACTTCTTCAATAGATACGCTACCATCAATGGTTAAAATTCGATCTGGATTAGCTTTAACTAGCTCTAAATAGCCTGTCCTTACCTTTTTATGGAAATCTAAAGCTTCATTATCAAGACGATCTACTTCTGTTGTTTTTCGCCCTTTAGCAATGCGCTCTAATCCTAATTCTGATTCCACATCAATATATAGGGTTACATCAGGTCTTAGACCATCACAGGCAAACTCATTGATACTTGCGATTTCAGCCATTCCAATCTCACGACCTGCCCCTTGATAAGCAAGAGAACTGTCTACAAAACGGTCACACAAGACAATTGCTTTTCTATCAAGCGCTGGGATGACTTTTTCAACTAAATGTTGACGGCGTGCAGCGGCATATAATAGTGCTTCTGTGCGTTCATCCATTTCTGTATGTTTCGGGTCTAGTATAATTGTTCTTATCTTTTCAGCTATTGGGATACCACCTGGTTCGCGTGTTAAAACTAACTCATGTTGAGTCGCTTTTTCAATCATTGGTGCTAACGCCTGAATTAAGCTTGTTTTACCCGCTCCATCAGGTCCCTCTACTGTAATAAAAATACCTCTATCCATCGTTTTCCACTCCTAATTTATTGCGATGACTCTTAAATTTCACGTCTGCCTTCTACTGCTTTAAGTAACGTTACTTCATCAGCATATTCTATATCACTACCTACTGATAAACCGTGAGCAAGACGTGTCACCTTAATGCCTGCTGGTTTAATCAAGCGAGACAAGTACATCGCAGTTGCTTCACCTTCTGTTGTTGCATTTGTCGCGATAATGACTTCTTTGATCTCATCATCATGAAGTCGTTTGATTAAAGTCGCAATATTGATATCATCCGGTCCTGTCCCATCCATTGGCGATAAGACACCATGAAGAACGTGGTATTGTCCTTTATACTCTCGCATTTTTTCTAAAGACATCACATCTTTAGTCTCTTCTACAACTAATACAACACTCTTATCACGTGTTTTATCTTGGCATATCTCACAAAGTGCTTCTTCTGTGATATTTCCACACGTTTCACAGTAATGCAGGTCACGTTTTACACTGATTAATGATTTAGCAAAATCATTAACATCTTCTTCACGCATATCTAATGTAAAGAATGCTAAACGTGTCGCTGTTTTGGCTCCAATACCTGGTAATCTCATGTAACTATCTATTAACTTCGCAATTGGTGTTGGATAATGCATCGTAACCCTTCTTTCTTAACTTGACTTTAATTCATAAAAAAACAGGAAGAACTCTTCCTGTTTCGACGGTTACTAGAATCCCGGCATACCTTTTGTGTATTTACCCATTGTGCGTTCCGTTTCTTTTTCGATTTTACCTAATGCATCGTTAACAGCAGTAAGTACTAAATCTTGTAACATCTCTGGATCTTCTGGGTCGATAATTTCAGGTTTGACTGTTAAATCAACCATTTTACGGTCACCTGTGAAGGTTACTTCTACTAAATCATTTGTTGCAACACCTGTAAATTCAGTTGCATTTAAAGCTTCTTGTGCAGCCACCATTTCTTTTTGCATTTTTTGCATTTGTTTCATCATACCTTGCATATTTCCCATACCACGCATCATAATTCAATCACTCCTATATTTTAATTGTTTTTATTAGTTAGTTTAATCATTTATAACTTCTACAACATCTTCACCAAATAATTCTAAAGCTGTATCAACGGCCGTTGTTTCTGTTTGGGCTTGCTCCTCTTCACCAGCGATTTGAACATAAGCCCCTTCGTCAGGTGCCTCTTGTTCATCAGTTGGTGCTGATGGACGTTGGTTAATAAAGTCATTTCGTAAGCCTGCCCATTTATCAGATGGAATACATACGATAGACGGTTCAAATTGTAGTAAACGCTGTAAGCCTTGCTTCGTATTAGCGTGAAGGTCAGTATCTTCACTCGCTCGTTGACACACAATCTCGTAATCAAAGGCTAAGACTAATCCTTTAGGACTTGCTGCTACTGGTTGACTCGCTTTTAACATCGCACGCTGCGTTACAGTTAGCAGTTGTAATAACTCATCCCAAGCCTCTTGAACTTGAACCAATTGAGGACGTGTTGCCTCGTTTAATACTTGATACACACGTTCTGTTGGTAAGCGGTACGACGACTTAGATGGTGCTTTTTTAGGCGTCTCTTTTTTATTTGATTGAGTACCTTGACTGCCTACTTCTTTAAATCTTGCTTCTAACTGACTCATCCGTTCGAGTAAGCCTTGTACGACATCATCACTTACCGCTGATGCTGATGGTGAATTACTTTGTTCACCCATCATAACTTCTGTATGAACCGGAGCGCTCGGACGATTTCCTACATTTGAAAGCTTAACTATCGCCACTTCCAAATAAATATCTGGATGATTTGTAAATCTTACTTCTTTTTGAGTCTCGCTTAAAATGCTAATGTACTCGTAAATTAAAGGAGCTGGCATTTGGTCGCTCAACTCTTTAAATAAATCCGTCATCATTCCATTTTGACTCATCAATAAATTAGGGGCTTGCTGATACATCAACAAGTCACGACAATACAGTAGTAAATCTTCTAACATTCTACTACTTTCTTTGCCTTCTGAAAGCAGGGCTTGTAATAACGTTAAACCTTGTTCTGTTTCATGTTTAAAACAACTTGAAACTAACTGATCTAAACGTTCAGCAGTTAAACTACCTGTTACTTTAAGTGCTGTATCGGTTGTTAAGTTTCCTTCACTGAAAGATAAAGCTTGGTCTAAAATACTTAAAGCATCACGCATACCACCCTCAGCTGCACGGGCAATCACGAATAAACTTTGCTCTTCGTACTCAACTGACATCTCTGTTAAGATATGCCCTAAATGAGCGACGATATCACTTGTGTCAATTCGTTTAAAATCAAAACGTTGTGTTCTTGAAATAATTGTTAATGGAATTTTATGAGGTTCAGTTGTTGCCAAAATAAAAATAACATTACTCGGTGGCTCTTCTAATGTTTTTAACAGGGCATTAAATGCTCCTGTTGATAACATATGGACCTCATCTATGATATACACTTTATACGTTGCTTGTGTTGGCGCGTATTTTACTTTTTCACGGATATCTCTAATTTCTTCGACACCATTGTTACTTGCCGCATCAATCTCAATAACATCATTAAGACGGCCTTCGGTTATCCCTTTACAAATATCACAGTCATTACACGGTTCCCCATCTTGGTTATTCGGACAGTTAATCGCTTTTGCAAAAATTTTAGCTGCACTGGTTTTCCCTGTCCCCCTAGGACCTGTAAATAAATACGCATGAGAGGTTTTATTTTGAATAATCGCATTCTTTAAAGTTTGAGTCACCATTTTCTGGCCGACAATAGTATCAAAACGCTGTGAGCGCCAGACTCTATACAAAGCTTGATAAGACATTTTGCTCCCTCTCTTTCTTGAAATCACTAGTCATTATTATACGTTATTCACTACTAAAATGCCACCTATCTCTCCTATTTTAAACCCTAAATTTCAAAAGAACATAGCATATAAAACCACCTTAAAATAGACACTTATTTTTCAATCGTCTATCTATTATTAAGGTTAATGGATATGATATAATAGCAGTAAAATTTATTATAAAAAGGAGCGTTTACAATATGGGGTTAATTAAAGCAGGTCTTGATTCATTAAACGGAGGCTTAGCCGATCAGTGGCTAGAGGTCATCGAACCTTCCGATTTAAGCGATAAAACAGTAATGACTACTGGTATTCTAGCTAGAAAAGATGAACGTCGTGGCTCAAATAAAAAAGGCACACCTGGTGTTATTACAGATGGTTCGGTTATTCGTGTTTATCCTAATACTATGATGCTACTTGTTGATGGCGGCAAAATCATCGACTATACAGCTGAAGAAGGTTACTACACTGTTGAAAATGATAAAGCTCCTTCAATGTTTTCTGGTGGCTTAAAAGCAGCAATCAGTGAATCATTTAGCCGTTTCAAATTTGGTGGGACAACACCTCAAAATCAACAAGTTATTTACATTAACTTACAAGAAATTAGAGGCATTAAATTCGGAACACCTACTCCTCTTAACTATTTTGATAATTTCTACAATGCCGAACTATTCCTACGTGCTCACGGGAACTATTCAATGCGCGTTGTGGATCCCATTTTATTCTATACACAAGTTCTTTCAAAATCAGCAACACACGTTACAATTGATGAAATCAATGAACAATTCTTAGCAGAATTCTTAACAGCCTTCCAAACATCAATCAACCAACTATCAGCTAACGGCGAACGTATCTCATACGTCCCTTCTAAGAGCATGGAACTTAGCAAGTTTATGGCTGATGTTTTAGACGATGAATGGAAAGCAAATCGTGGGATGGAAGTCGTTTCTGTTGCTGTCGCAAGCATCTCTTATACAGACGATTCAACTGAATTAATCAATATGCGTAACAAAGGGGCTATGCTTGGTGACCCTTCTATCCGAGAAGGTTTTGTTCAAGGCTCTATTGCAAGTGGTATGGAAGCAGCCGGCTCTAATGCAGCTGGTGCTACAACCGGCTTTATGGGTATGGGCGCCGGTATGAATGCTGGAGGTAGTTTCATGGGTGCAGCTAGTCAATCAAATCAACAACAAATGGCAGCTAATGCTGAAAAACAAGCGCAAGATACTTCTGCTGATACATGGGAATGTCCAAAAGATGGTACAAAAAATACAGGTAAATTCTGTTCAGAATGTGGTGAAGCAAAACCTGCTCCTGTTTCTGCTGGCATTCAAATGAAATGTGGTGCTTGCGAACAAGTTGTGACAATTTCTGGTTCAGTTCCAAAATTCTGTCCTGAATGTGGCCAACCGTTCCAAGGATTACCTCTTTAAAAAGCAGTAACTTACGCGACTTACTTTTATGCAAAGGAGGAATCCCATGAACGATGTTATCAGTCACAAGTGTCCTAACTGTGATGGTCCGTTACTCTTTGACCCAAAAGAACAAGATTTTCACTGTGAATTTTGTTTAAGTCGTTTTTCAGAGTCTGACATTAAAGATTTTGAAAAACAAAATGCGCCACAAGTGCACGAGGACCAGGACGTCACTCCCGAATTAGATTCTACTGAACCTAGTTATGAAGAGAGTTCTTCCGACACGGTACAAGATACTTTTTCAGATGAATCAGAAGAGATGTCACTCTTTAATTGCCCAAGTTGTGGCGCTGAAATTGTGACAGAGAGTACCACGGCTGCAACGTATTGTTATTATTGCCACAATCCTGTAGTTTTAGCTGGACGCCTTAACGGTAAATACTTACCTGAGTCCGTTTTACCTTTTAAAATTGAAGAAAAAGAAGCCGTCTCTGCTTTTCTAGATTGGGGTCGAAAGAAATACTTTATCCCGAAAGACTTCTTTTCTAATTCTCAAGTTGAAAAACTTACGGGTGTCTATTTCCCTTATTGGGTGACGAATGCCGACTTAAAAGGTGAATTAGAAGCCGAAGCGAATTCTATTAGCGTATGGCATATGGGTGATTACGAATATACTCAGACTAAAAAGTACCGATTGTACCGAAAAGGGAATATGTCCTTTCGAGCCCTTGTCAAAAATGCACTCAATAAAAATAGCTCTGTTACGATGGTTGAGTCCGTTCAACCCTTTCCTATTGATGATGCTATTCCATTTAAATCACAATACCTTTCTGGCTTCCAAGCAGAAAAACGTGACATTGAATATGAAGACTTAGCAGACACCATTCAAGATGAATTAAAAAATTATGCCGGTGCTACCTTATCAGATACTGTACACGGCTATACAACGGTTTATAACAAAAAAATGAGAAGTACAATTCAAAGCGATGACCAACATTATGTCTTGCTTCCTGTTTGGCTTCTAACTTATAAAAATCAAGATAATCCTTCTCTAGAAGAAAAACCTTTTTACTACGCGATGAATGGCTACACAGGAAAAATTAGCGGAAAGCTTCCTGTAGATAAAGTTAAATTGTCATTAGCTTCTATCGGTTTAGGAACACTTGTTGCTGGCTTAGTCATGTTAGGAGGTTACATGCTATGAGATATTCATTACGCTGGATACTATTACTCGCTTTATCTTTCTGTTTGTACTTACCTAATGCGTTAAGCCAAGCCTACGCTTCTGAAAATGTGATTGACCAAGCTGGTCTTTTCACTACCGAAGAAGTTACTGAGATAAACAAGGCTGTTTCTAACTTTAAAAATCAAACTAAAATGGATGCTGTGGTTTTAACCACTGATAATGCAGAAGGTAAGAGCGCCATGGAAGTAGCTGATGATTACTATGACCAGCATGATTATGGGACTGGACCTGATAAAAGTGGTTTCCTTTTCTTAATCGACATGGACAATAGAACTTACTATATTTCTACCGCAGGCAAGATGATGTCCATCATTGATGGTAACAGACGTGAACGTATGTTAGATCATTCTGAAGATGAGATGTATCGACAACAATTTGGTCAGGCTGCTTTAAGTATCTTAGAAGATATGACAGATTACGCTAATCGTTATGATTATGACCAAGAAACTGGACAGCTTTCTCGCATCAGAACATTGAGTCCTCTTAAAATACTTATCGGGGTAGTAGCTGGTATTATCTCAGCTATTGCTTGTTACAGCTCAATAGTTAGTAACTATAGTCTAAAACGTTCTACTTATAATTATGATTATCGTCAAAATGGTAATCTCGAACTTTTAGACCGACAAGATCAGTTAGTTAACACCTTTACAACTTCAAGGTACGTCCCTCGTGCCAATTACGGAAATGGCAATCATACATCAGGTGGTGGAAATAGCCATGGTGGTGGCGGTCGTAGTTTCTAATAAAAAAAGATGAACGCTTATCGCGTTCATCTTTTTTTAGTTTATTTCTTTACCTAAGCCTAATTCTCGTGCTTTATCCACAATTTTTTGTGCGGTTACACTATCAAGAACAGCCGAACCTACCGTTTTAAAAATTGTAATATCATCTACAGCTTGACGTCCTTCTATTTGACCTAAGACTAATTGACCTAACTCACCAGTGTAAGCTTCTTCCGTTACAACTCCATCTTTAATTGGGTCTATAAAATCTCCTGCTTCTGCCATAACCCCTTCAGTTGTATCGAAAATAATAGTATCCGCCACTTTAATAATCTCTGCAGGGATTTCTTTCATTACTGGTGTATATGAACCTACTCCATTAATATGAGCCCCTTTTTTAACATCTACGGCATCAAAAGTTGGCATTCTAGAAGTCGTAACTGTTGTAATAACATCAGCATCAGTTACTGTTTCTTTTGGTGTCTTTGTCGCTTTAAACGTCACAGTTGGGTGTTGTTTCGCAACAGTCTCACAAAAAGCTTCTGCACGCTCAATATCTCGATCGTAAACATTGATTTGTTTAAACTCTCTCACGGTTAACATCGCCTCTAATTGACTTTCAGCTTGTCCACCCGTACCTATTAGCGCGCCGATTTCAACTTCTTTGTTAGCCAACATATCCGTTGCTGCACCTTGAACTGCACCTGTTCTGAGTTGTGTAAGATAAGTTCCATCTACAATCGCATCAACCACGCCTATTTCTGGATTTAAAACAATCATCGTTGCCGGTAAATTAGGAAGTCCTTTTTTATAGTTATCAGGATAAACGGATACGATTTTCACACCTAATGAAGGCTCTGCTCCACCAGAATAGGCTGGCATAAACAAACTTTGACCATTTTGTTCTTCTAAATTAAGATTCACTCGTAACGGCACTTGTGTTTTGCCCTCTGTATATAAACGTAAGGCCTCTTTATCAGCTTCAATTGCCTCTTTCATTGTAAAACAGTTTTGAATATCTTCTTTTGATAATACTAACATTTTATCTGCCTCCTCTAAAATTACTACCCTTCTCTTAGCATACTATAGCGTTTGCAAATAATCATCTATAAACTCACAGTTTAACAATAAAAAAAGAGCTACGATTTCTCGTAGCTCTTTTGAAAAGTCATATAAATGAGGCACATGGCGGCACCTACATAGTGCTGCTTCCTTCCGGACCTGACACAATTAGTAAGCCCACCATTGCCCTAGCCTTGCGGCAAAATTAATTATATAACATTTCAGTTAAAATTACTAGTCCTTTTAGAGACTTTGTTCTATTGGTTTATTTCTTTTTCTATCAACGCTTGTTTATCACGCTTTTTTTGTTTATTTCGCTCTCTAAGCTCTTTAAAAAAAGTTCGTAATAATTCACCACACTCTTCTTCAAGAATACCACTTTCTATGTAAGGTTGATGATTAAAACGTTCATCTGTCAATAGATTCATCAATGAGCCTGCTGTTCCCGCTTTAGGGTCCATTGCACCAAAGTAGACACTTTCTAAGCGTGCTAAGATAATTCCCCCACTACACATTGGACAGGGTTCAAGTGTTACAAAAATTTGACATTCTTCTAAACGCCAATTGCCTTTATACTGACATGCTTCTTTGATAGCCAATAATTCCGCATGAGTAGTCGCATCTTGGGAAGTTTCCCTAATATTATGACCTCTACCGATAATTTCACCTTGATAAACGACAACCGCGCCAATCGGAACTTCCTTTTTCTCTTTTGCTTTCAAGGCTTCTTTGATGGCCTCTCTCATAAAAAATTGTTTATCTTTATCCGCTAATCTATTTTCCACTCTAATTCATCCTGTCTCACTTTATTTATCAACTGTTATTTGTAATTTTTCTTTCTTTTAAGTATACTATGTTCAGTACAAAAGATATAGATTAAGGGTGATATAAAATGGAACCAAAGCAACTAGAAGTACTCTATCCTCAGGCAGAGCGTATTGATTTACCAAAAGATGAAAACCTTTTCTTAAACATACCCTACAACAATCAGTGGCTAAGTATCGAAAAAAAAACACTTAGCTCGACAGAACTTGAACTTTTAAGTCACTTATTTTCTTCACCTGAAAAAGAAAATATAGACGGTAAAAAACATCCTTGGTTTAATTTTTTATTTGAACACCAGCCCCTAGAAGAACTCTCTGGAACTTATCGTGTTGTTCAATTTCAATTAATTAAAGAGATCACCAATAAAGGACGTCACTCTTGGTTAAAGGCGTTCTTAAGTATGTTCGAAAATGTAAGCGATGCTTTTTTTGTTTCTAATACATATGGCGTCCTTATTGAAAAAAAAACTAAGCATAGCATTTCTCTAGAACAACTAGAAGGAATCCTTTTGACCCTGGAGTCTGATTTCTCGTGCAAAGTAAAAGCTTTCATGGGTAGTTTTTACAATTTTAGTGAAGGTTTTCCAAGATTCTTCCATGAAGAAAAAAATATCTTTGAACAGGAATTACCTCACATTAAAAGTAAAGCAGCCATCGCCTTACCGCAAGTTGCCCTTCATTTCTTTACAAAAGACATGATTAATGACAGCTTAATCATGCAGGTATTCGGTAGAAAATTAGCAGCTGATACTGAAATGAAAGAAATCATTATTTCTCTTTGGAATAACCAAGGAAATATTAGCTCCACAGCTAAGGAGCTCTTCATGCACCGAAACACACTTCAATATCGTATCGAAAAATTCTATGACCAAACTGGATTACATTTAAAATCTATGGATGATCTTGTACTAAGTTATTTGATTGTTAACTAAAAAAGGAGCGAACATGTTAGCATGTCCGCTCCTTTTTAGTTATGCTCCATCATGTTAGTAACGAAACTACTTAACGTTTCAACTACTTCATCTGTTGCCTCTCGAACTGATTTACCAGTCACTTTAATTTTATTCTTACCTCGTTCAACTTTATCAATTAAACTAACAATTTTTGCTACTTCAGAATCTGACATTTCTGATACCACATCCAGTATCTCTTCATTACCATTTAATTTGTCATCAACGAATTGTTTCACTTGATAACGGTTTTTCGTTCCTATCACTGATTCTTTAATTTTTTCAGACGCTATAATAGCAATCGATGTTCCCACTGCCGCACCAATCCCAAGACCTATTAACACTTTTTTTGATGTTTTCATGCTCTCAGCTCCTAACCATTTAGTCTATATTTATTATAGCACTAATCTCGTCTATCGCCGAATAATAAGACCAAACGAATCAATTGTAGTAACCCTGAAACAGCTGAAGCTACATAAGTTAAGGCAGCAGCTATTAAAACATGTCTAACCATTTTTAATTCTGTGTCATCTAAAATAGACTGTTCTTCTATTATTTTAAGAGCACGACGCGATGCATTAAATTCTACCGGCAATGTAACCACTTGAAAAATAAAAGCTGCAGAAAAAAAGAGAATCCCTAAGTTAATTAAAAATTGACCAAAGAATAGTCCAGCCATAATCATTGGAAATGATAGTTGTGAGCCGAAATTAGCAATTGGAACCAACCAAGCCCTTAATCTCAACGGAAAATAAGAAACGTTATCTTGAACAGCATGCCCACATTCATGGGCAGCCACACCAACAGCTGAAACCGATGTTTGATTAAAGATAGGCTCAGACAAATTTAATGTTTTATTGAACGAATTATAATTATCAGTCAAATTACCAGCTATTGGTTGGATAGTAACAGAATTAATATGATTAACATTTAATATAAGTTGTGCGACCTCGGAACCTGTGTAACCTTTTTTATTGCTAATATCCCCATACTTTGAGAATGTTTTTTGAACGTAAGATGAGGCAATAAAAGAAAGAACCATTCCTATCACTATAAAAATGTACGTTTTATCATACATCAGATTCATCGCAGTAAACATTTTGATATTCCTCCTTAATTAAACTCAAAAAAATGATAAAAAAAACTGACCTAACAGGTTCAGTTTTTTTATGATTATATTTTTTTAACGAATTCTGATTTTAATTTCATAACACCAAATCCATCAATTTTACACTCGATATCATGACCGGTGTTCATATCCGGATCAATTAAACGAATATTTTTAACGTTAGTCCCTTTTTTTATAGCTGATGAGCTACCTTTAACTTTTAAGTCTTTAATAACAGAAATCGAATCACCATCAACTATTACGTTACCATTAGAATCTTTAATAACTACTTCCTCTTCTACAGAGTCTGTAGCTTCACCTGTCCACTCATTTCCACACTCGGGACATACAAACATATTACGATCTTCATAAGCATACTCCGATTGGCATGCTGGGCAATTTGGAATCGACATTTTAATTCTCCTATTCATACATTTTTTATACTTATAGATTAGCACATCCTTGCAAAAAAACCAAATACTGTTATTTTATAAAATTATTGAGAGTTATTTGTTTATTTATTGTTCTTTTTTTGATATTATTTCAACATTAGCATATAACATCAAATACAATAGGAACGTTATTAATACAAAGATAATAACTTCTATATCGCTTTATTATTAACCATCCTTATAAACTTCCTAGTAACATTCGTGTCTAAAAAGTGTTATAATATTCTTACTATTTATGCAAAGGAGTTACTAATGAGAAATTTATTAGATACGTCTACTAAAAGACGTTTAGAGATTATTGAGCAATTAAACTTAAACTCTAAATGGATCAGTTCGAATGACTTAGCAAAAAAAAATAATGCCTCATTACGAACTATTAATAGTGATATACAGTACTTAAAAGAAAATGCTGAAGACTTCTTTACGATAGAAACGTCGAAAAAAAATGGAGTCCGTCTTAAGGCACGTCCTAATAGTGATATTTCACTTATTTATAATCGTGTTATTAAAAGCAGTGATGCCTTTAATCTATTAGAAAAAATATTTTTCAATCCTAATGTTTTAATTGAAAATTGGGATGAAGAAATGTTTATTAGTGAATCTTCTTTATACCGTACGGCTGGACAACTTTCAAATTCTTTAAAGAGTTTCGATATCACACTTCAAAAACGTCCTTGCCACTTGACTAATCACAACGAAGAAAACGTTCGATCATTTTATACTAATTATTTTTCTGAAGTTTATGGCATTCATAACTGGCCTTTTTCACTAGATAGACGACTTATTGTTCGTTTGGCAGAAGAATTCTATACTATTTTTGAGCATGCCTCTGATGAATTTCTAATCATTCAATTGACTTATCTCTTAGCTGTTAGTTTAGAACGCTATAAGCAAGGTTTTTTAATTGAATTATCCGATAACCAAAAAATTTCCCGTAGTCGTTATCAAAAATACATCAATAATTCTGCTAATTTATCGGATACTCTTAATGAAATGGGGATTGAGATCACTGATGACTTAGTCAATGACTTAGTGAACTCTGTATACTTTTTAAAAGCGACATGGGTTACTAAAATAGATGAAAATCGTTTAAAAAAACAATTTGATGAGCTGTTAAATAAAATTCAATATGATTTAGGTATCCAACTTGACGAGCAAAGTAGAGCTGATATCCATACTATTTTATTACTTATCCAATACAAGCATACGTTCTTCCCTTATACCGATTATATTCTATACGATCGTTATGAATTTAATAGTAATGCTATTAAAATCAATTATCCCGCTTACAATACAACCGTTACACACCATTTAAAAGAACTCGAAAAAGTCACTGGATTCCCTTGGCATAGCAAGTTTAATAACAAGGTTCTTTACTGGATGATGGTAAAATGGAATAAACTTCCTACTTTGCTTGAAAATAAGAAAAAAAGAGTCAATATTATGATTTTTAGCGACTTAGGATTGCAACATGCCGAATTATTAACAGATATGATTGAAAAGAACTTTAATAGTAAGGTGAATTTAACAATTTATAGAGGATCAACAATCTTCCTTGAAGAAGTCGATCCTGATGAAATGAATCAATATGATTTTCATATCACAACTTTTTATCATGAATTGTTTCCTCCACATAAGACAATTGTTGTTGAAGCAATTCCTTCGGACCAAGATTGGGGTAAGATTAGAAATGCTATCCACTCAATCTATCGGTTTGACCCACAGACTTATAATCTTTAACTCTTAGCCAAAAGGAGGTGCTTCATGAGTGAGACTATTATGGACTTTATAAATATATTTTCTATCAACATCGCCATTATTATCAGCTCCATTCTTACCTACTACTTTATAACATTAAATATTGCAACAAAACATGTAGATTCTAGCCTCTCACTCACTAGTTTTGATCCAGGTGATACTTTCTCTCCTGCAAAAAAAGTACTGGGTGGGATTATTTTAGGGATAATTACGTTTATTTTATTTTATAATAGAATTCCTGTGATCGGCGCCTCGTTTGGTATTGATATGAGTTATGCATTGATCTATTTAGTCATTATCTACGGCACAACCTCTCAAGGTATTATCGCCACGATAGTTTTAGAAATCCTAAAAGCTATCTATCGCTTGGCTATCGATCAAAATCTGTCACCCATGGCTTGGCTAAATGGATTACTCTTTATTTGCATCATCGTTGCATTTTCTTATTATTTGAAATGTAAAAAATACACTATGATGAAAACCCACTTAATTTTTGTAGCTGGCTTTCTTTTATTAAGATTGACACTTTTTTCTTTTTATTTAAATAGTTTTTTTAACCCTAAAAAACTTGTAGAATTTGCTTTTCATTTGATTATTTATACTGTGGTATTTTTAATTACAACCTTTATTATTAATATCGCAATCTCTTTATCACAATCTGTTAAGGTGTATCAAACTGCCGCTATTACAGATGAACTTACAAGTGTATACAACCGCAGTGCTTTCAACTTCTTTATAGATTATCTTTCAGATTTAACGGAAAAGGACACTGCTACGGACTTTTCACTATCCTTGATTGATGTTGACAAATTCAAAGAAATAAATGATACCTATGGACATCCCGTCGGTGATCAAATACTCAAGTTTATTAGCCATGAAATGCAGACACTCTCTCTTCCAGGGCAGCATTATATATGCCGTATTGGAGGAGATGAATTTGCCATTATTCATTATCAAACCATCGAAAAAGCGGAAAAATTTTATGAAGAATTATTCAAACGTCTCGAAAAAAATCCCTATATGGTGAAAGACAAGCCTATTAATTTTTCAGTTTCTATTGGACTGACACACTTTGATAACCAACGTATTAATTCAAAAGAATTAATTGAAATTTCTGATAGAGCATTATACAAAGCTAAAAAGAAACAAGGGAATAGCCTTATTATTTCTGATTCTATATAAAAAACCTTAAGATATCCTTGTATCTTAAGGTTTTTTTTGCAAATTTACTTACGTTCTTGTGTATATTTATAGGCAGTTCCTAATGAAATATCACACTCTTCAGCAATTTGTCTCAATGTATATTTATTGTTGTTATAAAGCGATTGAATTTTTTCAATTGTTTCTGGTGAAATACGTGGACGACCACCAATACGTCCATTTTTACGTGCCACTTCTAAACCGCGAGATGTTCTTTCGCGAATAATTTCTTTCTCCATTTTAGCCATTTTTTCAATCATAGCTGTATACGTTACGTCATCAAGATGTGCTAACTCTTCAGGTTTTTTCAAGTTAATAAGTTGAACACCTTTTTCATTTAACTCTGCAATGAAATCTGACAATTGAATAATTGATTTTCCTAAACACAACATTTCAAATACAATTAATTTGTCCCCAGCTTGCATCTCTTCTAATGCATTTTCTAACTCAACATGTGGGTGGCTTGTTTCGCTATATGTATCTGTTTCCAATACAATACGGTCACAGCTATATTTTCCTAGTGCTTCTAATTGTGATGATAAATATTCTTTATCTTTCGTTGTGTACGCATATCCAATAATACTCATTTAAATCCGCTCCTTATTAAAATTCTATCGTTTATTTTTAGTAGTTTGTAATTTATTTATCTGACAAGTATTAGTATAAGTAACGTCGTGTTTATTTACTACTCCGTACTTTGCGTATGCTTATGCAATTAATGAGAATAAACACGAAAGAACTAATATAAACCTTGCCATAACAGTATTCTACGTATTATTTTCTCTTTTTGCGTATATATACGCAAAATACGATACGTGCATTTTGTGAACAACTTTTGAACAAATCAAGCGTATCTATAGACTGAACTTCTATTAATTTGTTAAACTATTAAAGTAACTATAATGAATGTGAGGTATTTAAATGAAAAATCTACTCGTAATTAAAGCACATCCTTTCACCGGTGAGCAATCTACTTCTATGAAAGTCTTAGAAAAATTTATCGATGTTTATCAAGCTGAAAATGCTGATACAGCGACTGTTCAAGTTCTAGATCTTTACTCAGAAGATATTCCTGAAATTGATCATTTACTATTAAGTGCTATGACTGATTTAAAAACAGGTGTTAATTTTTCAGACCTAACAGCTGAACAACAAGCTAAAATGAACAGATTCAATGAATTAACTGACCAATTTTTAGCTGCCGATCAAATCGTCATTGCTAATGCTCTTTGGAATTTAAATATTCCTACTCGCCTAAAAGCATGGGTTGATACTATTAACGTTGCTAACAAAACATTCAAATATACAGCAACAGGTCCCGTTCCCTTAACAGAAGGAAAAAAAGTCTTACATATCCAGTCTAATGGTGGCATGTATGATGGAAAAGACTTTGCTTCAATGTATCTTAAAGGAATCATGAATTTTGTTGGAGTCACTGATTATCATCAATTATTCATCGAAGCGATTGATCACCACCCAGAACAACGTGATGAAATCCTTGGAAAAGCATTTGACTCAGCAACTGCTATAGCTAAAGAATTTTAAAGAAAAAGCCTAACGTTAAACGTTAGGCTTTTCTTCTGTTTCTAATTCAATTTCCACTTCTTCATCTTCATACAATTTCGAAACAGTTCTATACCACTCATATAAGTGCGTTACAAGCACTTTCAAGGCCGCATATCCTGGAATACCTATAATTACCCCAACAACCCCAAAAAGCTTACCAGCGGTTAATAACACAAAGATAATAGTAACAGGGTGTATTTTCAACTGACTTCCTAAAACAATTGGCGACACAAATCGTCCCTCTATAACTTGTTCTAAACCGAATACAATTAAAACCTTAATTAACATAGCAGGTCCACTTACAAGAGCGAGTAATAGCGCTGGAATCATCGCAATAGCGGAACCAATATATGGAATTAAATTTAAAAATCCTGCAAAAATACCTAAGGTCACACTGTAGTCTAACCCAATAATACTAAAGCCGATTATAAACATGACCGCAACTGCAAAAGCAACGGTTAATTGGCCCCTAATATATTGTGAAACTTGTTTGTTAATATCAACTAAAACTTTTTTTGTTGGCTTTCTCGCTTTAGTTGGTAGTAACTTAACAAAGGAATCACCTAAACCTTTCCCATCCTTAAGCAGATAAAATAAAATAAAAGGTGTTGTTACAACTGCTACAACTACATTAGCAACTGTTCCGATAAAACTACCTAATCCAGATACTGTATTTTTAGAAACACCTTTAACAATTGAACCTACACTTTCAAATATATTATCTGCAATTTGTTCCAGTTGTTCAGCATATTGACTAAAAATCGGTTGACTTATAAATTCATTTGTTTTAGTCTCTATAACTTTCCAATAGTTCGGCCAATTATTTGCAAAACTCATTGTTTGTTGTTGTATTTTAGGGATAAGAATAACAATCCCCCATGTAATTAATGCGATAATCCCTATAAAAATAAGTGTAATACTCATCACCCGAGATAATCCTCGTTTTTCTAAAGCGTTGACCAATGGATTCAAGAAATAATAAAGTAAACCACCAAACAAAATCGGTAGTCCAACTATACTAAGGAATTCCCAAACTGGAGAAAACACATAGGACACCTTTGAAAAAACTAAAATATTTAATAACACTAACAATATAACTAGTAACGCTGTTACCGCTTGATTATTTAAAAACCACTTCCAAAACCAAGATAACTTACTCTTATCATCATGCTTCTCTTCCATCATAGCACCTCCTATTTACAGTATGTTACAGTAGATCCTATTTTTAAATCTGGTACGATATTAGATGCCAAATATATAGCACTTGCAACCTCATGTTCTTGTTGATTTTCACCAAAAAACATCGTAATATGACCAAATTCTTTGAGTTGTTGAGTAGCTAAAGAACCTACTTTAACAATTTTATAATTAACATCATCTATTAAAACGGTATCTCCCTTTTCTATTACATAATTACCATCTTCTAAGATTATTTCTTGTATAATAGAAACATTTTTTAATTCTGGTGTTGCTGTTTTTCCGAAGAAAATAAGTAGAGGCTCTTCTTGTGATATTGCTCCTTTACCGATCTCTAATACTTCTGTTTTAATCATTTAAATCCCTCAATTCATAGAATTTTTTCTATCTTTATTGTATCACAATTTATAAAATACGTTAGTAATCTATCTATTCTTAAGTTATTCTTTTATTTTATAAAAACACTTACATTAATTAAACGTGCTTTGGCTTAAATAAAAAAAAATATGCTATACTAATTACTATAATAATTAAAGGACGTGACATAATGAAAGAAACAATCTTTTTAGGAACTTATACACGACGTGAAAGTAAAGGCATTTATACTATTGAATTAGATACGGCTACGAAACAATTAACTAATCTAAACACAGCTATTTCCGAAAACGGACCTACCTACCTAGGACTAACTGCTGATGGTTACCTTTTAACAGTTTCAGCAAAAGAGGGCCAAGGTGGATTAGTGAGTTATAAATTACTAGAAGATGGCACCTACGAAGAAATTAATCGCGTGACATCAGAAGGAGCTTCACCATGTTACGTCGGAATTGATAACGCACGCCGTCTTGCTTTTGGAGCAAACTATCATAAAGGTGAATTAACAAGTTATCATTTTGATACTGACGGTGTCTTAACACTAGTTGATACGATTCAACATATTGGAAATGGACCTCATGAGAATCAAGATAAAGCACATGCCCACTACTCAGACCTTACACCAGATAATCGTCTAGTTGCCTGTGATTTAGGTACAGATGGTGTCTATACTTACGATATTTCAGCTGAAGGAAAATTGACTGAAGTCGCTTGCTACAAAGCACAACCTGGTACTGGACCACGCCATATTACTTTCCATCCTAATAAAAAAATAGCTTACCTTTTCGGAGAACTAGCAAATACTGTTACCACTCTTGCTTATGACGAAGTAAACGGAAGTTTTGAAACACTTCAAACTCTTTCAACGCTACCTGATACATTTACTGAATTTAGTGGGGGTGCTGCAATTCGTGTCAGTAGTGATGGGAAATTTCTTTATGTTTCAAATCGTGGTCATAATTCTATCGCTATCTTTAAAGTCCTAGATGATATGACACTTGACTGCGTTGAAATTATCCCTTCTGAAGGTGACTTCCCCCGTGATTTTACTTTAAACAAAACAGAAGATTTCTTGATTGTTGCACACCAAAACACAGATAATTTAACTCTATTTGAGCGTAATAAAGAAACCGGTCGTTTAACTCTTCTTCAAAAAGATGTTTACGCGCCAGAATGTGTGTGTACTTATCTCGTTAAATAAAAAAACAGCCTAACGGCTGTTTTTTTATTTAATGAAGGATATGCCCCTCTTTAAGATTGTTATTTAATTTTTTAAAGAACGCTTGAACTGGTGGGAAGAAAATAACACCAAATACAAAGAATGCAACACCAAATCCGATTAGGATTGTTAGTGCTTTTGATGCATTTGGCCAATAAATACCACCAACTGGTTCTCTTAATAGATTAACCGCATGGGTAAATGGTAATAGCGGATTAATAAATTGGAAAAATTTTCCAGACATTTCTATCGGATAGTTCCCACCACCACCAGAAATAGAAAGAACGAGTATGATAACTGCTCCGCCTTTTCCTAGGTTACCAAATAGTGCAACAAGTACATACACCATTATCATAAAGACGAACCCTACTAACAATGCGAATAAAATACTAAACCCTGGGCTTACCGCATATGTCCCTAACAAGTATAGATTACCTAGCGCAACAATTAATGATTGGAAGAATCCAACAGTTAAAAATGTCATCATACGTGCTAAAAACTGCTCACGACGGCTGAATTTTTTCTTGTCTTCATCAGATAAATGGAATTCTGTAGTCGCAATACTAGAAAACAATACTGCCCCTACCCATAAACAAAGCGCTGTATAGAAAGGTGCACTGGCTGAACCATTATTTGGAACTGGATAGACATCATGTTGATCAATCAAAACAGGATTTGCTAAGAAATCACTCTCTTTAGCAGCATCTGCTTTCAGTAGTTTCATTACCTCAGTGATATCAACATCTTTACGACCTGTTCTAATAACTTCAGCCGCTTTATGAATCCCCTTTTTAACGTTTGGCCAATCTTTTTCAATCATATCTTGAGCCATATTTAGAGCTGATTCAACTTGTGGCATTTTTTCATTTGCCAATCCAAGTTTTTCAACTAAATCATCTTCTACTTTTGGTAAATCATTTTGAATAAAGTTAGAAGCTAAGTTCATTTTATCTTCAACCACTGGCAAATCTTCTTGATAAACTTCAACAGCTTTATTGATTCCATCAATAATCAGATCCATATTACCATTTAACATTTCATTAGCTGAATGTAATTCTTGCTTCATAGCAGGTAATTCATTTTGATACTTTTCAAGTAACTCGACTGCTCCTGAAATTGTATCTGTTGTACTAGATAACAGTTTTGATACACCACCAATAACATCTTTATCAATGACTTCTCCTGTGACTGTTTTACCATCTTGAATCACTTTAATAACTTTTGTGATTGCCTCTGAAATTTCAGCCCCAATATTTCGAGATAAGAAAGTTGAAATCCCTTGGCTAATTTCTCCTAGTACACCTTGAACAGCTGACAATCTTTTTTGTAAACCATCACCTGTAATTGTTCCATCACGAACACCTTTTTCTAAAGCCTCAACTGTTCCCCCAGCACTAATTAATTTTTCACCTAGTTCTTGTAGTTTAGCGATACGGCCATCAAATTGATTAGTATGTAACAAATCTTCTTGTAATACTTTTAAAATATTTGCTACATGCTCTAAAATACCAACTTGAGTTTTTAACGTATCTGTAGAATTTTTTAATGCATCAGCAATTTGATCTTTATTCGTTTCATCAATCTTCACATGCTCTAAAGCTGTTAAACCTGTTCTAGCAGTCTCTACTGTCACTTGAACTAAATTTAAGCTTTGAACAACTGTATTTGAAATATTCTCAAAATCTTGAGGCCATTTTTCACTATTATTACTTAAACTTGTTAATAGTGCATTCGAACTATTTGCTAAATCTGATACTTCAGGTAAAATACTCTGAACTTGTTGAATCACAGCCATTCCTTCTTTGGCACTTGCAATTCCTTTAGTCATCGTTTCTTCTACTTTACCGAAATCATTATCAATTTCATTTAATTGACGCCCCGCATTTTGAATTTCAGGAATTTTTGATTGTACTTCAAGAATTACTTTCCCATTTTCTTTAATCGTTGGCATCATTTTATTAACTTCAATTATTTTATCACCTAATTTATTAATGTCAGGCATATAATCGGTCATTTCATTTGCTTTTGCTAACTTATCTTTTAATTCTGGCATTTTTTTATTTAAATCGATAACTTCTTGTGTGTATTCATCGATTTTATCCATATTATCATCAAATTCTAAAATCTTATTACTAATTTTATCGATAGCTAAGAAATTACTATCTAAGTTAAAACCAACTTCATTCAATCCTTTGACTAGACCCTCACTTACTGTTCCAATAAATTGTGTTGTGATTTGGTCTTGTATCCCGCTTGCCCCTTTATCTGCAATTTTAGGCGCAATAGCATTAATTTTTTGGTTCACTGAATAAACAATTTTAGGTTTCTTCATTTCACCACTTACAAAACTCACAAGATTTTCAGAAAAATTCTCCGGAAGATAAACTCCACCGTAAAACTTCCCACTTTTAACACCTTTGTCTAATTCTTTTTTAGAATCAACAAATCGCCAGCCAACCTTATCATTGTCTTTAAGACCATCAATAATTTTATCACCAATATTTATTTCTTTACCCATTACTTCTGCAGTTTTATCATCAGAATAAACAGCAATCGAAATATCTTTAGTATTTGAATAGGGGTCCCAAAGTGCTGCAATATTAAACCAGGCGTACAACGACGGAATGACCATTAATGCCATAATTAACATAAAGGTCAATTTATTTTTATATATTCGTTTCCAATCGAGTGCATATAACTTAAATACATTTCCAAATCTTTTTTTCATCGTCAGACCTCATCCTTTATCTATATCGTGTTCCAATTTTTCGTTGGTATATTGTCTTCTTTTTCAAAGACTTTTTCCAAAACTTCTTGAATTGATATTTGTTTCAACTTATCTTCCCAAGCTCGATCAGCTTCACTAAAATATGCCGATATTATATTATCTCCATTTTGTGCATATTCGTCAAATCCGGAGAACGCACGTTGCAAGATACCAACATCTGGAAAACTCTCAAAAGGTCCTTCTATGGCTTCAACAATCTCTAATAATGAAATATCTTTCGTTTCTTTCTCAAGAAAAAAACCACCATTATTGCCTGATACACCTGCTATTATTTTTGAAACAACTAATTTACGTAATAATTTTTTTACATAAGACTGTGACACAGATAATTTTGTATAAATAGTCTCTGATGAGACAGGTACTTCTTTTTTTTGAATGGCTAAAATTGCTAAGATAGCAAGTGCTTGTTCTGTTGCATTTGTTAACTTCATTTTATACCTCACCTTTCAGTACTTAATTAATCCATTATAGACTCTATTTGTCCCTAACGATAAAAACTATTATAGACTTTAATTATCTCTTATGCAAGATATTTCCTTTAAAAAAAACAAAAAAAGCACTAATCTCAACGATTAGTGCCTTAACTTAAAATTTAAATTAAGCTTTACCTTTTGAACCGAACCATTCAATACGTTGTTTAACTAATTCAACAACTGCTTCAGTACCTGGAGCTAATAATTTACGAGGGTCAAAACCTTTTCCTTCAAGATCTTTTCCTTCTTCGATGTATTTACGAGTTGCTGCTGCAAATACTTCTTGACACTCAGTGTTAACGTTGATTTTTGAAACACCTAATGAGATAGCTTTTTGTACTTGCTCAACTGGGATTCCTGATCCACCGTGTAATACTAATGGTTTACCATCAGTAACTGCTGCGATTTCAGCTAATGTTTCAAAGCTTAATCCAGTCCAGTTTTCTGGGTATGAACCGTGGATGTTACCGATACCTGCTGCTAAGAAGTCGATACCTGTATCTGACATTGCTTTACATTCAGCTGGATCAGCTAATTCGCCAGAACCGATGATTCCGTCTTCTTCTCCGCCAATGCTTCCTACTTCACACTCAACTGAAACGCCTTTAGCGTGAGCTTTAGCAACTACGTCTTTAGCTTCTTCAATATTTTTTTCGAATGGGTGATGAGAACCATCATACATTACTGAAGTGTAACCAATTTCGATACATTTTAATGCATCTTCATATTCACCGTGATCTAAGTGTAATGCAACTGGTACAGTGATATTCATTGATTCGATTAAGTCTTCAACCATATGTACGCACATTTGGTATCCACCCATATATTTTGCAGCTCCCATTGATGTTTGGATCATAACTGGAGCATTTGATTCTTGAGCGCCTTTAAGAATAGCTTTTGTCCATTCTAAGTTGTTTGTGTTGAAAGCTCCTACTGCGTATTTACCTTCACGTGCTTTTGTTAACATTTCTGCTGCTGATACTAATGCCATTGATAATTCCTCCTATTTTGGAACACATTTTTTGTTAAGTCATACTTAACTGACGCTTTTATTTTATCAGAAATAAGAGTACATTTCTACCTATATTCAGAAAATTATCTGTTATTTTGAAAAACTTTTCACATTAACCTCTGTTAACCAACAGATATAAATAAAAATACAACTTCTTTCCTACTTAGAATCTAGAAAAGAAGTTGCACTCTATTTAAATGATGATAAATTAGTTAAGCTTGGTTCCAGTTCTTTTCTTTCAATTCTACTCACTATCGAAACAATCATTTCATTTAACGGTGTTTCAATTCCTAATTTTTTACCAAAATGAACCACTAAGCCATTGATTTCATTAATCTCTGTTTTTCGACCTTTTTCAATATCTTGTAACATACTCGCTTTTAATAATTTATGTGGACCCCAGAATGCTTGATAACTAGGAGCTTTCTCCACTCTTTCTTCTTCTGTTTCAAAATATAAGTAAGGTTTTAAATCAACACCATCAACTTCAAATGAGGTTACACCCCATTTTGTTCCTACATCAATCGTTTCTTTCATAACATAGTGAGCTAATTTTTCTAATTTTTCATCTGATAATATTTCTCCAAACGTACAGCCAAAGCATGCTGATAGACCACTGAATACTGCATTACTTAATAGTTTAGCCCAACGTGTTCCACCCAAATTACCTGCAATATGTGCCGGACACATACATTCTAAAACCTCTTTGACTTGCTCTACTTGCTCTGTTACCTTGCCGTCTAAACGGCCCACATCAAATGCTAATTTTTCTGGGTCAGAAGTTAATTCGGATACACCTGGACCTTGCCATGTTGCTCCCCAACTTACAGTAGCGCCAATGACTCTACCCTCTCCAAAAACATCAATAAGACTAGGTTCAGGAAATCCATTCTGCAAGGTTGCTATAATTGTTTTATCATGAATGTGATTTCTTAAAGATTCAAATGCCGAAGCGTTATAAGTTTGCTTCACTAATAAGATAACAAGGTCATACATCCCTTCCATCTCTTCAGGTGTTATGGCTTTTACTGGTACTGTTTTTTCAATAGTTCCCACAATTCTTGCGCCACTATCATTTAGTGCTTTTACATGTTCCTTATTAACATCAATTAACTCAATCTCTTTCTTTTCTGAAATAAAGGCGCCTAAAATTGTACCTAAAGAACCTGCACCCATCAAAGCTAATCTCATTTTAATAGTCCCCTTTCATCTTTTAATCACAGGCGTCAATAATTTTTCCCTGCACGATGTCTCGGTGTTCTGCTAATTCTACTAAATCCATACCATATTCTATTTTAACTTGCTCAATTAATTTTTCTTGTAACTCTTCAGTTAATTCTACTTGACTAATATCTTTAAACCCTTGATTTAAAGCTGGTCCTAAATGTTTCAGAAAGCCTTCAAAGCCTTGAGGACCTCCACCCAAATGGAAAGATAAAAATGGTCCACCAGATGCCCAACGAATCCCTAATGACTTTTCAATAATAGTATCTAACTCTTTCACATCAACAACATCATCTCTTACTAAAGCTATACACTCTTGGAAAATAGCAGTTTGTAATCTATTCGCTACAAAGCCTGGTATTTCTTTCTTAATAACAACAGGACTTTTTCCTAATTGCTCATAAAAAGCAAGTGTTTGATCAATCACAAGTTGACTCGTTTGGGCACTTGGTGATACTTCAACTAAAGGAATCATATGAGGTGGATTAAAAGGGTGACCTATAATAAGGCGTTCCGGATGACTCATATCTGCATTCATCTGTCCCGCAGGTATGCCTGAAGAAGACGAAGCGATTATTAAACTATTGGTTCCATATTTTTCAATTGTGGCATATAAGTCTTTCTTAAATGCTAAATTTTCCGGACCATTTTCTTGAATAAACTCAACATGAGCTGCCATATCTTCAACTGATTTTTCAATAACCAATTGATCTGAGACTTTTGAAAAAGAAACACCTAAAGATTTAAGCATCTGACTAATACTTTGCTTAGTTCCTTCTTCGTGGTCTTCTCGGATATCATAGACATGCACTTCTACCCCCTTAGCAAGCATTAAAGCACTCCATGATAAGCCAATTACACCTAATCCAATTACACCAACTTTATTTATTGTCATTTTTATACCCACCTTCATTTCCAATTTTTTCTATTTATCTTGTTCTAAGAGTGATGTTACAAATGCTTTATGATGCGTTCTTCTTGCTTCTCTAAATTTTCTTCTTTCCTCATATCCATCATGTACAAGTCGCTCTTCTGAATTAGTAGGCTCAAATTTTTCTAACGGTTCAGGATTATCATCAACGATTACAAAGGTACTAAATGCCGTAGCAGCTAGATAAGTCTTCCCTGTAGCCAGTGATTCTCCTGTTATTTTACAAAAGACTTCCAAAGACCTCTTGCCACTTCCTGAAACAAATGCTTCTAGTGTTACACTATGATTTGCGTTTATTGGGTGTAAAAAATCTACAGAGTCCGTTGATGCTGTCACACAAAGGCGACGAGCGTAACGAACAGCTGCAATGGCAGAACTATCATCAATATAATTCATTAATTTTCCACCAAATAATGTATTATGAGCATTAGTATCTGCTGGGAGGACCAATCGTGTTTGAATAACTTTCATTTGCTCCATATCAACTTGCTCCTATCTATATAGTTCTTAGCATTTCTCAAAGATACCCGCAGCACCCATTCCGCCACCAATACACATTGACACCATACCGTATTTTCCATTTGTATCTTCTAAATAAGATAATAATTTACATGTTAGAATTGAGCCTGTCGCACCTAGTGGATGACCTAATGCCATCGCACCACCACGAGGATTTACTTTTTCTTTAGGTAAGTTTAATTCATTAATACATGCGATTGCTTGTGCTGCAAATGCTTCATTCAATTCAATTGCATCCATATCATCTAATGATAAACCTGTTCTCTCTAATACTTTTGGAATAGCGTAAACTGGTCCCATCCCCATGAATAATGGATCTAGCCCTGCAACTGCAAATCCTTTGAATTTAGCAATTGGTTTTAAACCTAGCTCTTCTGCTTTTTTAGCTGACATCATCACAACAAAAGCAGCCCCATCACTTAATGGTGAAGAATTACCAGCTGTCACTTTTCCGTTATCTTCTTTAAATGCTGGACCCAATTGAGCCAATTCTTCCATTGTTTGGTTGCCGCGAACACCCTCATCTTCTTTAAATGTTAATGGATTCCCTTCGATGTCACCATATATTACTGGAATAATTTCTCTATCAAAAACATTTGCTTCTTGTGCTGCAGCTGCTTTTTTATGGCTATCAATTGCAAATTCATCCATTTGCTCACGTGTTACCCCGTATTTATCTGCAACATACTCAGCTGTCATACCCATTGGAACATACACTTGTGGTTTTTCTTTCATTAATGTCGCATTAATCGCCGACATATCAAATGACATTGGAACACCACTCATCGTTTCAACCCCACCTGCTACGATAATATCCGCTTGATTGGCCATAATCGCATTAGCACCTGTTGCAATCGTTTGTAATCCTGATGAACAAAAACGGTTGACTGTTTGAGCTGGAACGCTATCTGGAATATCCGCACGACTTGCAATAACGCGTGCTACATTTAATCCTTGTACATCTTCAGGAATCGCACAGCCTACAATAATATCATCAATCAATTCTTTATCTAATGTAGGAACTTTATTTAGCACACCTTGTAAAACTTCTGCGGCAAAATCTACTGGATGTTCATTTGCTAACGCTCCTTTTAGAGAACGGGCTACTGCTGATCTTCCATATCCTACGATTACTACTTCTTGGCATTCATTCATTATAATTTCCTCCTAATAGTTCATTCATATTCTATAATTTAGTCAATTTGATTGATTTTTAAATCTGGAGACACTTGATAGTCTGCCTCCGTTTTTTCTCTTACTTCATCTAAACTTGTTTTTGATGTAATCTCTTCTAAAACAAGACCTTCTGGTATAACACTAAATACGGCTAATTCTGTAATAATTTTTGTTACACATTTAGACCCTGTAAGTGGGAAGGAACATTCTTTCATAATTTTAATTGTTCCTTTAGCTGTATGCTCCATTGCGACAATAACATTTTTAGCACAGGTCACTAAATCCATTGCACCACCAAATCCAACTAGCATTTTGTTCGGTATATTCCAGTTAGCTAAGTTTCCAGCCTCGTCGACTTGAACTGCTCCTAGAACTGTTACATCAACTTTTCCGCTTCTGATTAAACCAAAAGCTGTCGCACTGTCTACAAATTGGCCACCAGGTTTAACCGTTGCTGGTGCACCACCTGCATCATAAATATTAGGATTATCTTGTCCTAACGGCGGTGTTGGTCCGATATTAATAATGCCATTTTCACTTTGAAATATAATAGTTTTATCTTCTCCAACAAATTTTGGTACCATTGTCGGAATCCCTATTCCTAAATTAACAATTTGTCCATCTACTAATTCATCAGCTACACGTTTAGCTATAAAAGTTCTACTGTTCATTACGGGCACCCACTTTCACAATCGCATCAATATATATTCCAGATACAGAAACTAGCTCTGGTGAAATCTCACCTACAGGAACAATTTGTTCCGCTTCAACAATGGTATATTTAGAAGCTGCAGGAACTAACGTTGTAAAATTCTTTTGTGATCCTTCAATATAACAATTGCCATCATAATCAACCTTTGTCGCTTGAATAAAGCCCACATCCGCAACCAAAGCTTCTTCCATTAAATACTCTTTACCATGTATCTCTTTAATTTCTTTTCCTTCAGCTACCATCGTTCCCACCCCAACAGGTGTATAAAAGGCTGGTATGCCTGCTCCTGCTGCTCTCAATCTTTCAGCAAAAGTTCCTTGAGGCGTTAAAGACAGACGTCCCTCTTCAAAGAATCGAGTAGCTGCAGAACTTGTTCTTACAAAGGTTGTCGTTAAGTGACGTCCACGTTTATCTATTAATTTATCTAAAGTTGGTAAAAACATTCCGTTAGGTGCATTTAAAGCAATATGTAAGTCTTTTGCTTCATTTCTAAGGTATAGTGCTTTAACTAATTGACCTGGATAGCCTAATGGTCCAAACCCACCAATAGCTACAGTATCGCCATCTTTTACTATTTGAACAGCGTCTATGCTGCGCATCAATTTACTCATGGTCAAACCCCTTTCAAATCTCTTTGATTTCTTTTACTAATTAGTATATATTTAATATATATGAAAAGGCTTACAATTTTAACAACACTGTTTAATCAACTGTTCATTTTTAGACACTATATTGTATACTGTCCAAATTTTCGAAAGAAGGTGGCGCAATGGGAAAACAAAAAAAATATATTAAGCGGGCATTTATTGACTTACTAAAAGAAGAAAGTATCCATAAAATATCTGTTCATTCACTTACTAAAAAGGCAGATGTTAGTCGCTCCTGTTTTTACACCTACTACTCAGATAAATTTGAATTACTCGATGAAATTGAAGTCGAACTTATTAATAACTTCACTCACATTATGAAAGACCTTCGAAATAAAAGCGCCGATTATTTTTTCAATTGTATTGAAGATTCCCATTATCCTGCTTATGATACTTATTTTAATTACATTGAAGAACATCGTGATATCTTAAGCGTCTTACTTTCTCCAACATCTGAAACAAATTTTACTTTTAGATTTATGACAGCTATAGCAAAAACTAGAAAAGAAACTCTTCAGTATTGGAATATTTCTATTAAAGACGACCCATTCGATACGTTCAATGAAAATCTTTTAGCATCAAGTTATGTTTCAACATTCAAAACTTGGTTAGATAATAACTGTCAGCCTTCTGCTAATAAGATGGGGCACTATCTAACCTCTCTATGGCGACCAGGATTTTTCTATTCTGATGAGCAGTATCAAGAAGCTATCAAATATAATTTAAATAAAAAAAGAACTCGATAAAATTTATCGAATTCTTTTTTTATTATTTTTTAAGATACTTAATTGCATCCTCTGCTGTTAAGACTGGAACAATTTTCATTGACGTCTTAATCTTTTTAGCAGCTTCTACTGCTTCTTCGTAGTTATTTTTCAGTTTGGGATTGGCTTTTTTCACATCTTTATCTAACGGCTCGTTTGGAGCAAAGAAAATCGTTGCCCCCATCTTATCAGCCGCAACAACTTTCTTATCTATACCACCAATTCTGCCTACAGAACCATCTGGCTTAATTGTACCTGTTCCTGCAATTTCTCGCCCTTTTTTCAAGTCTTCTTTAGCAAGTAATTCGTAAAGTTGAAGAGTGAACATTAACCCTGCTGAGGGGCCACCGATATCTGAAACAGATATTGCAATATCTCGCTCAGAATTAATTTCAGTATGGTCTATTAATGTAATACCTATACCCGCTTTTTTCTGATCGGATAATTCAATCATTTTACCTTCTACTTTTTGCTTCTTGCTATCTCGTTCAAATCGAATCGTCAGATTGTCACCTTTCTTTTTAGCTGCTATATAATTCATGAACTCATCAGCATGCTTAAAGGTCAGGTCATCTACTTGATAAATAATATCTCCCGGCTCTAACTTATCTTTAAAATCTGAATCTTCTAGGATTGACATCACATAGACACCTTTATAATCTAATTTATAAGGTTCATCAGCTAAATCAAGAGCAACTTTTTTTGCCATATTTTCACTATTACTCATTTCTAAATCGGATAAACGTTCATATTCTTTATCATCGCTATCCCCCATCAGGTCTTGCTTGGGTATAATTTCTTGAAAAGGCAATATCTTGGCTGTTAAAAGAGTAGCCAAAGTCCCACGTCTAATACCAACTGTCGTCAACATAAATGAGCCTTCTGACTTATCATGTTTTTTATCTACCGTAATAACATCTGCAACATTTTCTGCTGATCCAGGTACTTCAACATAATAAGGTAGTGGGACTACGATTGCTGCTATAATAAGAATTGAAGTTAAAATAACAGTCCCATATTTTATTAAATCTTTTTTATGCTTTGATTCTTTTATTATCATTCAGTGTACTCCCTTATCCAAAAAACTTTTTAGCGATTGCTTTTTCTACTTCTTTAGGAACAAATGCTGTGATATCACCTTTAAACTTAGCAATCTCTTTAATAATACTAGAGCTCACATTACTTAATCGATCATCTGCCATCAAAAATACTGTCTCTACATTTGGTTTTAATTGTTTATTCATCGAAGCTATGTTTTTTTCATACTCATAATCGGTCATATTACGAATACCACGAACTAAAAATTTTGCTCCTAATTCTTCTGCAATATCAACTGTAAGTCCCTCAGATTGAGCGATGACTTCTACATTATCTAAATGTGAAATAGAAAGATTAATTAATTCAATTTTTTCATCACTTGTAAATAAGCCTATTTTTGTAGTATTTGTTACCACTGCAATAATCACTTTATCAAATAATTCTGCTGCACGTTCGACAGTATTCAAATGACCATTCGTAAATGGATCAAAACTTCCTGGAAATAGAGCTATTTTAGTCATTTTCACCCTCCTTACGTTTGTAGATAACAACTTCACTCATACCATAGACTTGTCTTCTACGAAGTGTAAATTGTGATGTTTCATCAGGTAATCGGACAGACTTATCTGTTTCGCAAATAATTAAAGCATCTTCTGAAAGTAAACCGAGTTCTGTTATTTTTTCAATCTGTTCTACTATTTTCTGTAAAGCGTAGGGTGGGTCTAAAAATAAATAATCAAATACTTCTCCTGAAGCAGCTAGACTATCAATTAATTTAGAGCTATCTCCTTTCATTATCTTAAACTTTTGGGGTTCTTTTGTAATCGCAATATTATCTTTAATCACGTTAATTGCTTGATAGTTTTTATCAATACAAACCGCACTATCGCACCCTCTTGATACTGCTTCAATTGCTAAACCACCACTACCCGAAAATAAATCCAAAACCTTACCACCATCAAAATAAGGCCCAATCATATTAAACATAGATTCTTTTACTTTATCTGTCGTTGGTCTAGTATTATCTCCTGGTAAAGCTTTTAATTTACGCCCACCATATTCACCTGAAATAATTCTCATCATACACCTCATTCATTTTTATTTAAAAAAACCAACTGCACAGTCAGACATCTATATGTCGACTAAACAATTGGAGGAATTTACAGTAATGCTTCCTTTTACTTAAGAATTAATACTCGTTATCTCAATACTGTCATCATTTTCACTCTCTTGATTAAGCGCTTCAGATGTTCCCACACGCTCTCCAAAATCCATTGAAACATCTGGTCTATAAGAAAAATCAACGCCTTTTACAAAATGAAGTTTCTCAAGGGCACCTCTAGCTTGTTCAATTGCTGACTCATCCATATAAATAATTACATACTTCATTTTTCGAGAAACATAGGCAATTGGTCCATATTTTTTAAGTGTTTTTAATTGCCTTAAATTATAAACCCAAACAATCAAAGATCTTCTAGGTGTCAGTTCAAATTCAATTACTTCATTATTTTCTTGATTATCCAACATGACAATTTCCACTGCATCCTTTCTGGGCAAATTCAAAAAATGGATTGCCGGCTTCTATTTTTATATTTGGTGAAATACTCTTCGCTAAGTCAAAAACGGTAGTATCCAATACATCTTGTAACTCACGCTCTTTAACTTTAAAAGAAGCGACTGTTTCATCTAAATCTAATTGACGCTTCTTCTCTCTTAGTGCACGTCGTTTTTCTTTATAATCTGGTGCATAGCTTCCGTAAGCTTCTATTTTCTCAAACGATTCTTTAGCAAACACAAACTCTTTTTCTTTAATTCTCGTTTCATTATTATTTTTTAATTGAAACTTTGCTTCCCAAAATCCTTTAACTAATTCTGACTGGATTAAAGTATCACATAATTTATCTATCTCATCTTCTAGTTCAAAGACTTCCTCAGTATATATCATACTATTTATCCACCTCACTTGTAATAACTTCAGTACTTTCAGTTGACAAACTATCCTCTTGGTTCTTTTTATTCGTAAGTAGGATTAAGATATGGTTTTTAGTCACTGCTAAGCCTATTTCATTATCCTCTTTCATCAGAAAATGTTTTTGACTAGAAATATTACCATAAATACTCATTAAGATATAAGGTATATCTTGACTTGGTTTTAGTAAAAAACCATGACTATTTTCTTCTGGTTCTTTAACAAGCTGTTGATATGACTCCTTATTTAACTTATATAATGTTCGATAACTCACTTCACTATTCTCTGGTGTTAAATCCTGCCACTCATTAAAACTTTCCATAGATTCAAAATAAATTTGAGGCTCTTTCTCAAATGCTAAAATTAACCGCTCTGCTTCCGCACGTTTGATTGGTGAAAAACTATAGGCAGGTAACTTATCTCTTTTTCTCATAATCCTAATCAGCATTTCTAATTGACGGTTACCAGCTTCGCTAATTTCTTTAGTTTCTTCTTTTACTGGCCAACTCAGTGAATAGCTTTCGGGTTCAATCAATTGATAAGGCATTAATCTAAGTAGTAATTCACTGTTTAAATAGCGAATACCTAATAATTTTCCAGTAGACTGACTAAAATGAAGCATCGCAAAGCTATCATTATCAAATGCAAGTAACGGTCGGTAATTCATGTCTTGCTCGGTTAATTCAAAAGTATAACTTTTATCTTTATATGTACTCGTAAAATCAGAATAGATTGTTGTTAAGGCTGCAACATCTTTAAGAGTCATCCCTATCTTCAAAGGAGTCACATCAACCTTATCACCTAAAACAAATATAGATCTAATTTTATTATCTTTAACCTCTACTTGAAGATAATCATGCTCATCTTCTCCAAAAATCCACCACTGACTTCCCAAATAATTATCTTGTATTTCTAGAGGCTCTCCATATTCTTTTGTAAAACTTTCTGCTGATTTATTAATAAATTTTGAAAAACTAGCCGCTTTTAATGCCCCTACTTTCGAGGGCTTAAAGGCGACTTGTTTATTTTTTGATGATTCTTTTTTATGGTTTTTAATTACTTTTTGCTTTGAATGTTGAGGTGAAACAACCGGTTTCGCATACGCCCCAATTAATAATAAACAAAAAACTAGTATAAATTGGAATATGCGTTTCATCAGTTTCACCTCTTTCATTTAAACTGTGCGACTAAAATTCACAACATTTCCATTAGGATGTTGTTCTTTACGAAATTCTAATTTTCTTCTTTCATCAGCTCTAATATTTAATGCAAAACCTATCGCAATTGATAAAGTCAGTAAACTAGAGCCCCCTTGACTTAAGAAAGGGAATGTAACCCCTGTTAGTGGAATTATTCCTGTAATTCCTCCAACATTGACAAAGGTTTGAATGAGTAACATCCCACCTATTCCTATACACATCAATGAATTAAAAGAGGTCGTTGCTTTGACACCAACTAAAATTATTCTAAGTGTTAAAAATAATAGTAACAATAAAAGAATAATTGCAACAATCAATCCGAGCTCTTCAATAATAATCGAGAACATAAAATCTGAATGCGCTTCTGGTAAAAAACCTTTCTTTTGAACACTATTACCTAGTCCCTGGCCAAACCATCCGCCCCGATATATCGCATAATAGGAATTAACCATCTGATGGCCATCACCATATGCATCTACAAATGGGTCTTTAAAACTTTGAAATCGACCATAAACGTGAACAAAACTTGTGGGGTACCAACTTTTAGGAATCCATGATAGCAACTGAACAACAAACAAACTTCCAACTACACCAATTACTCCTACAGCTAGTGAGTATATGTAGCTAATCCCACTTGCAAATACTAAAATTGCTGTAATTAAAACTAAAATAGCAGCACCACCGGTATCTGGCTGAATCAAAACCAAACCAATCAATACACCAACAAGTGCTAAAGGCTTCATTGCACTTCCTTTAAAATCATAAGCGATTGTATCTTCTCTTTTAGAAAATATATAGGCTAAATACCAAACGACTACAATTTTTAAAAATTCTGTAGGCTGAATCGTTAAAGGTCCAAGTTTCAACCAACCTCTCGCACCATTAATTTCTTGACCCAATGGCGTAAAACGTGTTAGTAGCAGCATAATAGTGATTGAGCTAATACCAAACATAATAAAGTGCTTATTTTGTAGCACCTCAGTTTTTATTTTATAAATAATAGTAATAACAACTAGTCCTGCCAGAAAAAAAGCGGTTTGTTTAACTGAGTCTTGCCATGGCGGTGCTGGGATTTCTTGATTCATCAAACGATACGAGCTTGCACTGTAAGACATTATGATTCCAACTACAGACAATACAAGATACGGTATCAATATACTGTAATCTAAGAAGATTGTTTTTTTTACTTTTTTTTTCAAACTATTTCTGCCTCCTACTTTCCATCAACTTCTTGTTTTTTTTCATAAACGTCAGTATAGAGGACATTTAGTTCTTGTTCTAATTCTGCTAATAATCTATGGCCCTCTGGTGAGGTAATAATGCCTAACCTAACGGCATAATCGACTTGTTTGGAAAATCCATACATTTGAGTATCGACGACTTCTTCAAACGCTTTACACTGTGAGATACAAAGGTGATGTTGCTGATTACTTATCAACTTTTTAATTTTTTGACCCTCTTCTTTTAGAACAGCTAGCGCTACATCTTTTGAGATATCTGTTGACACGTTATCCCCTCCTATCTAATTTATACATTATATCATATTTTTCTTATTTTTTTGAAGTGAATAGTCTATATTTTCATTAAGAATAAGAATCTAATAATAAAATAAAAAAACCTTGAGTTTACACTCAAGGTTCTAATCATTTTATTTAGCAGCTGCAAAACGTTTGTTAACTTCATCCCAGTTAACAACATTCCAGAATGCTTTGATGTAGTCAGGACGAACATTGCTGAATTTTTTGTAGTAAGCATGCTCCCATACATCTAAACCAAGTACAGGTGTTTTACCTTCTGTAAGTGGCGAATCTTGATTAGCTGTTGACATTACTTCTAATTTACCATTATTTACAACTAACCATGCCCAACCTGAACCGAAACGGCCAGTTGCTGCAGCTGCAAATTGTGTTTTGAAGTCTTCAAAACTTCCAAAAGTAGCATCGATAGCTTCTTTGATAGCGCCTGTTGGTTCTCCACCAGCATTCGGAGCCATGATTTCCCAGAAGAAACTGTGGTTAGCGTGTCCACCACCATTATTTTGAACCGCACCACGAATATCAGCTGGTACGTTAGCTAAATCTGCAACTAATTCATCAATTGATTTTTCACCTAATTCTGGATATTTTTCAATCGCTGCATTTAAGTTAGTTACATAAGTATTGTGGTGTTTGTCGTGGTGTAAATGCATTGTTTCAACGTCAATATGTGGTTCTAATGCATCGTGAGCATATGGTAATTCTGGTAATGTGTAAGTCATAAATAAATCCCTCCAAGGTTGTCTTGTTATAATACATGTTCATTTTACCATTAATTCACTCTCTCAAGCAAAAAAAATGCTTTTAGCCCCTAACTTGAAAAACTTGTAATGTTTGCAAAAAAAGCTTACAATATTTTAATCAACCCTCTTATATAAAAGGGATTTTAAAGGAGATTTTCATGAGTCTTTTCCAATTATTTAAAACAGCATTTACTAATCCACAACGTTTATTATTTGGTCTTGGTAAATCTTTTCCAAAAGTGTTTCTTTATATACTTTTCTTAGGAACTCTACTAGCTATTCCAATCGGTGTGCAGGTTACTAAATTAGTCACTCAATCACAAGAAGACCTTCAGCATATCGTTGAAAAAATGCCCGAATTTAAAATCAAAGCGAATAAACTAACACCTGATAAAACTGATAGTGGTTTTATTTATCAAACTGATCGTTTTATGTTTTCTTTCGACCCTGATAACAAACTCTCTGATAAAGAAATCCAAAGTGATCTTATTGGAAATATTCTGGGTTTTGGTATGCTAGACGATCACCTTTTGATGACTGTGAACGACGAAAGTATGATCTCAACATTCATGCCTTCAAATTTAATCTCAGTACCTTACAGTTCTTTTGATACATCATTTTTAAACAAAGAATGGTTCGAGCAACAAGCTCAACCCTCTAAAAAGACTATTCTATTTATTGTGTTAGCTTGGATAGTAGCAATTGTTCCTGTTACAGTTGATTTATTATTCATGCTGTTCACACTTAGTCTCTTAGCTAATATTTGGGTTAAACTCTCTAAAAGTCCTTTACGTCTATCTGAAAGTTTCAAACTAATGACATTTTCAGCAACACTACCTGTTGTTATAGCGAGCTTGTTCTCTCTATTCTCACAAGCTATCAATCCGATGGTCTTTGTCATGGTTTTAACCTACTTTATTTTCTTACGTGTCATACGACCTACATTAGGACAGCAATAAAAAAGAACAGCTAACTTTAGCTGTTCTTTTTTATTGCTCTTTATAAATGTAACATGGTTCTTGCAACGCTTCATCAAATTCTACGGATAAATCAAATCCATTGAAAAACCATTCATCTAATTTTTCTGTAAAAAAAGTGATGCCTTGGTGCTCAACCTTAGCTAAAACATCCTCACTAGGCTTTATGACCTGCATGCCTGTAGTGAAACCATCATGCACATTTGTAGAACCTCCGTACTTACCAAAAAATCTTACACCATCACCTTGTGTTAGTTCTAATTCTTCGATGTACCATTTTTGTGCTTTATCTGAAATAGTTAATTGCATCCTAACTCCTACTTTCTACAATTGATAAGCTTATTCTAGCACAAATTTAAAATTAATAACTCAATTTTGCTTGGGATAAAAAGGCTAAGACATTTTATCATCTAAGCGTTCCACATCTTCATCTGCACCAATAACTAACAAACAATCTCCTTTTTCCACAAGTTCTTCTGCTAGTGGTGAAATAATCAGTTGCTTATTACGACGTATTCCTACAATATTTAAACCGAAACGCTGACGGAAATTCAATTGAAGTAAATTCTTATTTGTAAACTTAGGATTAGTTACCTTAATTTCTGCCAATGAATACTCATCAGATAACTCTAAATAATCAAGAATATTTTTGGAAACCAAATTATGCGCAACCTTCACGCCCATATCTCGCTCTGGATGGACAACATTATCTGCACCAATCTTGTATAAAACTTTAGCATGATAAGAATTTTGTGCCTTTGCAGTCACTTTAGCAACACCCATCTCTTTTGCCATCAAAGTTACCAAAATACTCGCTTGAATATCCTCACCAATCGCAACAATAACATGTTCAAAATTTCTTAATCCCAATGAACGAAGTGTCATTTCATCTTGTGCATTAGCAACAACAGCATGGGTAGCAATATTCATATACTCATTAATACGGTCCTCATCTTTATCAATAGCTAAAACTTCTTGTCCCGATTCAATCAATGTCTCACATAAACTTCCGCCAAAACGTCCTAAACCAATAATTGCAAAATTTTGCTTCATGTTAAAACTCCATTCTTTTCTTTATTTAACAATCCCATGTTTAAATGAATAAATAGCCGCTTGCGTACGATCTTCCACATCTAGCTTAGATAGTATATTAGATACATGTGTCTTCACTGTCTTCAATGTGATAAATAAATCATCTGCGATTTCTTGATTACTCTTACCTTCTGCAATAAGTAATAATATCTCATGCTCTCGATTTGTCAAATCTTCATGGAGAACTGGTTCATTTTTCTTTGTTAAGCGTTCCATCATTTTACCTGTCACTTCAGGCTCTAATACAGTTTCACCTCTATAGGTAGCGCGAATAGCATCAGCTATTTCACTAGCAGTCGATGTTTTTAATAAATAACCAGCAGCCCCTGCTTCAATCGCTGGATAAACTTTTTCATCATCAATAAAACTTGTGACAATAATTATACGAGCCTCTGGCCACTCAGAAAGTATAGCTTGTGTCGATTCAATTCCATCCATAACATCCATAACCAAATCCATCAAAATAATATCTGGTCTTAAATCCAAAGCCTTTTCATAGCCTATTTTTCCATTTTCAGCTTCACCAACCACTTCTATATCGTCTTGAATTGATAAATATGAAGATACACCTAAACGAACCATTTCATGATCATCAACCAATAATACTTTAATCATTAACAACACTCTCCTTCAATATAGGAACACGAATCTCAATACTTGTACCATTCCCTTTAAAACTAATAATTTTACACGTGCCCCCCATACCTGAAACACGCTCTTTAATATTGCTTAAACCGTAGCTTCCTGCTCTAATTTCACTAGTATCGAATCCTACACCGTCATCTACTAATCGTAATAAAACTGTTTGGTCTATTTTTTTTAAGTAGACCTCTAATGATTCTGCCTTGGCATGTCTTAATGTATTTGATAATAATTCTTGAATAATTCTAAACAAATGATCTTCAATAGCACTTGGAAGTTCTATTGATTCAATTTCCCAACTAATCTCAATTTTAACTTTAGTTTTCAATTCTTGTAATAACTGCTCAATCCCTTTTTTAAGAGACTTACCTTCTAAGTTAATAGGTCTTAAATGAAGCAACAATGCCCTCATTTCAGACTGAGATGTATTAATAATTGAACCAATCATATCCAATTGTTTTAAAACAACATCCCCTGCAGGACTTTTCTTCTTAGATTCTTCTTGCAGAGCAGACAACATCATACTTGCAGCAAACAGCTGTTGGCTAACGGAGTCATGTAGCTCTCTAGCTAAGCGGTGACGCTCTTCCTCTACAATCTGTTCACGAGTACTGCCATCTACTAATTCAGGGCGTGCAGCAACCTGCTGAAGCTCACCTGACATTCTTTTCATCTTGTCATGTATTTTAGTTAAATCTTTATCGATATCATTAATATAAGGGTCTGTTTCCGCACCTCTTATTCCTTTAAATAACAAGTTATTATCATAGTTTCCACCAGCTAATAACCTTACTTTTTCCTCAATTCTACCATATTGGGCTCGTCTAACAAAATAGACCGTTAAAACTACTATAAAACTTACCATTAAGGCAATAAATAAAATATAGATAAGTAGAGGAATGTGAAATATCTTAGCATGAATGATTTCACTTAACCAATTATGCTTACTATGAGCATAATAAGCTGCGTATAAAGTTAAACATAAAATAATTGTTGTAAATACGAATGTGTAAATAAATAAAAAGGGACGAGTAATTTTAGATATCATAGACGAATGACCTCCACATCTCCCATAAGAGTACTCGTTACAATTTTTAAACGTCGTTGACTCTCATCATAATCATCACTGTATACTTTCAATGACTCATTGCGTAATCTATAGAACTGTTCCTCTACAAGCGCATTGCCTAATAATGTAGAATGTTCTATAACAATTCCTACACCTACAGGTACTAACACCCTTGTTCGCCCAAAACCTTTACGTATCATAATGACATTGTCTTGTTTTGGAAGTAGGGTATTTCCTAGATCAATAATCGTATCTCCAGCAAAACTTGTATAATTGATATCATCCCACTCATATACATTATTACCTATACGCTGATTCCCCAACCACGGCCTTTTAAAACGACGACTATTTTTTGATTCACTCTCTTTAGTCTCAACAATAACCATTTGTTTTTTATGCCACAATGCATTTTGAAAAAATGATACCCCAGATACTTCTACGCCTTTTAATCCTATAAAAATAATCGCAAGTGTTAGCATCAACCAAATAATAGGGCTACTTATCAATAAACATAACACAATAACTACAATACTCACGATTAATTGAAACTGATTAAAAGAATTCCGTTCTTCTTTTTTCAATGCATATAGTAAATTCATTACTGCAATTACTAAAAATACCAAAGCAGCTGGATTTTTAAATAACTGATAGCCTGCTAATACGAACAATAATAACTCGACAATTATAAAGAGTTTCCATGAATTTTTCACGATACCAGCACTCCTCTTTCTCAAAAAGTTTAATCCATTTTATTATATCTTGTTCACCTTATAAATGACAGTCCCAATAGGACTAACTCCCTCTAAGTCTTTAGTATGAGACAAAAAAAATCTAGGCTTTTAAGCCTAGATTTTTTTAAGATACTTTTACAATTTTAACATTCATATCGCCACCAGGTGTACTAATGGTTACCTCATCATTTAGACGATTACCAATTAAAGCTTTAGCGATTGGTGAGTCATTAGAAATCTTTCCTGATAAAGGATCAGCTTCCGCACTTCCTACGATAGTGTATTCCTCTTCATCGCCATCTGGAAGTTCCATGAAGGTAACAGTTCTACCAATAGTTACCTCATCTGTATCAGCATTATTGTTATCAATAATTTGTGCAAAACGAATCATATTTTCTAAAGTTGTGATACGTCCTTCTGTAAAAGCTTGCTCATCTTTAGCTGATTCGTATTCTGAATTCTCTGACAAATCACCAAAACTACGTGCAATTTTAATACGTTCAACGATTTCTTTACGTTTAATCGTCTTTAATTCTTCTAATTCTTGTTCTAATTTAGCTTTTCCCTCAATTGTCATTGGGTATACTTTTTCTACCATGTTTCTGCTCCTTTAAAAGACACAATTAATATAATATGAAGAGCTTTCCCAATAGAATTGGAAAAGCTTCCATAATTTTTACACCACAAAGGTTACCATGTCTTATTATAATTGTAAATAGCCTATTTTATATAATTAGATCTATTTTACTTTTTCTTATCAATATACTCTTCTTTTAACTTCAAATGCTCTTCATATGTTTCAGCAAAATAAACTTTATGTGTTGTTATATCTGCTAAGAAATATAGATCTTTATTGTCATCTGGATTAAGCACAGCATCTATTGCTTGCTCACTAGGGTTGTTAAACGGACCAGGTCCAAAACCTTTATTTACATATAAATTATACGGTGAATCAACTTGTGTATCCTTATTAGATAAATGAACCTTATGGACATCCATCGCATAAATAATAGAAATATCAGATTGTAGAGGCATCCCCTCTTCTATACGATTTAAGAATACTTTAGCAATCTTACGTCTATCAGATTCTACTACCCCTTCTTTTTCAACTAATGAAGCAAGAGTCAGTAACTCTTGTGTTGATAAATGACTTTCCTCTTGTTTTGCCTTCTTAGTAGCCATAACAGAAGCTGTTTTACCAACCATTTGCGTGATTAGATCTTCAATACCATTCTCTTGATAATAATTATATGTCGCAGGGAATAAATAGCCCTCTAAACGATATCGAACATCCTTTGATTTTTTGACACTCTCTAATAAATCAGGATATTTCTTATAAAGTTTTTCAAATAATTTTTCGTCTTTTGCTACTTTTATGAAGTCCTCTTTAGGAATTTTAGTTTTTTCTTCGAATTTCTCAGCAATTTGGTACAACGAATCACCCTCTGGAACTGTAATTCTTGCATCTGCTAAATTCTCAGCTTCATCCGAACCACCTTGTTTTAACAATTCTGCAATTTCAGTCAATTCCATATCCGGTGACATTTGATAATAGCCACCCTTAAAATCTGTTAAATTATTTGTTTTTACAAAATAATTAAAAACTAAACCACTCTTAATTACTTTTTTCTTCTCTAGTATAGAGCCTATTCCTTTATTACTTGTTCCAATAGGTATCTCAACCTGAACAAGTTCTTTATTGTCCTTATCTAAGGGTTTAAGACCTGCTTGCCAATAACGATAGAAGACTAAGCCAAATACCATTAAAATGACGACCAAGGCTGAAATAACCATAAATACAATTTTCTTAACCAGTGACGATTCCTTCTCTCTTGCTTCTTTTCTCTTTTGACTTTCTAAAACCAAATCATCCTGACCAATCTCAGAACTATCTTTAGAGAAATCCTGATTTTCATATTCTCCTAGAACCTCATCAACATTCTTAAAATTACTTGATGGCGGAATGACATACTCATTAGGTTCTATGTGTTCAGAAAATGGGATTGACACTTTCTCATCGATACACACTACTTCAGGTTTTTCTGTATTATTATCAGACTCTTCCACCGCTACAGTTACAGGCGATGTCGTTTCAGCCTCAAGCTTTGTATCAAATGCCTCAGTATTCTCTACAGCTTCTTCGATCAAATCAGATAGAACTAATGTATTTTCTTCAGTTTTATCTACTTCTAACTCATTTTCATCTATTTCAATATCTTCATCTTTAACTTCTTCTGAAACAGTTGGCTGGTCGTATCTATGTTGTGACATCGCACCTAATACTTGATCACGTATACTAGGCTCTTTGATTTCATCAGCTTTTTCATTTTGGTTTAAACTTTCTTTTTTATCCAAAATGCAACCTCCTTAATCTAAAACTTATGTTCCATAACTTAGACTATTATACACGATTACACTCTAAATTAAAATCTTTTAAAAAAAAAGTAAGATTACTTTAAATTATAAAGTAATCTTACTTTTTTTATGCTAAAGCTCCCATAGGATCCCATGGATCTAATAGAGTAACTTGATCATCTTGAACAACTTTTTTTAATTGATCAGATAAAAATTCTTTTCTGACGACAATTTGATAAGTATATTCATCCATCCAACTGTCGCTCATTACAAAATAGCCTTTTGTTCCAACTTTATCTCCCCAACTATTTTCAACTTTCCACTTAGTAGGTTGATTATCTACAATATTTACACCTGTTAACACCATTGCATGTGTCATTAAACTTTCACCATAATCTAATCGTTCTGCTTTTGTCATTGAGAAATCAACACTCAGCGTACTGTCAACATCATAAATATCAGTTGCCATGATTCCAGTATCACGCGTTGAAGATTGACCTACATCACATCCATACCAAACGGACTCACCAGCTTTTAATTGAGCGATAGCTAGCTCCTTGAAAGTTGGCATATCAACATTTAAATGACGTACTTCTTTTCCACCAACAACATTACCGAGCATTTCTACTGTATACATTTGATTATACGGTTTGTCATCTGTAGGTGCATTGATGACGCTAATATACTCGTTTAAATCTTCTCCAATGAATTTTTCATAAAAAGATTGAGGTGTTAAGTTTCTTTCCATATGATACTCGTTATCTGAATCTCGATACTCATAATCAAATTCTATAGGTGGTGTTCCTAACGATGTAGCTAAGATAGAATAAATGCCTGCTAACATTTTTTCTTTTTCTTCTTGAATGATTTCTTCAGTTGCTTCTTCAGATACTAATTTTCTTAAAGTGATTGCATCTTTTCTCATTTTTTTATTTAAATACGTATTTAACTCTCTAGAAGCTGAACTACTATGAGTTTCTGGCATAACTGTTTTTGGAACTATTCCATATTTTTGAATAAGTGCAACTAGCATATCCCATTGACCACCATCTTGTTGTGGGGTTTGAAGAAGAAATGAAACTTTACGACTTGTTAACTCTTCATTAGCTGTAGCTAAAATATTTTCATAAAAATAATTGGCTTTTTCAAATTTATCCCAAAAGAATGTATAATTTTGAGATAATTCAAAATCCTTCATTTTAAATTTCATTGCAATATCATGACGGAAAGTATTTAATGCTGCAAACATCCAACAACGACCACTTTGTTTTTGGTTTGATACATTTCCCGTTTCTAAATCAATCGAAAACACAGGGGTATTTAACACTTTTGAATAATGATTTTCTGATGATTCTAAAATACCATTTTTTATAACTGCCCGTTGACTATTTAGACGTTTTTTACATTTTCCAAAATCTGAAGCAAACTCTTCAATCTTATCAAATCCAATCTCTTTACTCACATTAAAACTCCCTTTCATTGATCAATAATAATAGTACAAATTCATTTTACCCCTTTTATTTATCAGACTCCACTAATAACACTTCCTTTACCTTGACAAATTCCAAATCCGCCTATATATTAAAAGTAATTGCATACGCCACCTTAGCTCAGCAGGTAGAGCACTACCATGGTAAGGTAGGGGTCGCCGGTTCAAATCCGGCAAGTGGCTTAAAAAGGAAGAGTCTACTCTCTTCCTTTTTTATTTTTAGATGTTTATTTTTAGATAAAAAAAAAGACACTGTATAACAGTATCTTTAAGCTCCGGCAGTAGGACTCGAACCTACGACATCATGATTAACAGTCATGCGCTACTACCAACTGAGCTATGCCGGAATAATATAAAAATAAACTCATTCGAGTTTATGGGTAAATAATTATCTAAGCGTGGCAACGTCCTACTCTCACAGGGGGAAACCCCCAACTACCATCGGCGCTAAGAAGCTTAACTTCTGTGTTCGGCATGGGAACAGGTGTATCCTTCTTGCCATCGCCACCACACTTT